>NZ_JAJKFT010000004.1:0-603724 GCF_020966755.1 Blastopirellula sediminis
GAGCAATCGCTTAACTAGACGTCTACCATGGGACAGTCTCACTCAGCTCAGCTTGGTCACAACCATATTTATACGAAACCTCACGTCAGCTAACGCTGGCGTGAGGTTTTTTTATGCGCGCTGCGACGCTGGCGACGAATGTCGAAATTCAACGCGCTGCATATCCTGGCAGTTCAACAGTTGGAGGAAGCAGATCGCGTTTCGCGGCTTCTTTCTTTGCTTCACTCAGCAGCGCAACGGCCACGTTCCATGCGTTGTTTGATGCGTTGGTAGGGTGTTTTTCTCTTCGAGTGAAAGAAACGCCCATTTTATGCAAAGAGAAAAATCTTGTAATATCCAAAAAAGTGCGATTTAATCGAGTCCGCTATTCACATTCTCTTTTCTAGCGGGGTCGAGTCATGTCGCGCTCTCATCTTTCGCGACGAGCCTTCACGCTCGTCGAATTGCTCGTCGTCATCGCAATCATCGGGGTCTTGATCGCACTATTGCTCCCCGCAGTGCAGCAGGCCCGCGAAGCCGCGCGACGGATGTCGTGCACGAACAACCTGAAACAGCTCGGGTTGGCGTTTCACAACTACCATGACACGTTCCAAGTCTTTCCGATGGCCACCAACTGCAATATCAATGGAGCGGACCCTGGCTACTCGGGCAATCGTCGCGTTTCCTGGTTCCATCTGATTCTGCCCTTCGTCGAACAAGGCAATTTGTACGACCAATATAAGCCGCGGATCGAAAACAACGAGTTCCCCGGCGGTTGGCCGACGAACCTGCGGAACGTGGTGATCGACGGTTTCGTCTGCCCTTCAGAGCCGCTCAAAGAAAAAGTTGAGCAACAAGGCTTCCACGGTAGCTACCTGGTCTGCAACGGAAATAGCCACACCGGCAGCGGAGCCGGCATAACCAACGGGATGTTTTATCCGCGCAGCAAAACCGATTTTGCGGCAGTTACCGATGGCACGTCAAACACAGCGATGATCGGCGAGATCCGCTTGCAGCAAGATTCGATCGGCGCGTCTGGCGCCGGCAATGTCGTTTGCGGTGGTACGCACGATTTACGCGGACGCTACCACAATCCGTATCACGGCAACGTAGTGTTCACGACGATGCGGGCTCCCAACACGCCGGTTGGCGATCGGTTGCAGTATTGCAACGGAACGGAAAAGGTTCCTTGCCGCGAGTGCACAAGCTCGAACATGGAAACGCACGCTCGCAGCTATCATCCGGGAGGCGCTCACGTGGCGCTGGCGGACGGCTCGGTTCGCTTCATTCCAGAAACGGTCAATCAAACGGTGTTCCAGGGGATGGGGACGCGCAACGGAGGGGAAGTCTTCGAGCTTCCGTAGTCCGAGATCCAAGCTTGGATCAAATCGATTCCTGCGACTTGTTTGCGCAGGCCGCTTCCCAATCTGAATGGTTCGTAAAAGTAGATGTTCAATGCGTATGAAGCTATTGGTCTTGGGGATCGTCGCGCTCGTCCCGATGCTCCAAGGGTGTTCGGGCTCAACCAAGAATACCTATCCCGTGACCGGCACGGTTACTTACAAGGGAGAGCCGATCGAGCAGGGGACGATTGTGTTTGACTCGGTCGATGGCGCCACCATGGCCGCGATGGGGGAAATCGTCAACGGCCAAATCAAAGCCGAGGCTCCCCCAGGCGACAAGATCCTGCGCATCAGCGCCGTCCGCACCAAGAGCGAGAAAGATCAGTACGGCGAACAGATCACCGAGTCGTACATTCCCGCGAAGTACAACGGCGATTCGACGATCAAAAAGACCGTTTCGGCCGATGGCGAAAACGTGTTCGATATCACCTTGGAGTGAACCGCTCACCGCCCAGTTCGACTTTGAATAGGTCCATAAGCAGGGCTTTGTCCCCTGCTTATGAGGCGGACGCGTCTTGGAAAACAGGCCTTCGCGTTAACTTTCTGCGAAACTTCCCGTGGGCTAGAATTGCTTCGCGGCGGAATTGCTATCCTGGCAGTTGGATTAGCCGCTACTGACTCGCAGG
Source organism: Blastopirellula sediminis (assembly GCF_020966755.1). Lineage (NCBI taxonomy): Bacteria > Pseudomonadati > Planctomycetota > Planctomycetia > Pirellulales > Pirellulaceae > Blastopirellula > Blastopirellula sediminis. The sequence goes on from NZ_JAJKFT010000004.1 coordinate 2,009, forward strand.
AGAGACTTGATGCGACGACGCAATTTTCTTCAACTGGCCAGCGCCGCCCTTAGTGGATGCGTGTTGCCGAGCTTCGCCCGAGCCGATCAAACCGCCAAGCCGTTTCGTTTCGCCCATTTGACCGACATCCATGTTCAGCCCGAACTCTCGGCTGCGGATGGTTTCCGCAAATGCCTGGCGGCGGTCAACGCGCTCGACGTGAAACCGGAAGTGATTGTCACCGGCGGCGACATGGTGATGGACGTCTTCGCTCATAACCGCAATCGGGCCGATAAGCTCTTTGCGCTCTACAGCGACGTCAGCAAAGGGGAGACCGACATTCCGTTCTACCCGTGCATCGGCAATCACGACGTCTTCGGTTGGTCGCACCGCCAGGACGTGAAGCCGGAAGACGCCGCGTTCGGGAAAGGGCTGGTTTGCGAAAAGCTCAGCCTCGAAAAGACCTACTACGCCTTCGATCAAGGAGGATGGCGGTTCTATATCCTCGACGATATTCAGATGGCGCCGGACAATCGGTACCAGGCCTATATCGACGAAGAGCAACTCGACTGGCTCACCAAAGATCTGGAAGCGAAGCCGGCCGAAACGCCGGCGCTGGTCGTCTCCCACATTCCGATTTACACCGTGACCACTTTCGACAAAGGTCGCGAGGATGACCTGGCGTATCGCGTTGGCTATAGCGCGATGTGCCGCGACGCGCCGAAACTGGGGGCGCTGTTCGGCAAACACAATGTGAAGCTGGCCCTTTCGGGACATCATCACCAGCTCGAACGAATCGAATACAACGGCGTCACCTACATCTGCGGCGGCGCGGTCTGCGGCAGTTGGTGGCGTGGACCATATCGCGGCATGCAGGAAGGTTTCGGCCTGGTCGACTTGAACCCGGACGGCACGTTCGCGTACAAGTACGTCGATTACGGTTGGAATGCAGTGACGTAGTCGCACATTCGCCCAACCATGAAACGAGAAAAACCCGGTTCGTCGTGAGAACGAACCGGGTTTCTTTTTTGGCCCAGGCGGAGACTCTTTGACGGGGGCCATTGGCCCGAGCCGCCTTCAGTAGATCGAATTGGATAACTGCGATCAAGCGGCGCTCGTGAGGCTTGGCGTCGCGTGATAGCGCCGGACTGCAAAGTAGCCGGCGATCAGGAAAGCGACCAGCACGACCAACTGTGCGACCACTTCCGTTTGTGCGATTGCATGCAGCGCCGGGATCTTTTGATACGACTGCACGACCAACACCAGGAAGTTCAGGTAAAAAGCGACGAGCGACGACAAGACGTAAGCGACTCGCCAACCCCCTTGGGCATGTTCGCGATACCTGGCATACGCCGCCAACGCAAACAGTCCCAGCGAAATCAGGCCGATGATCACCCCTGGGGTGAGGTGAAGGTTGGGAAAGCCGAATCCGGTCAGGCTGGTCAACACCGTTGAGGCGAAAAAGGTCGCGGTCCATGCCGGTTGCGGGCGGGAAGTAATCAGGGCATAGGCGAACCCGAATCCGGAAACGATTCCAACCAGGCTGATGGCGACGTGGATCAAAGTGTAGGCGGCTAGAGCGGACATGGCGAACTCGGGTTCGTGTAAATAGTTTATGTGTCTACTACGTGGATGCTGGCCAAGCGGCGAGGTTACGGCGTGCCGCCGCGTGCGGGAAAAAGAGAGTCGCCGAGACAAGAAAAGAAAAAATCCCACTGCCCGCGTTACCGCGAAACAATGGGATTTCTTGAGGTGGGCTAGACTGGATTCGAACCAGCACGTCCTTTACGGACACTAGGCCCTCAACCTAGCGCGTCTGCCAATTCCGCCACTAGCCCGGCTTTGGCCTTACTGTCGCCGTAAGCGACCGTAATGGAACACATTAGTCTAGGAAAACCGCGGTTGCGGTCAAGCGGGGGCAAATTACCGATCTGGACGGCGTTTGACCACGAAAATCGTCCGGTCGCAAGCGGTAGGACGGTCGAGCTTGGCGAGAAGTTCACGCCCGGCCGTCAGAATTCGATCGGCCGGAAGTTCCAGGTGCTCCCGTAGTCGCTCGGCAAATTGGGCGATTCCTTCCGGACCTGCTTCATCGAACAGGTATTCCCGCACGCCGGACGACATCATTGTGATCGCCGAACCGGGCTTCAGGAGGCGTTCGACATACCGCGGATCGACGTCGGTGCGGGCTCCGAGCAGGAACGACATTTCCCACAATTCTTCCCAACCGTCAGGCGTAATCAGCAGGCCGCACGTTTCGCCGGAGTTGGCGATCTCGATCAAACCGGTGTCGGGATGGATCACGCCGTACGAGAGCGAAGCGAAACGATCTCCGGCCGAGGTCGACCAGAAGGTGTGATTCACCCGATTGACCAAGGTCCGCGCGTCGGCGGCATAGCGGCTGTGCGCCTTAACGGCGGTCGCCAATTGCCCGGCCATCATCGCCGCTTCCAACTGGCGTCCATCGACGTCGCCAACCGTGATCGCCAAGGCGCCGTCGTCGAGCATCGACCAGTCATGGAAGTCGCCGCCGGCTTGTTCGGCTTGTTCGGTCCAACCAGCCAGGTCCCAACCTTCGAGCAGCGGTTTGATGTGCGGAAGTTGGTGATCTTGTTGAGCGGCGACCGCATGCAGTTGTTGCGTCAGCTGACGCGACTCGGTCTTGTCTTGCAGGACGACGTCCAGTTCCAGTTCCGACGCGATTCGCCCAGCGATGATCTCCAGCGTTTGCGTTTCGGCTTCCGAGAAGTCCCGGTATTCTTCGGAGAAAACCCAGAGGGTGCCGATCGGGTTCGACGCGGTCGAAATCGGTATGCAGCAGGCCGAGGGGAAGTTTTCGGGGCAGCGCCAATGCGGCAACAGAGCGGTATCTTCCAGCACGACGGCGCTGCCGGAGAGTGCTTCGAGGTCGGCAACTGCTGCGGCCAGCGGTCGGGCCGGTTCCAGGAAGCGATCAGGCGGAAGGTTGAGAGCGGCGCGAAGTTTCAACTGGCTGGTCGAATCGTCGAGCATGTAGATCGCGGCGGCCGACGCATGGACGTTTTCGATCGCGCCGCGAAGGATGGCCTGGAGCTTCGTGGCGATGTGGTTCTTCGATTCGACGACCGAAACCGGAATATTGGTCGCGAGCTCCGCTTCACGACGCTCGAGCGCCGATTGCAGTCGCTTCACCTCCGACATCATCTCGGCCAAGGCGCCGGCAAGTTTCGCGACTTCGCGGGGAGGAGCGAAGTCGGGGTCATTCAGCACCGGCTTCACCAGCAGTCGCCCGGTCGATTTGCCGTCCATGTCGACGACGGCGTATCCCTTTCCGGCGGCGCCTTCTTGGAATTCCAGTTGACAGCCGAAAGCTTCGACCAATGCTTCACTAGCGGAAGCGAGTCCTGGAAAGTGAGGCTTGTCGGCGACCGGTTGCGCCGAATCGTGTCGGTGAATACGAAGGTAGCTGGGAAAGGGCCGAGCCATAGTTGCGCGCCAATTCTGTCTGCATATGTCCTTTTCCGCCGCATCCGTGGCGATCTAAATTCGAGGCGCTGATCCATAGCGCCCGCCAACCTACGTCGACTTCCTTCGTCGAACAGTTAGGGAATCGGCGTCACAGCTAGCACGCATTAGCTGCTTTTCCTAATTTCACATGCGCCGCGGAAGATCGTACCCATTAGGCGGACTTTTCTGAGGAAGAACCGGAGGAATCGTTATCGCCTGCATCCCGTTTTGACCAAACGTGTCCCAAACCTGGTGGACAAAAAGACAGTTCCAAGTTCATCAGGCGGCTAATGAGGGCACAAGACATGAAATGGCACTACACCAACGGGCGGCGCATCGACGCGATTCTGAGTAGCGGGATTTTGAAACCAAGTTCGGACGGCTCTGGGCGAATTCGTCCAGCCGTTTGGTTTTCAACCAACCAGTCGTGGGAAGAGACGGCCAATCGCGCGGTGCGGCATATCAACGGTTCGTATCTCCGGTGCGATCGCGAGCAAACCGATCTCTACTGCGACGGATTGTTCCGTTTGGAAATTGACGCGGATCAACCGCTTCTGACTTGGCGCGAACTTGCCGCGATGTGCGGGATGCGGCCAGGAGACATGCTGAAGATCGAAGCGCTCGCGCGGCGGCTTGGCAGCGATCCGCAGCAGTGGTGTGCGTCGCTGCGTGCGATCGGCCGCAACGAGTGGAACGCGATTGAACGCTGGAACGGCTTCACGTGGGAATCGGTCGAAGCGTACGCGTTGACTTCTTCGTTCGCGACCCGATTGGCGGGTTAGGCGTTTTCTTTGATTGCCGTGATGATGTCGAGAATCGCCTCTTTGCCGTCGGCGAAGAACATCAAGGTGTTGTCGGCGGCGAACAGCGGATTCGGAATGCCTGCGAAACCGGGGCTGAGACTCCGTTTAATCACGATCACGGTCCGCGCCTTGTCGACGTTGATAATCGGCATGCCGGCGATCGGACTGTTGGGATCGGTGTTGGCGACCGGATTGACCACGTCATTGGCGCCGAGCACGATCGCGACGTCGACCTGGCCCATCGTCGGATTGATGTCATCCATCTCGCGCAGCTTTTCGTAGGGGATGTCCGCTTCGGCCAGCAGGACGTTCATGTGCCCCGGCATGCGACCGGCGACCGGGTGAATCGCATATTCGACGTTGATTCCTCGGTCTTCGAGGACTGTCGCCATGTCGCGAACGGCATGTTGGGCCTGGGCGACCGCCAGGCCATATCCCGGAACGACGACGACGCGCTGCGCTGCGTCGAGAATCATCGCTATGTCGTCGGCCGAAGTCGAGCGGACGTTGGCGTAGACTTCATCCGCCGCAGGGCCGGACGCCGCCGCGGCCGATTGCAAGCCGCCGAAGACGACGTTCGTCAGCGAGCGGTTCATCGCTTTACACATGATCTGCGTCAGGATGATGCCGGAGGCGCCGACCAGCGAACCGGAGATAATCAGCACGTTGTTGTCGATCACAAATCCGGTTGCCGCCGCCGCGAGTCCCGAATAAGAGTTGAGCAGCGCGATCACCACCGGCATGTCGGCGCCGCCGATCGGCACAACGAGCGTAAAGCCCAGGATCGACGCGATGATCACGATCAAGATGTACGGCAAGACGCTCCAGTTGGATCCCGCCATGAAGATGGTCAGCAGCAGCAAGATCATCACCATGACGCCGTTCACGACCGCGCCCGAGGGGATGTTGATCGGCTTTTTGAACATCTTCAGTTCTTGCAGCTTGCCATAGGCGACCAGCGAACCCCAGAACGTGACCGCGCCGATCAAGCCGGAAAGAGCTGCGGCCAGCATCACGTCCGGGGCTGTCGAGGTATCAGGTTTGAGCAATTCAGCCCCGGCGACAAAAACGGTCGCCGCGCCGCCGAAGCCGTTGAACAACGCAACCAACTGCGGCATCTCGGTCATCTGCACCTTGACGGCCAATACCACGCCGATGATGCCGCCGATCACCAGGCCGGCAATCACATACGTGCCGACCATGCCGATCGCGGTGAGCGTCAGCACCACCGCCAAGAGCATTGCGCCGGCGCTGATCAGGTTCCCCTTTACCGCGGTGCGCGGATGGGACATGTATTTCAGGCCGAAGATGAATAGGATCGCCGAAACGACATAGGCCAGATTGATTAAGGCGTCTCTCACAAGTTGTCCCTTCGTGGAAGCCGAGTCGCGTTATCGTTTCGGTTTGAACATTTCCAACATGCGGTGCGTCACCAGGTAGCCGCCAACCACGTTGATCGTCGCCAGGATGACGGCGACCAGGCCGATGATTGCGGCCAGTGGTGCGTTGTCGGCGCTGGCTGCGATCAGCGCGCCGACGATCGAAATTCCGCTGATCGCGTTGGAGCCCGACATCAGCGGCGTGTGCAGCGTCGGCGGAACCTTCGTGATCAACTCGAAGCCGATAAAGATCGCCAGGATGAAAATCGTGAGACTCGCGGCCAATGCGTCGTACCGCGTGTACGTCTTCGTCAGCGGCTGCGGCTCGCCATCGACCGGCGATGGAGTCGTTTCAGTTTCGGGCTCCTCTGGCGTCGCTTCAGCGGCCTTGGGCGTTTCCTCTGCCGGTGGCTTTTCCGCAGCCGGTTCTTTCTCCGCAGGTTCCGCGGCGGCCGGCTTTTCTTCGGCTTTGGGGGCTTCGCTCTCTTGGCCGATCGCCAGAGACCCGTTGCCCAAGATCAGCAGCATTAGTAACAGCCATCTCATGATGCGTTTCCTTCGGCAGGCGGCGTTGGCTCATCTTCCAGCGGGATTTTGTCATTGGGCTCCGGCGGAACGATCGGCGGCATTCCCAGCATCTCGCGAATTCGATTGCTGACCACGTCGCCACCGCGAGCGACCAGCGTGCCGGCGACGATCTCATCTTTTTCCGGATCGATCGTCAGTTCCTTCTCTCCCTTTTTGACCAGGTTGAGGAGGAACTTGGTGATGTTGCCGGAGAACATCTGGCTCGCGTGTTGCGGGACTTCGGCGGGCAGATTGGTCGGGCCGAGGATCAGTACGCCGTTGTGATCCACTCGCACGTCCGCTTCGCTTGGTTCGACGTTGCCGCCTCGTTCGGCGGCGAGATCGACCACGATCGAACCGGGACGCATGCCATTCACGGCGGCCGTGTTGACGAGCAGCGGCGACTTCTTGCCGGGGATCGCGGCGGTCGTGATGACGACGTCGCATTCGCGAACCGTATTGGCCATGAATTCGCGTTGTTTCTTGTAGAACTCTTCGCCCAGGTCTTTGGCATAGCCCCCTTTGTCTTGAGCGCCGCCCGACTCGAGTTGAAAGTCGACCGCTTTCGCGCCGAGGCTTTCGATCTGTTCTTGGGCTTCTTTCCGTACGTCGTAACCGAGGACGACGGCCCCCAGTCGCTTGGCCGTGGCGATTGCTTGCAAGCCAGCAACGCCGGCGCCGATCACGAAGACTTTGGCGGGAGAAAGGGTCCCGGCCGCGGTCATCATCAGGGGGAAGATCTTGTGGAGCTCGGTCGCCGCGATCAAAACGGCGCGGTAACCGGTAATGGTCGCTTGGGAGGAGAGGATATCCATGCTCTGAGCCCGCGTGATCCGGGGGATCAACTCCAGGGCGAACTGGGTCGCTCCTTTGGCAGCCATTTCCTGGATGGCGGCGGGATTGCCGAGCGGATCGCAGCCGCCGATGAGGATCTGGCCCGGTTTGACCAGGTCGAGGTCGACTCTCCCCGCTACTGGGTTGGATCCAAGCGAGCGGACTTGGAGGACGACGTCGGCCTGGGCAAAGGCGTCAGCCCGAGATGGGACGATTTTGGCGCCGGCAGCCTCATAATCGGCGTCTGGGAAGCCCGCAGCAACGCCGGCGCCGGTCTCGACGACGATTTCAGCGTCGATTTTGCGCAACGGGACAAGGGACGCGGGGATCAGGGCGACACGCTTCTCGCCCGGAAAATTTTCGCGAACGACGGCAATAATCATGATGTTTCCCTAGGTCGTGGGGCGCGGCGCCTGGGGATTCTGGAAGCGGCGAGCTGCAAATGCCGCGCGGCACAACTTCAATGGTGGAAAATTCTTACACACGGAGGGGCGTCTGTGAACCCTTTTTTCTGGATCTCGGCGGCATCCAGTGCGGGTTTTCTCCCTTTCTTTAAATCAGTCCCCGCGGCACTTGCGGACTCGGCGGTAGGCCGGTAACATACGTGTTTCCCCTGACCAAGCTGGGGCCAGATAGGGCGTTTGAAAGCGGCATTTCCCTTTCAAAGCGGCTGCTGGGGAGAAATCCAAGTTCCGGGACAATTTCTGCGATCCGGATTGGACGATTGAGTCAGGATAAACTCGAGCCAAGAGAAGTCTGAGAGCCAGGATACTATGTCGACTACAACTTTCGTGGCGAAGCCCGGTCAAATCGAACAGCAATGGTGGCTGGTCGACGCGGAAGATCAGATCGTCGGTCGCTTGGCGAGCGATTTGGCCATGATTTTGATGGGGAAACATCGCCCCACCTATACTCCCCATGTCGACACTGGCGATTTTGTCGTCGTCGTGAACGCCGAAAAGGTGAAGTTCACCGGCAGCAAGTGGGACAAGAAAGAATACAACTGGTACACCGGTTACCCCGGACTGCGGGTCGAAACGGCCGGCAAGCGTCTGGAACGTCATCCGGAGTGGATCCTGCGTGACGCGGTCCGTCGGATGCTGCCGAAGAACAAGCTGGCGGTCAAAATGCTCGACAAGCTGAAGATCTTCGTCGGTCCGGAGCACACCCATCAGGCTCAGCAGCCGCAGCCGCTGACCGGTCTGGGTCAAGTCAAACAAAAGAAGCGCAAGTAAGCGATAACGAAATACAGCGAGTCTAAGGGAATACGAGACTAAGGTAACACAATGTCGACCGACGAAACGAATGTCGAAACCCCCGCCGCCGAAGCTCCCGTTGAAGCCGCTCCGGCTCCGGTGAAGAAGGCGAAATCGTCTGACGGCGTCATCTTGGGCACCGGCCGCCGCAAGACGAGCGTCGCTCGCGTCCGCATCAAGAGCGGCAGCGGCAAGATCAGCATCAATGGCCGCTCGCTGGAAGACTTCTTCCCGAACATCCAAGACCAGGCCGCCTTCATGGGCCCGCTGGTTGATACCGGCTATGCCGAAAAGCTCGACGTCCGCGTTCTGGTCAACGGCGGCGGCACCTCGGGCCAAGCTGGCGCTTGCCGCATGGGTCTCGGTCGTGCTCTGGCCGCGCTGGACGATGCCGCCTTCCCGGCGCTGCGTGAAAACGGTCACCTGACCCGCGACTCCCGCATGAAGGAACGCAAGAAGTACGGTCTGCGTGGCGCCCGCCGCGGAACGCAGTTCTCGAAGCGTTAATCGCTCGTACTGTCAGCAAGAATCAGAAAAAGCTCGTTCCGCTTGGGACGAGCTTTTTTCGTGCGCTTGATCGGATGCTGGTTAGCCGCGATAGCTGTCGCTATCGCGGCCGACAAGGTCGGCAGAAAGCATCGATCCGCGGCTGGCTGAAAATCGGCGGACAGCTTACCGAAACGGACCGCATGGAGCCCCGGTTCGGCTCGCCGTGGATTGACGCGTCCTGCGGCTGCGCCGCCCAGAAAGCGGAGCTATCTGGGCTAACCACGTTCGCTCTACGCCAAGATCGAAGCGATCGGCTTTCCGTCGCTGATCGCCATTGGGCGGCCGATCGGCGTGTCGTACATGTGGTGGAAGTTGATCCCCAGCGACTGGTAGATCGTCGCGTGGATGTCGGCGATACCGACGGCGTCGGTAAGATCGGCGGTCACTTTTTCACCCTCGGGATCGGTCTCGCCTAGCAATGCGCCGCCACGAATTCCGCCGCCGGCCAAAGCGACGCTAAAGCCATGCGGCCAATGATCCCGTCCGGCGGCCGGATTGATCTTAGGCGTGCGGCCAAATTCGCCTCCGCACAGGACGACCGTACTCTTCAACAGGTCGCGTTCTTCCAGCAGGCGAATCAAGGCCGAGAAAGCCGGGTCCAATTCGGCGATTCGATTGCTTTGCAACTGGTGGTTATTCGCATGGGTATCCCAGCCGCCTAGGGTGACTTCAACGCAGCGGACGCCGGTTTCGATTAACTGGACGGCGCACAAGCAACCTCTGCCGAACGGCGTATCGCCGAAGTCATCGCGCAACGACTGCGATGCGTCTTCGATGTTGAACGCTTTGATCTGCTCCGAGTCCATCATCGTGATCGCTTTGTCGATCGTCGCCAGGTGGAGCGTCCGGTTCTTCTCCAGGTCGGAGCGGCGATTGCGGGTAAAGGTCCGCTCGAGAATATCGAGGTCCTTGCGTCGTTGGGCGAAACGTTCGTCCCCGACGCGTCGCGGCAGGTCAGGGAGATCGCCAAGCGGATCGTACGTTTTGAACGCGTCGTATTTGTTCCCCAGAAATCCGCCGTGCCCAGGCCATTGATTGGGGAAGATCGAAACGTGACGCGGGATTTCAACTCCCGCGCTCGATAGCTCATGGCACATCACCGCGCCGATCGACGGATGGATGAGCGTCGGGTCGGGACGATAGCCGGTCTTCATGTTGTAGGTGGCCCGCTCGTGATCCCCTTCTTTGCTGGTGACGCCGCGAAGGAGTGCGACGCGGTTCATGATCTCGGCGGTGCTCGGCATCAGGTCGGAGATTTCAACGCCGGAGGAGGAGGTCGAGATCCGTTTCGTGTCGCCGCCGATCATCGTGCCAGGATGAGGATCAAACGTTTCCAGCTGGCTTGGACCTCCTTGCATCCACAGGACGATCACCGACTTGGCCGGGGCGCCGCTTTTATCCGCTTCGGCCGCCGCGGCAAGCTGCGCTGCCAACGGAGTTAGCCAAGGCAATCCGCCGGCCGCTTTGAGCAGGGTGCGCCGCGAAAAGTGATCAGCTCCGCCGCAACCGGCGTGGTGGCTATGTTTCGTTGGCATCGAAAAACCTCGACCCTTAGTGATTCCAGGCGAATTCGGACGAGTTGAGCAGCGCCCAAATCAAATCTTCGACATGCTGACGGCGACCAAGCGACGGGTCTTCCAGGCGAGCGACGAAATAGTCCGACTCTTCCTGGCTGGGACGGCGCGTCAGCACGGTCAAATAGGCGATCTCCACGCGTGTCGGATCGTTCGGCGAAAGCTGCGAAATGTGCGTCGCCGCGTTGCGGACGATATTGTTCTCGGTTCGTTCCTTGACCAGCTTGCCGTTCATCATCAGCAGCCGCTGCGGAATGGTTCCCCCTTGTTCGGCGAACTCATCTTCGCCGGCGTCGCCGTATCGCCTTAAAAAATCGTTGTGTTCGCCGAAGTTGACCAACTGCGTCAGGATGTGGCTTTCGGCGTCGAGCGTCTTCAGGGCCGCCGCTTGTTGGATCGCGCCGATGATTTGTTCGGGACGCAACCGCGTGACCGGATAAGCGGCCCAGGCGTCTTCATGCTCGGCGGTGATCTCGAAGTCGGCTTGGCTATCGCGCTGGAACGCCTCGGTTGCGACGATCACGCGGATCAGTCGCTGCAGGTCGAACCCATGAGCGATAAAGTCGTCAGCCAGCGGTTCGAGTCCCGGCGGATACTCGCCCGTTTCAAACGAGCCTTCCAGCGGAATGCTGTCGACCGGCGTAACAAGCGGTTTGCCGGTGGTGATCGCCCACATCCGATTGACGATCGCGCGGGCGAAGGGGCGGTTCTCGGGATGGGTCACCCAATTGGCGAGGCGTTCTCGCTCGGTCGCCGCGTCCTTCAGCAGATGTTGATTGAAGGGGACCTGCGATGGAACGGTCGTCGTCTCTTCCGAGTAGAGATACTGATATTCGTAGGTTGCTTTCCCATTGTCGCGGATGCCGACGAAGGAGTTTTCGGCCTCACGGAAGAACGACGCCAACTCGTGGAAGTCCTGCTGCTTCAGGTCTCCCCCCAGGTTGTCGTTGTGGCACTGCACGCAGTCGATGCGAGTCGCCAGAAAGGCCCGCGTTACCCGACCGGCCAGTTTGACCGGATCGGGACGCTTGGTTCCATCCTGATCAATGGTGGCCGTGACGAAGTTGACCGCCGGGGTATCGGTCCAGAGACCGTTCTCGGCGATCAGCTCGCGGGTCAACTGATCGTAGGGGCGATTCTCCATTAACTGATCGCTGAGCCAGGTCAGAAACCGGCGACCGCGATAGATGAGAAACGGACCGTTCTCGACGCCAACGTAAGCGCGACGGAGTCGCTCGGCGACAAAATCGCCATATCGTCGATCGGCGAACGTCTTGGAAAGCCACCACGAGAGCCGTTCCTCTTCGGGGCGAGCTTCAAAGACGCGAATCTCTTCCAGCGACGGAACCGTTCCGGTCAGGCCAAGCGAAATCCGGCGAATCAGGGCCAAATCGTCGGCGGCCGGAGCCGGCTCAAGTCCCGCTTCGGTCCAGGTTTCGTGGAATTGTTCGTCGACTCGGACGGCGACGGCCTGGATCTCATTTCGCTCAACTGGGCCGAGCGAATGAGCGATCTCCGCGACCTGGGGGGGGCGCTGTGGTACGACGAGTCCGCCGATCACGGCCGAGACTGCGACGCAGCAGATGGCGATAAAGAGCAGATTTCGTAGCCAAATCACGATTCAAGTTCCTCCCACAATTCCGTTGTACTAATTACCTCCGTTGGTAGAAAATGGTTTCGCAGAAGAAATATGACTTGGCGCGAAAACCGCAGCCGCATTCGCTGGGTATATCCAAAGCCGGGACGCGCGAGTCCCACGGGCCTCCTTTTCCCCAACTTTTCACCTCCAGTAGCTCATGGCGACGATATCCGAGCCGATCGAAGCGGTCGGTCACGACGATGATCTGGTAGCGAGCCTGCCGGCGGTCGCCGAAAAAGCGATGGCTGCGGCGCCGCCGATTCGTGGTTGGATCCGCTTTTGCTTCGATGGGGTTTGCAGCGGCGTCGAGTGGGTTTTCGGCCTGGTTTCGATGATCGTCCTGCTGGCGATCCTGGCGACCATTCCGATCGCCAACATGCTGAGCCTTGGCTATTTGCTGGAAGTAAGTGGGCGAATTGCGCGGACCGGCAAGTTCACCGAAGGATTTATCGGGATTCGCAAAGCGGCCCGGATTGGTTCGATCGCACTGGGAACTTGGCTGCTGTTCTGGCCGCTGCGCTTCTTGGCCGACCTGCGGGACAGCGCCAACTTGATCGAACCAGGGGGGCTCGTTCCCCAGCGGATGACGATGGTTCTGATCGCGCTATCGCTGGCGGTCAGCTTCCATATTGCATGGGCCTGGTTCCGCGGCGGGAAGTTTCGTCACTTTCTTTGGCCGGCGCCGATAAAGCTTTGGCGACGCGTGCGAGCTGGGGGAATGTTTGCAGAAGCGCGCGACAATTGTCTGGAATTTCTCGGTTCGCTGCGACTTGGTTACTACTTTTCGCTCGGCGTGCGTGGGTTTCTAACGACGCTGGTATGGTTGATCTTGCCGGTTGGCTGGATGATCGCCGCACGTGGGATTCAGAATCCGCCGGTTGCGTTTTTGGTCAGCTTGCCAGGGATGTTGGCCTTTTGCTTCGTGCTGCTTTACTTGCCGTTCATGCAGGCCCACTTCGCCGCCGAGAATCGTTGGCGGGCGATGTTCGAGTGGCGCGAGGTCCGTAAGCAGTTCAAGAATGCTCCGCTCGCCTTCTGGTCGGCGCTGTTGATCACGCTCCTTTTCGCACTCCCCCTTTATCTGCTGAAGATCGAATTGATCGACCGGGAAATCGCCTGGCTGCCGAGTTTGTTCTTTGTGGCGCTGATGTTGCCGGCGCGACTGCTAAGTGGATGGGCGCTCGGAAGAGCGCGACGCCGGGGAACGCCGCGTAACTTTTTCTTTCGCTGGATCGCCCGGTTGGGTGAGGTTCCGGTGGTGGTGATCTACGTTTTCTTCATGTATTTGGCGCTCTACGTCTCGTGGAGCGGCGCCTACAGCTTGCTGGAACAACATGCGTTTCTGGTTCCGGCTCCATTCGTCGGCGGCTAGCAGGGGGCGAAATCGCCCCCCTTTTGCTCGACGGCGGCGGTCGCTGCTACCCCAATTCGCCTGGGGGAGTTACGATGAAACCTGACGCTTGCTCTTGTCGTTCGTTTCGTCCCCGGGACCGGTTATGCCGCGACGCAATCTTACGATCATCTTCGTTGCCGCGTTTCTGTCGCTGATATGTTACGGCGCCGCGAGTCGCAATCGCTTCATGCGGTTGTTCGGCGAGTCGCTCGACATCATCTCGTACGAATACGTGCGCCCGATCGACGATGAGACGTTGTTCAACTCGGCGATGAACGGCATGACGATGGAGTTGGATCAAAACTCCACCTACATTCCGCCGGTCGAATTCACCGACTTCCGCGAAGAGCTGGATCAGGAGTTCGGCGGCATCGGCATTCACGTCATGTTTGACGAGAAGAAGAACCAGATGATGGTCGTGACGCCGGTCAGCGGCACTCCAGCCTATCAGGCAGGCGTGCAAGCGGGAGACGTCATCCTGGCGATCGACGGTCAGAAGGTGGAAGATTTTGGTTTTGAAAAATCGGTGCAGCGGCTTCGCGGCGTCATCGGAACCAAAGTCACGCTGCAAGTGCTGCATATTGGTCAGACCAAGCCGGTCGATATCGTCGTCGAACGAGCCCAGATTCAAGTCGCGTCGGTGCTCGGCGATACGCACGACGGCGAGGGGAACTGGAACTTCTTTCTCGAAGAAGATCCGCGGATCGGCTATATCCGGATTGAATCGTTCGGCGACCTGACCGCCGATGAGTTTCAAATCGCGTGGGAAAGCATTGACGGCAAGGTTGACGGTTTGATCGTCGACTTGCGGAACAATGCGGGCGGCTATCTGACCGCGGCCGAAGAAATCTGCGACATGTTTTTGGACGCAGGAGTGATCGTCTCGACACGCGGACGAAATGGTCGCATCGAAGAGGTTTCGGAAGCTTCGCCGGCCGGCACGATTATTCCGAAGGATTTGCCGGTAGCGGTCCTCGTGAATCAGTACAGCGCCAGCGCCAGCGAAATCGTCGCCGCTTGTTTGCAGGACCATGATCGTGCGGTGATCATCGGGCAACGTTCCTACGGTAAAGGGACGGTGCAAAGCATCTTTCCGCTCGATCGTCAGCAACGGGCGCTGAAGATCACCACCGCCACCTATTGGCGTCCCAGCGAGCAAAACATTCATCGCTTCCCCGACTACGGCGATGACGATCCTTGGGGCGTTTCGCCGAACGAAGGTTTCGCCATACCGCTCACGGACGATGAATTGAAGAACATGCTCCGCTCACGCAGTTTCCGCGACGTCGATCGTTCTAATATCGCCGATCAAGCGGCGATTGACGCACGGGAAAAATCGGACGAAGAAATCGAACTGGAGGGTTTCGTCGATCCGCAATTGCAGAAGGCGGTCGAGTACATCCAATCGCGGCTGAAAGACTCGGTCGCCGCTCGCTAAATGACGTTCTTACAACGCCGCCGTCGTCGCATCGCGCATAGAGAGTAAACCTTCGCAGCGATTTACAAACGCGTTTGTAAATTCTCTCAACGACCTGACCGCCGGCGCACATCGCGCCGGTTGCGTTCGCTTTTCCGTACGACTTGCTTCACCCGAGAGAATTCGGCTCTTTTTGCGAGTCTCGGCGATTTTTATTCAAGTCGCTGAAAACGGCGCCGCGGTTGCTATGTAGGGACGGACCGAAAGCACAATGACGGCCTTCTTGCGGAGCCCCCTATGGTAATGAATATCGATGCATGGGACGTAGCCGGAAACGGGATGACCTCGCCGCGTCGCGCGTTCGCAACCTCGAACTACGTCGTCTATCTGCTGAAGACGTTGCATCAGATCGAACGATGCGGCGAGCTGGTGGCGGAAGAAGCGGACGAAGCCGATCTGCCGCTGGAGACGACCGCGCCGAACTTCAATCCGCCGGTGCGATTCGATCGCTGGATGATCGATCCGAAAGGGGACGAAGACGTCTAAACGTTTTCGTCAGGCGAACTAGGCCATCGCCAGCGTGCCGATCACGCGAAGCTTGTTCTCGATCTGCTCGCTGGTGAACGGCTTGGTCACATACGACTCGCAGCCGAGCATAAAGGCTTGCACGCAGCTGCGAGTATCGCGCGAAGAGGTGATCATCACCACCTTCGTGCCGTCACTGCCGGCCAGGCCCATCTCGTCTTCCGCCGAGCGAAGCGCACGCAGCAAATCTTTGCCGCCGCAGCCCGGCATGATCAGGTCGACGAACGCGACGTCGTAACGGCGATGTTCGTCATCGGCGCCCAAAATCATCTTCAAGCCGGTATCGGCGTCCGCCGCTTCGTCGCACTCGCCGAACGGCGACAGCATATCGGACAGCATTGCCCGCGTCATGCGATCGTCATCGATCACCAGAAAACGCATCGGGCGAGCAGGGTAAGATTCGCGGCTGTCGTGTTGAGAAGGCGTCATGAGAGCTGTTCCTGTAAGATCGCGCAGTGTGTTCGGCCAAAAAATGTCGCGGGCGTCTATACGTGGCGACGGGGCGATACGCTTACGATCGTTCGAAACATGAAAACTCTCGTCTGTCCCAGAGCGAATCGGAGAACTGCCAGGGTAGCGGCAGATACCCAAAACATAGGATGAGAATTCATTAGGAGGCTGAATTTTCGTCCCGTGCTAGTAGATTGCGCAGGTGGATCTCTACCGATTCCGCCAGTTTTTCCGGGTTGTACCCTCCTTCCAGGAGAGAAACCAATTTGCCGTCAGAATAGGCGTCCGCTGCGCCCAGCACGATCTGGGACAATTCCTCGTAATCTTCCGATTCAAGGCCGAGATTGCCGACCGGATCAGCGGCGTGTGCGTCAAAGCCGGCGCTCAGAATGATCAGTTGCGGCTTCACCTTCGCGGTGAATTCTTCCATCGCTTGGGCGAATTTGGTGATGAAGTCGCGCCGCGAGATCCCAAATTTCAGCGGCAAATTGCGGGTATAGCCGAGCCCCGCGCTTTGGCCGATTTCCATCGAATCGCCGGTGCCGGGATAAAACGGATAGCGATGGGCCGAGAAAAATCCGACTCGTTCACTCTCCCAAAAGGCGTCCTGCGTCCCATTTCCATGGTGGACGTCCCAGTCGACGATCAGCACGCGATCGAGATCGAGCTTCGTCAGGGCGTACTGTGCGGCGATCGCGGCGTTGTTGAACAGGCAAAACCCCATCGGCATGGTCGGCGTCGCATGATGTCCCGGCGGCCGGACCAGACAGAGGGCGTTTTGGGCCTCGCCCGCCAAAACGCGACGAGTTGCGTCGATCGCGGCGCCGACCGCTCGAGTCGCAACATGGTACGAGTCATGGGATACGGCGGTGTCGACCTCAATGCGGCCCCCTCCTTTTAGGGAGAACCCTTCGACCGATGTCCGCATCGCGGCGGTGTGAACCAGTTGAATATCGGCCGAAGTCGCATGCCCCCAGTCGGGACGCTGGCACCGCTCGATTAGGCCCGCTTGCTCCAGCTGGGCGGTTACGGCGACAAGTCGCTGGGCCGATTCGGGGTGATGTCCGGTGTCATGCTCGAGGAACTCGTGATCACTGTAGAGTAGGGTCATGCGAATCGTAGGGGGTGAGCAAACATCGTACCGCTTGCATTTAAATTGACAGCCTCCCCATTCCGCAAGTAGTCTGAAGAGAAGCCGAACGCAATGCCGTACTAACCTACGGCGTGTAAATCGGTTAGGTTAAACCTATTCTGGCAAACCTCCTCGTCTCACTTTTCTGGCGCCTCACCGCCGTTTTCGGATCAGGGTGGAAATCATGAAATTGCACGGATTGGCTATCGCCTTTGCGTTCTCTCTTGTCGTCTGTGGAAACGCTTGGGCACAGCAATACAAAGTAATCCCCATGAACGCGCCGGAATTGAATCCGGACGATACCAAAATGCGGGCAGGGGTGACTGCCGCCAAGTTAGAGGTCCAGGAATACACGCGTCGCAAGCCGCTGGATGACGCCGGCAAGCAACTGCTGACTCGCTTCTTCATGGGAGCGTACTTCCCTAGCTGGACCGCTCCTGCCAGTTGGGCGCACGTCGACGTGAAGCGTCACGACTTCATGCGTAACTTCAACGGCTCGCTCGACGTCCAGGCGACGACCAAGAAAGAGCTGAGTCGGCTGACGCTGCAAGCGATGTCTGAAATGATCAAACCCGACTACCATCCGGTCGTGCGTTACAACGCGATGCTGCTGATCGGCGATTTGAACGCCCAGGAATACGACCTGCGGACCAACGCGCCGGTTTGCCCGTATCATGCGTCTCTCGACGTCATGCTGAAAGTCTTGGAAGACCCGAATGCGGACGACGTGGTGAAGGTCGGCGCGATGTTGGGCGTGCTGCGACATGCTCGCTTCGCTCAAAGCTTACCGAAACCGTCCGGCGAAGCGGTGACCATCGCCGATATCGAAAGGATGACCAAAGCCGCGGCCCAAGTCATCACGAGCGACGTGGCCGAAGGACGTTCCGCTGACGCTCATCAATGGACGCAGCGTCGCGCGATGGACTTGGTTCGCACGCTCTCGCCTGGATATCAGCAGATGTTCAAGTCAGGCGGCAATCAGAACGCCAGCGGCGAGATTCGCAAGTCGCTGGAAGAGGTCGCAAAATCGCTCGGCAAGATGATTGAGAATGAAAACGCCGATAAGTCGCTGCGAGTCGATGCGGCGCTGACGCTGGCCGCAATGCCGAGCGACGACGCGGTGAAGAAGAGCTTTGATCCAAACGTGCAAGTCGGTCTCGTCGCCAAGCTCGCTTCCAAGTCGGTGGACGACGACATCACCTGGTTCACTGAAAAGCTGAAAGAAATGAAAATGGGCGGCCCCGGAGGACCCGGCGGCATGGGCGGCCCCGGCGGATACGGGATGGAAGGCTACTCGGCCATGCCGGCGATGGAATATGGCGGCGGCAGCGGCTACGGCGACGAAGCGATGATGGGCCCTGACGGCAAGCCGATGAAGCCGAAGAAAAAGGAATTCGTCAACACGAACCCGCCGCTGCACAGCTTGCAGCTGACGTTCCGTCGTCGCGTTAAAGCGGACGTCGACTCGCTCAAAGTCAGTCTGGTCGGCAACGACGCGAAAGCGGATGACATCCGTAATTTGAGCAGCGGTCTGATCCGCTTTGTTCCGTCGGCCGAAGAGCAAGCGGCGATTATCGATCTGGCGAAGGCGATGGACGAACTGATCGTCGCCGCCGACACCGACACGACCGCCTCGACGACTCCGATGAACAGCCCGATGGGTTTCCAGACGTCGACCGCGCCGATGGATCCCTTCCTGCCTTACGAAGATCTGGCGAAAGCCGTGAAAGATAAGCAGGCGAAGGTGGAACGTTTGGCCAACAAGCTGGCCGCAGGCGCCGGCGTCGTTGAGGATGCTGCTGGTGAAGCGGTCGTCCCGAGCGCCGACATGCCGTTTGGCGCCGTTCCGGGAATGGCGCCGGCTGGGGCTGCTCCTGCGGCCGCTCCGAAAGGCCCTGTCGCTCCCGCTGGCGGCAAACCGGCCGCTCCGATGACTCCGACTGCCGATATGCCGTTCGGCCCGGTCCCTGGGGCCGCTCCGGCTGCCGGCCGAGCCACGCCGATGCCGATGGGACCAATGCCGTAAACGGCGATTGCTCTTGTCTGCTGGCCCATAGATAGCTATCAACAGCCGCCGTGGTTTCTTCCTGCGAGCGGCTGTTTTTATGCTAGCACTGCGCACATTGGCGATTCTATTGTTGGTCGTATTATCGACGACCGGCTGTTTCGCGCTGCGCCCTCGTCTCGAACTGCCTCCCTCCGCGTCGCCCGAAGATGATTTCGACGCACTCTTGGAGACTTCGAAAGAGTCGTCGCAGGAGCCGAGCGAAGCGGAAACGCCGCCGCGGACCGAGATCTCGCGCAAGTTGGAAATTGCCAACGCCGAACGCAGGCTAACCTCCACGATTCAATTGCCATCGAAGTCGGGGCTTCGCGGTAAGGAGGTCGAAACCGACGGCTGGCGAATTACCGCCGCCGATCGCCGCTTCTTGACTTCGTATTTCCGACAGCCGCATTGGCGACATCGCGAATTGGATTCGGTCCTGCAGGACAAGCAACGGGACGAGATTCTTTCCGCCGCCGCCGAAGCGGAGAATCCTCAGGTTCTAGCGACCGCCGCGATCGGTCAAACGCGACGCGGTCAGGTGAATGCGACCGCGTTGATCGACGCCATCGAAAACCGCGATCTACCGACATCGACCCGCTGCGCCGCCCTGGAAGCGCTGGCGCTGGCCGGCGAACAAGTTGCGATCGACCAATTGTACGAATCGCGTGACGAATGGATGGCGCCTCGAGAAACCAAGGCCGCCGAGGTGCTCAGCGCCGAGAAGCTAGAGGCGGAGCTCATGTACGCTTTAGCGATACGTGAGCACGTACGAAGCGACGAGCGGGTGCTCGAGGCGCTCGCATCCAACTACGACGACGTTCGCGCCGCGGCACTCGACGCGATGTATCTCGATTGGAACGGGCAAACGCCGAAAGAGGCGCAGCTGCTCCTCGAAGATCGGGCCGAGATGGTCTCCGCCGCCGCGCGGCGAACGGCAGCCCCGCTGGGAGATCTGCAGCGGGCAATCGGCTCGCCATCGATGAGCATTCGTCGCGACGCCGTCTGCGGAATGGCTCGCTGCAAAGATCAGGCGGCGGCCGACGTGCTGGCCGCGATCGATGAGAACTCTGCGATCGTCTGCGTCCTCGCGGCGATCGACGTTTGGGTGATCCGCGGCGAATTCGACCGCATCGCTGATTTCGCCTCCTCAACCGAACATCGCATCCGCTGCGCCGTCGCCGAACAATTGGCGATCGATCGCGAGCTGCGGATGCAAGCCGTCGCCCCCAAGCTGCTTGGCGATTCCAGCACGCTCGTACGCGACCTGACGCTCGATTCGCTCGAACATTGGCCCAAGCGCTCGGCGACCGAGACGATGCTCACGGCCCTTCGAACGATCGAGTCTCCTTATTCCGGCAAAGTGATCGCCCAGCGGCTCGCCATGCGACTCGGCGAGCCGAAACCGGCGGCGGACGAAACGGTCGAACAGTCGCTCCAACGCCTGGAGAACGCTTGGCGCAGCGAGTTCGGCTCGCTCGGCGGAGAAGGGGAGTCCCCTGTGAAAAAGGGGATCTCACGCGAAGCGGCCCTGCAGACGATGCAATTAGTGCAGCAATACGAACAAGCGACGTCAGACGCCGAGGCGAATGAAATTCGCCGGCAACTGATGACTCGTCGCGAACTGATACTAGATACGCTCGATCAACTTGCCCCGGAACTGAGAGAGGTTCCGCTGCCGCGGTTGCAGGCGAACGTCTTGCCGGAAATCGACGCCGACTTCGCCCACTGGAAACAAACCTTGGAGAAGGACGAGGCGTTGCGGCTTTCGGCGCTCCGTGCTCTGGAAGAAGCGAGTCGCAAGCACCAGCTGAATCAGTATTTGCTGGAGCAAATTTCGTTGTCGTGTCGGCTCGACGCTCCGGAAGAAGAGATGCACGCGATCCTGGAGATTGTGAAGCTGGATCGTCGCCCGGCGGCCGCTCGCATCGTTGGGTTGGCGCTGCATCATCGAGCGGCGACGGTCCGCCGGTTGTCGATCGCGTGGTGCGAGCGGTTCACGAACCAAGATTACGGCGGCATTCTGTCGACAATGGTAACCGACAAAGATCGGGGCGTGCGTCTGGCGGCGGCGGTGACGCTCCGGCATTATCCTGGCTCAACGACCGAAACGGTCTTATTGCAGACGCTTGCCGATGATGACGCCGAACTGGCGGTCGCGGCGGCCGGTTCGCTCGCCTATCTGCATGTGCAAGAAGGCGTCGACGCGCTGAATCGCTTCTCGCGCGATCGAGTCGAACGAACGCGCCGGTTGGCGGTGGAAGCGATGGGAACGAGCGGTGAACAGTTGCTGATCCCCACGCTGATCCGGACGCTCGGCGATTCCAAAAGCGTACAGCACGCGGCGCTGATCGCGCTGCCGAAAGTCGTCGGCGAAGATGTCGCCGCGCGAGAGAAAGGATTCCGCGACGCCAACTCGCAAGTCGCCGCCTGGCAAACGTGGTACGCGGGACAAGTCGGTACGCCCGAGTAGCGCCCGCGAAACGGTGCCACCTAATTCTTTAGTAGCCCGAAGCGCAAGCGAGGGAAATGCGTGCGGACTCTTCTGAGAAGTGTCGATTTACGATATCGACCAAACACTAGCCCGAGGCGCGAGCCGAGGGAATGTGCGCGGACAATGAAGATGCTCCGCGCATGGTGCTAGATGGGACGTATGTCTCTGCTTTGCGACCGCTTTTCCCTCGCTTGCGCTTCGGGCTACCATTGGCGGCGCTTACTCGGCCGAAACGGCCGCAGCGGTTTCTTTCTGCGGCGCGGCGATCAGCAAGCAGCCGAGAGCGTACGCTCCGAAGATCGCCCCGTTGAAGACAAGGTCGCCGGTCAGCGTGTAGCGGAAGAACGGCAATGCGGCGGCGTAGCATTCGCCCAGCCCAACCAAGGTCGCTTCGTACATCGGCAGCCCCAATCCAGTCGCGGAGGCGGCCCAGACGGCGAAGTTGCTGATCAGGAAGAAGAGGACCGAGCCGACGACCGAAGCGCCGCCGAGCATCACGCCTCTCGTCAGTTTGGCGAGCCAGCTCCCCGACTTCGGCTGGAAGCGGCGAACGGCGATTCCCAAAAAGACCGGCAGCGACAACGCGGCGTATACGGTCAGCATCACCGGCCAAGCGTAACCGCCGATCACCAAATCGCTGAGCGTGGTGATCCAGATCGGCACCATCAAGGCCCAACGGACGCTCGAAAGCTTGTACCCAGCGAACATGGCGAGTGCAGCGGTCGGAGCGACGTTCGGGTAGCTGTAGAGCATCCAGCGGAGTGCGACTCCAAGGGAGACCAGCAGCAGAACCAGCAACAATCGTTCAACGGTTTCTTTTTTCATCGTTTGCTCGCATCGACACATGGGTGAAGCTCCCATCTTACACGTTTATTCGTATCGCTGAAAACGCCACAAGATCACGTCGCCGGGAGCGACTTCGACCAGTTCGCAGCTCCGCGTCGCCAACTTGTCGTTGACGCGGAAAATCCAGTTTCGCCCGTTTCCCTCGTTTTTGACGTCGTCAATCGCGAAAACGAACCGCGTGGCGCCTGATCCGCGGCTTTGCAGGGCAAATCCGTGCGGATGCTCGCTGGCCGCCGCGGTGGCGGAGAAAACGTTGGCCTCCTCCTTCCAGGGAATCTGCGTGAAGTGCTTTTCGCTTCCATCGCCGAAATCGACGACCACTTTGACCGTTTTTTCAGGTTCTGCGGAGTAACCGGTCCCCGCGAGCGCGGCGAGAGCCAGGACGAGACCAAAAAACAGAGGGCGCGAAGTCATGCAGCAAAATCCTTCCAATAGGCTAGGCGATGGGCCGGCCATTATTTTAGTCGCCGGAGCGATTGCTCGCGAGACAGTTGGGGCCAGTACACGGCTTGCCTGAAACGCTATAATTCCTTCGATGAATTTACCTTACGTCGCTGCAGATTGTCGGCGGCGATTTGGATTACTCGCGCAGAAGGACGCCGCTCGATGTTACCGACCGCGACGATTGAGCTCTCGTTTCCCCAGGCCGGTATCGCCCTGCTGACCTTTAACGACCCCTCCAAGGGCGCCAACATCCTGAGCCGCTCGGTGATGGACGAGTTGGCCAAGCATCTCGACGAGATCGACGGCTGCGACGACATCTACGGCCTGGTGATCGCTTCGGGCAAGCCCGGGATCTTTATCGCCGGCGCCGACATTCGCGAGTTCGTCGCGTCAGTTGGCGCCTCCAAAGAAGAAATCGCCGCGATGAGTCAGCGCGGGCAGCAACTGTTCGCCCGACTGTCGAGCGGCCGCTACATGAGCGTCGCCGCGATTGACGGCGTCTGCGTCGGCGGCGGCGCCGAACTGGCGGTCTGGTGCGATCGTCGCATTCTCTCGACCGGACCGAAAACGGAACTCGGTTTCCCCGAAGTCAAACTCGGCATCTTCCCCGGTTGGGGTGGAACGGTTCGACTGCCGCGAATTGTCGGTCTTAGTAATGCCGTCGAAATGATCACCGGCGGCGAATCGGTCACGGCCGCGGCCGCTGCAAAGATGGGCCTGGCCGACGATGTGACCTCGCCTGACGATCTGGTCGCCGCCGCGATCCGGATGATCGAACAAGAAAAAGAAGCGCGGTCATTCCTGCAAGATCGCGAGAAGCGTAGCAGCGCCATTTCGCTGAGCGAGACCGAGTTCGGCTTCCTCGGCGCGACTGCTTCGGCCTATATCCAAGGTCAGACCAAGGGACAGTATCCGGCGCCGCTCGCCGCTTTGGAGACATTGCTTGGCGGCGCGATGATGGATGCGGCGTCGGCGCTCGAGATGGAAGCGCAGGGACTCGCCGGACTGTTCGGCACGCCGGTCAACGCGGCGCTGATGAACGTCTTCTTCCTGACCGATCGGAACAAGAAGGATGTCGGGGTCGAAAACTCCGATGTTGAAAAGACGAAGATTGATTCGGTAAGCGTCATCGGCGCTGGGATCATGGGCGCCGGGATCGCTGCGGCCAATATTCGCCGCGGCGTCTACACCACGATGGCCGACGCTAATGCCGAAGCGCTTCGCCGCGGAGTCGCCGGCGTCCTCGACGAAGCGTCGTATGATCGGGAAGCGGGCAAGAAGACGGTCGCCAAGGCGATCGAAGGCGCCGCACTTCTCAACGGTTCGAGCAGCGACGCCGAGATTACCTCGGCCAACCTGGTGATCGAAGCGATCGTCGAAAACATGGAAGTCAAACGCAAGATCTACGCTCGGCTTGAGCCGCTGATGGCGGACGATGCGATCCTTGCGTCGAACACGTCGACCCTGCCGATCACGCAGTTGGCGGCCAATCTGGCTAAGCCGGAACGATTCGTTGGGATTCACTTCTTCAATCCGGTTCGCAAGATGAAACTGGTCGAAGTGATCCGCGGCGAAAAGACGAGCGACGCCACCGTCGCTTCGGCCGTCGCCTACGCCAAGCGGCTCGGCAAGTTCCCAATCGTGGTGAACGACGGGCCCGGCTTTTTGGTCAATCGCTTGCTCTTCCCCTACATGAACGAATCGCTCGCGCTGCTCCAGGAAGGGGTTTCGATGGAGCGGATCGACAAATGCTCGAAGAAGTTCGGCATGCCGATCGGTCCGATCGCCCTATACGACATGGTCGGCATCGACACTGCCTTCTACGCCGGACGGACGATGTACGACGCGTTTCCAGATCGGACGCTCGCTTCGCCGATTTTGCCGGCGCTCGTGAAAGCGGGCCGCTTAGGGAATAAGTCAGGACGCGGCTTCTACAACTACGAGAATCGCAAAGGGAAAGCGGAGCCTGATCCGACGGCGGCGAAGTACATCGATCCTTATATTCGTGGAACTCCTCGTGACGAAACCGACGCGCAGCTGACCGATCGTTTGTTCCTGCCGATGCTGTTGGAAGCGACCCGGGCGATGGAAGCGAAGATCGTCCGCGACGTTCGCGACATCGATCTCGGTTTGATTTTCGGCTTAGGTTTCCCGCCGTTCAAAGGGGGCCTGATGTTCTGGGCCGATACGGTCGGCGCGGCGAAGTTGGTCGAACGACTCAAGCCGTGGGAAGATTTCGGCGTTCGCTACAAGCCGACTGATTTGTTGTTGGAGATGGCCAAGAGCGGCAAGAAGTTTTACGACCTGTAAACACGACCGATTTCCGTCGACCAAGGCGGTAACCATAGAAAAGGAAGACGGCGATGACGCAAGCCGTAGTGATTGATGGAGTTCGCACGGCGATCGGCCGCGCGCATCCCGAAAAGGGTGTTTATCGCGACGTTCGCAGCGACGACCTGGCGGTCGCCTGCGTTGAGGCGCTGTTGAAACGAACCGGCGTTTCGCCGCAGGAAATCGAAGACGTCATCTTCGGCTGCACGCAGCAGACGCTCGAACAAGGTTTGAACGTCGGTCGCTTGATTGGGCTGATGGGCGGAGTCGCTCACACCGCCGGCGGCGCCACGATGAATCGCCTTTGCGGCAGTAGTCTGCAGGCTCTCAATCAAGCCGCTCACAGCATCACGGCCGGCGCCGAAGACGTTCACATCGTCGGCGGGCTCGAGCACATGCAGCACATTCCGATGGATCATGGTCTCGACCTGAACCCAAAGCTGTTTCAGCAAACCTCCAAGGCGGCGCTGATGATGGGGATCACGGCCGAGTTCCTGGCGCAGACGCAGGAAATCTCGCGTCGCGATCAAGACGAGTTCGCGCTGGCCAGCCATCAGAAGGCGACCGCTGCGTTCGCCGCTGGCGAATTCGAGAAAGAAATCGTCCCGGTCTATGGTCGCAATGAAGAAGGTCAGCGGACGCTGATCACGATGGATCAGTGCGTTCGGACCGACGCGAGCATTGAGGCTCTCTCGATGCTGCAGCCCGCTTTCATGCCGGGCGCCGGAACGGTGACTGCCGGTAATAGCTCGCCGCTGAATGACGGCGCGTCGGCGCTGCTGATGATGTCGGAAGGGAAAGCGAAAGAGCTGGGCCTGAAGCCGCTCGTTCGCGTTGTGTCGACTGCCGTCGCCGGCGTCGATCCGAGCGTGATGGGAACCGGTCCGATTCCGGCGACCAAGAAAGCGCTAAAGCGAGCCGGGCTGAAACTGGAAGATATCGACCTGATCGAACTAAACGAGGCGTTCGCCGCCCAGTCTCTTTCCTGCATCCGCGGGCTGAAGCTCGACGTCAGCAAGGTGAACGTTCGCGGCGGTGCGATCGCGATTGGACACCCGCTCGGCTGTAGCGGGGCTCGCATCGCGACGACGCTGATTCACGCGATGGTCGATCGGAAGGTGAAGTACGGCCTGGCGACGATGTGCATTGGGGCCGGGCAAGGGATCGCAACCATCTTTGAGCGAGTCGACTAACGATGTCGGCCCCGATCCATGGCGACTCGATCTTCGAACTGTTCGTTCGCCGCGCGATGATCAGCGGTGAAACGCCGGCGCTTTGGACGTTCGAGCAGGGAGAGTTTCGAAGTTGCACGTGGGACGATCTTGCCGCCGACGTCGCTGCCGTCGCCGCTAGTTTTCGGCGGCTCGGAGTCTCGCCCGGCGATCGCGTCGCGGTCGAATTGCCGAACTGCCATGAATGGATCATCGCCGATCTGGCGATCGCGGCGGTCGGCGCGGTGAGCGTACCGCTGCATGTCAGCTACAGGACGGAAGAACGGCTCCGCCTGCTGGAACACTGCGGCGCCAAGTATTCGCTTCGCTCGTTCGGCGAAGATTGGGAAGAGTCGGGGAGCACGACCGAAGACGTCAGCCTGGTTGATCTCGTCGACCAGACCGAACTGGAATCATGGGATTTTCTCACGGTCGACGCCGCGCCGCTCACCGAGTTTTCGCTGCCAAGGCCCGATGACCTGGCCACGATCGTCTACACCAGCGGGACGACCGGGCATCCCAAGGGAGTCATGCTCTCGCACGGCAATCTGGCGTTCGATGCGCTGGCGCTGGTCGAAGCGTTTGACGATTCGTCGGAAG
The DNA here is from genome assembly GCF_020966755.1 of Blastopirellula sediminis. Lineage (NCBI taxonomy): Bacteria > Pseudomonadati > Planctomycetota > Planctomycetia > Pirellulales > Pirellulaceae > Blastopirellula > Blastopirellula sediminis. The sequence goes on from NZ_JAJKFT010000004.1 coordinate 29,022, forward strand.
ATCGCCGGCTCACGTTCTTGCCGTTTAGCCATTTGTACGCTCGGACGTGCGATCTTTACACCTGGATCATCCTCGGCAACGAACTGGTCTTGGCGCGTTCGCGCGAGACGATCCTGGACGATTGCAAGTTGATGCGGCCGACGCTGATTAACGGCGTTCCCTACTTCTATCAAAAGGTGGCCGACGCGGTTCGCGCCCAAGGGAAGATCGAAGAGCCGGGGACGCTGCAAAAGATGCTCGGCGGCCGAATCAAAATGTTCGCCAGCGGCGGCGCGGCGCTGGCCGACTATGCCGCCGATATCTTCGCCAAGCAAGATTCGCCGATCCGCAACGGCTATGGGTTGTCGGAATCGGCGCCGGTCATCACCGCTTCTTCTCGCAAGATCTATCGCCCTCGCAGCGTCGGCCGAGCGCTCCCAGGCGTCGAAGTCCGTATCGCCGATGACGGCGAAGTGTTGACCCGCGGGCCGCACGTCATGCAAGGCTATTATCACGACGAAGCGGCGACCGCGGCGGTGATCGACGAGCAAGGTTGGCTCCAAACCGGCGACCTGGGACATTTGGACGAAGACAACTTTTTGTTCATCACCGGGCGAAAGAAGGAACTGATCGTCACCGCGACCGGCAAGAAGGTGGCGCCGGCTCAGATTGAATCGGTCCTCGCCTCCGATCCGCTGATCGCTCAGGCGATAGTGATCGGCGAAGGACGCAACTTTTTGACGGCGCTGATTGTGCCTGAACCAGACGTGCTGCGAGAATTCATCCGCCTTGAGCGACTATGGGTTTTCTCCAAGCGGGGCGCCTTGCGGCATCGGAAGGTGCTGGCGACCTATCGCGAGCGGATCGATCGTCTGCTGGCCGACCATCCAAAGCATGAGCAGATCGCCCGCTTTACGCTGATGGGACGCGGTTTTACGCCCGACTCCGGCGAGATGACTCCCAAATTGTCGCTGCGGCGCGACCTGATCCAGCGGAACTGTGCGGCCGAAATCGAGGCGATGTATCGATAGGGCGCGAAACAGTGTCGCAACGAATAGGAGATTCCTGTCGTTTGTAACCCTTTAAAGGGTAGGGGTTTATGCGGCAAATGCCCCCGTCGCAGGCCCCGCTTGCCGTCTTTTGCGCGGTAAAATGGAGTACACCCCTGGAAGGAGATCCCCGATGTCGACCCAATTGCCTGAAGGTTCTCAGACCGAGACCGCCCCGGAAGAATCGTTCGCTGAAACTGCCCTCAAACTCGGCGGCAAGAGTGCGGAAGAAGCCCGTCGTACCGGCGCCATCGACAGCGCCGACGATCAGGTCGAAAAGCTGTTTCAGCCGCAGTATCAAACCGTCAACAGCCCGGCGCACCGCGTGGTGTGGGATCGCGGCTTCGATATCAATCTCTTTCTGCCGAAGCAGGAAGAAACGCCGGCCGAACTGCGCAAGGTGATGGACGACTCGATCGCCGTCGTCAACAAGTTCAAGGCCGAGAAAAAGCTGCACAACGAAGAAGGGAAGATCACCCGCGAAGTGATGGACGCTTTGGGGGAAGTCGGCTACTGGGGCCTGCTGGTCGACAAGAAATATGGCGGCAGCGGCGCGCCGTTTCGGAGCTTCGCCCCGTTTCTAACGCGGATGGCGATGGCCGATCCGACGATCGCCGGGCTCGCTTCGGTCCATGGTTGCATTGGCGCCGTCGATCCGGTCGGGACGTTCGGTGACGAAGAGCAAAAGCAACGCTGGCTGCCAAAATTGGCCAGCGGGGAAAGGCTATCGGCCTTCGCGCTAACCGAGCCGTGCGCTGGATCGGATTTGACGGCGCTCCGTACCACGGCGGTGCTCGACGGCGACTCATATGTGGTGAACGGCGAAAAGCTGTTCATCACCAACGTGACGCCGGGCAGGACGATCGGTCTGGTCTGTCTGATCGACGACAAGCCGGCAGTGTTGGTGGTCGACTTGCCCGACGCCGAGAACGACAACTTCCAGCTGCGCAAATACGGCCTCTGGGCGCTGAAGCATACCTACAACCGCGGGATCATCTTCAAAGATTTCCGCGTGCCGAAAGAAAACCTGCTCGAGCCGATCAAAGGGAACGGTCTGACGATCGCCTATCATGGTTTGAATCTGGGCCGTATTTCACTCTGTGCGAATGCCGCCGGGACGATGCGGCTGATGATGGCCAGCATGATTCCGTGGGCCAAGTTCCGCGAAACGTACGGCGAACCGATCGCCAAACGCGAACTGGTGCAGCGGCGGATTGGCCGGATGGCCGGTTTGATCGTCGCCGCCGACGCGCTGGTCGCGTGGTGCTCGACCTTGATCGACTCCGGCTATCGCGGCGAAATGGAATGCATTATCGCCAAGATCTTCGGCAGCGAAGCGCAGAAGGAAGCGGCGATCGAGCTGTTCATGAAGACGCACGGCGGTCGCTCGTTCCTGCATGGGCACATGTTTGGCGATAACGTCCACGAGTATCTCGCTCCCTGCATTTACGAAGGGGAAGGGGAGATGCTGGGAATGGCGTTCTTCAAGTCGCTGGTCAAACAGCACGGCACCACCTACTTTGAAGCGGTCGGTCGGGCTTTGGCCAAAGCAGGCATCAAGAAGCCGAATCCGCTCAATCCGGCTCACGCGTGGGCGCTCAAAGGGGCGATCGCGCCGTACGCCGGGTGGCTGATGAAGGAGTACTGCACGCCGAAACCACGGCCGCATTTCCCCGAAATGCCGAGCGAACTGAAGGCTCACGCCCAGTTCGCCGCCGAAAAGCTGCAATCGCTTCCGCTGACAATCTCCGGCGTGATGCGCAAACACCAGCTGAAGTTGGCCGATCGCCAATGCCGGATGTCTCTCCTCTCGGGCCAGGTGCAAAAATTGATTACCATACTTTGCACCAGTCTGTACGCGTCGCAGCAAGAGAACGAATTGGTCCGCGAAGCGGCCGATGTGATCTGCCGCGATTTGACGAACGAAGTGCTGAGCAAACCGGTCAGCGATCGTCATTTCCGCCGCGTGACGCAACTGGGGGCGACGATCGCCGAACAGGGCTTCCCCGGAGTCGAAGGGGCGCCGGACGAAATCTTGATGAAGTACGAGAAATAGCGAGTAGCGAGGAAATCAGCCGGTGAGAAACTTTGGCGTAATCTTGCCGGCGGCTGGTCGCAGCACGCGGTTCGGCGATCCGCGGCAGAAGAAAGTCTACGCTCCCCTCGCCGGCAAAGCGGTTTGGCTGCATAGCGCCGAGCGCTTCGCCGCTCGCGACGACGTTGATCAGGTGATTGTCGTCATCTCGCCCGAAGATGAAGAGTCGTTCCGCGCCGACTACGCTGCCGAGATCGATCGGCTCCACTTGTCGATCGCGCTGGGAGGGGCCGAACGCAGCGATTCGATATCCAACGCAATCGCGCTGCTCGACGAAGATATCGAAATGGTCGCGGTCCACGACGCCGCTCGCCCCTGTATCAGCGACAAGCTGATCGACGACGTTTTCGCCGCCGCGATCGAACATGGCGCCGCGATGCTGGCCACGCCGGTAGCGGGAACGTTGAAACGGGTCTTCGACGATCGAACGATCCAGGAGACGGTCTCCCGAACCGGAATCTGGGAAGCGCAAACGCCGCAGGTATTTCGCCGCGACTGGTTCGCCGAAGCGTACGAAACTCGTACCGCCGATGCAGTGACCGACGACGCCCAATTGCTCGAACGAATGGGAAGAAGCGTGCTGGTCGTTCCGGGATCGCAGCTCAATCGGAAGATCACCACGCAGGAAGACCTGCTGATCGCCGCGGCGACGCTGGCGATGATCTAACGATTTTGGGCACAAATTAGGGTGGCACTGCTGGCTTGTCCAGCAGTGGGCGATAGGTACCCAGTTCACACTGCTGGACAAGCCAGCAGTGCCACCCCGTGATCTGAAATCCGACCTGCGTTCGGCTCGCCTTTTCGGATGGCCGCCGCGAACCTAAAATGGCCCCTTGGCTCTTCACTCTTTTGGGCCGCTCGCGACGACTACCTTGCCGAAAGCTGACGATGAACGACATTTTCGCCGACCTGAAGTGGCGTGGACTGATTTTTCAAACCACTGCCGACGATCATCTCCCCAAGTGGTTGAACGAGAAGCCGCGAACCGTTTACGCCGGTTTTGATCCGACCGCCGAAAGCCTGCACGTCGGCAGCTTGTTGCCGCTGATGCTCCTCCGCCGCTTTCAAAAGGCGGGGCATCGCCCCATTGCGTTGGTGGGGGGAGCGACCGGGATGATCGGCGATCCGAGCGGCAAAAGCGCCGAGCGAAACTTGCTGACGGCTGAGCAACTCGAGAAGAACGTCGCCGGCATCAAGGCGCAGGTCGCCAAGCTGGTCGACTTCGACGACTCGCCGGCCGGCGCAAAGCTCGTCAACAACTTCGATTGGATGAACAACTTCACCTACCTCGAATTCTTGCGCGACGTCGGCAAGCATTTTCCGGTCAACGTGATGATGGCGAAGGATTCGGTCCGCAGCCGTCTGGAGCGGGAAGACGCCGGGATCAGCTACACCGAATTCAGCTACATGCTCCTCCAGGCATACGACTTCGTGCACCTGAATCAGAAGTTCGATTGCGAACTGCAAATTGGCGGCAGCGATCAGTGGGGGAACATCACGGCTGGTACCGAATTGGGACGTCGGATGGCTCAGAAGCAGTTGTACGGCATGACCTGTCCGCTGCTCACCAAATCGGATGGAACCAAGATGGGAAAAACCGAGTCAGGCGCCATTTGGCTGTCGGCCGATCGGACCAGCCCCTACGCGTTTTTCCAATACTGGTTCAACGTCGCCGACAATGACGTCAGCAAGTGTCTCCGCTTTTTGACCGAACTGGAGCACGAAGAGATCGAGGCGCTCGACAAGTCGCGTGAGGAAGAGCCGCATCAGCGGGCCAGCCAGAAGCGTCTGGCCGAGCATCTGACGCAGTTGATCCATGGCGACGAAGGATTGGCGACCGCCCAGCGAGCGACCGACATTTTTTTCGGCGGGACGATCGAAGCGATGAATGACGCCCAGTTGGGCCAGATCTTCGCCGACGTGCCGAGCAGCGAATTGCCGCGTGAACGGCTCTCAGGCGACGGACTGGGCGTTCTGGACGCGTTTGTCGAAGCTGGCTTGGCCAAGAGCAAAGGGGAAGCCCGACGTGCCGTCACCCAGGGGGGCGCCTACGTCAATAACATTCGCGCAGAAAGCGTTGATCAGTCCCTCACCGAAAAAGACCTGGCGAGCGAGACAGTGATCGTGCTGCGGAGCGGCAAAAAGAACTACGCGCTTCTGCGGTTTAACGGCTAAACGGGCCACTGAGGCTGGTGCCATGCTCTTGCCGCGTCTTCGCGGGATGAGCATGTCTTCAGTGCGTGTTGCCGGGGGCAAAGACATGCTTACCCGGCTATCGCCGTGAAAGCATGGCACCAGCAACATCTAGGGCGGGCGCCGACATCGCTAGCGGTCGGCAGGTTTCAATTGACCTGTTTTGACGACGCCCGTACCATTCGGAGGCCTTCTCCAATTGGGGCAATCGATTGATGCTAGGTGTCTGTTGAGTATGAAATTGTCGTGGAAGATTGCGGCCGCCGCTTTCCTAACGCTTTTGCTTGCGCTGGGCGGGGTCGGCGTCTATCTTTATCAGGCCGCGCAATATGTGCCGGAGTTCTATACGCAGGCGCTCGAGATCGAACCGGCGCAGGCGAAAGAGACCGGCGAGATTCTCGAAGAGCAGGTCTTCGCATTCACCAACGAAGTCCGCAAGCCGTCGCGGTGGCAGCTGCGTTTGACGAACGATCAGATCAACGGTTGGCTCGCGTCCGACCTGGAAGAAAAGTTCCCGAAGCTGTTGCCAGAGGGAATGCACGATCCGCGGATTGCGATCGAAGAGCGTCAGGTAAAGCTGGGCTGTCGATTTGAAGGGCAGCAGTTCCACTCGGTCTTGTCGCTCGAAGTCGACGCTTACTTGGTCGAAGACGAAGAGAACGTCGTCGCGATTCAGATTCACAACGTCTCGGCCGGTTCGTTGCCGTTTCCGCTCGGTAGTCTGCTGAATGAGATTTCCCGCCGCGCGGAAGAGGCGAAGATCCCGCTGCGTTGGCAACAGGTCGATGGCGATCCGGTCGCCTTGGTGACGGTGCCGAGCGAAGGGGACGAGATCGACGGGACGATTCGGATCGATACGCTCGAACTTCGCAAGGGTGAGATCCTACTCGCCGGCGAAACGACGAAAACGCCGGAAGTGGAAAGCGGTCCCAGCGAACCGGTCGCGCCGGAAGCGACGACCGATCAAGAGATCAAAACGGCCAGCCGCCCGATGAGCACGCTGCCGTAAAGCTGAACGATGAGCGTTTCGGCGTCGTCGCGGACCAACTCGTACTCACCGCGGTCGATCCGCGTTACCGAGCCCCGGTTCCCGGAGACTTCTCCTTCGTAGTCGAGATACGTCAGGCGATGGGGAAAGATCGCTTCCCCACGAACCGGCTGCAGCATGTCGGGCTTCTCAAGCAATCGCCACGTGCGCAGCGCGTCCCCCTCTTCCAACATCAGGTCATAGTGACTGACATCGTCATGATCGGCAGGGAATTGGTGGTAGAGAAGAACGAAGCGTTTCATGCCCGCATTCTAACAAAGTAGGGTCCGCTATGCGGACCAAGAATCGCCAGCGGAGCGACCAGTATTAGCCCGAGGCGCGAGCCGAGGGAAAGCGGTCGGAACAAGGAGAAATACGGAAAACCTAGTTCGCGGCCAGACGCGATTCGCGTCGTTGTTAAAGCCGCCAACTCCATTCCCTCGGCTCGCGCCTCGGGTTAGTATTGCGGTGCGAGAACGGCTCCCCGTCTACTGCGGGTAAGCGTTAGTCGTTTCTTGGGATGTGGCCAATTGACTGGAGCGTGCACTGGTCGCTTCGATGACGATCGTCTGCGGCCCGGCGGCGGTCGCTACGGCTTGGACTTCGTACTCCAGCGTCTCTCCCCCTCGCACAAAATTGATCGCCGGGAAGATAACGCTGCCGTCTTGGCCCGGGCGAGGCATGCCGATGTTGCCAGTCCCGCGGGGGCGGATGCTTTGGAATTTCAGGCTCGGCGAAAAGCGGAGCGTCAGTTGCAAGTTGCTGTCGTCGGTCGACGATTCGTTCTTCACTGACATCACATAAGTGATCGCTTCGCCGACTCGGACGTCGCCTTGGAGCGAAGCGATTCGCGCGGTCAGCCGACCCGGCTGAGCCATCGGCGTATTATTGCCGGCGCCGTTCGGATTGACGGCCGGCGGTTGTTCCACCGGCGTATTGCGCGGCGGGGTGATTTGGACGCAGGCTTGTTTGGTTTGCGGTTGCATATCGGTGGTGCTGACGGTAACGCGAGCACACGCGGCGCCGGCTAGTTCGGTCGCTTTGCACAAGACGCGAAGCTCGGCGCTGGCGCCCGGCGCGATCCCGTCGTTGTATTGCCATTTGACGGTCCGCTCTTGGCTGCTGTCGCCGTACTGGGTCGCCGACACGCCTTCAAAGTTGGCGTCATAGTTGATGACGATCTGCACCGCTCGCAGGGGAACGCTGCTGATGTTCTGCAACTGCATCAGGAAGAGGACTTCGTCTCCCTGGGCCATCGTTTGGAGTTGCTGTCCCGAGGAATTCGGGCTGGTCGCGACGAACGACAAGTTGTAGTTCGGTTGTGCGGCCGGCGGAATGACGTCGACGCACGCTTCTCGCAACACCGGAGCTTCGCCGTCGGCGGTGACCGTGACGCGATGACACTGGCGACCATTGGCGAGGGCGTTGAAGGTGAGCGTTTCGTTGATCGTCTGGCCGGGGCCGAGCGAAATCGGATCGGTCGCGATCATATTGCCGGCGCCGCTGATATGTTGCAGCCCGGCCGAAAACTCGTCTCGCAGGACCAAGTTCGTGAGCGGAGAGGTTCCGTTGTTGCGAATCGTGATGATCGTGTCGAACTCGGCGCCGTTGGTGATCTGCTGCGGACCGTTGACCTGGACCGAGATGTTGTTCGATGCGACCTGCGTGTTGGCGCAGCTGCGGTGCCGGAGTTCTCCGTCGCCGGAGACCGAGAGGCAAAGCTGGTGGTTGCCGGCGCCGCGGACCGCACAGACCATTTGAATGCGTCGATAGCCGCGAGCTTCGATCGTACCCAGGCTCCATTCTACGTCATTGCCACGCTGCGTCGCCGGAATGCTGCTCTGGGCGTATTCCATTCCGCCGGGAAGCGGGATGAAGGCGACGACGTTCGTGGCCGGGACATCCCCTTGGTTGGAGATGATCAGATCATACGTGGCGGTCGAATCGATCTCGGCGATGGCCGGACCGGCGATTTCAGCCGTAAGTTGAGCGGCGCTCCACGTGACCGTCGCGTCTTGCGTGGCCAGCGTCAAGCGTTCGGTGGTGCCGTAGTTGGCGTTGTCGGGACGAATCACCGAGATACGAACGCGAGCGACGCCCGGCTGATCACGAGTCGCAGGGACGATCTCGGCGGTGGCGCGGCCGGCCGAATCGGTCGTCACTTCGACGGCGGGCGCCGTCGACATCGCGCCGTTGACCATAAAGCCGGCTGCAGCGCCGTCGATGATTTCGTATTTCACGATCCACGAATGGAGCGGCGATTGCGTCGTTTGCGTGGTGACGACCGTCGTCAGGAAGGCGCGTTCGCCGGCTCGCTGGAAGGCGGACGCGGGAATCTGCCACTGCGCGTCGATCCATTCGACCGTCGCGGTGCGCTGACGAGCGGGCCAGTTTTCTAATTTATCGGCTAACGCGGTAACGCGGCTGGTGCCGGGGGAAGAAGAGCTGACGCTGATCCAGTTTTGTCCGCGCAAGACGCGAACGTCGTCGCCGGGGATTTCTGTTCCGCGATCGATCGTCTTGTCGCATAGTTGCGTGCGGCCGATCGCGTAGGTTGGGCTGACGATTCCTTGCTCGCCGCCAAGGGAAATGAATCGCGTGGTCGTGTCACGGCCGCCGACTTCGGAAAAGTGGCCGACGCTGTCTTGCGAGAGCATCCATTTGATCGGACGGCCCCCTTCATGCAGACAGCACTCTTCGCCATTCAGACCGGCGACCAGCACCACTTCGGTGCCAACCGGCGCGACGACGCGCGACGGCGACAAGCTGAGCGACTTCTCCGGTTCGACGACCCCTTTGGGCGGCTTGGGAAGCGGCGTGCTGACGGCGACTCCCGATCCCGTGCAAGGACCAGGCGTCGGCGGAACGGCGTAGGCGGGCTTCGGCATGCAATCCGAAGGGGTGGAGAGCGTCGTCGACTGACTGCAATCGAAGACGCGACGGCCGGTCGGATCGATGGCCGGAACGCGGATCGACGAGCAACCGCTTCCCAGCAGGGAAACCAGCAGGCCGATCGCGATCAATCGCTTCGAGTTGTCAGGGTGAAACGAACGCATGCTTTTACTCGGTTTGGGCTGACTTAGCCGCCGAATCGGATTGCCGCCGCGCACAGAAAGAATGCGGGCTAGGCAAACCTAGCATGCGAAAATGACACATGCGGCGTTTTTTCAACGCCGCATGTGGTAAAAAAACAACGTTCTAGCGCCGGCTGTAGCGGATGTGCCGGCGATAGGGGCTTCTCGCCTGACTAGCGGTTCTTGGCGAAGATCCCGGTGGCGTACCAGATGCCGTTATTACCGCGCTTCATGTCATAACCGTAGTAGGTGTTGTCGGCGCTGACGGCGGACCAGTGACCTGACGAATGACGCCAGCTACGGACGCATTCAATCGCCGCATCTTCCAGATTCTGGCCAGGCCAGCTTTCGGCGCAAACTTCGGTCGGCAACATGTGTCCCGGAAGTTGGCCGGCAATTTGGTGAAAGCGGGAATCCCACGAGTGATGTCCCTGCAACTGCATCCGAGCCTGCAAACGACTGTGCTGGAAGGTCGCCGCCGCTAGCACGCGACGGAAGACGCCGTTGGTGCTGCGGGGAGCTTCGGGATGCATACGAACGGCGTAGATCAACGTCCGTTGGGTGAGCGTCCCGCGAGGAAGGCCCAGGATGGTCTGCATCTGCTGAGCGTTGCGAATGCGGTTGTCGCGGAAGGGAAACTGGCTAACGACATAGCCGTAATGTTCATCACTGGAGTCGACATAGTCGACGATTGCGACGCCAGACTTTCCATACATGTGTTGGAAGGCGCCGTGCGATAGCAACTTGGCCTTTTCGTCTTCGTTGCCGACGGTCGCATTAACCGGCAACTCGGCGAGGATATAATTGTCAAGAAGTTGGGCGACTTTGGGGTCAGCCATGACTCGCTGGAATTCCTCATGCTTCTTTTCATCTTCCGCGCGGAAGTAAATCAGCAGCATTCGGTTTTCATTGATCGCGGTACGGACGGCGGTGGAATAGTCGTCGTACCAATAAGGCGAGTCCGCGTATGCGGATTGCGTGAGGGAGATCGCAAGCAGCGTGACGATGGCCAGGAGAGTTCGCTTCAGCATCTACTTTGCCCTGGGGGTGATTTGTAACAGCATGTGCAGAATAGAACGATTCTGCCGAATTCATGAGCTACGTAAGGGGTTCAGAATAGCGCGTGCCGATTATGCCAGTCAATCGGGTAACGAGGCCGCCGTGCCGTAGAACAGGGCATCCACACACAACAGGAAGAAAAGTAAGCGTACGTGTATTCCGAAGAATAGGATAAATGGGAATTGTGTGCGGTTCAATGCATAACGATTGGGAAAACCTAGTGGCTTTCCCAGCCTATTCGTGATATCAAGTCAAGGACCTTTGCAGCGATCTGCACCCCCTCTCGTTTGCTCTTGAAGGACGATTCATGTTTGTCAGCACGGTGGCTAAATATTCAAGTCGGGTAGTAGCTCTTCTGGCGATAGCGCTCGGCATCTTTGCCGCAGACAATGCATTGGGGGAGGATACGAGCCCGCAGCAAGTTTTCGCTGCGCATCAAGCGCTGAACCAATGGTTGGGAAGCGGCAAGAAACGGGAAGGCTGGCGCCATTATCTCGAGAGCGACAAGCTCGATACCCAGATCCAATTGGGGAAATTTGCGTCACCAGCCACTCTGAAGGAAATTCTGGCGAAATATGAGGGGGATGCGCAAGGTCTAGATTTGCCGCAATTTGTTCTAGTTCGAACGAAATTGGCAAAATGGATTCAAGAATTTCCGGCGAAGGAAGCTTCCATCGCGGACGAAATAGGGGGCGCACAAGGGGAATTCAAGCCTGTTACTGTTGAGCAAGCCGCCAAGGCGAAGCAGCAATTGGAACAAGCGATGAGCGTGCTGGAGAAGTTCATTCATCACTCCGGCAAAGCGACTGAAGAGGGTTGGAAGTCGTTTCTGCGTTGGGACGAACTGACCGAGCAGTTGGCGGCGGAGACGCCGGATCTTGCGACGCTTGAACGTTGCTATCTCCGTTTTAACTCGGGCGCGAAAGGAATGGAGTACCCGAGATTCTCCGCCGTTCGCAAGGCGCTGCGTCAGTACATCGACTTGCAGTTCTTTGCCACGACTCCGCAATTCAAAGAAATGTACGAGATGCAGCTTGGTCTGCTCTCGGAGAACTTGAAGAAGTATCAGGCCGATCCAAATCCGGACGACGCGGCGGCGATTGGCGCTCAATTGGGGTGGCTAGCGCAAGGTGGGCAAATTCCGGAACTGGTCGCTGACGCTCGCAAGTCGCTCAACCATCCGAACCTGTTTCTTTCCGCTTCCGAGCGATTCGTCGGCTACGGCATTCATCGCAAAGTCGATGATGTCGCGCCGGTTCGGGACAACATTTTGGGAACGTCGATCCACGGTACGGGACGCACCGTTGGCGAATTGAAGGTTGATCTCGTTCCGAACCTGATGGCGGCTCAATTGCAGTTGGTGTTGGACGCCGTCACGAGCACCAACAACGTTGGCTATAACGGACCGGTCACCGTCCATTCCAGCGGCGTCACTTCGGTCCATGGCACCAAAACTCTGCTCGTTGATCCGGAAGGAGTTCGCGGCTTGCCGGCGACCGCCGTTTGCGACACCGACACCACCTTTAACTCGATTAATGCGAGTTCCGCGATTGCGCGCAGGATCGGGACCAGCAAAGCGTACGAACAGAAGTCGCAGGCCGAAGCGATTGGTTCGCGACATGCCGAGCAGCGGGTCGCTCGCCGACTCGACGAACAGACGGTCGATTTCCTGAAAGACGCCAACACCCGTCTAAAGAAGGAAGTTCGCCAGCCGCTCGACAGCCGAGGCGAATTCCCCGAGTTCTTCAACATCTCGTCGACCTCCGACGAGTTGAACGTCATCATGCTGAAGGCGAATCGCTTCCAGCTAGCGGCGCCTGACGCTCCGCCCACTCCGGCGCCGCAAGCGGCCGATGTGGCGGTTCAAATGCACGAATCGATGCCGACCAACATGGCCGAAGTGCTGGTGGGCGGGATGAAACTGACCGATGTGAAGATGGTCGACATCCTCAAAGAGCGGGGAACGGAGATTCCGGAGGAACTGCAGATTACCCCAGATAAGGATCCCTGGTCGATCACGTTCGACTACCATCGCCCGGTCGAAGTCCGCTTCAGCAAAGACCGCGTCGAGATCACAATTCGCGGCCGCCAATTCACTCGTGGCGACACCGAATTCAACGATACGGTGAAGATCAGTGCGGTCTACACCGTCGAGCGTGGAGAAAAAGGCGCCAAACTGACCCGCGACGGCGACGTAAATGTCGAATTTATCGGGAAAGAAAAGCAGGGGATTCGGGTCATCACCTTCAAGACCTTCCTTCATAAGAAGTTCACCGCCCTCTTCGAGCCCGAAGTCGTCGGCGAAGGGCTGAAACTGAAGGGACGCTGGGAAGGCGCCGGACCGCTACAAATGGAAGATTTGGTGGTCGATGAAGGCTGGGCGACGATTGGTTGGGTCATGCCGCCCGAGAAAACCGCCAAGAAGGATCTCGCTAGCAGCGCGAAATCGCTAAAATAGAGATCGTGTTCCACGTCACGCGGCTTCTGTTTTCATAGAGCAGGCACATGCAGCGCTGGGTAGAGATTGAGTTTGATTGTTTGCCGCTTCGGTCGATCGGCCGCCTCGACGTTCCGATGGATGCGTCGCCGAAGTACCAGAAGCACTGCATGAATCTGAAGAATGCGCTGGAGAAGCATGGAACGCTCAATACGTTCTATCTCTACAACGCAAAGTGCGTCTTCCACCTCCTCAATCATGATTCGGACGGGATGCTCGAATTCGAGTTTGAGGGGACGGTGATGACCAACGCCGACGATACGAAGGCGGTTCGAGCCGATCTGAACGTTTCCCTCTCGCGAGAGACTTGCTCGTGGCTCTCCGAACCGATCGTCGAATGGTTCGCTTCGACCGTTTCCCGCAGCGTGCTAGCGGAATTTGATCGCTACATCGCAGCCGGCGATCTCTCGGCGACGGAAAAACGCATCCAAAAAATCCAGGCCGAAAGCGACGAAGCAGGCGGTTTTGTCGGGATGTATCTCTAAATCTCCGCCTCGCTAGCCATGCTGGGCTAGCGGACGCGTGGAAAACTTTGACGATTTTAGGGATTCGCCAAAGTTTGCGGGTTAGGCGGGCCGATAACTCTACCAAGCTGGATTACGGCCGCTCCGCACCAAGTGCGGGCGATCGGTCCCGGGGGGGAATCCGGTGCATTCGTTGGCGCGAAATCCGCATGGAATTTGCGCTCAACCAACGTACTGATTACCTTCCCGAGCCGAAAAAAACGCCCAGCGTTCCAGTACGGCTCAATCAGGAAACGGAATTCCATGAGCCGGCACACCGCGAAGTTTTGGGCGATCATTTTGATCGGCGCTTCGGCCCTGACGGGTTGTCATCCGACGCAGCCTTTCTACTTCACGGAGAGAAACGATCTCTCCACCTACCTCGATAAGGCGACCGATATCGAATATCCGGACGTCTGCGAGCCAAGTCTGGCCGAGGTGGAGAACGCCGCCGAGCCGTTCACTCTGTCTGATCCGTTCTCGCTGGAGAGCAATCAGATTTGGGAACTCTCGCTCGAGGAAGCAGTCCAGATCACGCTGAAAAACAGCAAGGTTCTGCGCACCGCCGGCGGTAACGCGGTCTTCCGGGTCATCCCGGGCACCACGCTCACCAGCCAGGCGGTTCCGACCAGCATGATCACTCGCAACGACGCGATGCCGACGATCTACGATCCGTCGATCGTCGAGTCGGATCCGACCCTGGGTGTGGAAGGCGCCCTGTCGGAATTCGACGCGCAGTTGAACATGACGGCCAACTACCAAAACAACGATCGCCCGCAAAACTACTCGGCCAACACCCTCTTCCCGTCGGTCTTCCAACAGAACCTGGGAACGAGTGCGATCGAGTTGACGAAGAAGTCCGCGACCGGCACCACGTTCTTCCTGCGTAACAACTACACGTACGAATGGAACAATCGTAGCCCGATCACTCGTCCGTTGCCGAGCGACTGGCAAACCAACATCGAACTCGAAGCTCGTCATCCCTTGCTTCGCGGTTCGGGCGTGCAGGTCAACCGCGTCAACGTGATGTTGGCTCGCGTTCGAGAAGACGTCAGCCTGGCCGACTTCGAGACCAACGTTCGCAACCTGGTCAGCGACGTCGAAGAATCGTACTGGCAGCTCTACTTCTCATACCACAACCTGGAAGCCGCCAAGACCGGCCGCGACAGCGCCTTGGTCACCTGGCGTCGCATCTTCACCCTGATGCAAAAGGGCGCCGAAGGGGGCGAGGCTGAAAAAGAAGCTCAAGCTCGCCAACAGTACTACGAATTCCGCGCTCGCACCCAAGCCGCTCTTCGCGACTTGTACAAAGCCGAAAACCAACTTCGCTACTTCATGGGGATCGCCGCCAACGACGGTCGCCTGATTCGTCCGTCGTCGGAACCGAGCGACGCCTGGGTGAAGTTCGACTGGTTCCAGATTCACGAAGAAGCGATCGCCCTGTCGGCCGAACTTCGCCGTCAACGCTGGCGCCTGAAGCAGCGTGAGATCGAAATGATCGCCGCTCGCAACCAACTGCTGCCGCAACTCGACGTGGTCGGTCTGTACCGGTTCCTCGGTGTGGGCGATAAGCTGATCTCCGGCAACAGCAACACTCCGGACTTCCCGGCCGTCGGCTCGACCGCGTGGTCGGAACTGACCGGGGGCAACTACCAGGAATGGACCGTGGGCGCCCAATACAGCATGCCGATCGGTTTCCGTCAGGAATTGGCCGGGGTTCGCAACGCTCAGCTCCGCATCGCTCGCGAAAAGGCGGTCTTGGAAGACATGGAACTGGAAGTGTCGCACTTGCTGACCGACGCGGTTCGCGACCTCGACTCGAACTACAACCTGGTTCAGTCGAACCTGAACCGCCTGATCGCCGCCGACAAAGAAGTCGACTCGGTGCAAGCCGCCTACGACGCCGGTACGGTCACCTTGGACCTGTTGCTCGAAGCTCAGCGTCGTCGTAGCGAAGCTCAGATCGCCTACTTCCAGTCGCTGGTCGAATACAACATCGCCATCAAAGACGTGGAGCTCCGCAAGGGTACGCTGCTCGAATACAACGGCATCTTCCTGGCGGAAGGCCCGTGGCCGGACAAGGCTTACTTCGACGCCAAGGGACATGCTCGCCGTCGTGCCGCCAGCCATTACATGAACTACGGCTACACTCGCCCGGCCGTCATCAGCCGCGGTCCGGTGCCGGAAGGCATGCACGGCGAAGAAGGGGTTCACTGGGAAGAAGCTCCGCTGCCGAACCAGCCCTACTTTGAAGAAGTGCCGACTCCGGCCGCCCAGCCGACCCCGGCTATCGGCCCGCTCGACACGCAAGCGATGGCTCCGGCCGCCAAGCGGCAGCAAGTCGCCAGCGAAGGCGCCACGCTGCGTCCGATCGGCGTAAAGCAGATGCAAAGCGGCACGCAGGTCGCCCGCGTCTCGCACCAGGCTCCGGCCGCCAAGACTCCGGTCGCCGCGGTGAAACCGGTCGCCAACAATTCGCAAGCGAAGCTCGATTTTAATAAACTAGGACTGTCGGAAACGATGAAGGACATGAACGTTCGATCGACGCCGACCGCCACAAAAACGACTTCGACCGCCAATCATGAATCTGTCACGAATTCAACGTCTGCTGCAACTTCTGGGACTGCTGCAAAGTGGACGGCCACAAAACGTTGATTCGTTAGCGGTCGAGTGCGGCGTGAGCCGCCGGACGATCTTTCGAGATTTGGATACGTTGCGAGGGGCTAGTGTGCCCCTCGCTTTCGATTCTGAGACGCAGCGGTATCACATTCCTGATACCTACTTTCTGAGCCCGACCAACTTGAACGCCGAAGAGGCGCTCTCGGTGATGGTCCTCTGCAGCGAACTGGGTGACGGCGGAGGATTGCCGTACTACTCCAACGCCCGCAAAGCGGCGACCAAGCTGGAGAACAGTTTGCCCGATCGCTTGAAGTCCCGACTGCGGCGTGTCTCCGGAGCCGTCGAGATCAAGCTGAATCATTCGCCTCAGCCGGAAGAGGCCGAAGAGGTCTATCAGCAGCTGGTCGATGCGGTCGGCCATCGCCGCTCGGTTCGGATTCGCTACAAGAGCCTGTTCGACGACGGAGAGGAGATCGGCACGAAGCTTTCCCCTTACAAACTTCTCTTCAGTCGCCACAGCTGGTACGTGATTGGACGATCGTCGCTCCATCGTTCGACGCGAACCTTCAAGGTGGGACGGATTCAGTCGCTCGAGTCGCTCGAAGACGAATTCAAAATCCCGACCGGCTTTCGCGTCGAGCGTTATCTACGCAGCGCCTGGCACATGATTCCGGAAGAAGGCCCCGACCAGGAAGTGGTGGTTCGCTTCCACAAATTGGTGGCCTCCAATGTGGCGGAAGTGCAGTGGCACAAGACGCAGCAAGTCACATGGAACGACGACGGATCGATCGATTTTCGCGTCACCGTCTCTGGCCTGCGCGAAATGTCATGGTGGATTCTCGGCTACGGAGAACAAGCCACCGTCCTTTCGCCTCCCGAGATGCAGCAGATCGTCGTCGGGCACGCGCGGGCGATCATTGATAAGTACCCAACTAACAGTCAAGCGTAGCCGAATAGGCCTGGTGCCATGCTCTTGCCACGTCTTCGTGGGATGAGCATGTCTTCAATGCGGTGTAACAGGGCAAAGACATCCTCTTCCGTCGAAGACGCCGTACGAGCATGGTGCCTGTCGGAGCCGCACTTTGCGAAAGACACGCGGCCTGACGCCGACTATGCATTTCCCCCATTGGAGCGTAAAATGGGCCGGTTTTCTGTCGCGCCTGTGAGCCTGCTATGTTTTTCGTATTCGACGGATTGGATGGAGTCGGCAAGTCGACGCAGCAAACGCTGCTGACCGCTTGGCTGGAGATGCAAGGAGCCCGCGTCGTCTCGTGTCGCGACCCTGGCGCCACGCCGCTGGGCGAACGTTTGCGTTCGATCTTGCTCGACAAAAGCGATCTGGAAATCTCTCCGGTCAGCGAAATGCTCCTTTACATGACGGCCCGCTCGCAACTGGTCGCCGAAACGATTCGTCCCGCGATCGAGTCTGGCGCTGCGGTCGTCTGCGATCGTTACCTGATCGCCAATATCGCCTACCAAGGCTACGGCGCCGGCGTCGATATCGAGTCGATCCGCCAGGTCGGCAAGGTGGCGACTGACGGCGTGATGCCTGACGCGACCTTCCTGCTCGACATGCCGACCAAGTTCGCGCTGGGGCGATTGCATCGGACGCTTGATCGGGTCGAGAGCCGCGGTGAGGAATACTTCGATCGCGTTCGGCAAGGCTTTCTGACCGAAGCGAAGAAGTTTGACAACGTGCATGTGATCGACGCGAGTCGCTCGGTTGAGCAGATCCAGTCCGACATTCGCAGCATTGCGCTGGCGGTAATGGAGAAGCAAGCGTAACGATGAGTTGGGACGAGATCCAAGGGCACGACGCGATCCTGGCGAACTTTCGTAAAGCGGTCGCTCGCGAGCGGCTCGCCAGTACGTTCCTCTTCGTCGGACCGCCGGCGATCGGCAAACGGAAGTTCGCGCTGAAGCTGGCCGAAGCCCTCCTTTGCGAAAAGTCCAAGTCGACCGACTTGAATCCGTGCGGCAAGTGCGAAAGCTGCGTGCAGGTCCGCGCTCATTCTCATCCTGACTTGATCCTGGTCGAGCGGCCCGCTAACCGAACGCGTATCCCGGTCGAACTGCTGATCGGCGAAGGGCAGAACCGGATGCGGGAAGGGTTGTGCCATGACATTACGCTCCGTCCTTATCGCGGCGGTCGCAAAGTGGCGATCATCGACGACGCCGACTATCTGAACGTCGAAGGCGCCAACTGTCTGCTGAAGACGCTCGAAGAGCCGCCGCCCAGGTCGGTGATGATTCTCCTCTCGACCAGTTTGCAGCGTCAGTTGCCGACGATTCGTTCCCGCTCGCAGATCATTCGTTTCTCGCCGCTGCCGAACGACGTCATTGCGTCGCTGCTCGTCGAGCAGGGCGTGGTCGCCGATCTGGAGGAAGCTCGCGTCCTGGCCGAACTGGGACATGGAAGTCTAGAGCGAGCGATGCAAGTCGCCGATCCTGAACTACGTGAGTTTCGCGCCGCTCTGTTGCCGCGACTTGCGGTCCCTGATTTTCCGAGCGTCGCCCTGGCGAAGGAAACTGCCGATTTCGTTGACCGGGCCGGCAAAGAGGCGCCGCCGCGCCGAGCCCGCTTGATCCTGGTCATGCAGTTCGCCGCCGAGTTCTACGAGCAACTGATGCGTGCCCTTTGCGGGCGACCAGTCTCGGGGGACGATCTCCTGTTAAAGCAAGTCGAGCGCGCCGCGGGGCGGTTTACCGCCGGACCTGACGCAGCCGGGGCCTGCTTGGCCCGCTGCATTGAAGCGGAGCAGGAAGTCGAAATGAACGCCAATCTGGCGACGTTGGTCGACGCCTGGCTCGACGACCTCTCGTCAGCGGGGCGATTAGGTTATGTGCCGCTGGCCCAGTAAGCTATAGTGGAGCTAGTCGCGACAATCGCGAACGCTTCACGCCTTGCTCTCCCCCCGCCTGCCATGTTGTCGCTACGTATTGCCGTTGTTCTCGGTATCGCCACGATTGCGAATCTCGCCGTCGCCGCCGACTGGTTTGTCGCTCCGGATGGAGACGACGCCCAATCCGGCAAGATCGACGCTCCGCTCGCCACGGTGACGAAGGGGCAAGAGTTGGCCTCTCCTGGCGATACGGTCTACATTCGGGGTGGCCTCTACAACGACTTCGCCGAACTGCCGCGCGTCGGGTGGTACAACGTCGCGATTCATTTGAAGAAAAGTGACGTCAGCTACGTCGCTTACCCCGGAGAGACGCCGGTCTTTGACTTCTCCAAGGCGCCGACCAATCGTCGCGTGACCGGGTTTTTGATCTCCGGTACGAACGTTACGATGCGCGGCATTCACGTCACCGGCACGCCGGTTGGCGAACAAAAGCAATCGGAGTGTTTCCGCATCGCCGGATCCCGGGCAGTCGGGCATTTCTATGATTGCGTTGCCCGTGGCAATGCGGCGATCGGGTTCTATTGGACCAGCGGTTCGCGCGGCTCCGCGACGCGCTGCGACGCTTACGACAACATCAGCCGCAATCCAAAATCGATCGGCAATATTGACGGCTTTGGCGCTCATGCCGAAGGAGTCGAGTTCCGCTACTGTCGCGCTTGGAATAACAGCGACGATGGTTTCGACGCGATCAGTTCCCCCGGCGCCAATCTGTTTGACCACTGCTGGGCCTTCAATCATCGCGCCGGGGGCGACAGCAACGGATTTAAAATTGGCGGCTTCGGGGCAGATCCAAAAACGAAACTGCCGGTACCGCTGCCGGTTCACGAAGTTCGCTTTTGCATCGCCGCGTTCAACGGCGCGAAAGGGTTCTACGCCAATCACCATCCCGGCCAGGCGGCCGTCTGGACGCGTAACTCGGCCTACGGCAACGGCGGCGGAAACTTCAACATGCTCGAACGTCGCCCCGACATGAGCGAAGACATCCCCGGCGACAAGGAAGTGTTGCACGGTAACCTGGCGTTTCGCGGTCCGAGCACCAAAGCGGACGCGACTCCGGCGGAAAACGCGACCGACAACTCCTGGACGCGCCCTGGCGTGACCGTCGATGCGAAGGACTTCGTCAGCGTCGACTGGAAAGAACTGATGCGCCCCCGCACGCCGGAAGGTGACTTGCCGCATATCGACTTTCTGCGTTTGAAGGCCGATAGCGATTTGCAAGGCTTGGGGGCGGTGGAGTAAATCCTTTCTAAGTGGGAACCATGGCCAGCGATTTGGCCAATTTGGTTACTTCTTGAGCAAGATCGATAGACTCAAAGATTCCTTGTTCGTTCTGAAGGCCGGTGCCGCCTTTCGACGCTCCAACGATCTGTCCCGCCATGGAGCCGATTGTGTCGGTATCGCCTCCCGACGCGCAAATGGCGCCCATCATTGCGGTGATCATAAAGGGATTTTGAATTGCGTGAGCGAGCGCTACGGGGACGGAATCGGCGACGTACCCGGATGAGCCGAATCTCTTGAAAGCGTCGAAAGGTTTCAGTCGCTCAACGTGGATCTGTTTCAACCGATCGCGCGTGACGGAGTCGGGTAGCAGTTCGACTACACGCGGCAACAGCTCCTGTTTGAGCGAGATTCCCTCCGCCGCTAAGCGAATCGACGCCAGCATTGCGAGCGCCCCGCAGTACGCTTCCTCATTACGATGCGTGATTCGGCAAACATCATGGAGCGTCCGCCGATCGGCGTCGCTGGTCGGATCCAGAAAGAACGCCAGCGGTGCGATTCGCATCGCGGCTCCATTGCCGGCAGAGCGTTCCCCCGATGCTCCGACCAAAGCCCAATGACCGCCGGCAGCCAGCTCCGTCAGCGCTTTCAGCGTGCTGGAACCGATGCCGGTGATTCGTCTCGCTTGAAACCACGCGACGAATCTCTCCGCAATCGTATCGGGATCGACTCGGCCTGCTTGGACGATCGCTTCGCAGGTCGCCAGCGTCAGTTGGGTATCGTCCGTAACGCATAGATCAAGTTCCCACATTGGCTTGGGGGACTCGTTGGGATCGGTTCCGGAGACCGGCGCCGATCCTTCGTAATGTGCGCCAATCGCATCTCCAATCGCCCCGCCCATCAGGCAGCCCAAGATTCGATCCGCACGCGTTTTCATGTCCATGATCGAATCTCTGGGGGGCGTTGGTTTACGGCGCCGGATGCAACCCAGGCAGCTCCGGTGGGCGAACTCTTAGCTTCGCTTCTTCCAGCGTCGACAAAAACGCAGCCAGGTCGGCCAGGTCTTGGCGGTTCAAGCCGAGCGGCTTCAGCAGCGGCGACTTGGTGGGGAAGAGCTCGTCTTCGAGTTGCTCTTCCTTCCGCTTGATCGTCGGCATGCCGGCATTATACATGTTTAGCACGCCGGGAAGCTCGAATAGTCCGTTGTGCATCAGCGGCGTGGTGGCCGTCACGTCGCGTAGGGTCGGCGTCTTGAACTTGCCGACGTCGGCCGTTTCGCCGGTCGTCGCGTAGCGCCCCAGGTCCTGATACTTGCGGCCGTAGTAGCTGAGCCCTACTTCGTGGAATTTGCCATCGCTGAACATCGGGCCGTTGTGGCAGTTCATGCAGCGAGCGTCGCGGCGGAAGAGATCCATCCCCCGAATCGCCGAGTCGGACATCATGTCCGACTTCCCTTGCAGGAACGCATCGAACCGAGTCCGACCGTGAATGATCGTTCGCTCAAAACAGGCGATCGCCTGGGCGACACGCTCCAGCGTGATCTGTTCATCGCCAAACGCTTCGCACATCAGTTCGCGATAGGCGGCGTGAGCCGAGACCGTTTCGACGACATGTTCGGCCGACGCGTGCATCTCGTCGGGGTTCAAGAAGACGGCGATCGCCTGATCGGCGAGCGTTTCGGCTCGGCCGTCCCAGAAGAACGTCTCCTGAAACGCAACGTAGCGAATCGACGGAGCGTTGCGTCCCAGCAGTTTCCGCGAATGCCCAAAACTGGTCGTGCGACCATCTCCCCACGCGAGATCCGGATCATGACACGAAGCGCAAGCGATCTGCCCGCTCCCGGAAAGTCGCGGATCAAAGAAGAGGGCTTTGCCGAGCTGTTCCTTCGCGTCGTTGTGCGGATTCTCCGCAGGATGCGTTACCTCCGGAAGCAGCCCGATCTCGCGCCATTCGACGCCGGCGTCGACGGTCGGAGCCGGCCATGTGTCGGGCGATTGCGAGTAAACCTCGCGGAGTTTCTCGGCCAACTCGGCAAGTTCCGCCGCTGATTTTTCCGGGCGAGGGGGAAGTCGCGTCGATGCGACCGATGGAGCGACCGACTTTAATCGCGATTGGAGTCGTTCAACGACTGCCGCCATTTCGCTCTCGGCCAGTTGCGTCCGTTCGTCGGCTGCCGCGATGTGAGCGGCTGCATGTTTGGAGAGGGAGCGAATGCCGAACGGCGCTTGTCCGCCCCCATTGGTTAGGCGATGGCATAGTGCACACTGCGCCGCGTAGGTCGCATGTTTCAAGCTGCCATACTCGACGAACAGCGCCTGCGCCGTATCGGGGACGAAGCGAAAGGGATGTTCCGGATCGAGAATCGACCCAGCGCGCGTGCGGCGAAAGATCCAGTGGCTGGAGCCGTCGCGGCTGCTGCTTGCGTCGAGCGCGTTTTGATCGGTCGACGGATTCGACATTCGAATGCGGATGTCGTCGATCACCGGCGTTGCGATGGGGCGTAGTTGGTCATCGACCACAACTAGCGTTTGGACCAGGGCGGTTTGAATCGTGCCCGGCGGGTTCGGCGAAACGTCGTCGCCTGCTTGGATCGCAGCGAGCAAGTCTTTCGTTTCGTTGCGGCCGCCGAAATTGTAGTAAACATGCGAGGCGTGCAGCGTCCGTTCGGCCTGAAAGAGTGCGGAACTCTTTCGACCGATTTCCAGCCAGGGGGAACTATCCGTCGCCGCGGAAGGATCGAAGTCGTCTGGCAGGAAGGGCTTCGATGTCGCAATCGGCGCCGAGTTTTCAAATTGCGACTGCAGCTGTGCGAAGCCGCTTGGCAACTGCTCGATTTCGTCTCGCCCAAGGGCGAGCGAACGAATGGCGCTGGCCATCGCCGTCAGCAGTTGCAGATCATCAGAGTTCGCTTTTTCCAGCTGCCACCAGACGCTCATCACATCCCACTGCACTAGCAACTGCTGAAGCGGACTCGCGATCAACTCCTCTCGTCGTTCTGGCGATGAAAGTTCGGCGAGCAGTTTTACTAGTTCAGCGCGCTCTTCCGTAGAAAACTGACGCACCGGGCTGACCCGAACGTCGCCGCCGAAATATTTCAGGTCGGCGTCGGTCCCGGCTCGTTTGCCGAAGTACCACTTTCCTTGATATAACTCCTGCGGCGTGACGCCGGCCGATTGCATCTCGCCCGGAAGTTGCGTCTGAACTTCTTCCGGCACGAGTTGGTCGACGAAGAGTAAATGATGCAAGCGGTTTAGCGAATGATTGACATCCGCGTGATATACCGCTTGCGATTGTTCGGACGCAGGCAAGCCTTCCAGCGAATGCCCGACGGGATAAAACGCTGCGGCGGGCTGCTGCGCCATCGCGTATTGCGCTGGCACGAACGCGCTGACGAAAAAAATCGCCATCGCCCCACGCAGCAATTTGCTCCAGGATGCGTCCCCTGCGGCCATTAGTATTCTCCAACCACTTCTTCGCCGGCGACCGTCAGCAGCGAGCAGATCACGTCCGCACTGGCGGTTTCGCCAATAAAACGAGCAGATCCATCGACCAACGCGACGTTGGCGCCGCCGGGATGAAATGCGTAGATGCTGTAGTAGTTCGAGCCGTTAATCATTT
This sequence comes from Blastopirellula sediminis, assembly GCF_020966755.1. Lineage (NCBI taxonomy): Bacteria > Pseudomonadati > Planctomycetota > Planctomycetia > Pirellulales > Pirellulaceae > Blastopirellula > Blastopirellula sediminis. Next base: position 52,856 of record NZ_JAJKFT010000004.1, read on the forward strand.
GCGGACCGGGATAGGACCAGCGGCTATCCTCATCCGCGATCGAACTGTCGTAAGCATAGCCGCGGACGGCGAACAGATTACCTTCCGCCCAACTGCAGACGGAGACGTAATTGCTCGAAGCGCTGGTCAGTTCGCCCGAACCGTCGACCATCTTGCGGCCTTGCCATTTTTGCGGACGAGCGGCCGCTTCGACGAAGCCGATCGAGTTTGAAGTTCCGTCAGTAATGTCGCGAATGCGGCGTCCCTTTTGTCCCGGTTTCACGCTGCCGTTAAACAGTCCTTCAATCGTTCCCGGTTTCGGATAGCTGACGTAGCCAGGGCTGTTCCACTGACTGCTAGCCGGCCCCGAAGAGCCTGCATAGTCCGTACCGATCGAGCCCCAGGTTTCGGGACTGGAAGAGGTAGCCGTTTTGAACTTCGGGTGCGGAATCGGGCTGCCTGGCGTGCTAGGGCAAAGCATAAAGGGGACCGGATATTGCACCGCGTCACGATTCTTGACGTCTTTGAAACTCACCGTGTAGTCGTAGATGTCGGCCAGGGGATTCTGCTCCATATACGGGAGAATCTGGGCGCACCAATAGTGTGCGGCGCCGTTCCCTGAGACGCTTGTTGGGAAGCAGTCATACGCCGCGTGGAAATTCTGCATTCCGAGGCCTACTTGCTTCAAGTTGTTGATGCACTGCATGCGGCGTGCAGCTTCACGAGCTTGCTGCACCGCGGGAAGGAGCAAGCCAATCAACACGCCGATGATGGCGATCACAACAAGCAGTTCGACCAGCGTAAAACCAACGCGACGACTCATGACGAAACTCTCTCTTTCGGCGGGGGGATTCTGGCGTGCTGGCGGCGGCTTGCGGAGGTTACTGAGACTCTGTCTCATGAATGTTAGGTTTGTAGCCTAAGTAAACTTCCTCCCTAATTCAATCCCCACGATGCTTGCCAGAGCGAGAGAAACTGGTGGGGGAATTGCGCAAATGCCGCTGATAGAAGAGTTTCCGCCTGTCGAGCGCTATTCGCCTTGCAGGGTCAGCACTAAACGGCGACTTCCGCCGCGATCCCGATGCTCGCAGAGATAGATCCCCTGCCAGGTTCCGAGCGCCAATCGTCCGCCGCTGACCGGGATCGAGACGCTGCTGCCGAGCATCGCCGCTTTGATATGGGCCGGCATGTCATCCGGGCCTTCCGTCGTGTGGACGTACGGAAAGCTTTCCGGGGCGATCTTCGAGAAGGCCATTTCCAGGTCGACCCGGACGTCGGGATCGGCGTTTTCGTTCACCGTCAGCGACGCCGAGGTGTGCTGGATGAAGACATGGAGCAGTCCGACCTGAAGCGAGGCCATTTGCGGAAGCGCATCGACGACGTGACGCGTGATGAGATGAAAGCCGCGCGGCATCGCCGGCAATGTTATCGTCCGCTGAGTCCAGGCCATGAATCAGAGGTCCTTTTTGGTAGTTTTTGCTAGCTTTTGGGCGCGGCAGTACGATCCGCAAGCTTTGCCAGTATTGCTGGAGCAGGAGATTTTGCGTAGGCGAAAATCTCCCAGTAGGTAAGTAATAATTCCATAAAGAAGGCGTGAAGGGGAGGTCAGTGGGCCTCCTTGACACAAGGGGGAGCTAGCACCAGTGCGGTTCTGCGCATGAAACCGAAGTGTTTGAAAAGTCAAAACTTAGATGCGAAACTGCGGGTACCCGAGCCTTCCATAAATTCTATTGACACTGCCCCGGGTGCGTAAATAATGTAACGCTCCTTCGAGGCGTCCCAGGGGCGCCAATCGCCGACTCACGGAAGTGCAATGGCGACGAAGTGGTACGCCGTTCATGTGAGAAGGCGTATTTTCTGCGGAATCGCTCGACCGGAATGGAGCGGACGCCGCATTTTGCCGAGTTAGTGATAGGTTGCGTTCGCGGTACGCGCGAATGCCGCTCGTCTCCAGATGTGAGGGAGGCGAGGCCCCATGTCGTTTGGAGGAAGAGTTAGTTCGATGCAGAAAATTCGTAACGTTTTCGATGCGATTCTGAAGTATGGCCACGACGAAGATTTCGTCCCGGACGCTTCGGAAGAATTCTCGGCGACCAGCGCCCCGGCCGGATCTCCTGAAAAGATCGAAATCCTGCGCCGTCGCGTTGAGCTTGGCCTGCCGCTGTGGCACCAAGACGATCGCTGTGACTACTCCGGTTTGACCGGAGCGATTCGCCCCCGCGAGTAAGCGGACGGAGCGAACAACTTGTAACGTAGGGGCGCCATGAAAAGTCGGCGCCCTTTCTTTTTGCGCTCCGCGTTCTGGGAAATCGCGGAGCGGGCCTGTCGTAGATCGACGAGTCTCGAGGACCCGTCGATCGTCTGACCCGATTACCGGCCGTCAGCCTTCTTACTAGGCGGCCGGAGCGATCGATTCCGATTCCTGCTCATGCAGCTCAAGCTCGTCGCGAAGCACCAGCACATTCGGTGGAGCTTCAATCCCGAGGCGGACCTTGTCGCCCGCCACTTTCACCACGGTGATAACGATTGAGTCGCCGAGTTTCAGCCGTTCGCCTTCCTTGCGCGAAAGTACCAACATTATCGAGAGCCTTCTTAGGTGTCAGGTGGATATGTGATCAAATGTATAGTTTGAGAATTTTCGGCCCAATGTCAAGCAATTCCGTCTGCGTTGACTTTGTGCCCTGTTTCTTAAGCAGCATTTTGCAGCGCGGGCGCCGCCGTCAGGTGCGTTCTGAGGAATCGCTCGCCGCTCGCTCCATAGAACAAGATCGAGTTGGTTTCGGTTTCCCAGATGGCCGTGCATTTGACGCTACGCGGTCCATGCAAGCAGAAGTAAATTCCGCAAGGATCGCCGGAGCGGACAAGCACGCGTTCGGTCATAGGGAAGACGCCGGGTTCGAGATGTTCCTGTTGGCAAAGCATTTCATAAACGTACTGACGGAGATGTTCCAAACGCGTAAAACACGGGAACGAATTACTCATGTGGTATATCAACTCCTAGCGAGGTCATCGCCTGCTTGGATGCGCAGAAGGCAATGACTGGGATGTTTGGGAGGCTTGGTCGTACAGGTAACTATCGGCAGACTGGGCTGTGAAGTTTTACGAGGAAGACTCGGTAGTTTGGATGTTTTTTGATGTTCTTCAGCGCAAGCCAAAGCTCTACGAGATTTCTCTCGTAGAGCTTGAAGAACGGCTAAAGATTGTCGCGGCAGAGGCTACTTTTTCGTCGCTTGATAGGCCTCAAAAGCGCCAGCAACGTCAGCATCCTTCTCGTCACCGGCGTGTAGTAGGACGCGATAGGAGAACTTGATCGACTCGCCCGGCGAGAGGGTGTAGGAGCCGTCTAGTGACTTGTCCCCTTTGAAGTCATGCAGGCCGAATGGGTTGGCGGCGAACAATCCATAGGTGCGAACGTGCCAATAGGTCGGAGCACGGAAGCTGCTCGGATGTTCGAGAATCGCAACGCCCCCTTTCTTGTCGCCAACCGGGCCGTGATAGTCGACCCAAGGGGCCGGCTTGCCCCACGCTTTGACGTCTTTGTCTCCGTGGCTGTTGACGATCTCGCCCCCCTTCTTCGCTTCGACTTTCATCGTGCCGGCGACGCGAATCCCGAACGAGCCTTCTTTGGTATCGCCAAACTTGACAGGAGCGTCTGTCGCCGTCAGCGTGACGTCGAGATCGATATAGCGAGCGTCGCCGAGAACGCCGAACTTGTAGGTCCGCTCGTCCTTCAAGATCTTCTTGCCGTTGTGGTCGACCCAATCGCAGTCGGCGACGATCACACCTTCCTGACCGCTGGCGAGCTTCTTGAACGCCGTATGTTCCTGCGTTCCGAGCTTGTCGCCGGTTTCGGCCCAGAAGTCGGTATCGTTCACCTCGCCATGAGTGAACCAGAACGAGCGATGGTGGATATGGTCGTTCTTTTCGTCGGGGCCCGCTTCCGTCATCGGATAGTTGCGGGTCATTTGCATATCGGCCGGGCCGATAATGGGGTAAAGAATCGGCTTGGCGCCCGATTTTTTCAGATAGCGGGTGAAAAGTTCGCCGTCGATCAAGACGTCGGCGCCATCGGCCGTTTCCTTGACGGTGACTTCGGCGGAAAGCGCGGAAGCGGCGCAGAGCGGTGCGGCCAGCAACGCTAGCGCAGCGAGAAAACGATTCATGGCGGGCAATTCCTAGTGAGGCGGGATAGCGACAGACTGTCGTCTATCCTAATCGCTAGAAACTGGCCGTGCTACTTTGCCTGCCCTTGAATCCAGTCGGTCAGCGTCACTTTCTCGAACTGGGCCTGCTGATCCCGCAGATGCTGCACCGTGACCAGGTCGGTTTGGTTCAGAGTCCAGCGATAGACGTGCTGGCTGCGGACCGTGTTATTGGCGGCTGGATTGGCGTCCCGAATGACGCGACGAATCTCGACCGGCAGGACGTTATTCTGGCTGAAATAGCCGTTCACTTCTTTTCGAGCCTGAGCCGGCAGTCCGGCCGAATAAGCGAAGTTGATATCGGCCGACCAGTCGCAGAAGCGAGCGTAATCCTGCACGATTCGCTTGTCGGTGATCGGCTGCGTCGTCAGATCGTAGGTGAGTGGGTTTCCGCCGAAGACGACGCGATTGTTTTGCGGCTCGTTTTGGACCTGAAACTGCGGCTTGTTGCAGAAGGTCAGCAGCGGCTTTTTCAAATCGAGATGCGTCCGCATGTAGGTCGACGTTTCGATGATTTCACGAATGTCGAGCGATAGCTGACGTTTGCGTTGCGGATCGAGGAGCGTCACGCGGTTCGCATCAAAGTCGATGATCATCGCCTGCCCCACTTGGCCGAGGGAATAATCGTAGACGACGTTCTCTTTGAAGATGGTCTGCGTCGTCATGAACGGTTGCATATCGTTGTCGACGAAGATCGTATTGGTGACCTGAAAATCGGCGGCCAGTACCGAGCCGGTCGACAGGATGCAAACGACGATCGCAAGCCAATTACGCAACATTTTCTCTTCCTCGGTTAGCGAAACCTTGGGGGCGACGGGAAAAATCGTCGCGGAGAGTACCGAATAGCCCGCCAGCGCGTCCACCCCGATTCCAGAGCCGACTGGTTCGCCGTGATAGCTCCGCTATCGGGGCTAACCAGTGGTGATCGATTGGCGACTTAGACGATCGGCTGCAGCGATCGGCGTCGGTAAACGTTTGCCGACCATGAAGTGAGAGACCAGCGCTTCAGCCTGGTCGCAGCTGACCAGACCGCCGGGTGAGACGAAGATCGGGCGTTTCGTTTTTCGCGTCGGCAGAATCGCCGCCCCCAACTTCGTAGGGCCAGCTTTCTCTTCAACGTGCAAATCGCAAAAGCGATCGGCCGAGAGATCGCTCGCCAAATAGGAACCGCAGAGGTGCTTTTTGGTGACGCCAATTGTCGGCAGTCCCGTCAAAGCCGAAAGCATGCTGGCGATGCCGCTGCGGCGCGGATGAAGGATGCCGCTGCCGTCGATCATCAACAAGTCGGCGATTCGACTAGCTTGCATCGCGGTAGCCAGCACCGACAAATGAAGCGGCAACTCGCGGTACGAAAGATAAGACGTAATATAAGGAAAGAGTACTGGCTGTCTCGTGATATGCGACCAAACCATTTCGCGCGTCGCGTAGTCGAATAAGACGTAGGCGACGACGCCATCATCGCCGTCATAAGAAACGTCGAGTCCAGCTACCAGTGCGGGCCCTCGCTTCATCTCGCTCAAGCGATTCCGCTCCGCCAGTTCTTGCTGCCACTTGCGCAGGTCGGCTAACGGAGCAGTTCCCGCAAACTCGCAAAACTCATATTCGGCCAGGTTCACCTTGCCGTCGACCACGACGACCCCTTCCGATTCCAGCAACCTTTGTTTGTCGGTCGGGTCGCCGGTGTGGAAAAGGCCCAGTTCGCCGCCGGCGCGGACCACGCGATGGGCCGCTGGCTGCTGGGCTGCCGGCCCGTGCAGCAGTTGCTCCCCAATCCAGCGGCTCGCCAAGCGATCTCCCAGCGAAGCGGCGATTTGCCCGTAAGTCGCTACTTTTCCGACCGGGATTTGGGCAATTCGGTCGCGCAAATTACTATTCATATCTGGTAACCGCGCCCGGAACTGCGACTCTAGTTGCGAAAAGTCAGGCACGGCTTGTTCCAGATCGGTGGATTTCGATAATCAGTTCAGAGACTTCACTACATGTATTGCCAGCAAAGCCAGGAGAATTCGGCGTGTCGCAACTAAAGCGAATCCTCGTTACCGGAGGCGCCGGGTTTCTCGGTTCGCACCTCTGTGAGCGACTTGTCGAAGCGGGGCATGACGTCATTTGTCTCGATAACTTCTTCACCAGTCAAAAGGCGAACATTGAACGCCTGCTCGATTATCACAACTTCGAATTCATCCGGCACGATATCACGATGCCGATCTGGTTGGAAGTTGATGAGATTTACAATCTCGCTTGTCCCGCCGCGCCGGGACACTACCAATACAACCCGATCAAGACGACGAAGACTTCCGTGATGGGAGCGATCAACGTCTTGGGGATGGCCAAGCGTTGTCGCGCTCGCATTCTGCAAGCGTCGACCAGCGAAGTCTACGGCGATCCCGAAATTCATCCGCAGACCGAAGCGTATCGCGGCAACGTCAATCCAATCGGACCGCGGGCCTGTTACGACGAAGGAAAACGCGTCGCTGAAACGCTCTTCATGGATTATCACCGCTCGAACCGGGTCGAGATCAAGATCGTGCGGATCTTTAATACGTATGGTCCGCGGATGCATCCGTACGACGGCCGCGTCGTCTCAAACTTCATCCGCCAGGCGATCAACAACGAATCGATCACGCTCTACGGCGACGGCAGCCAGACCCGTTCGTTCTGCTATCGCGACGACCTGGTCGAAGCGATGATTCGCATGATGAATAGCGACGCCGGCTTCATTGGCCCGGTGAACATTGGCAATCCGCACGAGTTCACGATTCGCCAGTTGGCGGAGTTGGTCGTGAAGCACACCGGCGCAACGTCAAAATTCATCCATAAGCCGCTGCCGGAAGACGACCCGTTACAACGTCAGCCTGACATTCGCCTGGCGAAAGAGAAGTTGGGCTGGGAACCGAAGATTCAACTCGAAGAGGGGCTGAAAGCGACGATCGATTGGTTCCGCAACATTAATATGTCGCACTATCGTCCGCCGACCCCAAACCACGACTAATCGGAGAGAGGAGTCTCGGCCGGTTCCGGATTGCGAAGCCGCGCGAAAAGGAAGTATAGTCCGACGCCGACCGCGGCTCCCAGGCAATCGGTCATCCAGTCCAGTCCGTCGCAGGTTCGCCCCGGCACGAACGATTGAGTCACTTCATCAAGCAAACCATAGGCGGCGAGGACCGGCCAGACGAACAACGGGCCAATTTTGCTGAACCGACCGGCGATCACCGACAGGATCAAACCAAGCACGACGAACATCGAAAAGTGAATCGCTTTGTCCCAGTTTTCCCAGCCCCGTAAGAGGGTTGGAAAACGTTCGCCGGGCCAGTGGGTTGCGACGAACGCAGAGAGCCAGAGCGCTCCGGCCAGGATATACCAACGGGCGGCGACAAGGCGATTCATGCAGATGACAAGTTAAAAGTGAAGAAATACGACTCGACTGGGCCGATGCGAGGATCGCTCGCCCGCAAGTCCCTATTGTAATACATACGCAAGGAGCAATTGGAGCCGTGGCGATTCTAATCACCGGCGGGGCCGGATTTATCGGCAGTCACTTGATCGAGCGTCTGCTCGCCCGATCGAGCGACGATCTGATCAGCATCGACAATTTCAACGACTACTATGATCCGGCCCTGAAGCGAGCGAACGCCGCCCGGTTCGATAATGAGCCCCGCGTGACGCAAATCGAAACCGATTTTTGCGATCCCGGCGCCATGGAGAACCTGTTCACCACGCACCGGATCGATTCAGTCGTCCATCTCGGCGCGTACGCCGGCGTGCGGGTCAGCGTCGCTGAGCCCCACATTTACCAGCATACGAATGTCGGCGGGACGCTCAACTTGCTCGAGACGGTCCGTCGCCACCCGGTGAAGCGGTTCCTGCTCGCCTCCTCTTCGACCGTTTATGGCCGCGGCGCGGCGATTCCGTTTCATGAAGATTCGCACCACGGAGTTCCGGCTAGTCCTTATGGGGCTACCAAGCGTGCGGCCGAATTGTTGGGGCTCTGCTACGCCGAACTGCATGGGACGCCGGTCGTATGCTTGCGTCCGTTCAGCGTCTACGGTCCGCGGCTGCGGCCTGACTTGGCCCTGACGATCTTCGCCAAAGCGATCCATACCGGCGCGACGATTCCGCTGTTTGGCGACGGGACGATCCGCCGCGACTTTACCCACGTCAGCGATATCTGCGACGGGTTGATCTCGGCATTGACGGCCGAGAATGTGGTTGGCGAGACGATCAATTTGGGGCATAGCGATCCGATCGAAATGCGGGGGCTGATCGCCTTGTTGGAATCGGCGTTCGGTAAAAAGGCGAACATCCAGAAGCTTCCCGAGCGGCCGGAAGATCTGCCGGTGACGTTCGCCAATTTGGACAAAGCGCATCACCTGCTGAACTACCACCCGCAAGTGCCGATCGAAGCCGGGATTCGCGAGTACGTCGAGTGGTTCCAATCGTGGTACGGCTAGAATTTGGCTTTCGCTGCGCCGCCGGTTATCCTGATATCGATTTCCTACCTTTCCGCATTCTCACCGGAGGCGTCCTGATGTCGGTTCGCGCTCAATCCTTATTCGCTTGCGCTTTGCTCGTTCTACTCTCCGTCGGCGCTATGGCGCATGCGGAAGAGCAACCGTGGCGTTCGCTGTTTGACGGCAAGAACCTGGGAGACTGGAAGCCGGTCAACTTTGGCGGGGAAGGGGAGGTCACCGTCGAGGATGGCGCGATCATCATGGCGCAGGGAGTCAGTCTGACCGGCGTTACCTATCAAAAGAAGCCGCCGAAGACAAACTACGAAATCCGCTTCGAGGCGAAACGCCTGGAAGGAATCGACTTTTTCGCCGGACTTACCTTTCCGGTCGGCGATTCGTTTTGCAGCTGGATTAACGCCGGCTGGGGCGGCGCGGTCGTTGGGCTGTCGAGCATCGACGGCAATGACGCATCGCAGAACGAAACGACCAAGTACATCGGGTTCGACGACAACCGTTGGTATCGCTTTCGCCTGAAGGTGACGCCGGAGAAGATCCAAGCCTGGATCGACGACAAACTGACGATCGATCAGAACATCAAGGATCGCAAAATCACGACCCGCAATGAAGTGACCGATTCGCAGCCGCTCGGTTTCTCGGCCTGGCAAACGACCGCGGCGCTGCGGAAGATCGAGATTCGCGAACTGCCGAAGAAAGCGGACTAGTTCTTGTAGTCCGATTCGTTCAGGATGTAGGTCAGCGGGCCAGATCCGCCGGCGCGAACTTTCGTCGCATCCGTGACGAGCAACTGAGCGTAAACCAAGTAGCTGATCTTTTCCGAGAGTCTAAAAGCGGAGCCGTCTCCCATCGCAGCGATGACGATGCTGGGATGTTCTGAAGAAGGTCGAGGCGCCGAACCGCGAGCAAGATCGTACTTATCGCCGTTGATCGACATCCAAGTGGCCGATGGGGGATTCACGACGGTCGCTCCGCTGGTGAACCATGACATCACGACTCCACTTTTTAGCCCGTAGGTCGCTGGAGGAGCTGGAGGAGGTGTACCAACGACTTGGAGCGTTGGCGCGAGTACATACCAATCGGATGCCTGCAGGTTCTCTGAAAGCAACAGCGTATTGCTGAGCCCATCCTTAATGGATGCGTCCGTGATTTTCGGCTTCGGCGTACTGGGCGCCAGACTGCCGCGATATGCGAAGATGCCGTTTTCCGATCCTTCCATGGTATAGACGCCGGTCGAAGCGAGGATGCCCTGACTCGCCCTGCCGCCGTTTGCGCAGTACGAATTGAATGCACCGAGCCAGTCTTCGCGATTGCTGGGGCAAATCAACAGGTTAATCCGAGGAGTCAAGGTGCTGGGGGGCGGTGTGACAGTACCGGTGTAGGAACTCCAGTTTTCGGAAAGTGCGGTTTGTTCGACATACGGAAAGATCGCTTGAATCCAGGTCTGGTCATTCGCCACATTCATTGGCTCGACATAACCCGGAAAGTGCTTTTTGTTGATCGTGAATTGCGTCACGCCCAGCGCTAATTGCTTTTGATTATTAAGACAAGTCGTTTGTCGCGCGGTTTCGCGCGCATAGTTTACCGCGGGCAACAGCAAGCCTGCCAAGATGCCGATGATGGCGATAACGACCAATAATTCCACGAGGGTGAAACCGCGACGAGCCAGAGACATTCGCTTCGCTCCGTGATAAGCGCGAAAAGCCAGCATGAGGAAAAGGGAGAAGGGAAGCTAGCGCAGGAAAAGCCTTGCCAGAACTTCATTTTGTCAAAACCGTGCGCCTAAGTCCAGACATTGGATCGCGTTAGCGGGAATTCCGGCCCCCTGAACCCCAGATGGTAAGGGAAATTCTCCACAGAATGCTGACATATCCTCCGCAGGCTTCAAAATGGGAAGAATTCGAGTAACCCGCAGGATAGGAAAAAGCCGATGACTCATGCGTCAATCTACGTTTTCCGCATAAGCCTGGGAAACGAGCAAGGACGCACGTTTCGCCGGATTTCAGGGAAGCGGAGTGAAAAGCTCCCGCCGCCCCGCGACTGTAACGAGGACGAACGCCCCGAAAAACCACTGACCTTAACGGTCCGTTAGGGTTGGGAAGGAGGGCCAGTAGAACGAATCGGAGCCAGGATATCTGGTCCGGCGAAGTCACTATTCGAATCAAGTTTTTCCTCGAGGGAAGGGAAACGATGCGATTTCGCTGGACTTCGGCATGCGCAGTAGCCGCATGTCTCTCGTGGTTACCAACCACGCTCCCGGCTCAAATGCCGGAACCTGAATCTCCCCTGGCCGAGACCGAGATCGCGCCGCTCGACAATTCGGAGCAAGAGATGACCTTGCCCGAAGTCGAAGTGGTCGGACGGCTCGACTCCTTTCCCGCCAATCCGTTACCGGATGACGCCGCGATCACGCCGACTGGAACGACGGTCGCCGTCGGCAAGACCGGCAGTAGCGTGACGGTCATCACCGCTGAAGAAATTCAGCGAACCCAACAAACGACCGTCGCCGAGGTGTTGCGGCAAGTGGAAGGGCTCAACGTGGTCCGAACCGGCGGACCGGGCGGCGTCACCTCGGTCTTCATCCGCGGCGCCAACTCGCAGCATACCAAGGTGATTCTCGACGGCATTCCGATCAACGATCCGAGCAATGCCGGACGCAGCTTCGACTTCTCGACCTTGTCGACGCAAAACATCGAACGGATCGAAGTGTTACGCGGCCCGCAAAGCTTGCTCTACGGTTCCGACGCGATCGGCGGCGTGATCAACATCGTCACCAAACGCGGCGAAGGCCCGACTACCGTTACCGCCTTGGTGGAAGGAGGAAGCTTCAACTCTTCCAACACCAGCGTTACGGCGAGCGGCGGTAACGATCGCTTTTATCACTCGACCAGCATCGGCTATCAAGGGACCGATGGCTGTAGCGCGGCCCAGTTCGCCAATGGCAATCCGGAACGAGACGGCTATTACAACGGCACCATCTCGGGGAGGTACGGCTGGACTCCGTCGGAACTGCTCAACGTCGACTATGTCTTTCGTTACGCGGACGTCCATGCGGCGGTCGACGATCAGCCGTTCGGCGCGCTGCCGGTCGACAACTTGATTCGTTCGAACCTGAGTGACGTCTTCTACGAGAAGATCCAGCTCCAGTCGTTTCAGCTCGACGGCATGATCGAACACCGCGTTGCGCTCGATCACACCGACTACAAACGAGTGGACACCGATCCTGGCTTCTTTGACCCGCAGTACAACGGTCGGACTCGGCAATTTGAATACCAGCTGAACATGCTGCTGCTGGAAGACAATATCTTCTCCGTTGGCGTCAATCATCTGAATGAAGAGGCGTCAAACACGTCGACGCCGCGGGTCAGCCAGTATTTGTCGGGCGTCTATCTGCAAGACCAGTATCAACTTGGCGATCGTTTCTATGGCACCGCCGGCGTTCGCTGGGACGATCATAGCGTTGCGGGAACGGCCCAGACCTATCGTTTCACCGGTTTGATCGACGTGTGGGAAATGGGGGCGGAGATTCACGGCAGTATCGGTACCGGTTTCCGGGCGCCGTCGCTTGCCGAAAACCTTTTTCCGTTTGGCAATCCGAATCTGCGACCTGAACGTAGCCAAGGCTGGGATGCTGGCGTCACCAAGTACGTCTTCGATCGTCGTGGCTCGGTTGACGTGACCTACTATCGCAACGACTTTGAAGACTTGATCGCGTTCGACTTCGCAACATTCTCGCTCGAGAACATCGGCCGAGCTCGTTCGAGCGGAGTCGAAGTGGTTGGCGTTTGGGGTTGGGACGAGCGGACGGACCTCCGCGCGACCTACACGCTGACCGACACGTACGACTATGACAACGATCGCCCGCTGCAGCGACGCCCACGCAACAAGGCGACGCTGGGAATCGAACGTCAAGTCGCCTGCGATGCGACGGTCAATCTCTACTTGTTGTACGTCGACAACCGGTTTGATACGACCGGACCGCTGCCGTCGTACATCACCGTGAACGTCAGCGGAACGTACGACCTGGCGCAGGACGTCACCTTGGTCGGCCGCATCGACAACTTGTTCGACAAGGACTACGAAGAAGTCCCCGGCTTCGGGACCTTAGGGATCGGCGCCTACACGGGGCTACGTGTGGTTTACTAATCGATAAGGGACGCAGGCCCGCAGTAACTATCTGCGGGCCTGTTTTCTTTCGTAGCCCGAAGCGCAAGCGAGGGAAATGCGGTCGCAAAGTAAATGACGAATGTCGAAGCTCGAATGACGAACTCTCTTTCCTTCGACATTCTGGTTTCGACATTCGTCTTTTAGCCCAACGCATTTCCCTCGCTTGCGCTTCGGGCTACTAATGAAGCTTTACTTCTTCCCTTCGGCTCGTCGAGCCCGGAAGAACTCGGTCAGCACCGCTCCGCATTGTGGCGCAAGAATGCCGGGGATCACTTCGCAGCGGTGATTCAGCCGTGAGTCGTTCAGAAGGCTGTAGAGCGACGTGACGGCGCCGGCTTTCGGATCGACCGCGCCGAAGACGACCGTCGGGATACGCGCTTGCAGGATGGCGCCGGCGCACATCGGGCAAGGCTCAAGCGTCACATACAACGTGCACTCTTCCAGCCGCCAGTTTTGCAGCGATTCGGCTGCTTGCGTGATTGCGATCATCTCCGCGTGCGCGGTGGGATCATGCAACGTTTCGCGCTGATTGTAGGCGGCGGCGATGACTCGATTGTCATGGACGATAATGGCGCCGACAGGCACTTCTTTTTCGCGCGCCGCCTGCTCGGCCAGTTCGAGCGCCTGATGCATGAAGATCTGGTGGAACGAGGGGAACTCGAACGGACGTGGTTCGACGGTATCAATCATGCGATCAGGCAACTTTTAAAAACAAAAAAAGCGTCCTCTCGTGAGAAGAGGACGCTGCAATTGTACTGAAAAACCATGGTCCCGAGATAACGGGGAACGGTTACAGACTCAATTCCGTACCCTTGATCGGCCAGATCTGCCACGGCGGATTCGGAGCGGCGCCGGACATGTTGGGGGTTTCGTTCGCTTTGGCGCCGTTTGACGACATGAGTCGACCGAGCACCGTACCGTCGACGTTCTCATCCAGGAACTTTACCGAGCCATCGACAAAGCAGACGTTGACGCCGCCAAAGTGATTGCTGGACGGAAGCGAATTGGTTGCCGAAGGGACTGCGCCAGACGCCAACGTGCTATTGACCGGAATCATGCCAGCGTCACAGTTCGTGCTATTCCAGAGAATCGCCGCTTCAAAGTCGCTGGGAATTTGAACGGAGTTGACGAAATTCCATTTGATCGGCAAGCTCGTCTGGACTCGTTCAGCGACCAGGATCGTGTTCGAGGCGCCATCTTTCATCCGATCGAGCAGCGCCGTCATATTGCCGGAGCTAATCGCGTTGTCGCTCCATGCGCCATTCGCTTCGATTTCGACGCTCGTGGTCGTGGTGAATCCATACTGATTATGAATCCCGCCGTTCACGAAATAGCTAAGCGGGTTCGAGGTAGCCCCCACAACGTCGACGGGGTCGCTCGGGCAGACCAAGAATTCGAGAACTTGTCCATCAAGAATGGCGATCGCGGATCCTGCAGTGGCGGTGCGATACTGCTCGCTATACAAGTCTGACAAGTCGTTACGCCCAAATTCCGACAGCAGCGGAACGGGCCAGTTGACGATGGGGGTCGTCCCATAGACATGTGCTCCGGCAACCGGCACAAACGCCATCGCCGGCGGCATCTTTTGTTTCGCCGATTGAAAGCTCGCCACGGCCAAACCGTGCTGCTTCATGTTGTTCTTGCAAGAGGCGTTGCGTGCCGCTTCACGAGCGATGGAGACCGCTGGAAGCAACAACCCCGCCAAAATGCCAATGATCGTGATTACGACCAGCAACTCAACGAGCGTAAAACCGCGACGAAGCGGAGAAGACATGACATATCCTCTGCGTGGAGAGATTTTTTGAGGAGCAACGCGAAAAGCTTAGCCGCTCTTACTATCGCAAAAATATCTGCAGATGTCGAGGCTTTGGTTGCCCCCGCGTGGAGATTTCATGAATCCCTAAGTGCAAACGCAACCTATGTTTGCGTAGCTCACGCCGGAGCTGGGCCCGCTTCGCCGACCTCGGCGACACCTCCACCTGTGGGGGTGTCATGCCGCAAGCGACGTAAAGTTAGCAAGGATAATCGTTATGACGGTAGCAATTGGAACCGAAAACGTCTGGCTTCGCCTCTTAAAGGCATGGCCGGAAAAGATGCCGCAACAAGGGATAGTCGTCACCGAATTGAACGAACAGATTCCCTTTACCGGTTTTATCTTTGATGACGAGATCATGATTTTGCAGCGGCCGACGCCCGATGCGATGGGGGGGCGCCAAGTGATCGTTCCGTTCCAGTCGATCTCGTACGTCAAGATTACGGCGGTTGTGCCTCCCAAACTGTTCAACGACTTTGGCTTTACCGGCGCTCTTCCCAAGGTCTAACGACTCATGCGGCGAATTTACCTCGACCACAACACGACCACCCCGCTCGCTCCCAGCGTCCAAGAGGCGATGCTCCCGTTCCTCGCGGAGTTTTACGCCACTCCGGACTACGATTATCCGCCGTCGCGGATCGTCGAAGAGACGCTGGAAGATGCCCGCGGTCAGGTCGCCAAGCTGATCGGGGCGACCAACGAAGAGATCGTTTTCACCGCTTCCGGAACCGAAAGCATTAACTTGGCGATCCAGGGGACCTTCTTTCGCAATCCGGCTGACATCGGCGGACACCTGATCGTCTCGGCGCTCGATCATCCGGCCGTGACCGAGTCGGCTCGCTTTTTAAAGCAGCTCGGCGTCGACCTGACTTACGTCCGTTGCGACAAAAATGGAGTCGTCGATCCCGAAGAGGTCGAAGCGGCGATTGGCCCGCAAACGCGCCTCGTCTGCGTGACGCTGGCCAATCACGAAATCGGCGTCATTCAGCCGCTCCGGCAAATCGCCGACGTCTGTCGCAATCACGGCGTGCTGCTGCATGCCGACGCGGTGCAGGCCTGCGGTAAGATTCGGGTGCAAGTGCAGGAACTCGGCGTCGATCTGCTCAGCCTGTCGGCGCATAAGTTCTACGGTCCCAAAGGCGCAGCCGCCCTCTACATTCGCAACGGTACTCCGCTCGCTCCGCTGATTTACGGCGAAGGACAAGAGCGAGGACTCCGCAGCGGTCACGAAAATGTGGCGGCTTGGATCGGCATGGGCGCCGCTGCCGAACTGGTGCGCCGCTGTTTGGACGAGTCGGCCGAGGCGCAGGCTCGCCTGCGCGACATGCTGCATGATCGATTGGCTGCAGGAATCCCAGATCGTTTGGGTGTTCCCGGCGCCAAGGCGGAACGTCTGCCGAATACCCTCTCGGTGCAGTTTCCCGGCGTGAACGGCGCGCGACTACTGCGTCAGTCCGATTCAATCTGCGCCTATACGGCGTCGTCGATGCACACCGGACAAGCCGGCAACTCGCCCACTCTATCGGCTCTCAACATGGGAGATGACGCCGCGGCCGGAACGATCCGCTTTAGCGTTGGCTGGTACACGTCGGAAGAAGAAATCGAACAAGCGGCCGACATTCTCGTTTCGGCCTGGTCGAGTTTGGTCCACTAAGAAGAATTCGTACGCCACGAGTTACCTCATTCGTAGCCCGAAGTGCATGCGAGGGAAAGCGTTCGGCAGTTCCGAACGCCGTCGCTCCTAAATTCACACTCTGGTCCGAATTCGCCGGTTCTCGACGCCGCCAACTCCTCTCCCTTGGCTTGCGCCTCGGCCTAATATGTTCCAGCTTCGACACGGGGGGCGATTGACCGGCCCTTGACCACTTCCCAGAATCGAGTGTTTGAATTCCGCGGCGATTGATACGAAAGCAAGCGATGCAGCGACAAACGACCGGCGTTCCAGGACTGGATGAACTATTAGGCGGCGGCCTGGTGCCGGGGACGTTGACGGTGATCGTCGGCGCAACCGGGATCGGCAAGACGCAGTTTGGCGTTCACTTCGCCCATGCCGGCGTCCAGCAGGAAGGGCGGAGCGGCGTCTTCTTCGACATGAGTTCTCGCGGCGATTCGCAAAACCATGCGGCCTACGCACAGCGAATGGTCGACTGGAAGCTGACCCGCTGCGATTCGCAGGTGAAGCCGAACCTGGACGACTTCTTCGCCGATGATGCGGAGTACGGCAACTTCCTGCATGTCTTCGACTACGTCGGCAAGCGAGTGACCAAGCGCGATCTCGATTGGGACGCTTGGCACGAATGGCAAGGCGAGCTGAACGAGAAGCTGGCGACGACGATCGGCTTTTTGTACGGCAATCTCTGTCGCGGATCGCGGCGGATCGTCATCGACGGGATCGAACCGGTCGACACGCCGAGCGAATCGATCCAGTTCAATCTATTTGAATACGTCTATCACCAGATTGTTCGGAAAGACCCGATGTGGGTCGCACGCGATCTGTTCCGGCAGAAATTCCGCGAGCATTCCGCCGAAGCGGAGCGTCACAAGTACGATCCGGCCGAAGTCGGTTGCGTGCTGCTGCAAACATCGAAAGAGGCGATGCTCGACGATCTGATCTCGCGTCCGCTCGACGAGGGAGACATCCTCTCCGGCGCAAATACGATCATCTACCTTGGCAAGTTTATGGACGGTCGTAAGCTACGCCGCGCGATGTACGTCCCCAAACACCGAGGAAGCGCCGTCACCGACGAGATTGTCCCGTACACGATTGACGACGCTGGTTTGCACTTCGAGGGTTAGTATTTGACCTGGGTGGCACTGCTGGCTTGTCCAGCAGTGGAAACCTCGTGCTCGCTTCACACTGCTGGACAAGCCAGCAGTGCCACCCGGGGTTAAGAGCATGCGCCAAGTGATCGTTAGCCGCCAATCGTGCTCGCGCGATACTTCGCTTCTTCCGCCTTTTGGATGTACGACATATCGCGGGTACCCTCGAAGGCCCGTTGATACGTCACCGAGAGAGCGGTGAAGTTAAAGGGATCGGTCGGCTCAAGTTCGCAGACCTTTTCGGCATGTTCGACCGCCGAAGCGTGGCGACCGAGCTTTTGATAGACGACCGACAGCGCCATGTGCGACAAAACGTGCGTCGGATCGACGGCGACCGCTTCTTCGTATTTGGCGGCGGCTTCGTCCAACTTTCCGGCGTCTTTGAGGGCTTCGGCGGCTAGATAGAGTTCTTTGGCAGTCGACATAGGGACGCTTTGGGCTGGGGTTGGATTCGGCGAATGGGTCAAACTACCCAGATTATACGTGAAAATGGGGGAATTCCCAGGCGTGCAACTCGCCAGCTGCTTCGGTAAATTGGCGTTTCGCAACCGAAAATCTTCCCAGGGACGACGAAGCGACCAATGAGCGAGTACTACATCAAGATCGGTGGGGAGCAGCGCGGCCCGTTTTCCCGTTTCCAGCTGGAGTCGCAGCCGCTGTCGGAGTCGACGCCGGTTCGCCAGGAAGGGACCGACCAGTGGCGGCGAGCCGGCGAGTTTCCAGAGCTGATGAGCCTTTTCCGCGGCTCCGGGGACGACCAGTATGGAAACTTTCGGGACGTGGTTACGGAGCCTTCTCCCTACGCGTCGCCGCAGGTCGAAGTCCATCAGCCGAGCGGCAGCACATTGCCGAAGGTCCTGGGAATGGTCTCGTGCGGTCTGGGGATACTGTCGTGGCTGTTGATGATCGGTTTCTTCGGCTTCGTCATTTACATGGCGATCAAAGAAGAGCAGGGGGGCGGTGAACCGCCGGAAGCGGTGATGGTGACGATTGGGCTTAGCTTCTGTTTGAACTTTGTGTTGATGCTAGCTGGCGGATTGGTCGGAATTATCGGCGTCGTTGTGCCGGGCTTGGGCAAAGGTTGGGCGATTGCAGGGCTGATTTTGAACGCGCTTCCCTTCCTGCTGTTGTTTGGATTAATTCTGATCGGAGCGGGGGTTGGTTAAGGTTTTGCTATTCACGTAGGCACGCCTTTCGAGGTAAAACCGAAGAGATTTCGCGGCTTAGGACGTTTTGACCGATACAACCGTCGTCATTGCGTCGATATACCGGGGAAGTGAATAGAGTTGGCTCTCGATTAGCAAGGATTCGCTAGCAAGAGCCGCCGCAGGGCAATACAACTTCCATCAGCAAAAGGATTTGCTGTGACAGAGATCCACCCGACCGCGCTAGTGTCGCCCCAGGCTCGTCTGGGCGCCGACGTTCAAATCGGACCGTTTTGCGTTATCGAAGCTGGGGTGGAAATCGGAGATCGCTGTCGTCTGGAGTCCTTTGTTACGGTCAAAACGGGCTCAAAGATCGGCTGCGACAACAAAATTTGTGATCATGCCGTAATCGGCGGCGGAGCGCAGCACATTCGGGCCCCCGAACACTCTGGCACGCTAGTCGTTGGCGATCGCAACCAGATTCGCGAATTCGTCACGATTCACCGCGCTCTGCATGCTGGCGAACAAACGATCGTCGGCAACGACTGCTTGCTGATGGTTCAGGCCCACATCGGCCATGACAGCATCATCGGCAGCAACGTCATCATCACGAACAACGCACTGGTCGCCGGACACGTGATCATCGAAGATCGCGCTTACATCTCCGGCGCCGTGGCGATTCATCAGTTCTGCCGCGTCGGCCGCAATGCGATGGTCGGCGGTCAGGCGCACGTCGTGCAAGACGTCCCGCCGTACGTGACGGTCGACGGTTGCTCGAGCCTGGTCGTTGGTTTGAACCTGGTCGGCTTGAAGCGGAACAACTTCGATTCGGAAACGATTCGCAACCTGAAGAAGGCGTATCGCATTCTTTATCGCTCGAACCTGACCAACGGCGAAGCGCTGGAAAAGATTCGGATGGAATTCTCCGGTACCCCGGCCGAACACTTCCACACCTTCCTGTCGCCGAGCAAGCGTGGCTTCATCCAAGCCCGCAGCCGCGGCCGTCAACGCCCGCTGCACGAAGAACCGGTCAAACTGCGAGTTCTGCCGGGCGAACCGAGCGAAAACGTCCGCCAAGCGGGCTAACCAGCGAACGAGCGACCAAGATCCAAAACAAGACAGCGCCGGCCATCGTGCCGGCGTTTTTTTATGCCCGCAAGAAATGGAAAGAGGCCGCAAGCAAAACTTGCGGCCTCTTTCGTATGTCAAATCAAATCGGCTGGTAGCCGATTCGACTTACTTCTTCTTTTTCTTCGAGCCGTTGCGGATGGCGGCTTGAGCGGCAGCCAGGCGAGCGATCGGCACGCGGAACGGCGAGCAGCTGACGTAGTCGAGACCAACGCGATGGCAGAAGTCGATCGACGCCGGATCGCCGCCATGTTCGCCGCAGATGCCGACCTTCAGCTTGCTGCGAGTCGAGCGACCTTTGTTGACGCCCATTTCGACCAGTTGACCGACGCCTGAGGTGTCGAGCGACTGGAACGGGTCGATCGGCAACAGTTCCTTGCTCAGGTAATCGGGCAGGAAGGTATTGATGTCGTCGCGGCTGAAGCCGAACGTCATCTGCGTCAGGTCGTTGGTGCCGAAGCTGAAGAACTCGGCGTGTTCGGCGACTTCGTTGGCGGTCAACGCAGCACGCGGAATTTCGATCATCGTACCGATTAGGATCGGCAGTTCGCCGCTGAACTTGGCTTCGGTCTTGACCTTTTCGATCGTTTCTTCGGCCTTTTCACGCAGCAGCTTCAATTCGGCGGCGGTACCGACCAGCGGGATCATGATTTCCGCTTGGGCGTCAACGCGCTTCTTCTTGCATTCGATCGCCGCTTCGACGATGGCGGTCACCTGCATCTCGAGGATTTCGGGATAGGTGACGCTCAAACGGCAACCACGGTGACCGAGCATCGGGTTCGATTCGTGCAGCTGAGCGACGCGTGAACGGACCTTGTCGGCCGAGACGCCAATTTCCTTGGCGATGTCGGCTTGGGCCTTGCTGTCGTGCGGCAGGAACTCGTGCAACGGTGGATCGAGCAGACGGACGGTAACCGGCAGACCCTTCATCGCGGTGAAGATGCCGACGAAGTCCTTGCGTTGGAACGGCAGCAGCTTGGCGAGCGCCTTGCGACGGGTCGCTTCGTCTTCGGCGAGAATCATCTCACGCATGATGCCGATACGTTCGTCTTCAAAGAACATGTGCTCGGTGCGGCAGAGGCCGATCCCTTCGGCGCCGAAGTCGCGGGCACGTTGCGAGTCGGCCGGGGTGTCGGCGTTGGTGCGAATGCCGAGGGTGCGGTATTCGTCCGCCCACTTCATGACTTTCGCGAAGTCGCCCGACAGTTTCGGTTCGGTGGTGGCGACCGAGCCGAGCATCACTTCGCCGGTCGAACCGTCGAGCGAGAGGATGTCTTTGGCGCCGTAGGTCTTGCCGCCGACTTTGATCTTCTTCGCCTTGGCGTCGATTTCGATTTCGCCGGCGCCAGCGACGCAGCAACGACCCCAACCGCGAGCGACGACCGCCGCGTGGCTGGTCATACCGCCGGTGCTGGTCAGAATGCCCGCGGCGCTGTGCATGCCGTCGATGTCTTCCGGGCTCGTTTCTTTACGAACCAGGAGGACCTTTTCGCCGGCCTGGGTACGCAGTACCGCTTCTTCGGCGGTGAAGGCCAGGGCGCCGACCGCGGCGCCGGGCGAAGCGGGCAAACCGCGAGTCAGGACGGTGGCCGACGATTTGGCCGCAGCGTCGAAGCTCGGCAGTAGCAGCTGCGTCAGGTCGTTCGCCGGGATGCGCGACAGGGCGGTTTGTTCGTCGATCAGGCCTTCTTTGACCATATCGCAGGCGATCTTCACCGCAGCGGCGCCGGTACGCTTACCGTTACGCGTTTGCAGCATGAACAGGTCGCCCTTTTCGATCGTGAACTCGATGTCCTGGACGTCTTTGTAGTGCGTTTCGAGCGTGTCTTTAATCTCGAGCAGTTGCTTGTAGACCGCACGATTCCATTTCGACATCTCGGCGACCGGCTGCGGAGTGCGGATACCGGCGACGACGTCTTCGCCCTGAGCGTTGATCAGGAACTCGCCGTAGAACTTGTTTTCGCCGTTCGACGGGTTACGCGTGAACGCAACGCCGGTGCCGGAGTCATCGCCCATGTTGCCGTAGACCATCGACTGGACGTTGACGGCGGTGCCGAGCAGACCGCGGATGTTTTCCACTTCGCGATAACGGACGGCGCGGAAGGTGTTCCAGCTCTTGAAGACCGCTTCGATCGACAGTTCGAGCTGCTTCAGCGGATCTTGCGGGAAGTCTTCGCCGGTCGCCTTCTTGTAGACCGCTTTGTAAGCTTCGCAAAGTTCGATCATGCCCGGACCCGGCACGTCGGTGTCTTGCGCTGCGCCGTATTTCAGTTTGATGGCGGTAAACGCTTCTTCGAAGTCATGGTGGTCCATGCCCATTACGACGTCGCCGAACATGTTGATCAGGCGGCGATAGGCGTCGTAAGCGAAACGTTCGTTGTTCGTGGCGTTCGCCAGGCCGACGACCGAGGTGTCGGTCAGACCGAGGTTGAGAATCGTGTTCATCATGCCCGGCATCGAGACGGCGGCGCCGGAGCGAACCGAAACGAGCAGCGGGTTTTTGTCGTCGCCGAACTTCTTTTTCAGTTCTTTTTCGAGAATGGCGATGTTCTTCGTGACTTCTTCCAGCAACGTCTTAGGAAGCTTTTTGCCTCCCTTGTAGTACATGTCGCAGACTTCGGTCGTGATGGTGAACCCGGGCGGAACCGGCAAGCCGATGTTGGTCATGTCGGCCAGGTTCAAGCCCTTACCGCCGAGAATCGCTTTGGTCACCCCTTTGCCTTCGGTCTTCGTTTTGCCGAAGTAGTAGACCATCTTCGCGCTTTTGGCAGCCGCCTTCTTTTTCGCCATCTTTTCAAACCTTCTGTACGTTGAGGTGCACGATGCGTGTGTTGGGGAACTTCCGTTTCGTATGGTCTCGAACCATGGCGGCGCCCTGATTACGGGCGCTTTCTCCTACCACAGATCGGTATCTGCAAGCCAGACAAAGCCAGCAATGTAATGGAGGCTTCTTTTGAGCGTCAAGTACACAAGAGTTGCGCAGACGCTGGTTTTTGGCCGAAAACGCCGCGATTTTTACTTCGCGGCGATCTCGTCGACGCCCATGAAGGGACGCAGCGCGGCCGGAATCTCGATCGATCCGTCGGCCTGCTGGTAGTTCTCGAGAACCGCGATAATCCCGCGGCTGATGGCGATCGCCGTGCCGTTCAGGGTGTGGGCGAAGTGCGTTCCCTTCTCCCCTTTGGTTTTGTAGCGAATGTTCAGGCGGCGAGCCTGGTAGTCGGTGCAGTTCGAGGTGCTGGTCACTTCGCCCCATTCGCCCGCTTCGCCGCGGCCCGGCATCCAGGCTTCCAGGTCAAATTTGCGATAGGCCGGTCCCCCCAAATCGCCGGTCGCCGTGTCGACGACGCGGTAGGGGATCCCAAGTCCATCGAAGATCTGGCATTCCAGGTCGCAGAACTTGTCGAGGGTGGCGTCGCTCTGATCGGGGAGGGTGAATGCGAACATCTCGACCTTGGTGAATTGGTGCACCCGGTAGAGACCGCGCGAGGCGCGGCCGGCCGAACCGGCTTCGGTTCGATAGCAGTGGCTGACGCCGCAGTAGAGTTTCGGCAGGTCTTCCGCTTCCAACACCTTGCCGGCGTTCATCCCGCCCAGGGTGATTTCGGCGGTCGCGACCAGGTTGAGATCGCTGTTTTCGACGCTGTAGATTTGCGTTTCCGGACCACGAGGAATGAAGCCGACCCCGTGCAGAATCTCGGTTCGCGCCAAGTCGGGCGTAATCGTCGGCGTGAAGCCTTCTTTGATCAAGATGTCGAGAACGTAACGCTGCAGCGCCAGTTCGAGCAGCACCGCTTCGTTCTTCAGGAAGTAGAAGCCAGCGCCGGCGACTTGGGCGCCCGATTCGAAGTCGATCAGATCAAGCTTCTCCGCCAACTCGACGTGATCGAGCACTTTGAAGTCGAACTTCCGCGGCTCGGTCTTGCCGCGACGAAGCTCGAGATTCGCCTGATCGTCGGCGCCGATCGGAGCGGCGGGGTGGGTTAGATTCGGAATCAAGCGGAGCAGGTCGATGATCTCAGCGTCCAGTCGATCGACCTCCTTCTGTGCGGCGTCCTTCTCTTCCCGCAGCTTGCGTCCTTCCTCGATAATTTTCGGACGCTCTTCCGCCGAAGCCTTGCCGATCAGCTTGCTGGTCTCGTTGGCGCGACGGTTGAAGTCTTCCGTCTCTTGCTGCTTTTGACGGCGCTCTTTTTCGAGCGCAGCCACTTTGGCGACGTCGGCGTTGACGCCGCGCTTTTGGCAGTTGTCTTGGACGAGTTCAACGTTGTCGAGTACGAACTTACGATCGAGCATGATAGACGGACTGGGGAAAATTAGGCTTGGTTCGGGGTAATTTTGCTAAGCGTTTGCCAGAGCGCGGCGCTCGCTTTGATGCCGCGATGAAAATCGGCCAAACAGAATTTTTCGTTGGGGCTGTGCGTGTTGTCGTCGTTCAGGCCCCAGCCGAGCAGCAGGACGTCGACGCCAAGTTGTTCGACGAAGTTAGTCACGATCGGAATCGAGCCCCCTTCGCGAATGAAGACCGGCGGACGGCCGAAGCCCTTTTCGATCGCCGATGCGGCGGCCGACATGTAGGGACTGTCGAGCGGCACGACGAAGCCGGGAGCGCCATGGAAGTCGATCAACTCCATCTTGATCCCCGGCGGAATGAGCGCTTCGAGATGCTTTTTCAGCGACTCCGAAAGTTGCTTCGGATCTTGGTGCGGGACCAAACGAAAGCTGAACTTGGCCGACGCTTTGGCCGGGAGAACGGTCTTGGCGCCTTCGCCCTGATAGCCGGAGGTGATGCCGTTGATGTCGAAGGTCGGACGAGTCCAGCGACGTTCGAGAGTCGAATAGCCGGACTCGCCGGTCAATCCGGTGACGCCGATTGAACGCATGAAGTCGGCGTCGCTGAAATCGAGCGACGCGAACTGATCTCGTTCTTCGTCGGTCAGCGGGTCGACGTCGTCATAGAAGCCGGGGACTTGAACGCGTCCCTTGTCGTCGATCAGCGACGACAGCATCTTGGCGAGCGTGTTGGCCGGATTGGTGACCGCGCCCCCAAAGGTTCCGCTATGCAGATCCTGCTTCGGGCCGGTCAGCTTCAGTTCGTAGTAGGCGATCCCTTTCAGACCATAGGTGATTGCCGGCTGGCCGGGACCAAACTGGCTGGTATCGCTGATGACGACGACGTCGCATTCAAGCATCTCGTCATGTTCTTTGATGAAGGGAACGAGGTGCTCGCTGCCGATTTCTTCTTCTCCTTCGATCAGGAACTTCACCTGAATCGGGAGCTTGCCGACCGACTTCATCCAGGCTTCGACGCTTTTGACGTGCGTCAGCATCTGCCCCTTGTCGTCGGTCGCGCCGCGGGCGTAGATGTTGCCGTCGCGGATGGTCGGCTCAAACGGCGGGCTCTTCCATTCGTCGAGCGGTTCCGGCGGCTGCACGTCGTAGTGTCCATAGACCAGCGCGATCGGCGCGCCGGGAACAGCCGGGCTTTCGGCGTAAACGATCGGGTGTCCGGCCGTTTCGTAGATTTTCGTTTGAAAGCCGAGATCGCCAAATTGTCGATGCAACCAAGCGGCCGCTTCGCGGACATCCTCTTTGTAGCGGCTGTCGGTGCTGACGCTCGGGATCTTCAACAGGTCGCAAAGATCGGCTTCGAACTTGGAGCGATTTTCGCTCAGAAACGTCTGTAGTTCAGACATGAATGCTCAGAATCAAATGTGAGAGGCGCGGACTGGGAATTGACCGCAAAAATACTTTCCGCAAGAGACAGCGGTACAATATAATGGCAGGCCGCAGCTTCGAGTATGCCACTCCCAACAGCGGGAAACTGTTGGAGGCATGACGGTTACGCGAATTCGCCTTTACCTTTGGATAGACAGTATGGGGAATAACGAGTCATCGGTCGCTGAGCCTTGGGAAGCGACTACGGTAAAAACAAAACCGAAAAACGACCCGAAACGGAAAAAGCAGCCGCGTTATAACGTCATTTTGTGGAATGATGACGACCATACCTACGACTACGTCATCCTGATGATGCGCGACTTGTTCGGCTTGACGATCGAGGCCGGTTTCAAGATTGCGGAAACCGTCGACAAGACCGGTCGGGCGATTTGCCTGACGACAACCCGTGAGCATGCCGAGCTAAAGCGAGACCAGATCCACGCTTACGGCCGCGACGCGCTGATGGCCCGGTCCAAAGGATCGATGTCGGCGACGATTGAACCGGTCGAATAGCCGCAAATTTCCCTGTTTAACATTTTGATCTACCTTGAACCGATCCACGCCCGCCGCCGGATCGGTTATTTTGTTGGCGATGATGACCGAAAAAGCACTGAAAACCGTCACCCTGGGCTGCAAAGTCAATCAATACGAGACCGAGCTGGTTCGCGAAGGTTTGGTAACCGCAGGATATCGTGACGCCGCCGAAGGAGAATCGGCCGATCTTTGCGTCGTGAATACTTGTACGGTGACCAACGAAGGGGACTCCAAGAGTCGTCAGGTAATTCGCCGTTTGGCCCGCGATAATCCCGATGCGCGGATTGTGGTGATGGGCTGTTACGCGACCCGGGCGCCGGAAGAATTGGCGGCGCTTCCCAACGTGGTCGAAGTGGTCGAGAACAAGCGGGAGATTCCCGATCTGCTGGGACGCTTCGGGGTGATCGACGTCCCGAGCGGCTTGTCGACCTTTGGCGATCGCCATCGCGCTTACGTGAAGGTGCAGGACGGTTGTCTCCTGCGCTGCACCTTCTGCATCATTCCGACGGTGCGACCCGAAATGTATAGTCGCCCGGCCGAGGACATCGTGGCCGAAGTGGCGCGTCTGGCTGACAACGGCTTTCGTGAGATCGTGCTAACCGGAATTCATCTCGGTCACTTTGGGGTCGACCTGAACAAAGGGAAGCCGAAGTCGGAGTGGATGCGACTGGCGCACCTGGTGCGAGATCTGGCGAAACTGGACGGCGATTTCCGAGTCCGGATGAGCAGTATCGAAGCGACCGAAGTGACCCGCGAGTTGATCGACGTGATGGGGGAATTCCCCAATCGGGTCTGTCCTCATTTGCATATCTCGATGCAGAGCGGATCGGACGCCGTCTTGCGGCGGATGCGTCGTCGCTGGGGGGCTCAGCGTTTTGTCGATCGCTGCAAATTGCTGCAGGCTAGTCTTGATCAGCCCGCTATTTCAACCGATATCATCGTCGGCTTCCCCGGCGAAACCGAAGCGGAGTTCGAAGAGACCTGCGCCGTTTCGCGCGAAGTCGGCTTCTCGAAGATCCACATCTTCCCGTTCAGCCCGCGGAAAGGAACGCCGGCGGCGGAGATGCCCGATCACATTCCCGGCGACGTGAAAGCGGATCGTCGCCGTCGTCTGGCGGACGTCGAAACGGAAGCGCGCGAAATCTATTTCCGCTCGCTGGTCGGCAAGCGGCTCGCCGTCTTGGGAGAAGCGGCCGAAACCGACGCAAGCGGCCAAGCGATCGTGCGGGGAACCGCGTGTCGTTACGCTCCAGTATCTTTCTCGGCCAGCGCGGACGCCGTCGGCAAATTGACGCAGGTCACGGTCGAGCAGGCCGAATCGGAGTTGCTGCTCGGCGTTCAGGCCTGATTTCGCAGTCGCAGGAGATCAATAGAACGGTTGTAACGAAGGCGCAAACCTTATGACCGTTCAATTTGTTCCGCCGCTGCGATTTCTGCCCCACAGGTCATCGTCTACCGATGAAAGAGGAGAGACGCAGATTTCTCCCGAGGGGCAGTACGTAGCGAGATTCCCGTGGCGACAGCGACGATAAAAGAATCCGGCATCTTGCTGGAAGCCGGCACCAATGAAGCGGAAATCCTGGTTTTTCAGGTCGGCGAACAATACTTTGGCGTTAACGTCGCCAAGGTGAAGGAAGTGCTGGAAATCGGCGAAGTGACCGCCGTTCCGCATGGTCACCCGGCGATTGAAGGGCTGGCGCAGATTCGCAACGAGGTCGTGACCTTGGTGAATCTGGCCCAGTATCTGTACGGGGATGAAGTCTTCCCGCAAACGAACGGCGGCAAAGACTATCTGCTGCTGCTCGAGTTTAATTCGCAGCAACTTGCATTTCGCGTGCAGCGAATCCAGCGGATCTATCGCGTTAGCTGGACCGCGACCCGGCCGCTTCCCGAAGCGCCCGGAATGACCGCGCCGGTGACGAGCGTGATTCTGCTCGACGGTCGTTTGATTCAGATTCTCGATTTCGAAACGATCGGCAATCGAATCGGTCAGATCGACCAGGCTTCGTCGGTACAGGATCATCATGTCGAACGGATCGAGGCCGCTGATTGCCCGATCGTCTTCGCGGAAGACTCGCGAATGATTTCGGAAATGATCCAGGACTCGTTGCACGCGGCCGGTTTTTCCAACGTCCGCGGATTTACCGATGGCGAAGACGCGCTCCGCTACTTGCAGATGTTGGCGGCGGAGCACGACGCATCGACGATTCGCTCGGCCGTCAGCGTGGTGGTGACCGACGTCGAAATGCCGCGGATGGACGGTTTCAGCCTGGCGAAGCGGATCCGCAGTAACGAGCGACTCGCCCAGTTGCCGATCGTCATCTTCTCGTCGCTCGTCTCACGCGACAACGAAAAGAAGGGACGACAAGTGGGCGTCAGCTGCCAGGTCGCCAAACCTCGCTACGAAGAGCTGGTCCTGCGAATCCGCGAAGCGGCGGGGATTCTCTAAGAAGTCCGTCCGTTTGGCGCCATGCTCTTGCGGCGTCTTCGACGGATGAGCATGTCTTCAATGCGTATTGTCCGGGACGAAGACATGCTCTTCTCACGAAGGCGCGATAAGAGCATGGCGCCGGCAACGCCTTGCTAGCAGCCTCTGATTTTCTCCCCAGTTTTCCCCTCAAGATTCGCCTTGCTTTTGCCGGGGGGCTTTTGCTACTGTTCGCCCCGGTCGCGCGGCCTTGTTCGGTCGCGGCAATCTCTACGTCCATGCGAGTTAGAGAGCAAGGATGCGAAATCTACAAATCACTTTGGCGGCGATTCTTGGTACGGCGATCAGCGCAGCAGCGCTGGCGGCGCCTCCGTGGGCTCGTTTGATTCCGTTCAAGAACGTCGAAGCGGACGTCAATCAAGACTACAAGCTGTCTGACGCCAACGGGCCGTGGATGATCATGGCGACCTCGTTCAGCGGACCTGGCGCCGCTCAAGACGCGCACAACCTGGTGTTGGAACTCCGCAAGGAATACAACATGGAAGCGTACGTCTACGAACAGGCGTACGACTTCACTCAGAAGGTGGACGGACTGGGCTACAACCAGTACGGCGAGCGCAAAAAGATGCGATACGCCGACGAAGGAAAGTACACCAGCATCGCGGTGTTGGTCGGCAATTTTGAATCGGTTGACGACGGCGCTCTCGAAAAAACTCTCGAGAAGTTGAAGGACGCACAGCCGAAATGCTTGTCGGGCGACCAGTCGCAAACGTCGCAACATGATGCGATCAAATACCTGCGTCGCAAGATTCAGGAAGCGGTCACCGACAAAGAGAAAAAAGAAAAGGGCCCGATGGGGCACGCCTTCGTTTCGCGTAACCCGCTGCTGCCGGACGAATACTTCCAGCAAAAGGGAATTGAGCCGCTCGTCTTGAAGATGAACGAAGGGGTTGCGAACAGCCTGCTCGACTGTGAAGGAAAGTATAGCGTTCGCGTGGCGACCTTCGCCGGCGCTACCGAAGTCGACGCCAAGAAGATCGCCGAGATCGAAAGCAAGAACATCGTCAGCGGCAGCCGTTTGGCCGTCGCCGCCGAGAAAGCGGAACGCCTGACCGCCAAGTTGCGAAAGCAAGGAGTTCCCGCTTACGTCTTCCATGATCGCTCGGAAAGCATTGTGACGGTTGGCTCGTTCAGCTCGGTCGGCGCTGAACGTGCCGACGGCAAGATGGAGATCGATCCGCAGATTAACCGGATCATCAACGACTTCCGCGCTACGCCAGTCGCAGGCACTGCGAACTTCACCCCGAAGACGATCGACGGCGTGCCGTTTGACGTCCAGCCGGTGCCGGTTACCGTCCCGAAGAAGAGCGTCGGCGGCGACTACGCCAAATGGAACTTCCTGAAGTAACGCTGGCGTCAACGTTTCCAGAAGAGATCGCAAAGGCTTCTCATCTTCCCGGATGAGAAGCCTTTTTCTTTTCCCCATGTCCCCTGCTTGGTCGCGACGGTTGGGCTGTTACATTGGCTGGGACGCGTGGGACTTAATTGACGAGGAAGCGATGGCGAAAAAGCGACTGTTGGTGCTCGGAACGCATAACAAAAAGAAGGGCGCCGAAATGGCGGCGCTGCTCGAGCCTCTCGGGATCGAACTGCAGACTTTGGCGCAGACGCCTGGCGCAATCGAGGTGGAAGAAGACGCCGATTCGTTCGCCGGCAACGCCGAGAAGAAAGCGGTCGAGCAGGCGAAGCATCTCGGCGTGTGGGTCTTGGCGGAAGACAGCGGATTGTGCGTCGACGCCCTGGCCGGCGAGCCGGGGATTTACTCGGCCCGCTTCTCAGGGCCGGGAGCGACCGACGAGTCGAATAATCAGTTGCTGCTGGAAAAGCTGGCCGGAGTTACCGACGCACGGCGGACGGCGCACTACGTTTGTACTATGCGGCTGGCGGCGCCCAGCGGCGAAATCATGGCAGCGAGCGAAGGGATCTGCCGCGGCAGGATTGTGCACGAAGAGCGAGGGAGCGGCGGGTTCGGCTACGATCCACTCTTCGAGCTGATCGAATATCGCCGGACGTTCGGCGAGATGGGCGGAGCGGTCAAATCGGTGCTGAGTCACCGAGCGAGAGCTTCCCGCAGATTGATACCGCAGCTGCTTCAGCTGGTGATATCTGGGAAGTGGGCGAATTAGTCGCTAGCAAAAAAAATGAGCGAGCCGTTGGATAAAGGCAGCCCGCTCTTTATGAAATGTAGACCGTTAGATGACCTCCGTAAGTTAGCAAAGCAGTTATAATCTTTGCAAGAGCATTTGGGTAATTTTGGACGAATTTCTTGCCGGAGCGCGAAACGTGACGATGCGAAGATTCATTCCAGCTTTTCTGGCTGTTTGCGTAGCGGTCTCGATTCCGGCGATCGCTTTGTCCGAAACGACCGACGAGTGGGTCGATCAGAACTTGCCGGGGCTGCTGGAAATTTACAAAGATCTCCATGCGCACCCGGAGGTTTCGTACGAAGAAGCGGTCACCTCGAAAAAGCTGGCCGACATTCTGCGTGACGCCGGTTATGAAGTGACCACCGACGTTGGGGGACATGGCGTCGTCGCCGTTTTGAAGAACGGCGAAGGTCCGACGTTGATGCTTCGCTGCGATATGGACGGTCTACCAGTGACCGAACAAACGGAGCTGGTTTATGCGTCTCAGGAAAAAATCACGACCAGCGACGGCGTGACGACCGGCGTGATGCATGCCTGCGGTCACGACGTCCACATGACCAACTTGATCGGCGTCGCCCGATTTTTGGCGTCGCATCGCGACCGGTGGCAAGGAACGCTGGTCCTGATTTGCCAACCAGCCGAAGAACGCGGCGGCGGCGCGAAAGCGATGTTGGAAGCGGGGCTGCTGGAGCGTTTTCCGAAACCGGATTATGCCCTGGCGCTGCACGTCGCCGCGACGCTGCCGGCCGGGACGATCGGTTATCGTGCCGGGTATGCGATGGCGAACGTCGACAGCGTCGACATTACGATCCATGGCCGCGGCGGACATGGCGCCTATCCGCACGCGACGATCGACCCGATCGTCCAAGCCTCGGAATTGGTGATGTCGCTGCAAACGATCGTCAGCCGTGAAGTCAAACCGATTGATCCGGCGGTGATCACGGTCGGTTCGATGCACGGGGGCGCCAAGCACAACGTGATTAGCGATCGCTGCGACTTGCAGCTGACGGTTCGCAGTTATGGCGACAAAGTTCGCGCCCAACTCAAAGAAGCAATTACCCGCCGAGCTAACGCGATTGCTGAAGCTTACAACGCTCCCGAGCCGACAATTGTTTACTCCGAAGGAACGCCGAGCCTCTTTAACGATCATGAATTGGCGAAAGAGATGGTCGGCGTCTTTCGCGCAACGTTGGGAGACGAAAATGTCTCCCCCAGCGAACCGTCGATGGGAGGAGAAGACTTTGGACGCTATGGTTTGGCGGGCGTCCCGATCCTGATGTTTCAGCTTGGTTCCGTCGAGCAGAAGCGGTTGGACCGTTTCGCGGAATTGGGACAAGATCCCCCGTCGCTGCACTCGCCGTTTTATTACCCTGACATTGAACCGACTTTGCGTACAGGATTGCGTGCGATGATTGCCGGTTCGCTCGACTTGCTTCAGGCGCCCCCTGCCGAAGAACAACGCAACTAGCATGCAGAAATTGCGGACAGGGCTGATAATCGTCGGCTATTTCTTGATAGTCGTGGCGGTGATCGGCGCGATGAGTTCGGCGAGAAGCTGGGCGTTAGCGGAATTGGATACGGCGGACAGTCGAGAGCAATGGAGCGACTTTCGACATCGCGTCCAAACCCAGATGGAAGAGGGGGGAGCACCGGTGGCCCGCAGCGTTCCCAAAAGCGCCGAACCACCCACTTTTGTGCTGCTTCGAGATCATTTTTACGTGCTCCTGGCCTTTGTTTTGCTGATAAGCACTTTGCTTTACTGGGTATCGGCATGGATGTTTTCGGGCGCCCTGCGAACCTCGGCGCCGTATGGCGACTCTCGGTCGTAGGAATCTGCTGCCCGCTGTCCCCGGAGTTGAACTAGAATACTGGCATGAGTCCCTCCAGTCGGCAAAACGAAACGCGTCAACCAGAGCTGCTGGTGCGGCATTGGCCGCTCGTGCAGTCTCCTTGGGAAACCGGCGGGATGGCGATCGCCTTCGCGGCGGTGGGGCTGATTGCGCACTACGCGTCAGCCAGTTGGTCGCTCGGTTTGTTGTGCGTGGTTCTCTTGCTGCTCACGTCGTGGCGGATGTGGTTGCCGGCGACCTTTGAGATCGGCCCTCGCGGCATCGTGCAGAAGAACCTGTGGGGACAGCGCCGCATTCAGTGGCGCAGCGTCGAAAGTTGGCAGCAACAGCGCAAAGGAGTGCTGGTCTATTTGCTGGCCGACGCTTCGGCCGCAGCCGAGTTGAGCAACATCTATATCTCGGGCCCGGGGCAAGTCGATGAGATCTGCGAGATCATCGACTTCTATTTGCAGATTCGCCGCTCGGGCGGCGGCTCGTCGATCTTGCGACACGACGACAGCGCCGATTCGATCGGAACGCCTCCCGTCTCGGCGTCCCGTTAAAGCGAACTCGTATCGACTTTAAAGCAGGAAGCCTTGTGCGCGCTTCCTTCCAACTGGGGCGGCTTGCTGCGGCAGATCACTTCGTCGACGATCGGGCAGCGATCGGCGAACGGGCAGCCAGGATAGGCTTTGTCGGGCGAAGGAACTTCTCCCTGCAAGACGACTCGCTGGCGCGTTCGTTCCAGCGCCGGATCGGGAACCGGAATCGCCGACAAGAGCGCCTTCGTATAGGGATGCTGCGGCGATTCGTAAAGCTCTTCGGCCGGCGCCATCTCGACGATCCGTCCCAAGTACATCACGCCGACGCGCGTCGAGATATGACGCACGACGGAAAGATCGTGTGCGATGAACAAGTACGAAAGCCCCAGCTTTTGCTGCAAGTCCATCAGCAGGTTCACGACTTGCGCTTGAATCGAGACGTCGAGGGCCGAGACCGGTTCGTCGCACAAGATCACGCGGGGGCGAACGGCCAAAGCGCGAGCGATGCCGATACGTTGCCGCTGACCGCCGGAGAACTCATGCGGATAGCGATTGATGTAGCGGGGGTTGAGCCCGACCAGTTCCATCAGCCGCATCACTTCCAGCTTGCGATCGACGCCGCTGGCCAGGTTATAGATTTTGATCGGTTCGCCGATGATCGAACCGACCGTCATCCGCGGGTTGAGCGACGCAAACGGGTCCTGGAAGATCATCTGCACGTCGCGGCGATAAGGACGCATCGCGGCGCCGGTCAGCCCGTCGACGCGACGGCCGTTGATGTAGACTTCGCCGGCGGTCGGCGGAGTCAGATTCAAGATCGCCTTGGCCGTGGTCGATTTACCGCAGCCCGATTCGCCGACCAGGCCGAGCGTTTCCCCTTCCCCCAGCGTAAAGCTGATGCCATCGACGGCGCGGACGAAACCGGATTCGCCGGTGAACCAACCGCCGCGGCGAAAGGGAAAGTGGACCTTCATGTCGCGCACTTCCAGCAGCGGCGGTTTCGCCGAGACTGCGAGCAGCGGTTCTTCTGTCAATTCCAACGTCACGATTGGTCCTCGCTAATCTGCGACGCTGCGTCGTGTCGCGGCGCTTCATCAATATTGACCAGGCAAGCGTAGCCGCCGCCGGATGGGGAGTCGAACAGCGGCGGATCGACTTCGCTGCAGTTGGCGATGCTGAAGGGGCAACGCGGGCGGAACGAACATCCGCCGGGGAGCTTGGAAAGATCGGGCGGTTGACCCGGAATCGGGCGCAACTCGGCTTCCAGTTGATCGACGCGCGGCGCCGATTCGAGCAAACCAAGCGTATAGGGATGCCGCGGATTCTGGAACAGTTCGTCGACGGTCGCCTTTTCGACGACGCGACCAGCGTACATCACTTGCACGCGATGCGCAATGTTGGCGATCACGCCCAGATCGTGCGTGATCATCAGGATCGCGGTTCCCTCTTGCTCCTGCAGCTCTTTCATCAGTTCCAGAATCTGGGCCTGAATCGTTACGTCGAGAGCCGTCGTCGGCTCGTCGGCGATCAGGATGTCCGGCTTGCACGACAAGGCCATCGCGATCATCACGCGTTGACGCATCCCGCCGGAGAACTGATGCGGATACTCGAAGACTCGCTTACTTGCTGACGGAATGCCGACTTTCTCCAGCATTTCGATCGCGTGCTTGGTCGCCTCTTTGGCCGAAAGCCCCAGGTGGCGGCGCGTTACTTCGGTCAGCTGATCTTCGACCGTCAAAAACGGGTTGAGGGCGGTCATCGGATCTTGAAAGATCATCGCGATCCGGTTTCCGCGGATGTTGGATAATTCCTTCGACGACATCTTCAGCAGATCTTTGCCGCGATAGATCGCGCGTCCGGAAACGATCTTGCCCGGGGGCTGCGGAATGAGTCCCATCAGCGCCAGCGAGGTGACCGACTTGCCGGAGCCTGATTCGCCGACCACGCCAAGCGTTTCGCCGGCGCGCAGTTGCCAGTCGACGCCGCGCACGGCGGTGACCAAGCCGTCGTCGGTATGAAACTCAACGCGGAGGTCTTCGACGCGAAGGAGCGGATCTTGCGTATTGCTTGTGGACGCCATGCCGGTTCCTTAGCGATTCTTCATGCGGGGATCGAGCGCGTCGCGAAGACCGTCCCCCAGAAAGTTGAGCGAGTACAACGTCGAGGCCAGGGCGATCGCCGGGAAGACGATCAGCCACCAGTAAATCCGAATCGGCGTGATCACCTTCAAGCCTTCGTTGGCGAGCAGTCCCCACGAGACGTTCGGCTCTTCGACGCCAATCCCGAGAAAGGAGAGGAACGCTTCGAAGAGCATGACCGACGGAATCGTCAGCGTCAGGTACACGATCACGACGCCCAGCACGTTGGGAACGAGGTGAACGAAGACGATACGACTGGGGCTGGCGCCGATTGTGCGAGCGGCGTCGACAAATTGTTCGTGCTTCAGGCTGATTACCTGGCCGCGGACGACGCGGGCCATCGTCAGCCAGTAAATGGCGCCGATCAAAAAGTAGAACGCGACGATACGATTAATGCCATATGATTCCAGGTTCGCTTTGATCGACGGTTCGCTGATCACCATCACCACGAAGATCACGATGAAAATGAACGGGATCGAGTAGAGAATGTCGACCACCCGCATCATCGCGTCGTCGACATGCCCGCCGACATAACCGCTGATGGCGCCATAGCTGACGCCGATGATCAAGGAGACGAAGGTCGCCACCACGCCGACGATCAGCGAAACGCGAGCGCCCCAAAACAAGCGAGACAACATGTCGCGGCCAAGATGGTCCGAGCCGCAGAAACTGGGAATCGCCCAGTCGCCGAACATCTTTAAGCGGGTGCGGATCAAGGCTTCGTCGAACGCGCTCGGGTCGTTCCAAAGCGTCTTAATCGCGGCGTCGAGTTCCTCTCCGCTCAATTCGGCCAGGCCAAGTTGAACCGGTTCGCTGTTGGGCGCCGCAAACGACCGATCGCGTAGATGCTGTTCGACCGGCGATTGCAGAGGAAAGATCGGAGTCAGCACCGCCGACAGGCTAAGCAGGACCAGAAAGACGAGCGCGCCCATCGCCACCCAGTTGCGACGCAAGCGACGCCACGCGTCTTGCCAAAGCGAAACGCCTTGAATCGCGCTGGCGTCACGCAGCATGTCGCGGTAACGGTCGAGCGGCGGTAGTGCGTCTTCGAAGTTGCGGTTTTGCGAGTTCAAGGGGAAGAGCCGATAACGGAGGAATGCTATTTCAGTTTGATCCGCGGATCGAGCAGTTGGTACGAGACGTCGACCAGCGTATTCATGACCAGCACCAGCGCCGTCGAAACCATGACGATCCCGAGCGAAGTGGTGTAGTCGCGCTGGGTAACCGCTTCAATGAAGTGCGTTCCCAGCCCCGGCAGGAAGAAGATTCGTTCGATCACCAGCGAGCCGGTCAAAATCCCAGCGACCGCAGGACCCAAGTACGAAACGACCGGCAGCAAGGCGCCGCGAACCGCATGTTTCAGGACCACCGTGCTCGGCATCAGCCCTTTGGCGTAAGCGGTCCGAATGTAGTCCTGACCAAGCACGTCGAGCATGCCGGTACGCGTCAGGCGAGAAATGTAAGCCGCGAAGGGCGCCGCCAGGCAAATGGAGGGAAGGACCATGTCGATCGGTTTCCCCCAGCCGGCGGCCGGGAACCATTTCAACTGGAAGACGAAAACCATAATCGCGAGTCCCGCGAGCACAAAATTGGGGACTGCGATCCCGATCGTCGCCATCGAGCGGAAGAAAACGTCGAGCAGCGAGTTGCGCCACAACGCCGAGATAATCCCGGCCGAAAGACCGACGATCAGCGCCATCGACATCGCCAAGACGCCCAGCGTTGCGCTAATCGGGAAACCTTCCGAGATGATCTCGCTCACTTCGTAGTCGTTCAGCACCTGGCTCGAGAGGAAGTCTCCTTGGCAGGCGTTACTGAGGTAATACCAGTACTGCACCGGCCAGGGATCGTTCAAGTGAAAGCGATCCTTCCGCATCTTTTCGATTTCAGGCGGATAGGCGCGTTCGCCAGACATCGGCCCGCCGGGGACGGACAACATCAAGAAGAAGCTGAGCGTGTAGACGAGCCAGAGCGTGATGACGATCCAGATGGCTCGACGAATCAGAAAACGAATCAACGGAGACCCTCCG
The DNA here is from genome assembly GCF_020966755.1 of Blastopirellula sediminis. Lineage (NCBI taxonomy): Bacteria > Pseudomonadati > Planctomycetota > Planctomycetia > Pirellulales > Pirellulaceae > Blastopirellula > Blastopirellula sediminis. The sequence continues at coordinate 89,999 of NZ_JAJKFT010000004.1, forward strand.
CCTCGAAAATGCGAGCTTTTTCCGCTTCGTCGATTTCCAGGATATGCAAGGGATGTAAATCCTGAATGTTGGGATAAAAATTCTTGACGTATGGGCGAACGATATTCAGCGAAACGTAATAGTAGATCGGCAAGATCGGCATTTCATCCATCAGGATTTGCTCGGCCTTGCTCAGCATCTCTAGACGTTTGACCGGATCGGCTTCGGCCTGGGCGTCGCGGATGAGTTGATCATACTCGGCGTTGCTCCAGCCTGTCTGGTTGTTTTCGCCCCCGGTGACGAACATATCGAGAAAAGTGTTCGGATCGGGGTAATCGGCGATCCAACCGGCCCGCGCGATGTCGTATTCGAGGTTACGAGAAGAAGCCAGAAAAACGGACCATTCCAGGTTGCGCAGTTCGACGTCAATCTGCAGGTTCTTCTTCAACTGTTGCTGCACGACCGACGCGATGTCTTTGTGCCCTTCGTGGGTGTTGTAAAGGATCTGAACCTTGGGCAAACCTTTGCCGCCGGGATAGCCGGCTTCGGCGAGTAAACGGCGGGCTTCTTCCGGGTCGTACTCGCCGGTATGTCCGCCGCCGTAACCAGCCAGGCCAGGCGGAACGTAACTGGTCGCCGGGATCTGCCCGGCCTTGGTGACGTAGTCGACGATCTCCTGTTTGTTGATCGCCAGGTTCAACGCGCGGCGAACCTTCGGATTATCGAGCCCCGGCCGCGTCGTATTGATCCGGTAGAAGTACGTGGTCAGCATCGGCGCGATCCGCATGTCGGACTGCGAACCTTCCGGCTTTTCCGCGTCACGCTTCAGTAGCGACGGCAGAGCAGGGGTCGGAACCGTGATCCCCCAGTCGATCTGCCCATTCATATACATATTGAGGACCGTCGTGTCGGACTGCACCGCTAATACGTCGATGATGTTCAGCTTGACGTTCTCGGCGTCCCAATACTTCGGGTTTTTTCGCAAGCGGATCCGGTCACGAATGCGGCGGAACTCAAGCGTGAAGGCCCCATTGGAAACGATGTTTTCCGGCTTGGTCCACTCGGGATAGCCGTAGGTCTCGATGCAGGTCCGATTGACCGGGTGCATCGGATAGAAAGCGACCAGGTCAAGGAAATAAGGAGTCGGGTTGGTCAGCGTCACTACCAGCGTGTGATCATCGGGCGCCTTGATGCCGACTTCGTCAAAGTGAATGGTCAAGAAGTTGACCGGCTGAACCTTCGGATCGTCTTTGAGAATCTGGTTGCGAATCGCGTCAGACTCAGAAAGCTTCACGAACTTTTTGATTTCGCCTGGCGCGTCCCAGGCGATCTTGCCATCCTTGGTCGGCTTCACTTCGACTTCAAAGATCTTGCCTTCGTCACCGGCGACGGCGGTTACCTTCTTCAGAATGCCGGACAGGATCGTTCCGCGCGGAAAATGCTGTTCCGAGTTGCCATCGGTTGCCGGAAACATCTTGGGACCGGCACGATCGGGCAGTTCAATCTCGACCCGGTCGCCAACTTCGACCTTTGAGAGAGAATACTTCTCCGCATTTTTGACATACCACAATTGGTAGGCGTATTCGGACGGCAACTGGGGGTGCAAGAAGCGTTGCCATGAGAAGACCCAGTCGTGGGCGGTAACTGGCTCACCATTGGACCAGACGGAGTCCTCCCGAATGTGGAAGGTATAGGTAAGTTTGTCTTCGGATAATTCGTAAGAAGTCGCCTGGCCGGGGGCGGCGACCAAGACGGTCGGATCTTCTTCGCTGGGGAGTCGCTGATAGAGCCCCTCAAAGAGCGCTTCGATCACACGCCCTTCCGGGGCGCCGGTCACCATTTTCGGGTCGACCGACTTCACTTCGGTCCCATTGGCGAACGTAAAATCAGCCGGCGGGAGGTCGCTGAACTGGAAAACGGTAGCCAGCGCGATAGCGGAGAGGCCTAGTAGGAAGAGGGGAAGAAGGTACCGCAGGGGGAATTTCATGATTTTAGGCAAACATTGAATATTGCGGATACGACGACCTAATGTCTGAATGTAGGCGGGCGGGGCGGGGAACTCAACCTGTTTTCCCCATGATGGTTAGGTAGATTGTCCCTTTTCGCTGTTGTGGCAGCGATTTCTCCACAAGAGATTTTTTACCTACGGCTTCCCGTGTCAATTCGACAGCTCGGCTATTCCGTTTTCACATGAACATTTCTAGAATGCCAGACGTACTCACATCAATTCGGGCGCAAGGCATCGTTGGTTTTCTAGCCAGGAAAACCGTTTTTTTGCTTGCTTGTCGAAGCGAAGGATATCGCAACGACGAGATGGGACAGCTTTTGCGGATTTTGTTTTAGTCGAGCCGCAGGAGTACTGATACGCAAGCGCGCTTCGTTGGAACCTTGTTGCGCCGCGCGAATGGGTCGCGACTTCTCATTCGCTCATACCGGCGTCGCATCTGCCGCGTTTTGCTTACGCATCCTGTTGCTCGACGCTCACGGTCTACGACCTCCGTATCTCCGTGCGCGGTAGATGTATTACACAAGGAACTCAGCACATGTCGCTAGCGCAAGACTACGCGTTCAGCTCGCTTTCTGACCGCCCCGCCGCTCCTCGAACCTTTCAGCCGAGCGAAAACGGAAGCGTTTCGGCCGAAACTTCGACTCCTGCGGCGACGGCTACTGTTGGCCCCAATCCGTTAAATGACGGAACGGCCAAAGATCTCGTCCAGCTCTTCAAGCTGTTGGCCGACGAAACTCGGCTCCGTATTCTCTGCTTCCTGCTGCAAGAGAAAGAATTGAACGTTCGCACCCTGTGCGAATTGCTTGGCCAAAGCCAACCGGCCGTCAGTCACCACTTGGCGCTGATGCGCGTCGCGGGACTGGTCGATTCGCGTCGCGACGGCAAGCACAACTTCTACCGAATCCTGCCGGATCGCGTCGGCGAGCTGTTGGAATTGTTGTTCCAGCACATGCCGGGGGTCGACAATAGCGAACTGCGCGTGCAAGAACACTGCGTACGCTATTTCACCGTTTCGCAGTAACGCGGCCGTAGAAATGAAGCCAAAGTCGGAGAGGCTGGCCGCGAGCGATCAAGGTTTGTTCGCGGCCAGCAACTCAACGACGAGGCCTTCAACGTCAGCGTAGGTAAACGCTTCCTCTTCGGAGGCGACGCCCGAGTTGTCGAATCGCTTGGCGAGCGTTCCGTCTTGTGCGTAGACGTAAACCGCTGGCGGCGATCCCAGCTTCAATTTCTTGAGCATCGTATCGGCGTCGTCTCCCGCCAGCACGTTGTCGAACGTTGCGCCGAACTTGTCTAAGAACTTCTTGACGTGCGGGATGTATTCCTCGGCCGGCTTTTTCGGCAGACCGATGTAATCCAAGCTGACGCTGATGCAGACGACGCCCCGGTCGGCGTATTGCCGGTCGAGATCGACTAGCCCCGGAAACTCTTTCACGCAGGGCGGACAATCGGTCGCCCAGTAGTCGACCACCACCACTTTACCCCGTTGGCTTTCGACCAGCATTCGGATTCCTTCGTAGTCGAGCACGCGGACGGTCACTTCTTTCGGCGGAGCCGCCGGCGCGACCGTCGCCGGTTCGCTTGTCGAGGCCGACGAGTCTGAGCCGCTTGGCTTAGCGCAGCCGAGCAGGAGCAGAGAGGGGAGAACGACCGCCAGCAGGTTTCGCAGTAGAGGTTTCACAGGGCGCCCTTCGCTATCTTTTCGGGATGGGTAGGTGACACTAGCATAAGGAATTCCCGATTATCGCCCAACAGACCCGGTGCAAATGTCTGATTTTGAACATCTCCGCCATAAACCTCCCTCGGCCCTGGATGAGCCGCGGCAGCTGATCGTCGCCTGCTGCCAACTGCGGAGTAACGTCAATCTGTCGCGCATCGTCCGAACCGCCTCTTGCTGCGCCGTTTCCCGCGTGATCGTGACCGGGAATATGAAAATCGACCCGAAAATTGCCCGGGATGGCGCTGAAAAGCTGCCGATTTCTCGGCATCGCTCGTTGCCGCCGGTATTGCGCGATCTGAAGGCCGAAGGGTATCGCCTGGTCGGGCTGGAGCAAACGACTAACTCGCAAGACATTCACCACTTCTCATTCGTCCGCAAGACGGTGCTGGTGATCGGCAACGAACGGCAAGGAACGCCGGACGACGTTTTGCGACTGCTCGACGACGTGGTCGAGATCCCGGTCTACGGGATGCCTTACAGCTACAACGTGGCGACCGCCACTTCGATGGCGCTGTATGAGTTTTGCCGACAGTTTCCGAACGGCTAGGCTTGCTGCATTACCTTCGCCGCTTCCTGGCAAAGCTCTTCGGTCCGATCGATGGTCGGGCTTTCCGCGATGATGCGAACGATCGGTTCGGTGTTGCTGCCGCGGATCAAAAGCCACGCGTCATGCCAAGCGAAACGCAAGCCGTCGAGTCGGCTTGATTCGGCGTCCGTAAAGTGAGCGACCAACTTGTCGAGCGATACGGCAAGTTGCTCACGATCGAGCGGCATCGTCGTCTTCAAGATTTCAAACCGCGGGATCGAGTCGGTCAGCGTCGCGACCGTTTTGCCCGATGCGGCCATTGAATCGAGGATCAGCGCCATGCCGACGAAGCTGTCGCGGATATAGCCGACGCGGGGATCAATCGGGCCGCCGTTTCCTTCGCCCCCGAAAACCGCCTGCTTGGCGATCATCATGTCGGTGACGTTCGCTTCACCAACTGCCGAACGATAGATTGGGGCGCCATGCTTTTTGGCGATCGCCTCGTTCATCAAACTGGTGGCGCAGTTGATTACCACCGGGCCTTGGCGACTCGCCAAAACATGGTTCAAACAAAGGGCGACCGTATACTCTTCGCCGATGTAGCGCCCGGCCGAGTCGATGATCGCCAAGCGGTCGGCGTCAGGGTCTTGGCAAAAGCCGATATCGGCGCCTGACTCGACGATCTTGGCGCAAACGCCTTGCAGGTTGGTTTCGGTCGGCTCCGGCGTATGGAGGAAATTGCCGCTCGCTTTGTCCCCCAGGATCTCAAAATCGCAGCCGAGCGCTTCTAGTAGTTTTCGCCCCAGCAAGCTGCCGGCGCCTTCGTTGGAATCGAGCAGAACGCGGAACTTCCGCTTTTGAATGCGGGCGACGTCGACGATCGCCAGGACGCTTTCCAGATGTTTGGAAAGCGTATCTTCGCAAAGGGTCGACGAGCCGAGCGAATCGTGCGGCGCCCAGTTCGGCTCGCCAGTGCGATAGGCGTTCAGCACCAGTTCTCCCCGGGCGGCCGGAATGACGCGACCGTCGGGGCCCATCAGCTTGATGCCGTTGTACTGGGGTGGGTTGTGACTGGCCGAGATTTGGACGGCGCCGCCGCAGCCATATTGTCGGGTTAGTACGCCAACTGTCGGAGTGGCGGCGATATCGGCTTGAATGACGTCGCGGCCGCAGAAGGCGAGGGTCCCGGCGATCAGTTCTGCCAATGGTTTGCCGCTGGGACGACCGTCGCGTGCGATCAGGATCGGGCCCGGCGCCGCTTCTCCCGCAAAAGCGGCGACGTACTTGACGGCGATCTCCGGCGTCAGCGACTCGCCGACGACTCCCCGCAAGCCAGAAACGCTGATGATCGGGTCCTTCACGGCTTCTTCCTTCTGATTTGGTGCGATCGCAAAATCGGCGGCACTCCGTAACCGTTCAATTTCCCAGCAGAAGCGCAGCGAAGTCAAGAGCGGACCGCCGATGCCCGATTGAAGCGACTTCCCTTTCCCCCGTAAAATCGGGGTCGAAAATTACTGCCGTACTGCTGAAGGAGCACTGATGTCGAGCGAAGTCGATTCGTTGTTGAGCCAAATCCAAGGGGCGGTCGCCGCCGAAAAAGTTACCGCCAGCGCCGCGGAAAACATCAAAATCTGGCTCACCCAATCCCGGTACGCGACGTACGCTTCGCAAGTCGCCGAGCTTATCAAGAAAGAGGAATGGCAAGCCCTCGACGATGCGTTCTGGACCGTCATTCCGTTCGGTACCGGCGGTCGCCGCGGTCGGATGTATCCGATCGGATCGAATGCGATTAACGAACGAACCATCGGCGAAAGTGCTCAAGGTCTCGCTTCGTACGTGAAGGAAACGGTCGAAGGTCCGTTGTCGTGCGGGATCGCCTACGACACGCGGCATCGTTCCCGCGAGTTCGCCGAGCTGTGTGCCCGGATCATGGTCGCCAATGGGATCAAGGTTTACTTCCTGGACGACTATCGCAGCACGCCGGAACTGTCGTTCCTGGTCCGCTACAAGAAGTGCAGCTGCGGCATCATGGTGACGGCGAGTCACAACCCGCCGAGCGACAATGCGGTGAAGGTTTACTGGTCGACCGGCGGCCAGGTTCTGCCGCCGCATGACAAAGCGATCATCGACCGCGTGATGAACGTCGAAGAACTGCCGCTGGAGGTCAACTTTGACGACGCGGTCGCCAGCGGAAACGTCGAAATCTGCACCGCCGAAGTCGACGCCGCGTTTATCGAAAACGTGAAAGGGCAGCGCTTCGCTGGGCCGCGCGATTTGAAGCTGATCTACTCGCCGCTGCATGGGGTCGGCGCTTCGGCGGTGATTCCGGCGCTGAAGGCGGACGGCTTTACCGACGTCGAAATCTACGGTCCGCACGCCGAACCGAACGGCGATTTTCCGAACGTACCGGGACATGTCTCGAATCCCGAGAACCCGCAAGTCTTTGACGCGATTATCGAACGCGCAAAAGAGGCCGGCGCCGAGTTCGTTCTGGCGACCGACCCGGACTGCGATCGGGTCGGCTGCGCCGCTCCGGTGACGTCCGATCTGCAAGGTGAATGGCGGACCTTCAACGGCAATCAGATCGGCGCCCTGCTGTGCGATTATGTTCTTAGCAAGAAAAAGGCTGGGGGCGGAGTTGCGGCCGACAACTACGTGATCAAAACGTTGGTCACCACCGAGATGGTTCGCCGCATCGCCGATAGCTACGGCGTGAAGACCTATGGCAATTTGCAGGTTGGCTTCAAGTACATCGGCGGCACCATGGACGAAGTCGGCCCTGACAACTTCCTGTTTGGCTGCGAAGAGTCGCACGGCTATTTGGTCGGGCAGTACGCTCGCGACAAAGACGCCGCGGTGGCTTCGATGCTGCTGTGCGAACTGGCGGCCGACTGCAAAGCGAATGGGCAAACGCTGCACGAAAAGATGGAGTCGCTTTGGTGGCAACATGGCTACCATGCCGAGCACCTGCTGAACCAGAAGATGGAAGGTTCGGAAGGGATGGCCAACATGAAAAAGTTGATGGCCAAGTTCCGCGAACAGCCGCCGAATTCGCTGGGGGGACTCAAGTTGCTCCGCGTCCGCGACTACAAGAACGACGTTATCGTCTCGGCTGCCGGAGAAAAATCGCCGCTGAACGGACCTCCCGGAGACATGGTGATTCTTGACCTGGAAGAGGGGAATTACGTCGCGGTTCGCCCGTCAGGGACCGAGCCGAAGGTGAAGTTCTACATGTTCACCTACGTCGAGCCGGAACAACTGTCGCTGCTCGAGATGGCGATGTCGGCGATGGAAGAGCGAATTGCCGCCTTTGAAAGAGAGCTGAAAGCGTTCACCGCCGCGATCTAAGCGAAAACCGGCCCTGCCCGAATTTTGCCGACGCTCTACAATGAGGGAGAACTTTTTCTCCCTCATTTTTTGCGCGCATGTCCGACTCCGCCGAAACTCCGCCCCCCGCCGAAAACCGCTCTACTGAGGGGAAGCCGCAAGAGCATGTCCCCTTCACACTGGCGGCCGATAAGGTGCGCAAGTTTCCGACCACCCCAGGCGTCTACCTGATGAAGGACGCCCAAGGACGTGTGATCTACGTCGGCAAAGCGAAGAACCTCCGAAGCCGGGCCAGCAGCTATTTCAACGCCGAAGCGGCGGTCGATATTCGGACCGGCTATTGGGTCGGAGAGATCGCCGATGCTGACTACGTCGAAACCGACAGCGAAGTCGACGCACTCTTGATGGAATCGCGGCTGATCAAAGACATCCAGCCGAAGTTCAACAAAGATCTCAAAGACGACAAGTCGTTCCCTTACCTGATGATCACGCAGCGGGAAGACTTTCCCCGCGTCGAGTTCACCCGCGAGCCGCAAGAGAAGAACGCCAAGCTTTACGGACCTTTTGCGAGCGCCGGGGCATTGCGCGGCGCGATTCAAGTGCTGCAGCGGATCTTCAAGTTTCGGACCTGTAGTCTCGATATCGACGAAAACGACGAACGGTGGCGCTGGTTCCGTCCTTGCCTGCTCGCGAGCATCAATCAATGCACCGCTCCCTGCAATCTACGGATCACCAAAGAAGAATATCGCAAAGACATCCGCCGCTTGCAGATGTTTTTGGAAGGGAGTCGCGATCGACTGCTGAAGCAACTGCGGGAAGAGATGCTCGAAGCGTCGAAGGCTTTGCAGTTTGAAAAAGCGGCGAAGCTACGGGACGAGATCGATATGCTCGAGCGACTCGATGAGCGGGGGGAACTCGAGACGCATGCTCAGCCCGAAGTCTTTTACATCGATCCAAAAAAAGGATTGGCCGGGCTGCGGAAAGTGTTGCAACTCTCGAGCACGCCGCGGTCGATCGAAGGGGTCGACATCGCCCACCTGCAAGGAGGCGAGACGGTCGCGAGCCTGGTTCAATTCCTCGACGGATTGCCGTTCAAGCCGGGCTATCGCCGCTACAAGATCAAGGGGGTCAAAGGGGTCGACGACTTTCGCAGCATCCACGAAGTCGTCGCGCGGCGATTCAAAAAGCTGCATGCCGAAGGGGAAGTCTTTCCCGACATTCTGCTGATCGACGGCGGCAAGGGGCAGTTGAACGCCGCACTCGCCGCGTTTCGCGATTTGCAAATTGAACCGCCGACGTTGATTTCGCTCGCCAAGAAGGAAGAAGAAATCTTCCGCCCCGGCGAGTCGGAACCATTGCGACTGAGCCGCCACGCCTATGCGCTGCGGCTGTTGCAATACGTGCGCGATGAGGCCCACCGCTTCGCGCAGCACTACCACCACATTCTGCGCAGCAAGAGTACGTTTGGCGAATGACCGGGCCCGGCTCGTCCGTTAGTGGACGTGCCCGTGGTCGATTTCTTCCGGGGTCGCTTCGCGGACGTCGCGGACGACGACATCAAAGTGCAGCGTCATTCCGGCCAGGGGATGATTGCGGTCGACGATGGCGACGCCGTCGCCAACTTGGGTTACGACCGCGGCGAACTCTCCATCTTCTTCCGTTTCGAGGACCAGCTCCATGCCGACTTGGACTTGGCTCGGATCTTCGAAAGCGGTGAGTTCGATCTCCATGACGTCGTCTTCGTCATACTCGCCATAGCCTTGGTCCGGCGAAACGACAATCTGGAAGATGTCTCCCGTCTTCTTGCCTTCCAGCGCAGACTCCATGCCGGGGATCAGGGCGCCGATCCCGTGGAGGTAGACAAGCGGATCGCCTCCGCTAGAGGTGTCGATCAATTCGCCGTCGTCGTCCTTCAGGGTGTAGTCGATGGTGACGACCGAGTTTTTTCCAATATTCATCATGCAGCCCTAGTAAAGAAAGATTGCCTGTAGTCTAAGTTCCCCGGGCCCTTCTAGCTAGTTGCAAATGCGAGGGAACGCCTAATTGCCGTTTTTCCGCCAGATTCGTGATTTAGCGGTTGTTCAGGCTGTTCCTGGGGACTTGCGAAAAGATTGCGGAAACGCAAGCACTTCTCTTTTCCGTTTGCGGCGACGGAATCGATAACAAAAGGGCGGGGAGCACGGAAAGAGCACGCAATTACGCCACGGAGGAAATCTATGTCAACTCGTTCGAAATATCACGATTCCAACGATCTTTACGCTTCTAGCGACGAACGATCAGGATTCGTTACCTTCGCCCTGGTCTTGCTCGGCATCGCAGCCGGCGCCGCGGGCGGGATGTTCTTCGCTCAGCGAGACTTTCATCGCGAGCTCGCTTCGCTGAAGTCGGAACTTGCCGAGTCGCGTCACGACATTCAAGTCTTGACCGGATATGCGGACGACGCCGCGAAGACCAATTCTTTGCTGGGACAGTTGCGCCGTCAGCGCACGTCGCTGGCTGAAAACCAACTGCTGGCCGGCGAACTGGAACATACGCTCGCTAAGGTCGAAGCGGCCGCTTCGCGAATCGACGACGCCAACGCGGTGTTGGCTCGCATGGAAGAGCTGCAACAGCAGATCGTGAATCAACAATGCCTGGCCAGCGAACTGGCGGCCGCCCTCGATCAGCAGAAGATGGTTCAGTACCAGCTGATTGACCTGGCGTCGGCCCACGATTCGGCCAAGCGTTCGCTCGACGCCCTCGCCCACAACCAGGCGAAGATGCAGCACATCGCCGGATCGCTCGAAGAAAACGAGCTGACGGTCGATCGGGTCGCCAGCGTTCTGGATAAGCAGTTGCAACTAAGCGACGACATCGCTTCGGCCCAATCGGCCCTCGATCTGGCGGCGGAAGTCGCGGCCGATTCGGCCGAACTGCACGGCGTGCTGGCCGACAATCGTCGCAACTCGGAACAGGCTTTGTCTTCGCTCGACGAGATGGTCTGGATTTGCGAGTACCTGAACGCTCAATCGCCGCGACTGGCGATTACCCAAGCGAATTTGCGTCAGATTGACGAGATTCAGAAGGAAGCGGCGACGCTGAGCGATTCGATCGGCGGCCTGGTGGAAAACGTCGAAACGATTCGCGGTCTGAATCGCTCGCTCTCTTCGATCGTGACGACGACCGTCGGCATGCGAAGCGGCCTGGCCGAAATTATGTTGCTCGAACCGGCCGTCCGTCAGTTGGTTACCAACCATCGGGAACTGGAGCAACTGGTGAATCAGACGCAGCAACTTGATGTGCAGACGCGGGCCAAACAGCTGATCGCCGAGTACGAGGAGGTAAAGGAACCGGTGTACGTCAGCCAGAAACCGTAGTAGGGCAAGATCCGTGGTGGTGCGAGAGGGCGCCGTCGGCGTAACGCCCCGTGGCAACGACTCGTTTCTTTCTCCTCTCTTCTCCGTGGCAGCCATGGGAGAGGGAACGAGCAAAGCGGAGCGTCGGCGGCAGGGATCAGCGAGGCAAGGTCGCTGATCCCCGAGGCGAAAACGAATCCCGTCCTAGATCAGGATATCGCGGACGGGATGATGTTCTTCGACCCCGGTCAGTCGCATATCAAGACCTTGGAATTGAACCGACAACTTGCGGTGATCAATTCCCAGGCAATGCAGAATCGTCGCATTCAAATCATGAATGTGAACCGGGTTCTGCGTGATGTTGTAGCAGAACTCGTCGGTCTCGCCGTAAACGAGGCCCGGCTTGATTCCGCCGCCGGCCATCCAAATGCTAAAACAGCGTGGATGATGGTCACGGCCGTAATTCTCCTTCGACAGACCCCCTTGGCTGTAGACGGTGCGACCAAATTCGCCGCCCCAAACGACCAGGGTATCGTCGAGCAGACCGCGTTGTTTCAGATCTTGGATCAGCGCCCAAGCAGGTTGGTCAATGTCGTGACATTGCTTCGGCAAGTCGCCGGCGATGTTGCCATGTTGGTCCCAGCCGCGATGGAAGATTTGCACGAAACGAACGTCCCGTTCGATCATGCGTCGCGCCATCAAACAGCTGGAAGCGAACGTTCCCGGCGTACTCGCATCGGGGCCGTACATGTCGAGCACTTGCTGCGTTTCGCCGCTTAGGTCGGTCAGTTCCGGCACCGACGACTGCATGCGGAACGCCATTTCGTATTGAGCGATCCGCGATTGCGTTTCGGGGTCGCCGATTTCGGCAAGCGCTTGTTGGTTCATCCGCCCGAGCGAATCGAGCATCTTGCGACGAATGTCGCCGCTCACGCCGTCGGGATTCGACAGGAAGAGAATCGGGTCTCCCTGGCTGCGTAGCGCTACGCCTTGGTATTTGCTCGGCAAGAATCCGGAACCCCACAAGCGATTGTAAAGCGCCTGGGCGTCGCGACGTCCGCTCCAACTCGGCGTCATCACGACGAACGACGGCAGGTCTTTGTTTTCGGAACCCAATCCGTAGCTCAGCCACGAGCCAAGGCTGGGACGTCCCGGCAACTGATTGCCGGTGCAGATGTAGGTGATCGCTGGATCGTGGTTGATCGCTTCGGTATGCAGCGAACGAAGGATCGCGATGTCATCCGCCATTTTCGCCGTGTGCGGCAGCAGTTCGCTGATCCAGGCGCCCGACTGGCCATGCTGGGTGAATTTGAACTTCGACGGTGCGATCGGAAACCGTTTCTGTCCCGAGGTCATCGTCGTCAAACGTTGTCCTTGGCGAATCGATTCCGGCAGGTCTTTGTCGTACCAGTCGGCCATCGTCGGCTTGTAGTCAAGCGTATCCATCTGGCTCGGCGCGCCGGCCATGAACAGATAGATCGCCCGCTTCGCCTTCGGAGCGAAATGGGGAACCGAAGCGAGTCCGCCCGAAGTCGACAGCGGAGCGGCGGCTGCGCGTTCGGGCAGCAGCGAGCTCAAAGCGGCGGTTCCCAGACCTAGACCGCCGAGCTTGAAGAAATGGCGGCGCGAAAGGGCCAATCCGTATTCTTGGCGAGGATCCATGATTCGACGTTCCTTGGAAACGGGCTGAAGGTCGTTCAGCGGCCGATAGCTAGTTCTTGGTAATGACTTCGTCCAGGTTCAACACCAGGTTGGCCGCCAGCGTCCAGGCGGCGGCGTCGCTCAGGTCGACGCTTTCGTCCCGCTTGGTTTCGCCGACGGATACCAGCGATTCGGCCGCTTTCGGATCAGCGGCGAAATGTTCGCGAGCGGCAGTCGCCAACTGGGCGACTTCCGCGATTTCTTGTTCGGTCGGCGTGCGGCTCAGGCAGAGATGCAACATCCAGCTGGCCCGCGACTGCGGCGTCTCGCCTCCTTCTTTGATCGCGCGGGCGCCAAGCGCTCGAGCCGCTTCGACAAACTGCGGATCGTTCATCAACATCAGGGCCTGGAGCGGCGTGTTGGTTCGTTCGCGGCGAACGGTGCACGATTCGCGCGACGGCGCGTCGAGCGTGCTCATTTCGGGCGGCGGCGACGTACGTTTGACGAAGGTGTAAAGCGTGCGGCGATGGACCTTTTCGGGCCCTTCGTCCGCTTTGAACTTCGCCGTGTTGCTGCTGCTGTAGCCGACCGCTTCCCACAAACCGGCCGGTTGCGGCGGCTTGACGCTCGGACCGCCGATTTCGTCGACGATCAGCCCACTGACGGTCAGCGCCTGGTCGCGGATCATCTCGGCGTCGAGACGATAGCGCGGACCACGCGAGAGAAGTCGGTTCGCGGGATCTTGCGCCAGTTTCTCCGGCGAAATCTTCGACGACTGTCGGTAGGTCGACGACATCACGAAGCGTTTCATCATCTTCTTCACGTCCCAGCCATCTTCGATGAACTGCGACGAGAGCCAATCGAGCAGTTGCGGGTGGCTCGGCGGTTCTCCCTGCAGACCGAAGTCTTCCGAGGTCTTCACCAAACCGGTTCCAAAGACTTGCTGCCAAAACCGATTGACGGTGACGCGAGCGGTCAGCGGATGCGACGGATCGACCAGCCATTGGGCCAGGCCAAGTCGATTGACCGGCGCCCCTTCTTTCATCGGAGGCAACATCGCCGGCGTCGCCCGCGGAACGACTTCGCCCAGTTGGTCATACTCGCCCCGTTCCTGGATATGCGACGGGACCGGCTCATTCTTTTCTTTGGAGACGAGCGTGGTCGGCGAGGCGTTGGTGATGTCGCCGATCGACTTTTCGTTGCCGGAGATCTTCTGATGAAGCGGGGCGAACTGCTCCCGCGAATCGACGTAGGCGTATTCCAGGAAATAGTTCTTCAGCTGCGTTTGTTCCGCTTCGCTTCGCTTCTCGGCTTCCTTCTTCGCGATGGCGACGATTTCTTTTGGTTCGGTCGGCTTCTTGGCCGCCGCCAGTTCGGTCGTCCATTCCGCCAGCGAGCGATACGCGCGGCCGCGACCTTCGCGGGTCAGGACGCCTGCTTTGTCCCAATAGACGGTGCCGCCCAATTGGGTAAAGGCCCAACCGTTGATCTTTTCGCCCGGCTTGAGATTGACGACGCTGACCGGAATTTCGAGCCGGACCCATTCGCCCAGCGGCGGAAGCTCTCCCTGGTGGACGCGAGATCCGTTGCCGTTTGAGCCGTAGGGAATTACGTTCTCACCCCAATAGCCGCGATGCTCCCAGCTGCCGTTGTTGAACTGCATCATGATCTCTTTCGGCGGATCGGCCGGATCGAGATAAACGTAGGCGAACAGCACGTCCCCTTCGTAAACGTCCAGCGGCTTCTCGGCGCCGGTGAAGAAGTGTTGATCGAGCTCCTTGCTGGTGCGCTTATGGGCTCGTTTGCCGGAGAAGACCGGTTCGGGCGCTTCGATCCATTGCCAGGGATAGCTGTTCGACTGCAACTTGGCGCCGGCCGGAGTATCGTCGTCGATCCAAACCAGTTCAGTCGGCAGATCTTCTTCCACGGACGCCGCTTCCGGCTCCTGGTATTGAATCGCAGCCAGCTGCTCGGTGATGGAGGTCTTGGCCTGCTGGATCTCTTGCTGCAGTGCAGCGATCCGGCCTTGATCTTCGGCCGAAACCATCCGAATGGTCGGCGCGTGATCTTTGACGTTGCCGTCCATCGGGTTGTAGTCGAAGCTGTTGAAGAAGGCGTACATCGAGTAGAAGTCGTTCATCGTCAGCGGATCGTACTTGTGATCGTGACAACGGGTGCACTCGAAGGTCAGCCCCATGAAGACCGTGCCGGTGGTGGTGACGCGGTCAATCACGTTGCGGGTTTCGACTTCTTCTTTGATCGAACCCCCTTCGTTGGTCGTCACATGGCAGCGATTAAAACCGCTGGCGATCTTCTGTTCTTCCGTCGGGTTTTCGAGCAAGTCGCCGGCCAGTTGTTCGACGGTGAATTGATCGAACGGTTGGTTGTTGTTGAACGAGCCAATCACCCAGTCGCGATAGAGCCACATCTCGCGATAGTTGTCGAGATGCAGACCATGCGTATCGCCGAACCGCGCGGCGTCCAACCAGAAGCGGGCCATGTGTTCGCCGTAGTGAGGCGAAGCGAGAAGACGATCGACCACCTTCTCGTAGGCGTCGGGAGACTCATCCTTCACAAAGGCTTCGACTTCGGCCACGGTCGGCGGCAAGCCGGTCAAGTCAAACGTCACACGACGAATCAAACGTTCTTTGGTGGCGCTGTCCGACGGCGACATCCCCATCTTTTCGAGCCGCGCGAGGACGAACTGGTCGATTGGATTCGCCGCCCAGTCGGCTTTCTTCGTTGACGGCGGTTCTGGTTTGGTCAGCGGCTCGAACGACCAATGCTTTTCAAACTTCGCTCCGGCCGCGACCCACTTGCGGATCTTTTCGATCTCTTCCGGCTTCAGCGTTTTGTTCGAGTCGGCCGGCGGCATCACCAGGTCGGGATCGGTGCTCGTGATTCGCGCGATGATTTCGCTGGCGGACAAGTCGCCGGGGACGATCGGATGGGCGCCGGAGTCCGCTTCGCCGAGGGCGCTCGACTCAAGATCGAGTCGGAAGCCGCCGGCGCGATGTTCCTGATCGGGACCATGGCACGAGTAGCAGTTGTTGGAAAGGAGTGGGCTGATATCCGCTCCGTAAGAGATCTCCTCCTCGGCGACGGCGGAACCGGTCCAGCTGAATGCAGCCAGCACGCCAAGAACCATCCATGAGCAGGGAGAGCAAGCCGAGGGAAATCTCATGCCGACACCTGATAGGCGAGAGGTAGGAAAATCGAGAAGCGGCGAGTAGGAGAACTCGCCCCGATTTAGGCGGGAAAGTGTAAGTCCCTATTCTATCAAACGACGATCCAAACTTCGAATCATTTGATTGCGGCGTTTTCCCTTCTGTTGCCGGAAAAGGGAAGCCAGGGGGGGCTAAAGAAGATTCGTATGAAAACTAAAAATTGCTGTAACGTAAAGACTTACGGAGCCTGTACGTTTCCTTCCGCTGGGGCGACTTTCACATCGCAGGACCCCAGAGCACAAACGTCGGCGCCTTCGACGAACAGCCGAACATGGCATTCGCCCGAGCAGTGAGCCGGCAGCGGAATAGTCGTCTCGAATGGACCGGCCGGCAGATCGAGCTCGACGCTTTCCCAGCAGCGATCGTTCGCCTGACGATAGACGTTGGGAAATTCGGGAAGGCTCGCTTCGTAATCAGTGCGAGTTTCCGGCTTGAAGGTGAGTAGATCGCGACGGCAAACCACTTCCAAGCGTCCCTTGCCGGCGACCGGAGAGATGCCGCTGACGACGAGAGATTCGCCGGCGCGGGCTTCGGTCGCCGAAGCGACTTGGGCCGACTCCGCCCGCGGAAGTCGCAGCAGCGGATCGCCGATCAGGTTGAAGAGCTGCACATGCTCGCGTCGCTCATCTTTAAGCAGCTCCGGCTTGGGGCTGACCAGGCGAGCGAGCGAATCGAGCAACTTGCGATTGCCTCCTTTGCTGGACGCTTCGACCATGTCCCGTTTGGCGTACAGGATCAACTCGCCGAGCGTCTCGCGATTGTTCTGGAAATACTCTTCGAGCATCTCGGAGCCCATCACCGACATCGCGTACGGCATCGTGACGCGCGAACCAGCATAGACTGCAACCGGCCCTCCTTCACGACGCAACATTTCTTCGGCCAGACAATCATTCGGCTCGTCAAACGCACCGGTGTAGCAGGCCAGGAAGATGGCGATCGGCGAACCATTTTTACATTGCAACCGGCCGACGTCGCTCGCCTGGAAGATCGGATAGTAGCGCTGTTTCGGAACGCTGATGTAGTCGAGATAGCGGCGCTGTCCATGACCGATGTAGATCCAGAAGAGGCAACCGTCGTTCAGTTGGTTGACCGTCTCGTCTTGGAACTCACGCGGATCGGGGCAGTAGGGGCTATGCCAACTGGCGTAGGCGACTTTGGTTTCAAAGGACGAAGGGACCTCGTCGGTCAGAAACTTCTTCGTGATCGATTCCATGAGCGTATCGGCCAAGATGCCAAAGCCGCCGACTCCAGCGACCACGTTCAATTGCCGCCGCCAGGCGCCGGGCGAGACGTCTTGTTCGTAGGCCAGGATCTTGGCGACGACCGTTTCCAACTGCTCCGGCGTCCGAACCGACAACCGCCCAACGGCGACGTCCGGGATCAAGTCGTCATCGATGTCAGCGTAGTAGTTGTCGGTGACGAGGGTCGGTTCAGAACCGAAGTGAACGTTGACGACGGCGTCCATCAGGTGCGTCGGCACGCCGGGCGATTCCGGCGTCGGCTGTTCGCCAGGGACGTCCCCAACCAGAACAACCCAGCGGAGGGCGCCGGTCTTTGCCGTTTCGCGAATTGCGGCGCGGATCCGCTCTTTCGATTCGGTTTCGGTGATCAGCCCGATCTGGCGGCCTTGGGCCGAGCGATAGTCGAGCCAGGGGCGGAGCGCCGGAACGAACGACTCGGGACAGACGACCAGCGTGTCGGTCGGCAGCTGCGGAGTGGCGCCCAACGTCAAGGTAGCCAGCAGAGCGGCGATCGCGGCGTGCATAGGAATTCCGGACGCGTTCGGTGGAAAAAGCAGGTGTGGATAGGGCCGCCTGGAAAGAGGATCTGCCGGGCGACCGGGGCGAGGAAGTGTACTCGCCGGGGCTCGCCAAGGGCAAGACGCATCTTTCCCCCCAACTTAGACGATTGTTACCGCCATAACGATCTTACCAGCGGAAATATCGGTAAGTTTCGCCCCGGAACGGGTTCCCGCGGCGGATCGCTTGCCGCCGAACCTGGGGACGGTATATTGAGTCTTGCTTGAGGAAAACGTGCGGGAGTAGCTCAGTGGTAGAGCGCTAGCTTCCCAAGCTGGATGTCGCGGGTTCGAGCCCCGTCTCCCGCTCTCGCGAAAAGCCGGTTGGTCTTTCCACCAGGGAAGACCGAGCCGGCTTTTTGCGTTTCTTGTCGCCGATTGGTCTCCGGCGCCGACTGCTAGCAAATGCTGTCGCTGATGTCAGTTGCATTGATTGCGCTACTGCTGTCGAAAAATTGCTTGCACGTCTCCTGCAATGTCGATGGCATAATCCGTAGGCTACTGGCGGAATGGATTCGCCTTCGCCATACGACTGCCCCAATTGCCATGGACGAGGCCGATTATGCTTAGGAAAGTACGGATACTTTCGTTTCTGTTCGCGTTAGGCGTATCCCTTCTGGTTCGCACCGCTGCGGCTCAAGAGTATTTCGCTCATTCCTCGCCGGTTGACGGGGCGCTCGCGTCGTTTGACATGCCGATCGCCGGCGTTCCGCCGATGGCGTCAGCGGACGAAGGAGGTTGGAAATTTTCCGGTGATCTCCTGATCGTTCGACCGACCACCGGCGATACCTACTTCGTGATTGATTCTCCGCTAGGTGCGACTCAGCCCATTGGTTCGCGAATCAACAACGACCCCTTGTTTAACACGGCGTTTCGAGTTGGCGCCGCCTATGAGTTCGCAAACTCGCCGGCCCAGTTTCAAGTGACATGGACGCGTCTTGATACGGATAACTCCAAGTTAGTCACCGGGACCGACCTTTGGGCGACAGCCGGTAGTTCGGACATTGCCGGGGCTTTTCAAACCTATAACGGAACCGCTGCCGCCGATCTGGCGATCAAGCACAATCGGGTCGATACGATGTTTACCGCGCCGCTCTGCATTCCTTGCATCGACCTGGCGTTGCAATTTGGCTTTGAATACGCCGACGTTCGAGTCCAGGAAGGCTATTTCTACGAAAACAGCGTTAGCACCGCGACCGGCTCGGTTCTCTTCGATTCGACGGCGAAGGGGATTGGTCCCGAGTTTGGTTTTATCGTCGGCTACGATTTGCTGAGCGGCTGTAATGGCGACGGGCGGTTGTCGTTCACGATGAATTCAACTGCCAGCTTATTGCTCGCTTCTGCAAAAACTTCAAGTCTGCAAACCGTGAACAATGCTGTCATGGTCAACGTGTTCGACGATACGACTTCGCGAATCATTCCCGCGCTTCACATCGGCGTTGGACTCAACTACGACAAAGTCCTTTGCGGACGCGCCGTACGGTTCTCACTGGGATACGAGTTCAATAACTACTTTGACGCCATCGGCCGATCGGAATACCCCGACGACGTCGCCGACGGGTTTACGCTGGCTTCTTATCGAGATTTTGGTCTGCAAGGACTTTACTTTTCGAGCGTCGTCAAGTTTTAGATTGACTCGCTACGCGTGATCCGACGGCGCTTGAATGATTTGCCCGTACCGGTGCAGCGTGCGGGTGATCGATTGTTCTCGCAGCCAAAAGCGGAGTTCGACGTAGCCGTTGGCGGTGAGGGGCGCATCGATCCAGTTGAGGCCTGCCTGGTGAGCGGCGGCGAGGACCGCATCGTTCACGTCGCCAATCGTCCGGAGGAATTCAAAGCGACTTCCCACGCTCGACAGTCGGGCGATGAAATCAGCGTCCGGCTCCTTGGTCGCGACGCTGATTTCCAGCGGCGTGCCGGTAATCTGGGCGGCGAGCTTCGCTCGTGCGATCGTCGACGGATCGTCGCTTGGCAACCGCAGTAAAACTCCACGCGCCGGGCGATAGCGGAAGATGTTGCTTTCGCCGGTCAGGTGGGACGGATCATGCTCTTGCGAGAAGTATTCGTTCCAAGCCAAGCGGTAGTTCTGCTCCACTTTGGCTTGCGGAACGTCCACCGAAGCGTCGGACCAGCGGGCGAAGAGCGAAACGTAGTTTGGACCGCCTGCCTTGGAGCCCGGGCCAATCGACGACTTCTTCCAGCCGCCGAACGGTTGTCGCTGCACGATCGCCCCGGTGGTCGGACGATTGATGTACAGATTGCCGGCTTGAACCGAATCGCGCCAGCGGACTTGTTCGCTTTCGTCGAGCGTATGAATCCCGGCGGTCAAACCGTAGTCGACGTCGTTCTGCCACGCGATCGCTTGCTCGAGGTTTTCGGCTCGCATCAGTCCCAGGACTGGGCCAAAGCACTCGGTCTTGTGGAACCACGAGCCTGGCTTCACGCCAAGTCGAATCCCCGGCGACCAAAGGCAAGGATCTTCGGCCGAAACCTTCGGCTTCAGCAGCCAGCTTTCTCCTGCGTCGAGCTGCGTCAGGGCACGCATCAGCGAGGATTCCGGTTCGCGGATCACCGGCGTAACGACGCTGGTGCGATCGGTCGCGGGACCAACCATCAGCGAGGCGGCGGTGTCGTGCAGCTGTCGCTGGAAGATCGGATCGTCATAGACTTCCGCTTCGATGATCGCCAGACTCGCGGCGCTGCACTTTTGCCCAGCATGCCCAAAGGCGGAGCGAACCAGATCTTTGACCGCCAGTTCGCGATCGGCCTGGGCGGTAATCACCAGGGCGTTCTTGCCGCTTGTCTCGGCGAAGAGATGCAGCGAAGGGCGCCACGACTGAAACATTCGGGCGGTTTGATAGGCGCCGGTTAGCACGACTGCATTGACGCGCGGATCGGTGATCAGACGCTTTCCCGTTTCGCCATCGGCACACGGATAGAACTGCAGCACGTCGCGTGGGACGCCAGCATCCCAGAGCTGCTGCACCAACAGCCAGGCGATATCGGTCGACTCGGGCGCCGGCTTCAGTAAGACCGCATTGCCCGCCATCAGCGCGGCCAAAACGCCGCCGCATGGAATTGCGTACGGGAAGTTCCACGGCGGCGTGATTACCACGACGCCGAGCGGCTTACCGACGACCTCGGGATAGTGCGGATAATGTTCGGCGTAGTAACGGGCGAAGTCGATCGCTTCCGAAACTTCGGCATCCGCTTCGGCGATCGCCTTCTTGCACGTTCGCTGCATTTCGGCGATCGATTCAAACCGCCGCTGCTGCATCACCTGACCGGCATGATGCAGGATTTCGGCTCGCTGCAGGACCGATTCAGCCGACCAACGTTCGGCGGCGGCGACGGCGCAGTCGAGTGCGGCGTCGAGATCTGCCGCTGGCGGCGGCAGCGCCGGAGTCCAATTGGCGATCGCTTCGTCCAATTGCTCGCGCGTCTGGTATTGCGTCCAGTCGCTGTCGGGCTGGTTCATGAAGTGGGCGGCGCGATTCGGATCGACGCACGGCAGTTGGCGACGCGACAGAGACGCGACGTCGCGGCGATGTTCCCACCCTTCGCGGAAACGCCGCTCTTGCTCATGCCAGGCGTCGGAGTCGGGAGTCAGGCCGAACAAATCATGCAGGAAGTTTTGCGGCGACGTGTTTTCGTCTAACCGGCGAACGAGATAGGCCATCGCACTTTGGAAGTCTTTCGCTTGCACCGCCGGCGCGTAAAGCAGCAGCCCGCCTGCCTGCTCCTTCACGACGCGCGCCTGATGGTTCGCCATTCCTTCCAGCATTTCGATTTCAACCGAGTCGCTCGTGCCGAATTCTTCTCGTAGCGTGAGGGCCAATGCGACGTCGAACAAATTGTGCGACGCCACGCCGACGCGCAGCACGGCTGCATGCTCCGGCTGCACGCAGAACTCCATCATCCGGCGATAGTTGGCGTCGGTTTCCGCTTTGGTGCGATAAGGCGCCGAGTGCCACCCGTGCAGTTCCGCTTCGACATCTTCCATCGCCATGTTGGCGCCTTTGACCAGGCGCACTTTCACCTTGGCCCCGCCGGTAGCCGCTCGCTCTTTGGCCCACGCGGCAAGTTCCTGCAGCGCGTTCCAGGAGTCGGGAATGTAGGCCTGGAGGACGATCCCAGCCGAATAGTGCAGGAACTCTGGCTCCGACAGTACTTGTTGAAACGCTTCGAGCGTCAGCCGCAGGTCTCGATACTCTTCCATATCGAGATTGACGAACTTTCCTTCCGGCATTGCGGCGCGATAAATGATTCGGAGGCGATCCTTTATTGCCGTAAGCGTTTGGTCGTACGCTGTCAGGTTAATTTGACTGAAAACGGCGGAGATTTTTACCGACAGGTAGTTTACCTCCGGCTGCTTCAGATAGTCGAGCGCGACCCGCAAACGGTTCTGGGCTTCTTCTTCGCCGAGAACCGCTTCTCCCAAGTGATTGAGATTAATCGAGAAACCTTGGGAGATTCGCTGGCGCACATGCTTGCGCAGTTCGTCCATTTCGCCGTTCAAAATCACGTTGGCCGAATCGGCTCGCATGCGAGCGGCGATCAGCGGCATCACGATCTGCGGAGCGACGATACTCGCGGCGCTGGCGATCCGAAGCAGCAGCCGATCGGTCCACGAGAAATATTGCGGCAACCCGAAGTCGCGCAAGAGGCCGCGCCAGCGACGCGCTTGTACCGCAGGCTTCGCGCTGCGAAACGTTTCGTCGACCATCGCCATCGTAAACGCCTTGCCGGCGGCGTCATTCATCATGCGTGCGAGCTGTTCGCTCTGCTTTTTCTCGTTCGCACGAATGTTTTGATTCGCCGCGACGAGGAGACGTTTCGCCAAGTCGACGGTGCGATTTGCGATTGTCGTATCGAACATCTCGTAGCTCGGAGATGACTCGGCCGGGGGGCCTTTGTGAAATTGCTCAACAATCATGGCGAAAATGTCATCACAGCGAGAGGGCGTTCTGTTAAAAGCTGGTTTTTTACAATTCTAGGGCTCTTTGCGAGAACTGTCTTGCGATTACAATTTGTTGCTGTGCAGAAAAACTACAAATGCGGTTCGGCGGAAAACCGCGATTTCGTAAAGGGAATTCGCTTTGAATCGGGCAACTACGACAACGTCGCGGGCCGAAATTTTTGCGGAAGCGCCTGGTCTCGAGACGATGGAAACTTTGTTTCGCTCTTTGCCAAACGTCTTGTTTTGCATCAAAGATCGCGACCGTCGTTACGTCGCCGCGAATGACGCCTTGGTCAACGCGACGCTTAAAAAGACGGTTAGCGAAGTGCTGAACCGCCGCGCGATTGAAGTCTTTCCAGAGATGTTGGCCGCCGGTTACGAACAGCAAGACGACGAAGTCTTTGATCGCGGCGTCAACATCGAAGATCGTCTCGAGATGATCACCCGCGCCGACTGCGACGTCGGTTGGTTCGTGTCGCACAAGGCGCCGATTCGTTCGCGCTCGGGCGAAGTGATCGCGCTGGCGAGCATCTCCCGCGACCTGGAAATTCGGGCCGACGAAGGGCAAGAGCTAGGCGCCGTGAAGGAAGCGCTCGATACGCTTCATCGCGACTACAGCAAGCCGCTGCGGATCGGCGATCTGGCCGAGAAGACCAGCATGTCGGCGAGTCAGTTCGAACGTCGCATCAGCAAGATCACCGGGCTCTCGCCGCGGCAGTTGCTGACGAAGTTGCGAATCGACGCCGCCGCCAAGAAGCTCCGCGAAACCGATCTTTCGGTCGGGCAGATCGCGATTGATACCGGCTTCTACGATCAAGCGGCTCTGACCCGCAAGTTCCGCGAAGTGACCGGGCTGACGCCGGCTCGTTATCGTCAGGCGACCAGCTCGCTATAAGCAGGCGGGCGGTTTGCCGGTGTCGAGAAAACTGCGGAGCCACGCTTCGTACGGCGCTGGATCGAGTCCCTGACTCGCAATCCAAGCGTCGTCGTAGTAGGTCGTCAGATAGCGTTCTCCGCCGTCGCAGATCAGCGTGACGACGCTCCCCGTCTCTCCCTGCTCAATCATCTGGGCCACAATCTGCATCGTGGCCCAGAAGTTGGTGCCAGTCGAGCCGCCGCATTTGCGATCGAGCAGACATTCCAGCAAGCGAATCGCGGCCAGCGATGCGGCGTCGTCGACTTTGATCATCCGGTCGACGACCGTCGGCAAAAACGAAGCTTCGACGCGCGGGCGACCAATCCCTTCGATGCGGGAAGGGCCGCACGACGTTACGTTACGATCCCCGGTTTGATAATAGTCGTAGTAGACCGAGTTCTCCGGATCGGCGACGCAAAGCTGCGTCGACAGTTTCTGGTAGCGAATGTACCGCCCGATCGTCGCCGACGTACCGCCGGTTCCGGCCGAGACGACGACCCACTTCGGCACTGGATCGGCTTCGAGCGCCATCTGGCGAAACATCGATTCGGCGATGTTGTTGTTCGCGCGCCAGTCGGTCGCCCGTTCGGCGAACGTGAACTGATCCATGTAGTGCCCTTTGAGCTCTTTGGCGATTCGCTCCGCATGGGAGTAGATATCGCCGCCGTCAACCAAATGGCAGGTCCCGCCGAGGAACTCGATCTTTTTGACCTTCTCGCGCGACGTGTTGGCCGGAATGACCGTATGGAACGGGAGGTCGAGCAGTTGAGCGAAATAGGCTTCGCTGATCGCGGTGCTGCCGGACGAGGCTTCGACGATCGGCGTCCCTTCGCGAATCCAGCCGTTGCAGATCCCGTAGAGGAAGAGCGAACGAGCGAGCCGATGCTTCAAACTGCCGGAAGGATGAATCGACTCATCTTTCAAGTAGATCGAAATGTTCGGCAACTGAAGGCACGGAACCTGGATCAGATGGGTATCGGCGGAGCGGTTGAAATCGCGCTCGATCGCAGAGATCGCACGGTTTACCCAGGCGCTGGTCATCGGCTAATCGCTTGTTGTCGAATTGGGTTGGCGGAGCGAAATCAAGGACATTCCGACTCGCAGTCTAGTTCGCCTGCCGCCGCTTGCGATAGTCGATTTCCCGCCAATTGCTCGATTACTTTGTTCGGAAAAACGCCAAAATTGCCGACAGCCAGGGGCAGAAGTCAGGAGAACAGCTGGAACTCGCCGGTCGGCTCGAAGGCGTTCGGAAAGTGTTCGATCGTCGGTTGCGTCGCAGTTGCGGGCCAGGTGATCGCAACGACGTCGAAGCGAGCTTTGCACTCCAGCAGGTTGTGCCGGCGGAGATAGCTGAGCGCCAAACGAGTCAGCTTCGCTTGCTTGACGGCGTCGACCGCATCGCTGGGATGGGCGGTGTCGCTGGAAGTGCGGGTCTTCACTTCGACAAAGACGACGGTCCGGCCGTCGACCGCCACGATGTCGATCTCACCCAGCTTGGAGCGATCGCTGCGAGCGATGATCACGTAGCCGAGCTTGCGCAGAAACCGAGCGGCGGCCGCTTCTCCTCGAAGGCCAAGCGACTGCGGCTTGCGCCATGGGGCGATCCAGCGAAAGAGCATGAGACGACTCGCACCGAGACCAGAGGGACGAAGGGGGCGTTCTGATTGTAGCGCGGCGGCGAAGAGAAATCACGCAAAAAGAGGGGCGGCAAACGGCGCATGCAAAAACCGCTCGGCCCATCATCAGGACCGAGCGGCTTGGAATCAAATCGCTGGAGAGTACCGCGTTTAGACGCGACGTTCGGTCAGGCGGGTCGCCTTACCGACGCGATCACGCAGGTAGTACAGCTTCGCACGGCGAACGACCGACTTGCGGGTCGAGACGACCTTGTCGACCTTCGGGCTGTGGATCGGGAATTTCTTTTCGACACCCTCGCCGCCGACGATGCGACGGACGGTGAACATCTCACGGGTGCCGCTGCCGCTACGGGCGATGACGGTGCCGGTGTAGACCTGGATACGTTCTTTGTTCCCTTCGAGAATCTTGGTGTGGACGTCGACGGTGTCCCCAATCTCGAACTGGTCGATGTCCGCCTTCTTGTAGGCCGATTCGACCTTGTTCATCAAATCTTGGCTCATGATAACTTTCCTTTCCAGCGATTATTCGTCTTCAGTCTCGGCTTGGCGATCGAGTAAATCGGCTCGCCGCCGTTTTGTTCGTTCAATGCTCTGTTGTTTTCGCCAGGCGGCGATCTGGGCGTGGTCGCCGCTTAGCAGGACGTCTGGCGCCGCAAGTCCGCGATAGACGCGAGGTCGCGTGTATTGCGGAAACTCCAACAGCCGATTGCCCGAGCTAAAACTATCGTCGACGCTGCTCGTCTCGTCTCCCAGCACGCCTGGGATGAGCCGGATCACGGCGTCGATGATCGCCATCGCCGCGACTTCGCCCCCGTTGAGGACATAGTCGCCGATCGAAACCTCCTCGGGATGGAGGAGGTCGCTGACGCGTTGGTCAAACCCTTCGTAGCGACCGCACAAAAGCAGCAGTCGCTTCTCCTGGCTCAACTCTTCCACCAGTCGCTGATCGAGCCGTCTCCCTTGCGGGGTCAGCATGATCAAGCGACCAGGCTGGTTTCCTTCTTGCTGAACCGCTTCGACGCACTCGACGACCGGTTCCGCGCGAATCACCATTCCTGCGCCGCCGCCGAAAGGGCGGTCATCGACGCGATTGTGCTTATCGTTAGCCCATTTCCGCATGTCATGCGGATGGACCTCGACCAGGTTTCCTTCGATCGCCTTCGCCAGAAGGCTCTGCCCCAGGTAGCTGGAGAAGATCTCAGGAAACAAAGTCAGTACGTCGAAACGCATGGCGAATTACTCGCCGCCTTCTTCCTTGGCCGGTTCTTCGGCAGGAGTTTCAGCGACTTCGCCTTCGGCCGGAGCTTCTTCCGCAGCCGGAGCTTCGGGAGCCTTTTCGGCGATCTCGACCTTCGGCGGCACGAACTTGGTCGTGGCCTGCAGCTTGGCGAGAGCGGCGTTTTGGGCGTCGAGGTGCGTACCGCCGGTGCCGTACTTCTTGATCAAAGTAGCGACTTTCGGCGAAGCCTGGGCGCCAACGCCCAGCCAATAGTCGACGCGTTCGCGCTTCAATACGACGCGAGCGTCGGTTTCCGAAACGAACGGGTCATAGGTGCCTAGATACTC
This sequence comes from Blastopirellula sediminis, assembly GCF_020966755.1. Lineage (NCBI taxonomy): Bacteria > Pseudomonadati > Planctomycetota > Planctomycetia > Pirellulales > Pirellulaceae > Blastopirellula > Blastopirellula sediminis. Next base: position 116,639 of record NZ_JAJKFT010000004.1, read on the forward strand.
GATCGCCTTGCCATCACGCGGCGAACGGGCATCCATGGCGCAGATCCGGTAAAACGGGCGGTGGGTTCGACCCATCCGCTTCATGCGAATTCGTACTGCCACGAACGATTACTCCTGTGCAATTGCGAATTGATTCAACTGTGTATCGAAAATGACTTCTAGCGTTTTTTACGTTTGCGGAGCGCCTTGTCACGCACCTTTTTCTGGGCGGCGCGCTCTTTTGTACTGAGGCGTTTGCCGGTGCCGACCTTGTTCTTCTTCATCTTGCCCGTCGGATCCATCAGGTCGCCCCGCTGCATCTTGCTGATCAGCTCCGACGGCGACGCTCCCTTCATCACCGAAGACATCGCATCAAACTGCTTCAGCAGGTTGCTGACGTCTTGCGGCGACTTTCCGCAGCCGGTCGCGATCCGTTGCCGGCGCTGCGGCGTGATCAGCTTCGGGTTGCGACGTTCTTGGGGAGTCATCGAGTCGATGATCCCACGAAGACCGCGCATCTCTTTTTCGTGATCGGAGTTCTTCAGCATGTTGGCCATGTCGCCAAAGCCCGGCATCAAGCCGAGCATCTTGGTCATCAGGCCGGGCCGCATGATTTGTTCGAGTTGGCGTTTGAAGTCGTCGAGCGTGAAATTGCCCGCTTCGAGCGCCTTCTGGGCCTTCATCGCCTCGTCTTGGTCGAACTCGCGCTGAGCCATTTCGACCATCGAGAGGACGTCCCCCATGCCGAGGATGCGCCCCGCCATGCGATCGGCGTAGAACGGCTCGAGGCCGTCCATGTGTTCGCTGACGCCGATGAATTTGATCGGTACGCCGGTGACGTGCTTGACCGACAAGAGGGCGCCGCCGCGAGCGTCGCCGTCCAGCTTGGTCATGATCACGCCGTCCAGCTCCAAAGCGTCGTTAAACGCCTTCGCGCTGTTGACCGCGTCTTGACCGGTCATGCCGTCGACGACCAGGAAGCACTGATCCGGACCGATCTTGCGATCGATCGTCTTCAGCTGCTCCATCAACTCTTCGTCGATCGCCAAACGGCCGGCGGTGTCGAGAATCACCACGCTGACGCCATTTTCGCGGGCATATTTCACCGCGTTCTGGCAGACCGCAATCGGGTCGGTGGCGCCTTCTTCGCTGTAAACCTTGGCGCCGACGCTGTCGCCGACCACGTGCAATTGCTGCACGGCGGCGGGACGCTGCAAGTCGGCCGCGACCAGCAGGGCTTTTTTCCCTTCGGCGCCGATCAAGCGGGCCAGCTTACCGCAGGTGGTCGTTTTCCCGGCGCCCTGCAAGCCGCACATCATCAGGACGGTGACGTCCTTGTCGAGTCGCAGCGAGGGATCGACCGGGCCCAGCAACGCGATCAACTGCTCGTGGACGACGCCGACCAGCTGCTGATCCGGATTGAGCGATTTAAGAACCTTTTGTCCCAGCGCTTCTTCCGAAACGCGCGCCATGAAGTCTTGGACTACCGGGTAGGCGACGTCCGCTTCGATCAGCGCCTCTTCGACCATCTTCAGGCCGTCGCGCATATTCGCTTCGGACAGCTTTCCCTTGCCGCGCAGCGTTTTCAGCGCGGATCGGAGATTGTCTTGCAGGGAAGCGAACATGGAGGAACCGGTACGGACAAATAGGGAATCGTCCTCCGCCCAGCATGCAGGGGCGGATTGAGACGAAACGCGTATCTTAGCAAAGCTTTGCCCGGTTTGTAAATTGGTCGCCCCCATGAATTTGGGCGCACCTGTGGCGCAAAAGAAAAGCCGCCGAGCGGGAGGCTTCGGCGGCTTTGAATATTAGCTAACTCATTATGCGAAAGCGGGTTACAGGCCCACTTCGGGCTGCGTGGTGAGCGTAACGCCTGACTCGCCCCCCGATGCGACCACTTCCAGGGGAACGGTCCAGCGGACTTCCGCGGTCTTGCAGAGCCCGTCGACCCCGTCCTCACAGAAGTAGTAGCGGAGCGAAAGTTTCACGGTCGACTTCCCTTCGCCGGCGACCGGAACGGAGATCGTAAACTGCGACTTCGGCTCTGGCAGGGTCATCAATTCGACCTCGGCGGCGATTTGGGCCGGCCCAGACGATTTCCCTTCCAGGTAATAGCTAGTCGGCGCCAGCGTATTGATCTTCCAGCCAACCGGTAGCTGAATGTCAACGTTCAGCTTCACTTGGCCGTCAGTCGCGGTCACCTTGGCCGGATCGAGCATCACTTCCACGGCGGAAGAGAAATTCGGGGCCTGTTTCACTTTCGGCGGCGACGGCGGGGTCAGCCCTTCGATCGTCAGCGTTTTGACCTGGTTGGTTTTCAGGTCGATCGTCCGGATCAGGTGGTTGTTGGTGTCGGCCACGTACAGCTTGCCCTTGGCGTAGCTGAGCCCGGCCGGTTCGTCAAAGGTGGGGGCGTTGTCGTCGGCCCCATGTTCGCCGGTTCCGGCAACAGTCTTCACGTCGCCGGTTTTGGCGTCGGCGACCCGGATTTTGCTGTTGTAGGTGTCGGCGATGTAGATCTGCCCATCGACGTAACAAACGCCGAGTGCGTGTTGCAGGCGAGCTTCGGTCGCCGAGCCATCCTTGTCGCCGAAGTCGAACAGTCGGCCCGAAGCCAAATGGGCCGAACCAGTCACGGTCCGAACTTTTTCTTTGGGATCGAATGGAACGGCGCGGATCGAGCTTCCTTCGCTGTCCGCGACGTAGAGCCAGGTCCCGTCGGACGTCAGGCCCGAAGGCTGCGCGAACGACGAATAACCTTGTTCATACGGGACCGGCGGCAACAGCGGGCCGTCGACAATGTCTTCCCGGCCGTTACCGGCATACGGTCCGATTTCCGAACCGTCGAGCTTCATCTTCCAGATCTGATGCGGACCAGCCATCGCGATGTAGAGGTCATCCCCCTTTACCCACAAAGCCCAGGGGCTGTTCAGCGCCGTTTCGAGCGGCTTGCCGACGTAACGATCGGGAACTTGCGAGCGGAGCATGCCTGTTTCCGGCATGCCGGGCCAGGCGCTACGGCCTTGTTCGCCCTTGCCGGCGATGGTCTTCACCGTTTTCGCCTTCAGGTCGACTTGGCGGAGCATGTGGTTTTCGGTGTCGGCGACGTAAAGGGCGTCGCCATCGAGCGCCATCCCTTGCAGGTGATGGAAGCTGGCGTTGGCATAGTCGCCGTCGGATGTGCCGATGGCGCCGTTGCCGATCGTCTCGATCAGCTTGCCGTCGAGATCGGCGACGACGATCCGGTTGTGATTGCTATCGGCGATGAACAGCCGGTTCGACTTTTCGTCGGCAAGCACTTTACCGGGAAAGCGAAGCGGAGTCGGGTCTTGGCTATAGGCGAGCAACTCGAAACGAATCGGCGTCCGATCGAGCGTCTTCTGTTGTTCGTAATAAGGAATCGCACGATTCAACACGGCGGCGATCTCTTTCGCTTCAAACTCGCCGCTGCGACCGAAGACGACGTTTCCTTCCGGATCGATCAGGTACATCGTCGGCCAGCTGCGGACGAAGAACGAATTCCAGATCCGATGTTGGTTGTCGTTGACGACCGGGTGTTCGATTTCGTAGCGAAGGATCGCCTCCGCGATATTCTTGGCGTCCCCTTCATTTTCAAACTTCGCCGAATGAACGCCGATCACCACCAGTTCGTTGGGGAACTCGTGCTCCAGCTTTTTCAGTTCTGGCAGAATATGAATGCAGTTAATGCAGCAATAGGTCCAGAAGTCGAGCAGCACGAACTTTCCGCGCAAGTCGCGTAATCGGACCGGGCCTGAAGTATTCATCCACTCCATGTCGGTGGGGAATTCAGGCGACGGAATACGGCGGGGGAATGGTTCAGGAATTTTATTGTCCTCCTCACCTTCTGCTGGTTTCGCCGGATCGGCTGGTTCGGCATCGGTTTGCTCGGCCGCTTTGCGTCCTTCTTCGGCGGCGGCGACGACAGCTGGTCGGCTTGGTCCGCATCCAAAGGTAGAAAGGAGCAAAACGAGCATCAAACAGATGCTCAGACTTCGATTCGTTTGCATCATGCACCTCGAATTCGTGGCGAAGGGGGGGATTAAATCGGTGGGAATGCTAGTGGAGCTATTTTTCATCTTAGCGAATTGCTGGCGCCGACCTAGAGAAAATCGGGAAGATGGTACGGTCATGGTAAGTATTGCGGTTCATTTGATGTGGTGAATTGCGGTACAAATACCGGAATCGCGCATCGAACCCGATTTCGGTGGAAATTTGTAACGGTTCTACCGATTATTCCCCTGTGGTGTCGGATGTTTTACGCCGGCGCCCCGTTATGTTCCAATAGAACGGGTCGATTCGCCGGATACTCCCCCCTGTTTCGAGCGGGAAGAGTCGGCCTCCCGCCTCGGAAATTTGCTAAGGAGCAAAGCTCGTGTCTCGATCAGCATTTCTGTCGTTGGCATTTTGTTTGATGCTCGCTAGCGTCGCTTCGGCGCAGGATTGGGCCCGGAAAATGTTCAACGTCACGTCGCATGATTTTGGTACCGTGGCTCGCGGCGCCGATGCGATTTACGAGTTTGATCTGCAAAACATCTACGAAGAAGACGTTCACGTCGCCTCCGTTCGCTCCAGCTGTGGATGCACCTCGCCCTCGATTAAGGGGGGCGAACTGAAGACGTGGGAAAAGGGCGCCATCGTCTGCAAGTTCAATACGGATAGCTTTCTCGGCGAAAAGAGCGCCACCGTCACGGTGACGATCGACAAGCCTTACTACGCTGAAGTTCAATTGAACGTCCGCGGTCACATTCGTGGCGACGTCGTCTTCCAGCCAGGCGCCGTGAAACTCGGTTCGGTCGATCAGGGCGAACCCGCTTCGGCCAAAGTGAACGTCGCTTACGCCGGCGGCAGCAACTGGCAGATCATGGACATTCGCAGCGACAACCCCTACCTGGCTGTCGAAATGTCGGACCCGATACGTGGCTCTGGTCGTATCTCGTATGACCTGACCGTCAAGCTGAAAGACGACGCTCCGGTCGGCTATATCCAAGATCACCTGACCTTGGTCACCAGCGACTCGCGCAACCCGAACATCACCCTGCCGGTCGAAGGCAAGGTTGCTCCGGCCGTTACGGTCAGCCCCGCCGCTTTGGCCTTGGGCGAACTGGCGCCGGGCGAATCGATCGAAAAGAAGCTGATCGTGCGTGCCAAGAAGCCGTTTAAGATCACCTCGATCAAATGTGACGACCAGTCGTTCCAATTCGCCGAACCGTCGGACGAATCGAAGTTGCTGCACTTCGTTCCGGTCACCTTCACCGCTGGCGGCAAGTCGGGCGCCCAGACGCAGAAGATCGTGATCGAAACCGACATCGCCGGCGGCGCCTCGGGCGAAACGATCGCCACCGTGAACGTCAAAACCGATACGGTCAGCGACGAAGCGGCGGTTACGCTGAACGAGTAAGCCGTTCCAACAAAGTGAAATTCCAAAAGACGCTCTGCCTGGCAGGGCGTCTTTTTTTGCGCGCTGATCAGATCGGGAGCCGAGTAACGTCTGGGTAGTCGTCCCGCTGACGGAAGTACGATTCGATCTTCCCCATGATCGCGAGGACCTGATCTTCGCGCCAAGGGCGTCCGGCGACTTGCAGCCCGACCGGCATGCCTGCGCTCGCCAGTTCTACTTGTTGCGCGCTGCGCTCGACCGGGTCAGAAAGAACGGTTCGATCCGAGAGTTCATCTTCGCCAACACGCGAACAGGCGACCGTTCCGCACGGAACTCCGAGCAGATTGAAGAGGAGCGAGTAGCTAGCCGACGGGATCAATTCAACCGCCATGCCATGCAGAAACGCCGGCAAAGCGTGCGGCGGCGTGATCACCGCATCGATCCGCTCGTCGTCCCATGTGTGTTGCACCTCATCGACGAAGTCGATCGCGCCGGCCGTCGCTTGCCAAAGCGATGTCGCCGAGCGTGGCCCTGCGGCAACAAACAGATCGGCCAACTTCCGTTCGCCTCGCATCCGGAGCAGCGCCGCCATCAGCGGGCGAATCCAGCGTGGCGTTTGCGCCAGTCGAACTATGCGAGCGACCTCGGCGTCTTTCTTGCTGCCGGTAAGCAGATTGCGGAAGTCGGCGCCTCCGTCAGCGCTGATTATGGCGAAGTAGTGCTGCAGCGCCTTGGAGATGTTCGGCGGGCGAAGCTCAATCAATTGGGCGCCGGACTCCTTCAACGCCGCGATCGATTCACGCACGACGCGGCGAATCGCCGGCGCCGCTTGGAAGTAGCCGTCATATTCCCAGTAGCCGATCCTCAGTTGCGACAAGTCGACGTCGCGGCTGGGCGTCATCGGAATGGGGCCGACGTCGCCATGTCGCCAGCCATGTTCGGCCGACGCGAGAACGCGGAGCGCAAGCTCCAGGTCTTCGACGTGACTGGCCAAAGGACCGGTTTGGTATTCGAGCCCCTGCATGCCGCGCAAGTTGTCGAACGCGCCGGTGCGGGCCAAGCGGCGATTGGTTGGTTTGATGCCGTGGACGCCGCAGAAGTGGGCCGGCAATCGAATGCTGCCGCCGAGATCGCTTCCCAGACCGAGCGGCGATGCGCCCGCTGCGATGATCGCCGCTTCGCCGCCGCTCGAACCGCCGACGCCGTGCTCAAGATTCCACGGGTTGTTCGTCCTTCCGTAGACCGGGTTGTCGGTCTCGTGCAGGATCATTAACTGCGGGACGTTGGTGACGCCGAGCGGTATCGCGCCGGCGGCTCGCATTCGCTGAACGTGCGGGCCATCCTGCGGAGAGAGCGTAAGTTGATTCGTCAGGCCGATCGTCGCCGGCGCTCCTTGCACGTAGAAGCATTCCTTGACGGTAAACGGCGCGCCATGCAGCAGACCTGGTTCGCTGGGCCGGCCGGCGGCGTCGTACGCTTGCGCAGTTTCTCGCGCCGCATCCAGAAGCGGATAGACGAGCGCGTTGATCTGCGGATTAACCGCTTCGATCCGCGCGGCGTATTGGTCGATCACTTCCGTGACGGAGAACTCGCCAGCCGCGACGCCGGCGACGATTTGGGCGGCGCTCAGGCGGCAAAGGGGCGGAGTTTTTCGAGGAGCGTCCATATCGCAGCGGTTCTGGGGGCAACGCGGTCGGGCCAGTCGGTTTGTTGTATGATAAACGATGTCCTCCCTCCGCGCGCACGCCCATGGTCCTCCGTTCGCTTAGCTTGATCTTGCTTCTCCTCGCGCCCCTTGGTCGCGCGACGGCGGATGATTTCATTTCAGAGGTGCCGCTGGGGCTCGATTGGGTCCGTGTGCCGGACGGAAACCCGCAGACGGCGGCCAAAGTAGCGCTCGGTCGCCGGTTGTTTTTCGATCCGCAACTATCGCGCGACAAGTCGATCAGCTGCGCGTCGTGTCATGACCCGGAGCAAGGTTGGTCACTCTCGACGCCGGTCGCCAAAGGAGTTGATGGTCGCACCGGTGAGCGGAATCCGCTGTCGATTATCAACACGGGTCTGCAGCACTCGCTCTTTTGGGACGGACGAGCGAAAACGCTGGAAGAGCAAGCGCTAGAGCCGATTCAAAACCGCGTGGAGATGGACATGGATCTGCGCGAGCTGGAGAAGCGACTCGCGGCCGATCCGGCGTACGTCGTGCAGTTTCAGGAATCGTTTGCCGGAGATGTAACCGCCGAACGCGTCACCCAGGCGATCGCCGCGTTCGAGCGGACATTGCTGGCGGCCGAAACGCCCTACGACCTGTTTCGCAATGGGCGGGCGACTGCAATGGACGACCAAATGTCCCGCGGATCGGGCGTCTTTTTCTCGCGGGCCAATTGCGGCGACTGCCATATCGCAAAAGTGCTTACCGATCATCAATTCCACGACACAGGGATTGGGGCGTCCCCCCAAAAGATCCGTACTCCAATGCTGCGCGACTTGGAGCGAACAGCCCCGTATATGCACGATGGAAGTTTGACGACCCTAAGGGATGTCGTCGATTATTACGATCGCGGCGGAAATCGACGCGACGGACTCGATGTGCGGATGCGACCGCTCGGGCTCAGCAAATCCGAGAAAGAGGATCTCCTCTATTTCCTGGAGGCGGGACTTCGCAGTCGTAACTATCCAGGCAGGGAAACGGACGCGGGTATGGCGTCGGCGACAAACTCCCCGTAAAACGGGAAATTGTTGCTCGTGCGTGAAGCTTTGGCGGAATCTGGGTAATTTAGCCGGAAACGTTTTCCGCCCCCTGCGAATGTTCGCTACAATACCGAGCGGAAATTGGACGTAAATCATTGCTAGTATTGGGTCTCCGCCTGAGCGGAGCGTCGTCATGCAGCCAGACGACATGGCCGTATCAGACTTTACCGCCAATCAGTCGGTAGTGGTCTATCCAACCTACGGTTACCCGTCTGCCGACGGCAGACGCTGGGTCGTGGAAGTTCATGGCTGCGTCTTTGAGAAGGTGCCGGACAACCTTCCTCGCTGGATTATGCTGCGACTGTTGGCGCGTCTGATGGATGCGACTCCGGAAGACCTGCAGACTGAGATCTTCCAGCAGCGAATCCTGGGATTCACCGTCTATAAGCACCGTGGCAAGCAGATCGTCGTCGAGATCGGCAATCGTCGCTATCGCCTGACCGAGCGATCGGCCAAGAACGGGCAGTTCCGCGGTCGCGTGGAGTTGGACCGGGACGAGGTCGAGCCGTTTATCGAATCGGGGCCGGCCGGCGTCTTTCTGCCGTTTCGCGTCGTCCTCGACTCAGACGATTCGCGGTCGTTCGTCTCGCGGATTCAACTGCTCGAGCACGCGGGGATGTCGATCATTTCCGACATCGACGACACGGTAAAGCACACCGACGTCGCAACGCGTAAGTCGATGCTGGCGAACACGTTTTTGCGTGAATTCAGCACCGTGCCGGGCATTACGGACCTGTTCAAAACCTGGGAAGAGCAGGGCGCCGCGTTTCATTACGTGACCTCCTCGCCGTGGCAGCTATTTTTGCCGCTGTCCGAGTTGTTCCTCTCGGAAGGTTTGCCGGGCGGGACCTTCCATATGAAGTCGATCCGTTTTCGCGATCCGAGCGTTTTGCGGCTATTTATTGCCCGTCGGTGGGGGAAGCGGAAGGCGATCAAGCACATTTTGCAGACCTTTCCCTGTCGCAAGTTTGTGCTCGTCGGCGATTCCGGAGAAAAAGATCCAGAAACTTACGGCGTGATTGCCCGCAAATTTCCCCAGCAGGTCGATCGGATCTATATCCGCGATTTGAGCGGGAAAAACTCGCATCCGGCCCGCTATGCCCGGGCGTTTCACGGGTTGCCGGAGCAGCTATGGCAGGTCTTCCGCGAACCGAGCGAGATCGGCGATCGGGCCCTATCGGCTCCCGACTTTCCGCAGATATCCAGCCGGTTTGCGTGAAGTCAACAAAAAGGGGATCGGGCCTCTTGCCAGGTCGAAGTCTTTGTGGCACGATATGCGGTTTATCTGTGGGCCCGCCGTCAGGCCAGGAGAACTTCGAGTTCCCGCCCACTGCGAAACGAATTTACATTTCGATCGCCTTGTGCGGTCGCCGTCGAACCGAAATCAGGAGTAGTTGATGGGCCACTATACCGGTCCTAAGGCCAGGATTAACCGTCGCTTGGGCGGCGTGATCTACGAGAACCGTGGCGCGATCAAGGGTTACGATCGTCGTGCGACTCCGCCTGGCATGCACAACCGTCCTCGACGCCCGTCCAACTACGGCGCCGCGTTGATGGAAAAGCAAAAGATCAAGCATTATTACGGCTTGGGCGAACGCCAGCTGCGTCGTTACTTCGAAACCGCGAAGCACATGAAGGGGAACACCGGCGAACAGCTGTTGATCCTGTGCGAACGCCGTCTCGATAACGTCGTCCGTCGCGCCGGCCTGGCTTTGACCCGTCCGCAAGCTCGCCAGGGGATCGTTCACGGTCACTTCCTGGTCAACGGCGCCAAGGTCGACAAGCCGTCGTACCAACTGCGTCCGGGCGACGTGGTCAGCGTCCGCAATCGCGAGAAGCTGCAGATCCTGTATCGCAGCATTCTGGGCGAAAACGGCAGCCAGATCGCCGCGTTCGTTTCCCAAGATCAGGAAACGTTGTCGGCGACCTTTGACTCGATTCCGACGGCTGAAGACGTCAGCTTGCCGGTAGACGTCAACATCGTGGTCGAATTTATGTCGCGCTAACCCCGACGACTCGTTCGCCAAGCAATTACGAATTTCCAAGGGATTTTTAGGTGTGACCCACATCGAAGAATCCCTTTTTTTATGTCCCAGCCATCGAACTTTCGCTTCGATCGTTAGACAAGCGCTGAAAGAAACGACATGAGCCACACGCAGCTTGCTGTTTTGGGAGGTGGTCCTGGTGGATACGCCGCCGCCTTTCTCGCCGCCGACCACGGTATGGAAGTCACCTTGATCGAGCAGGAGCCGCGTCTCGGCGGTACCTGTTTGTTGCGAGGTTGTATTCCGTCGAAGGCTTTGCTTCACGTCGCCAAAGTCATTGACGAAACGTACGAACTGCACGACGACTGGGGCGTGTCGTTCGGCGCTCCGCAGATCGATCTCGACAAACTGCGTGCCCGCAAAGACAAGGTCATCGAAACCATGTCGGCCGGGCTGAAGCAGCTGGCCAAACGCCGCAACGTCACCGTGATTCAGGCTCGCGGCAAGTTTCTCGACAGCAACACCTTGGAATTGACCGGCGATAGCCCGACGATTCCGGAAGGGGGCAAGCTGACCTTCGACAAATGCGTGATCGCGACCGGTTCGGTCGCTGCGGTTCCGCCGGCCTTCCAGGTCGACTCGGATCGCGTCATGGATTCCACGGGCGCTCTGCAGTTGCAGGAAGTGCCGGAAACGATGCTGGTCATCGGCGGCGGTTACATCGGTCTCGAAATGGGGAGCGTTTACGCTAACCTCGGCACGCAGGTCAGCGTCGTCGAATTGACCGACGGTCTGCTCCCGGGCGCCGATCGCAACCTGGTGAAGCCGCTGCAGAAGCGGATTGAAACCTTGTTTGAAGGGCGTCTGCACCTCAACACGAAGGTCGGCTCGATCGGCATTCGCGGCGAAAAGGTCGAAGTCGCGTTTGAAGGTCCCGGCAAGTTCGGCACCGAAAAGTACGATCGCGTCCTGGTCTCGATCGGTCGCTGGCCGAACACCAAGGACATCGGTCTGGAAAACACCAAGGTCGTCGTCGACAAGCGCGGCTTTATCGCCGTCAACGGTCAGCTGCAAACCGACGATCCGAAGTTGCTCGCGATCGGCGACGTGACCGGCAACCCGATGCTCGCTCACAAAGCGACGCACGAAGGCCGCACCGCGATCGAAGCGCTGCTCGGTCATCCGGTTGAATTCAAGCCGGCCGCGATCCCGGCGGTGATCTTCACCGACCCGGAAATCGCCTGGGCTGGTCTGATGGAAGAAGAAGCGAAGGCGGCCGGTCGCGAAGTCGAAGTCGTGATGTACCCGTGGGCCGCCAGCGGTCGCGCCCAGTCGCTGGGTCGCTCGGACGGCATGACCAAATGGATCGTCGACCCGACCACCAAGGTGGTTCTGGGCTGCGGCATCGTTGGTCCCGGCGCCGGCGAACTGATCGGCGAAGCGGTCCTGGCGATCGAGATGCGGGCCGAAGTGGGCGACATCGCCGCTTCGATCCACCCCCACCCGACGCTGAGCGAAACCGTCATGAATGCGGCCGAAGTCTTCTTTGGAACGGCGACCGAGATTTACAAGCCGAAACGCTAGGCGACGTAAGTCTTTACGGCGTATGGAATTGCAAAGGGCTCCCGATTTCGGCGTGGAGCCCTTTTCTAACGCGGCGTTCTGACGGAGAATACCGGAACGTACGATTGTGTGAATTGTGCCGCAACATCGGGTGGGGCGAAGTCTGCCTCCCTAGCGTCCAAAGTGAACAGCGGCCTATACTTACAAACTCATTCAGGGTTGGACATTTACGGATGTTCGCCCCGAATCTGACTGCTGGATCGGATTTACCGCCTTCTGAAAAGGAGTGGGCGGTCGTGGCGTCCCAAATTGGCGCCTCCGCAGTTTCCAAATAGCAAGCGAGGAAATATTGATGGCAGAAGCCAAGTTGATGCCCGCCGAGGAAAACATTTTGCGTCAAAATCCGGCGGCTCACTCGCAAGATACCGACCCGAGCGAAACCAAAGAATGGATCGACTCGCTGGATTACATCATTGAGAGCAAAGGGGGCGATCGGGTTCGCTACCTGCTTTCAGCTCTTGAAAACCGTGCTCACGCTCGCGGCGTCGATCTGCCGTTTGCCGCGAACACCCCGTACATCAACTCGATTCACGTCAGCCAGCAGCCGGTTTATCCGGGCAACCGCGAATTTGAACGCCGCATCAAGAGCGTCATTCGTTGGAACGCCATGGCGATGGTGACCCGAGCGAACCGCGACTTTAGCGGTTTGGGCGGTCACATCTCGAGCTACGCTTCGGCCGCGACGCTGTACGAAGTCGCCTTTAACCACTTCTTTCGCGGTCGTCACGGCGGTTACGAAGGGGATCAGGTTTACTTCCAAGGTCACGCTTCGCCGGGCATTTACGCTCGCGCCTTCGTCGAAGGTCGCTTGACCGAAAAGAACCTGGAGAACTTCCGCCGCGAACTGCAGGACGTGCAAGGTCTTTCGTCCTATCCGCACCCGTGGCTGATGCCGGACTTCTGGGAATTCCCGACTGTTTCGATGGGCTTGGGACCGATCTGCTCGATCTACCAGGCGCGCTTCAATCGCTACATGCAAGATCGCGGCATCAAGAAGACCGACGGCACGCGCGTCTGGGCCTTCTTGGGCGACGGCGAATGCGACGAGCCCGAAACGTTGGGCGCGATCAGCCTGGCGGCTCGCGAAGGTTTGAACAACCTGACCTGGACCATCAACTGCAACCTGCAGCGTTTGGACGGTCCGGTTCGCGGTAACGGCAAGATCATCCAGGAACTGGAAGCGGTCTTCCGTGGCGCCGGCTGGAACGTGATCAAAGTGATCTGGGGTAGCGACTGGGATCCGTTGCTCGAAGCCGATCAATCGGGCCTCTTGGTCAAGCGGATGGAAGAAGTGGTCGACGGCCAGTACCAGAAGTACGTCGTCATGCCGGGCTCGTACATCCGCGAGCACTTCTTCGGCAAGTATCCGGAACTGCTCGAACTGGTGAAGTCGTACTCGGACGAACGTCTCGAGAAGATGCTCCGCGGCGGTCACGATCCGGCGAAGGTTTACGCCGCCTACAAGGCTGCCGTCGAGTGCACCAACAAGCCGACCGTCATCCTCGCCAAAACGGTGAAGGGTTACGGCCTGGGCGAAGCGGGCGAAGGCCGCAACGTCACGCACAACCAGAAGAAGCTGAACGAGAAAGAACTGGCCGACTTCCGCAACCGCTTCAGCATTCCGATCTCGGACGAAGAAGTGGTGAAAGCGCCGTTCTATCGTCCGCCGGAAGGCAGCGCCGAGATGAAATACCTGGTCAAGCGTCGCGAGGCGCTGGGCGGGTTCATGCCGACGCGTCCGACCGACAGCCCGAAAATGGACGTTCCGGCTCTGGCCGACTACCAAGAGTTCCTGGGCGATAGCGGCGGCAAAGAACTGTCGACCACGATGGGCTTCGTCCGTTTGCTCAGCAAGCTGGTCAAAGACAAGAGCATCGGTAAGAACATCGTGCCGATCGTTCCGGACGAATCGCGTACCTTCGGTATGGAAGGTATGTTCCGCCAGATCGGCATTTACGCTCACGGCGGCCAGCTGTACGAACCGGTCGACTCCGATCAGTTGATGTACTACAAGGAAGCCAAAGACGGTCAGATCCTGGAAGAAGGGATCACCGAAGCGGGCTCGATGTCGTCGTTCATTGCGGCGGGCAACGCCTACTGCCAGCACGGCATTAACATGGTGCCGTTCTTCATCTACTACTCGATGTTCGGCTTCCAGCGCGTCGGCGACTTGGTTTGGGCCGCTGCGGATACCCGCGCCAAGGGCTTCCTGATCGGCGGTACCGCGGGGCGCACCACGCTGAACGGCGAAGGTTTGCAGCACCAGGACGGCCATAGCCACCTGAACGCGATCGCCTTCCCGACCGTCCGTTCGTACGATCCGGCCTTCGCCTACGAAACGACCGTGATCATCTTCGACGGTATGAAGAAGATGTACGTCGACGGCGAAACCGCGATGTACTACATCACCGTCGGTAACGAAAACTACGCGATGCCGGCGATGCCCGAAGGCGCCGAAGAAGGGATCGTTCGCGGGATCTACAAGTACAACTCGCTCGACGCCGCCAAAGGCAAGAATCGCGTGCAGCTGTTCGGCAGCGGTCCGATTCTGCGTTGCGTCCTCGAAGCGCAGCAGATCCTGGCCGACAAGTACCAGGTCTCCAGCGACGTGTGGAGCGTCACCAGCTACACCGAGTTGCGTCGCGACGCTCACGCGTGCCAACGCTGGAACATGTTCCACCCGACCGAAGAGCCGCGCAAGTCGTACCTCGAACAAGTGATGGAAGGGGTCGAAGGACCGTTCATCGCTTCGAGCGACAACGTCCGCGCGTTGCCGGAACAGATTCGCGATTATCTGCCGGGCAATTTGTTGGCCCTCGGTACCGACGGCATGGGACGCAGCGAAACTCGCGAAGCGCTTCGCCGTCACTTCGAGATCGACGCGGCTTCGGTCGTGATCGCCACCTTGTATCAATTGTTCCGCGAAGGGAAGCTCGACGCCAAAAAGGTCGCCAAGGCGATTAAGGACCTCGACTACAACCCGGAAAAGGTCGATCCCTACTTCGCGTAGGCGGCTTTTCGCGAACTCTCCCTAACATCGATATCGACTCCGCCGGAGCAACATCATGGCGACAGAAGTTAAATTGCCCGAACTGGGCGATGGCATTGAATCAGGCGACATTCTCTCGGTCTACGTCTCGGTTGGAGACGTCGTCACGAAGAATCAAAATATTCTCGAACTCGAAACCGACAAAGCGACCGTCGAAATCCCGACCACCGTCGCCGGCAAAGTGACCAAGGTTCATATCGCCGCCGGCGATAGCGTGCCGATCGGCGGAACGTTGATCTCGGTCGAAGCGGCCGAAGGCGCCGCCGCCGAAGCCAAGCCGGCTCCGGCCGCGCCGAAGACGGAAGCCCCCAAGGCCGAACCGAAAAAGGAAGAGCCTGCTCCGAAAGCGGAAGCTCCGAAGCCCGAGCCGCCGAAACCGGCGCCGACTCCCGCTCCGGCCGCTCCGAAACCGGTCACTCCGGCTCCGCAGCCGGTCGTCGCTTACGAAGCGCCGGTCGCCGTCGCGACTTCGACCGAAGGTTTGATCTACGCCGAAGAAGATGACGTTCCGGCCGGTCCGGCGATTCGTCGCTTCGCTCGCGAAGTTGGCGTCGATCTCCGCTCCGTGCAGGGGACCGGCGAGAATGGTCGCGTCACCCGTGACGATGTGTTGGCCACCGTTCGCAAACTGAGCAAAGCCGGCGGCAAAGCGGCCGCCACGGCGACTGCCGCCGCTCCGGCCAAGGCCGAAAAGCCGATCGCTCCGCCGTCGGTTGTTCCGCCGGGCGAACAAGGCCAAGACAATTACGGCTCGGTCCGCATCGAAAAGATGGCGAAGATCCGCAAGACGATCGCCGCCCAGATGAGCCTGTCGTGGACCACCGCACCGCGCGTCACCAACTTTGACGACGCCGACGTCACCGCGCTCGAAGCGCTCCGTCAGCAAAGCAAAGACGATTACGCCGAAGCGGGCGTCAAGCTGACCTCGATGGCGTTCCTGGTCAAAGCGGTCGCCTTGGCGCTGCGAAACAATCCGGCGCTGAACGCCGTGATCGACATGGAAAACGCCCAGGTCATCTACAAGGAATACGTCAACGTCGGCATCGCCGTCGACTCGGAACGTGGCCTTGTCGTGCCGAACATCCGCAGCGCCGATCGCCTGCCGATTCCGGAAATCGCTCGCGAAGTCCAGAAGCTGGCCAACGACGTCCGCACCGGTTCGTTCTCGATGGACCAGATCCGCGGCGGAACCTTCACCATCAGCAACCTGGGCGCGATCGGCGGGACCTACTCGACCCCGATCATCAACGTCCCGGAAGTGGCGATCCTGCTGGTCGGCCGCAGCCGCAAGCTGCCGGTCGTCGTCAATGACCAGATCGTTCCCCGCATGATGATGCCGCTGAGCCTGTCGTACGACCACCGCCTGGTCGACGGCGCCACGGCCGCTCGCTTCCTGAACGAGATCAAAACCTATCTCGAAGCTCCGAGCCGATTGCTGTTGGCTCCGTAAGCTTTGAATGACGCTAAGAAAAAAGCTCGCCATAATTGGTGAGCTTTTTTTGTGCGCATCGATTCGGTTGGTTCAACGCAATGGGATTCGCAACCAATCGCATCGTATTTGCAAAGATTGCGCTATTCCGGCGTCGTCTCCAATTCATCAATCCCGAAGACCCCATTTCCGGTCGCGGTCTCAATTTCACGACGCGTGCGCGGCTTTTCCAGGTCGAGCCAGTTCGGTATCGGATAGCGGACGACCAGGTCGAGCAGATCTTCGGCCATCAGCGTCTCGATGAGTTGGTCCTTTAACCATTCCCCGTCCTCGATTCTTTGCGTGATTGAGTCTCCTCCGTTGTCTGTGCCGTCGACGTAGCGGCTGTAGAGCAAAAAGCCGGGATCACGCCGCTCATAGATCAGTCGCTCGGTCGGTAGATACAGGTCGATCGTCAAATCGAGATCGAGCAGTTCGGCTAATCGATCGAGCGATTTGGGATATTCGTCGTTCGTCGCTCGATATTGCTGTAGCGCCGTCGTAACTTGCAGCAAACGGAGCTCTTGACGGCAGCGGTTCCAATTTCGTTTTTGATCGATCCATTCGCTCGCCCAGTGGGCGTAGGTCATATCGGCGATGAAGACGCCGCGAACCGATTGATTGAGCGTCGCCGAGAACGCGGCGTAGTTGCCGTCCCAAGAGCGAAAGCGTTCCTCCGCATCCGCTTGCCAGAGACGGGCCGCAATGTCGAACTGCGGAATGTCGTCGATGGTCAGGACGCCATGAAGTTTGTCGTAAACCTGGTTGATTCTCTGGAGCGTCGTATTCTTGTTGTACGGTAGGTGTAGTAAATAGCGCCTTCGCTCGGGGGTGAATTGTTCGGCGTATGCGACCGTCACTTCATCGTGATAGGCGGCGCCTTCGAGCGCCGCCAGGCGCGAAAAACTTTCGGCCACGTCAGCGCAATTGGGCAGGGGAGGGAGGTCGCGCAGAAAGGCGGAGATCTCGTCGAGCAGCTCGCGGTCGCAGACGCCGCTCGACAACAGCCGATGAGTACGGTCCGCCACGACCGGCTCCAGTGCACAGCCGATCGCGATCTGAAGTTGCGATGGGGGCGTAGGGTAGGTGCGGCAGATTCGCCAGCATGTTTTCAAATCCCGCCAGGCCGCCGCCGCGTCCCCTTCGCCGATGTGCATATTCGCTCTGATGCACAAACCGCAAATCGCCAGTCGAACGTTGGGGGGCTCTTCGACGCCGCATTCCTGCAATTGCGAATCGTCAAGCGACGGCCAATACGACGCGTGGCAATTCTCCAGGTCGAATAGCCGGTCAAGGTGTACTCGCTGGTCGTCGACCCATTGGGCCACTGGAGGAATCTGCTCGCGACGCCAGGGATTTTGGTCCAGGTCGTAGACGTAGTTTCGGGGATCGAAGTCGTAATCGCCCCCTTGGCTGAGATCGATCTGCCACTTTTCGGATGCCCAGGCGGTGATCAATTGCAAGTAGTGATCGGAGGAGTCAAGTTCCACAATGCCCGGAGAGAGCTCTTCTTCGATTCCAAGTTGTTCGCGCAGCTGATGCTGTTGATCGACCGTCAATTCGCCAGGCCACGTGGCGATCACGATCGGTACGGCGGCGTTGTTCCGCCGGGTGATTTCCTCTTTCCGCTGCCGCTCGATATGCGTGACATAGTCGACCTGGCCGTCGTCGGTCAGCGGAGCGACCAGAAACGTCGTCTTCGGCGAAATCGCCAACTTCCTCGGCGGACCCCAAATCGACCACGCGATCATGCCCAAGAACAACAGCAGGCTGCCGCCGATGACCGCCAGGTAGGTCTTCGCTTTTCGAGTCATAAAACTGCCGCTGGTTGGAACTGCCTTGCGAATATATTCGAGCAGAATCTACGGATCTTGCCAGGAATTGCTGATAGGACCGATCTGGTATCGATGGTTCCTGGGTAACAGTCGTCGCCACACGCGGTTCGGGAATTCGCGTTCTGCGCCATGACTTTCGCTCCGTGATAAGAATGCATTGTTTTAGCTAGATGTTGCGTCGTATTTGCAGCTAATGCCAGCGGAGTATTAATTCCTCTAGGACAGGTTCGTCGAAATCGCGCATGATGGTCGGCTGGTTCCCGTTTAGGAAATAGAGTCCGAATAAGTGGGAGGTTTTGACGTGACGGCGAACACCTTATCGATAACAACTCTCCAGCTACTGAAATTTGCGACGATCTTCCTCGTGCTGTTCGCTTTCAGCCGCGACGCGATGGCTGGATACGAAGAGGAAATGGTGAAAATCCGCGAAGGTCGAATGGCGAACGAAGATGTTATCGTCGCTGCCGATGCATTGGACTCGGCATTGAAAGCGACGCTATCGCTGATTCCTAACGACATGAAATCGCACCTGTTGGAAGCGACTGCCAAACGATTAGAGTCCGTGCGACAGGAAGCGTCGCGGGCCCAGACGCCTGAATTTGGCGCCGCTTCTACGGCGTTGAATATGATCGAACTCGCGTTGTCGATCCACGACCTGCCGAATCGGGACTACGAAAAAACGGTCGCACTTCGCGCCAAGGCGGCGCAGCATTTTGGAAGCATTTTGGCGGAATATCAGACCGAGGCGGCAAAACATAATTTGGACGAGACTCAGCAATGGTTTGTAAAAACGCGATTCCCTCATCTCATTGACGAAGCTCAGCACAACCCATTGGGATTAGGAACCTGTTACGGCATTCTGTTGACGGAGACTGAAACTAGCGAGCTAAAGCGACTGTTGACGGCGACGCTTACGCCGGTCGAACACAAAAACATGTTCCAGCTTGGAGGAGACATGAATAAGAACGGATTCTTTCTTCAGGGTGACGCGTTTAACAAAGTTTGGTTTCATATCATTCACTGCGAGCAATCCCGATTGATGGCCAAGACGCGAACGGTGTTGCCGTCAGATCAGCTCGGAAGACTGTATCAAATCTTCAACGACAAGAAAAACGCAGCCGAGGAAGCGGAGTCAGCTGCTCGCAGGAAGCAATTCCTTGAACAAGTGGAGCGAGAGACGCCAGAAAGCGACCCAGTCGAGAGGAAGCGGCAGACGCAACTCAAAGAGCGACAACGGTAGTCTTTTAGTCTGGAGAGTATTTCCAACCCTTCGTGAATTGGGAATATATTCGGCGGAGTCTCGCTGAGATTGAATGCCTGATTCGTGAAATCGTATCTGTTGGCTAAACTTTTGGAGGACAAGTCCCGCGAAATAGCGCATGCTATTCGTTATTCGCATTGCTCGCTTCGTCTTATCAGAAAGAAACAAGGTTCCGGCCTCGTGAAACCCTGCACTCTAAATTGCCGACGACTTCTGGCGTTTGCCGTTTCCTGCTTCGTCATCACGAATAGCGCACTGGCGAGCTATGAGGAGGAGTTGACCAAAATTCGCCAGGGGCGGGACAGTACCGAAGACGTGATGATGGCGGCCGACGTGCTGGAGTACGAAATCCAGGAAACGTTTTCGCAGATCGACAACGATATCGCGGTCAAAGTAGACGGAGCGATATCGCAGAGACTGGCCACCATGCAGGTCGAATTCGCTCAGGCGCGCACTTCCAACTATCGTTCTACCTACACCGCGCTGCGGTTGGTGGAGTTGGCGACCACGATTCGCGCATTGCCCGACAAGCCGTATGAAGAAACGGCGGAACTTCGCGCCAAAGCGGCGGAGAATTACGGGAAAATTCTGGCAGACTTTGAAGCGGAGGTGACGAAGCGAACGTTGAGCAAACGGTCGGAAGCGTATGTGAAAATCCAGATTCCTCGCCTCCTGCAAGAAGCTCGCGATAACCCGCTGGCGTCAGGCTACGGCATCCTGCTGACCGATGCCGAAACCGCCGAGTTGAATCGTTTGTTGCACGCGATCTTGCCGCTGGCCGAAGCGGGATCGGACTCCTCGCCTGACTTTTCGCAAGCTGACATGACGAAGCGACAAATGGAAGACTTTCGCAAGTTGGCCGACGCGTATCACAAAGTGTGGCGCCATATCATCAAATGCGAGCAAGACCGTCGCAACGCCAAACCGCCCCGCGATTTGCCCCCTTCTTTGTTGTCGAAGACGCATCGCATCTTGAGCGAAAAGACGCAGCAAGCGATCAAGGTGGAGTCGGCGGCCCGGATGGAGCATTACCGCCAGGAAGCGGAGCGGATGAAGCGCGAAAACAATCCTGCCGAGATCGAGCGGCGGCGGAAAGAATTAGAGAAACAGCGACAGTAGTCGAGATAAACGAACCAGGGACGGGAACCGCTGTGATTGCGATCGCCGTCCCTGGAGTATTCCGAGAACTTTGGCTCAATGGATCGCAGCGCTGTGCGCCGCGACGTTCTGCTCTACATCGGATCCGAAGCCGAGAAGATCTGCATGTAGCCCCAGTCGGTATCCGATTGCGCGTGGACTTCGACGTTCTTGTAGAAGTGACGCAGGTAGTTGAGCAAACCGGGGCCGTTCCAGAGGTGGCCGTTCGTTTTGCTGTCGCCGTAGTTGTCGTCTTGGTGGTGGATTTCGCCGGTGATCATTTGAATCTTGTGATAGTCGGTTTCGTCCAGACTGAACAAGATTTTGAACTCCGAACCTTCGCAGTCGATTTTGAAGACGTCGACCTGATCGAGCGGCCCGAAAATCTCTTTGGCGGCCAACGTCGGGATGCCGTTTTCGCAGGCCTGGCTCGTCGTCGCTTTGTCGGCGATGCAGATTCCGCCGGTGTTGGTACGGTGCTCTTTGGAAGCATGCACGTCGATGTTGTCGAAGTTGTTCTTCGGAATGACCTGATCGCTCCGATCGGCGACGGCGTAGTTGTACGCTTGGACCTGATTCTGCACGTTATTGAGCAGCAGGTTCGATTGAATCATCCGCAGGTTTTCCGGCATGTACTCGTAAACCTGAATGTTCGCTTGCGGCAAGAGCGTGGCCGCGATCACGCTGAAGCCGCCGATGTGGCCGCCGATATCGACGATCGTCGACGGACGACCCGCGAGCTTCTTGCTGATTTCTTCCAAGCGGTATTCGCGGAAGATCCCTTGGTAGATCCCTTCGTCGATCGTGCCGTAGCGGAAGACGCCGCTGACCGGCTTGCCGCAATAGCGGAAGTCCTTGACGTAGTACTTGCTCGACGTCGTTCCTCGCTTTGTCGAGTGGGAATCGTCGGTGCGGAAACCATGGTACAACTTGCCTAGCGCTTTGATCACGACGAAACTCCCCAGCCTGATTCGATGCGTTGCCCGGGACGTCCAAATCTTGTCCCGGAATCGGGGGGGATCATACCGCGGATTTTGATTTCGAGGCTAGAGCAACTGAGGCGATATTTCGCGGCGGCGCTCAGCGATCCGCTAGCATTTGGCTACGGTTTTTCCCGTTGAATCGCCTAGTTCGTTAGCGTCAGCGGCCAGACAAAGGGAATCAGCACCAGGGCCGTCGTCGCGACGATCAGTGCGAGCGGAACGCCGGCCACCAGGTAGTCGCGCGGCTTGTAACCGCCGGGGCCCATGACCATCAAGTTGGTCTGATAACCGATCGGCGTCAGGAACGAGAGGGACGCCGCCAAGGCGATCGCCATGATAAAGGGACGCGGATTCAAATCCCCTTCCATCGCGACCGCAATCGCAATCGGCAGCAGCAGTGCGGCGACCGCGGCGTTGGTGATCATCTCGGTAAAGACCATCGCCAGCAAATAGATCACGATCAGCAGCAGATAAGGACGTGGCCCGACCAGATTGACGAGCGACTCCGCGATCATGCCGGCGGCGCCGCTTTGCCACAGCGCACTCCCTAGCCCCAGCGCGGCGGCGATCGTGACGACTACCTGGAGATCAACGGCGGCTCGCGCGTCGGAAGATTTGACGCATTGCGTCAGCACCATCAGCGCGGCGATCGACAGCGCGGCGATCGCCGGATCTCCCAGGCCTCCGCCCCCAAAGAGCGAAGCCAGCGTCATCCAAAGGATCAGCACGCTCATCAGACTGGCCGCCAGCAAGGCTCGATCGTGACGACGCGGTTCGGCGCCTTCGACGCTGCTGACCAGGTAGAAGTCGCGGCTATTGCGCTGCTGGGCGATAAAGTCGCCGCGCGTTTGCAATAGCAGCGTATCGCCCGGCTCCAGTTCGATGTTGCCGATCTTGTTGGTCAGTCGCATGCCGTTGCGATGGACCGCGATCACCGCCGCGTTATAGAGAGCGCGAAAGTTCGCTTTGCGGACGGTGCTGCCGATCAGCGGCGACGTGCGCGACAAAACCACTTCGGTCAGGTGCCGCTGTTGCCGCGAGCTGGGATGGAATTCATACGTTTGATCGGCCGCGGGAACGAGCCCCGGAATCTTCTCCAAGTCGACGATTGTCGACACGACGCCGGTGAAGACCAGACGATCGCCGGCACGGATTTGATCTCCCGGCGCAACCGGCGTGATGATGTCGCCGTGGCGATCGATTTCGATCAGATAGAGCCCGTGCAAGTTACGCAGGCCCGCCTCTTCAACCGTTTTGCTCACCAGGCGACATTCGGGCAGCACTTGCATCTCGACCAGGTATTCACGGCGTTGATCTCCCAGCTGCTCGATTAAGTCAGGCGAACCTGGCAGCAATTTCTGCCCGAGCAGGATCAAGAAGAGCGATCCGGCGATTGCGCACGGCAGCCCGACCATGCCGATCTCGAAGAAGCCCATCGGCGCGACTTTCGGCAGCGCCGTTTGGCGTTTGGCGATGGCGGTCGCATCGGGCGACGCCGCTTCCTCTAGTTGTGCCACTTCGGCCTGCATCGCGGTGTGGCTCAAGCGAAGTTGATCGTTAACGACCAGCGTGGTGCTGGTGCCGATCAACGTGCAGACGCCGCCCAGGATCGTCAGGTAACTAAGGGGGAGCAGCAACTTCGACGGAGAGAGGTTTCGCTGACGGCACCAATCGATCAGTACCGGCATCATCATCGCGACCAGCGCGGTGTTGAGGATGAACGCACTGCTGGCGACGATCGGCCCGGCGATGCGGCGAAGCGCCGATTGCTCGGTCTTCACATCTCCCAGTAGCATGTTGCCGACCCAGTCGAGGACGCCGGTGCTGCGCAGACCGGCCGCTACAACTAACAGGGCGCTGATCGCCAAGACCGCGCGGCTGGCGAAGCCGGCGATTGCCGCGGCTGGGGCCAGGACCCCAGTCAGAACCAAAAAGACGAGCGCCAACAGAAACAGCAGGTCGATTGGGATTCGTCGCGTGACTTGCAGGGTGACGAACACGCCGATGGTCGTCGCGATCGCAAGCCAAGGGTGCAAAAATTCGGGAATCATTCAATCGTTGTTGGCGACAGGGCAGGCAAACAGCGCGGCAGTAGAGATTCTGAGGTTTCTGCGGCCGCTTGGGAATGCGGTACCTGCCGCCAGTCGGTAAGGGATCGGGAAACGAACCATTGTAAACGGCAAATCGGGCAACCTCGCCTTCATATCTCGCATAATCTGCATCTCTACTAGTCTTCCTGGTTTGCCTGACGTGTCGCGTCGTATTTGACCGATACGAACATGTGTCACGCCGAGTACGGGCGACCGCGAGTGGAGATTCGCGTCCCCCTCTCAAACTCAATCAACTACTGCCCCCGCTGGAGACAACGGATGTCGTTCTTGGGCCTACGCTCGCTTTGCGTCCTGCTGGTTTGCATTCCTACCCTGTGTTTTGCAGACAATTTGCCAGGATCGTGCGTTCTCGCCGCTTATTCGGCCGATCAGGCCCATTTCGCCGACTTCCGCGATCCTCTGGCGAAGTTTGCTGAGACCGATTGGGTTCAGGCCGCAATTCGCGACTGCGTCGAGCCGAATCGGACGAAGCCGGCCGACGGGAGCCAGTTTGCGATCAACGTGGCGAAGGACCATGCCGGGGCCGGACAGCTGGAAGAGGCAACGTTTGAGCTGGAACTCGCCTGGCAAAAGGTGAGCCGGCTGTTCTGGAATAGCCCGGAAAATCCAGAAGGCTTTCAGGTCGCCCAGTTCGACATCTGGATGAAGGGACTGACGAACCGGGCGCTGGCCGGGTGGTTGCCGTCGTCGGGTTCTGCATTGGAACCTGTTACAGATAAAGAACTTGCGGAAATTGAGCAGTTCATTCTCGACGAGGATTACGCTTCGGCCGTCGCCGCTCGCCCCGTGATTGCCACCGCGGCCCAGGACGATTGCCCGCCAATGCCGCCGACGGTCGAGCGGGTCGTGATCAGCACAGAAACCATTGCGCCAGAAGTGGTTGAGGAGATCGCGACGTTGCTGGAAGACGAAGAGGCTCCGCTAACCGACGAGGAAATCGCCTACCTCCACAGCGGGCCATCGGACTTTGTCATCTCGCTCGATCCTTACGGATACTCGGAATACAATGATTATCTGAAGGAGAAGCGTGCCGAATCCCCTAAGGCGGAGCAGGGGGCCGCTTGGTCCGCCGTGCTCGCCACGCAGATTGTCGCTCTGACCCGTTCGTCGAATGACGGAATTCGCTGGATCGGCTCCTTCGACCTGTCGCAGCCGATTCGTGCCGCCCGCCAGATCCATCAAGAGCGTGAGATCCGCGGCTATCGGACGGCCGAGCGGCAGCTGCTGGAACGTTGGGACGCCGTGATCGACGGCTTTCAGGTACTTCGCTAGTAGGGTGTGTGGGCAGGTGATCGCTGGCAATCTGAGGATCGGGGTAAGGGTATTCCGATTCTCCGGAAATGTTAATCCAGCTAAACTTGCGACAATCGGTAGATTTTTGTAGCGTCTATTTCAGGCGGGAAATAGAATACTAGTTCAGTTGCGGACTGCAATTCTGCGCCTTCTGTGAGCCGCATCTGCTACAACAGTGGGAATTCACTGGAACAGGGAATCCCCTCCTCGACACATCCTTTCGACGGTTTTGGAGTCTGAATATGCCCAAAGGTGAGCGCATGGCACGATGCGTCCTCGCATCGCTGGCAATCTTGTTGGGTTCAAGCGTTGCGGCGTCGGCAATGGCCGAAGAAGCGAAGCTTGCCACCTACGAAGCGACGGGCGGACAAACCTACTTCGCGATGAGCATTTCTCCTGGAGAGCTCAAAACAGTCCCGGGTGAAGTGGTCGTCATCGTCGATACTTCGGCGAGCCAGACCGGCATCTACCGCGAAGACTCGCTCAAGACCTTGAAGGCGCTGCTAGCCTCCCTCTCGCCGAACACGCGCGTGAAGGTGATGGCCGGCGACCTGCACGCCGTGGCGATGAACGACGGTTTCGTCGCTCCGACCGGCGCCGCAGCCGACGCCGCCGTGGCGAAGTTGGCGAGCCGCGCTCCGCTCGGTTCGACCGACCTGCCGACGATGCTGACCGAAGCCGCCTCGCAGTTCAAAGGTGGACTCGATACTCCCCGCTCGATCGTCTACCTCGGCGACGGCGCCAGCCGCGCTCGCATGTTGGAAGACGCTGAGCTGAAGAAACTGGTCGGCACGCTGACCAAGGCCCGCACCGCGGTCAACGCGTTTGCGATCGGTCCGGAACGTGACATTCAGCTGCTCGCCGTCCTGGCGAATCAGACCGGCGGCGACGTGATCGTCGACAGCAACGAAGCGGCTTCGGCCGACATTGGCGCCACGATCGCTTCGGCTGCCGAAACGCCGGTGATTTGGCCGAGCGACGTTCAGTTCTCGCAAAACGTCTCGGCCGTCTATCCGAAACAAACTCCGCCGCTGCGTGGCGATCGCGACACGATCGTCGTCGGCGAATTGGCCGAAGCGGGCGACGTGACCGTGAAGTTCACCGGCATGTCGGACGGCAAAACGGTTCAGCTGAACTTCGCCGCCAAGCCGGAAGCGTCGGACGATCAGGCTTACCTGCCCGAATTGATCCAGTTGGCCCAAAAAGATGGCGGCATGAGCATGCCGACCGTCGGTTCGGTTGGTCTGCGTGAAACGGCTCGCGTCTTGTTGGCTTCGGCCGACACTTTCTCGCAAATGAGCGGACAAGCGCTCGCCACCGGCGACGCTCAGGGCGCCCAGCGTTTGGCTGACGCCGCGCTGAAACGCGACCCGAACAACCCGCAAGCCGCGCTGGTCAAAAAGGCCGCCGTCTCGCAGATTGGCGACGACGACTCGCTGCGAATGGTGAACGCCCAGTCGCAACCGGGCGCCGAACTAAGCGCCGATGAAGGCAACTTCCTGAACGAAGTGCAGCGGCAGCAGATCCGTCAGGCCGAAGTGATCAAGATTGAAGTCGAAAACGCGCTGGCCAACGCCCGCGAACAGATGGGCGTGCAGCCCGAGATGGTGAAGGACTCGCTGAAGCTGTTGTTGGAGAGCGTCGATCGCGCTCCGGAACTGCAAGCCGACGTCCGCCGCAACCTGCGTAACCGCATCGTCAGCGCCATCCAAATGGCCGATCGCCGTGCGGTCCAGGTCGAAGCCGATCGTCTGGAACGAGACGAAAACGCCGCGATCGCCGCCGAGCGGATTCGCATCACGGAAACGTTGCTTCGCGATGAAGAACGGGTCCGCAGCATCATGGAAATGTTCAATGCTTTGATGGACGAAAACAAGTACGTCGAAGCGGAAGAAGCGGCCTTTGCGGCTCGTGCGATCGATCCGCGGAACCTGGCTACCCATGCCGCGGTTTACAACGCCGAGTTGGTGGGCAACTTCTACAACATCGAACGAATTCGCGAACTCCGTTACAAGGGCGTGATCGATACGCTCTGGTTGGTGGAAGAATCGCACGTTCCGTTCCCGGATGAACCGCCGATCGTTTACCCCGATCGCGAATTCTGGGAAGACATCACGCGCCGTCGCAAGAAGTACTCTTCGGTCGACTTGGCGACGACCGGCGAAGCCGAAAAGAAGATCTTCGAACAGCTCAACGAGCCGACCAAGATCGCCTTTATCGACACGCCGCTGGTCGAAGTGGTCGAATACCTGAAGACCCTGCACGGTATCGAAATCCAGCTGAACAACCGCGCTCTGGAAGACGTTGGTCTTTCCCCGGACGTGCCGGTTACGCGTAACCTCGAAGGCATCAGCCTCCGCTCGGCTCTTCGCTTGCTCTTGAAAGAACTCGAACTGACCTACGTCGTCGCGAACGAAGTGTTGGAAATCACCACTCCGGAAGACGCCGAATCGGAACTGGTCACCAAGGTGTACCCGGTCGCCGACTTGGTCATGCCGATTCCTTCTGGCGGCGGCGGCTTTGGCTCCGGCATCGGCGGCGGTCAGAGCGGCGCCTTCGGCGGCGGCATCAATGGCGGCGGCGGCGGCTTCGGCGGCGGCGGCGGCGGCTTCGGTAACCAAGGTGGCGGCGGCGGCGGTTTCTTCGCGGTCGACGACGAGAAGTCGGTCCTGAAATTGGGCCCGACCGTCGAAGAAGAAGCGAAGCCCGCGGTCCAGCAGGCCGCTGAACCGGCGGTCGCTCCGGAAGCGAAGCCGGAACTGAAGCTCGAAGTTCGCGAAGGCGAAACTCGCGCGGAAGCTTTCGATCGCTTGCTCCAGTCGGGCGCCGACATTCCGGCGGCCGAAGTTCGCAGCGAAATCCGTCGCATGATGAACGCGAAGCAATACGATCAAGTGACCGCGTTGATCCAGTCTTTCCTGCGTCATGGCCAACCTCAGCCGTGGATGTACGAAGCGCTTGGAATGGCGATGCAGCTGAACCACGCTCCGAAAGAAGAGATCGAACGAAGCCTGATGTCGGCGATCGACTTCACCTCGGGACCCGAACACATGCTCTACGTCGCGATCTATATGACTCGCGTCGGGTTGGATGAACGAGCCCTGAAGCTGTTCCAGGAAGTCGCCAAGATCGAGCCGCTCCGTCCCGAGCCGTATGCTCTCGGTTTGGCGGCCGCCAAGCGTCTGGATGATTTCGATGGGATTCGTTGGGCCTGCGTCGGAGCGCTGAAGCAAGCCTGGCCGACTGAGAGCGTGAAGATCAAGACCGAAGCGTTCCTCTCGGCCAAAGCGGCTCTGGGACGTTTGCAGCAAGAAGGCCGTATCGACGAAGCGAAAGAGTTCAGCCGTCAGCTGAACGAAGCGCTGATTCGCGACTGCATCGTCAACGTTACCTGGACCGGCGACGCCGATCTCGACATCGCGGTCGAAGAGCCGACCGGCGCCGTCTGCTCGCTTCGCAATCCTCGCACGGTTGGCGGCGGCGTTCTGCTGGGCGATACCGCTTCGTCTCTGAATCAACAGGATGACAAAGGCTTCTCCGAAACCTACGTCTGCCCGGTTGGTTTCCCCGGCGAATACAAGCTGCTCATTCGTCGCATTTGGGGCGAAGTGACCGCTGGCAAGGTGACCGTCGACGTTTACACTTCGTACGGCGCCAAGCAGCAGAAGCACATTCGCGAGCAGATTCCGCTCGGCGAATCGCCGGCGCTTGTTAACTTCACGCTGAAAGATGGGCGTCGTACTGACAGCCTGGAAGAAAACCAGGTTCAGGTCGCCGCCAAGGCGCATGCTGAAATGGGCCGCGCCGTGTTGGCTCAGGCGTTGGATTCCTACTCCGATTCCTATAGCAGCGAAGCGTATCAGACCTCACGTCAGGAAATGGCCGACAATCGCCCGTTCATTCGCAATCGCAGCAGCGTCGGTTTCCGCCCGGAAATCACCGTGTTGCCCGAAGGCGTTCAGTTCACGGCGTTCGCGGTCATCTCGGCCGATCGTCGCTACGTCCGCTTCACCGGTTTCCCGAGCTTTACGCAAATCGGTAACGTCACGACGTTCAATATCGGTTCGGGCGCCTTCAATACGATTGAAACGGACGGTACTGCTACCGGTAACTAATGCCGGTCAGACGTCGTTAGACATTTTCCCGAATCAAGCCGGGAGCTGCGTCGAGAGCAAGATCGTCGTAGCTTCCGGCTTTTATTCTTTCCCAAGCGATCGCCCCCATCACCGCATTGTCGGTGCATAACGAGAACGGGGCGATGATCAGTTCGATCTGATTGCGGTCGGCCATTTCTTCCAACGCGGTGCGCAGCTTGCGATTCGCCGCGACGCCGCCGCCGACGCACAAGCGACCTCGCCCCGACTTCTTGAGCGCCAACTCCGACTTTCCGACCAGGCAATCGACGACCGCCTGCTCAAAGCTGGCGGCGATGTCGGCGCGACGTTGGTCCGAAATCTCGACCGCGGAAAAATCAGGACGGCCCGGTCCGGCGATCTCGTAACGCACCGCCGTCTTCAATCCGCTAAAGCTGAAGTCGAGTCGGCTGTGGTCTTGCAGGAACGGTCGCGGAAAGGGGATCGCGTGCGGATCGCCATCCGCGGCGCAGCGCGAGATCGAGGGACCGCCAGGATAGGGTAGGCCGAGCATCGACGCGACTTTGTCGAACGCTTCGCCAGCCGCGTCGTCGATGGTTCCTCCCAACGGGACGAACTCCGACGGGCCAAGGCAATCGTACAGACTGGAATGCCCGCCGCTGACGATCAAACCGACGCACGGAAAGATATCGCGGCCAGCGGCCAGGCGACACGCATAGATATGACCATGCAAATGATTGACGCCAACCAGCGGCACGCCCAGCGACCAGGCGAGCGTCTTGGCGACCGAAACCCCAACCAGCAACGATCCTGCCAGGCCCGGGGTATGGGCGACGGCGATGGCGTCGATGTCGGCGAGCGTCAGATTCGCTTTGGCGAGCGTTTCGTCGATCACCGGCATGATCCGCTCTAGATGCGCCCGGGCGGCGATTTCCGGTACGACCCCGTTGAATCGCTCGTGCAGCTTCTCTTGCGACGCGACGACGCTCGCCAGCGGCTCTAGGTTTTCGTTAATGATGGCGGCGGCAGTTTCGTCGCAGGTCGACTCAATCGTCAGCAGATTCATAGGGGCGGATGTAGGGGGCGGCGTAATTAAGGTTGGGCAGGCTCAGCGATTTTCGACTCGATATATTCGAGTCCTTTGGCAAGCACCGGATCAACTTCGCTCAGCGGCGGTTCCGGGGCCGGCGGATGGGGTATCAGCGTCGCCATATCGCGAAGCCGTCGATACTGTTGAAAGGTGGTCAGCTGCTTGGGAGTCATTTTAACTTCCATGTCCGGCGATGGAGAGACGCCCCACTCGTCCGAATCTTTGGCGTCCGGCAGGCGATGGATGTTTTTGCCGCTGGGGCGATGGTAACTGGCGGTCGTCAGCTTCATCGCGCTTTTCCCTTCCTCCAGATTGATAATATTCTGGACGCTTCCCTTGCCCCAGCTGCGCTGCCCGATGACCACCGCTCGGTCATGATCCTGCAGGCAAGCCGAAACGATCTCGCTGGCGCTGGCGCTAAAATGATCGATCAAAACAGCGACCGGGACGTCAATCAGGGTCGTATCGGGGACGGCGCTCCACTCCCGCTTCGGGGTGTTTCGCCCTTCCACGCTGACGATCTTGCCGTCGCTGATAAAACGATCGGAGATCTCAATCGCGGCACTCAGCAGACCCCCTGGATTGGATCGCAGATCGAGGACCAGCCCCCGGATTCCGTCCGCTTTCAGCTTTTCCAGAACGGCGGCGAATTCCTCGGCCGTATTGCGGCTAAAGATGGTGATCCGCACGTAGGCGATCTTCTGGTCGTGATCGTAGATGTAATCCCAGTCGTTATTTTCCAGCCGCTGGTCGCCCAGGACGGTTTGCAGTTGGATCATCTCTCGCTCAAGCTCAAGCGTCTCGGTCTTGAACTCGGCCGGATGATAGATCACCAGCGAAACGGTCTCGCCTGGCTCTCCCTTCAGGTGTTCGATCGCCGCGTCCAGGTTCATCCCTTTGGTGCTTTGGCCATTGATCTCCAGGATTCGATCGCCGGCGCCAATTCCAGCGTCGTACGCCGGTCCGCCGACCAAGGGGCTGGAGATGATCAGTTGCCCGTCACGAGCGTCGATCTGAATGCCGATGCCGCCGAACTGCTGATCGATGTTGGTGCGAAAGCGAGCTAGTTCTTCCTGGGGGATATAGGTCGAGTGAGGATCGAGTTCGGTAATCACCCCGCGAATCGCCGCTTCGATCAACTTCCGCCGATCGAGCTTTTCGACGTAGTTCCGATCGACCTGATCCAGGGCGTCGGCAAACATCTGAATCAGCTCGACGTAGTCGTCGTCAATCTCGGCATACGGACTAGGCGTCTCGGCGGTCGTTTCGCCGGGCGTCGCATCAGCCGCGCGGGCCAACGAGGGGAACGAGAACGGGCCGGCACAAGCGATCAGCGCAAGGAGCGCTAAGTTAGAAGGAAGTTTCCACATAGGCGTGACTGCTCGCGGGGCATGCGTTTCCGGGAACTAGAGACCGCAACAGAGGTTGCGACCTTCTCAAGTATAGGGAACGATTGCAGTTACGGCAATTCGCGAGGGAATTGATGTGGGAGACGGGGCTACTGGCCGTCGAGAGAAGATCCGCCGCTCGGCAGCGTCGCGACGGGACATTCGGTTTAAGGCGGAAGCTACGCGGCGCGGCGTTCGACGCTGGGGGCGACGCCGCAGAACATGGTTACCGCCTGTTTGAAACGCTTCGTCATCGATTGGCGTTCCCAGAGGTGGATAACCGGTTGCCCCATCGCCGCTTCTTCCAAGGTCCACTGCGTATAGGCCAGGTCGAACAGCCATTGCGTCCGATCAGGTTTGATCGGCGATTCAATGCGATGCAAATCTTTGTTGAGGATCGGGTAGCCCATCGCTCCTTCGTCGCACACGAAGGCAGGAACGCCGGCTAGCGTCGCTTCGACTCCAGCGTTCGAGCTGAAAGTGACGACGGCCCAAGCGTTTTCCATGTCTTCCAACAGGCTGTCCGCCTTGGAGTAAACGACGTCAATTCCCGGACCTTGCATTTCGATCGCATCTTTGGCGAGCGGGTGAGGGCGGAAAATGATCTTGCGCGACGTTAGCTGACGCAGCGTGCGAGCCGTTTCCTGGCACCATTCGACGTGGTCGACATGTTGGACCGAAGCGTCCCAAGGCACCTGACCGCACAGAACGATATGCTCGCCGGTCTTGCGCCACGGATCGACGGGGACGTTGAGCTGCATCCAGCGATCGGATGAGCTGAAGCGGTTGAAATACCTTGCGCGCCCGTTGAGACCTCCCCAGCCCATCATGAAATAACGATCACGATGGATGAAGCCGCGTTCAATGACGAGGTGGCTCTTTCTCCGTTGTTCGCGACTAAGGTGCGCAACGGCGCGAGCATGCTCTTCGGCGATGTCCCCAACCATGCGACCGCGGGGCGTGCTCCGTTTGTTGATGCCAAACGTGACGGCGACGTCGCAAGGCCGATATCCCTTTTCCAGAGGATACAAGTTGAAAGGGATGTCGCGTCGATGCAGACCTTCAGCGAACGCGAACATCGCATCGATGTGCATGTTCGGCTCTTTAGGTACGAATAATCCAAAAGTCTGCATTTCGTCACGCTCCGATTTCGCTATCCGGTTAGCGATATTCGCTTAGGCGGCTGACCGCTGGCAGATCGCAATGATGAACTTCCCGTTGGTGCCTGCTTGAACTTCAGGCTTAGCGCCACTTCGCTGGCATTGCCAGCTCTCGACATGCAAGCGATGCTTGCCGAGGGCGTCGCTCAATTCAGCTGGGCGGAAATGGCGGAAGTGAAACGGATTAACCGGCTCTTGTAAGTGTGGCCTTACTTCCTCATTCGGCGTAGAGATTATTAGAAATTCACTCCACTCCGAAAACTTTTTGATCGCGGCGTCATAAAATTCGACATGCTCAATGAACTCGAAGCAAACGACCGCATCGACGCGGCGATCAGGTTCAAACGAGAGCAAATCGGTGTTGTGAAATTCGATGTTTGGACGTTGCCAATGCTTTTGATATAGATCATGAGCTTCGTCACTAATCTCAATCGAAATCACCTTGTCGACGGCTTGCGATAGCATCCAAGAGCCGTATCCGACTCCGCATCCGGCGTCGATAACCGTTCCTGTCTTACCGCGACGCTTTAATTCAGCGATCGCCAGTTCATATCGCAGGCGATGGTCTTCTCGCACTTCTTCGATCGTCGTCGCCATTTGACGCTCGGACATGATGATATTCCTGTTCTAGGTGACAAAGCCTGCTGTTCCTTCCGCTGTGCGATTTCGTCGCACTATTTGCAATAGGAATCGTCAGGCGTCTCTTGCCTGTTTGGGGGGCGTCAAGCGAGGCTACGATAGCCGAATTCAGCGGTGGCTGTCGATATCAAACGCTCGTCGCACAATTTGCTTCAATCTGGAATTTCGCGTACGGTTTCAATTCTGCGTTGGGCTTAGTTGCTGGTCTGACGGAGGTAAAACTCTCGGCTGAATCAAGCGGCCGTCGCCGTACGTCGCCCGGCGGTCGTCGTATCTTGCTGGACGGCTCGCGGTTTGCGAGCCATGGCGATCAGATGGCAGTCGTCGCTAGCATTAGGATGAATCTTGCGGCGCGCGATTTGTTTGTCCGTAAACCGGTCGAACGAGATTTCAATCTCGTCAAACCCGGCCTGGGTCAAAAAGAATCGCATCGAATCGGCGGTGAATCCCGACTTGTGAACATCCCAATAGCTTTGGTTGTATTCCGGCGTCGTCGGATCGCATTCCCGCTGCCAACCAAAGAGGCCGGCGAAACCCCAACAAGCGTCGGAGTAGCGATCTTCAAACGCTTCCGCCGTCCAAGTCGCTCTTTGCCATTGGGCGATCGCAAAAGCGAGGTTGGGGACTTCGATACGAACCTGGCCCCCTTCGGCCAGCGCTTTATGCCAGTCTTGTAACGTCACCTTCAGTTCGGCCAGCGTCAGATGCTCGAGCGTATGGCGACTGTAGATCTCTCCCAGGCCGGTGCAAAACTGAGACACTTCCCAGGCTTTGCAAGCCAGATGGACGTGCGGCAAGGGACGGATGTCGCTGCCGAAATATCCTTCTTGTTTATCCTCACCGCAACCGACGTAAAGCTTCGCCCCTTGCGGAATCGGCGCTCGCAGTTTCGATCGATATCGCTTCGTCAGTTCGTATCCAAATGCGGACGCTACGTTGCGTAGTACAAATTCGATCATGCGGCGAATTCCTTGCTAACTTTCGATCTATGGGACGATTCAATCGGGCAATCGCCGCTACGCTGGTGCACGCCGTTATGCGGCGCGGAACAGTTGTTCGTAATTTCGGGTATACGCGTCCCAGCTATACTGGATCACGCTCTGGCGGACGTCCGTCTGTAATCGCTTCGCTTCTCGGATCAAGTCGACGACGATCGCTGGATCCTGATCCTCGGCCGGAAACAGGAATCCGTTCTCGCCATGTCGAATGACGTCGGGGGCGAATCCTGTATCGCTCGCCACCGGTACGACGTTGCTCATCATCGATTCCAACAACGGGATTGGACCCCCTTCCAGTTGCGAAGCCGAGACGAAGACGTCGAGTTCGTTGTAAAACTTCGGGTACTGCGAATATTTCGTTTCGCGATATTCCAGGTTGCCGAGTCCGAACAACTCGCCGAAGCGAGGATACTCGCGCCAGTTCCGTCCCATCAGAACGAACTCCTGGTCGGGCATCATGCGGATGATTTCCAGAATGCGGTCCGGGTTTTTTCGTTCGTAATAGGCGGTGCAGAATCCGATTCTGCCTCCGCCTCGCTGGTGCGGCTGAAAGAACTGCAGGTCGGCCGCGCCGACGATCGTCGACACGCGCTCTTGCTCAACGCCCAGTTCGATCAGGTACTGTCTCCATTTCGAACACATCGTGACGACGCGAGCCGTATTCAACGCGTCGATCGTCTCTTGTCCGCCGAGTCCCGGCTCTTTCGGATGGGTAAACCAGACGATGCAGTTCTTCTCGGCGAGCCAGGGATTGAGGCTGAGCGCCGACTTGTAGAAGTGGTAGTGGCAGAAGAAGTAGGCGCTGGCGAGCGGCAATCCTTTGTAGTCGTCGCAAAAGACGTACGGCGATACCATGCGCTGTGCGACTTCGCGGCATGCCGCTTCCAGGATCCAGCCCTTGCTCTTTTCCGGAATAAAAAAGCAGACGCGGCCATTGGCCTTCGAAATCAGCGATTGCAGCCAATGCGCCCTGGCGTACTCGCGACGAATTTTGGCAATCCAATTCATGGGTTGTTTGAGTTCTTAGCGCCGTCGGACTACGCTTATGCCGCCAGTTTTTTGGTAACGGCTGGCTTTGTTTTTCGGATGGTATCAACGATTCTTTGCAGGTCCCGTTCGTGCACTTGCCGAAGCGGGGCCCACAGCGGGACGAATTCGCGCGCCACGAGCTCTTCGCCAAATCCAAGCAGGCAACGTTGCCCGTACAGGAATTCGAGCGAGATGCAAGCGCTGCTGACTGCCGCGATGTGCGTTTCGCGGCGCGAACCGGCGAGGTACCGCACGTACAGCGATTCGAACGGCAGATAGAACGTCCAGGGATCGCTCAGGCAAATCGTCCGTTCATATTCGGACGCCGCTCGCTGCTGGATGCGTTCGATCTTCTCATACGAATCGCGAGGATGCGGTTTGATGATCAGCGTGGCGCCTTTCCCTTGCGGCAGTCGCTTGAGCATCTCCAGATAGCCGTCGACTTCTCCCTCGAGGCTCATCCGGCCCGTCTCGGAAAAGTTGGACGTTAGCAGGACTGCGTTAACGCCATCCTGTTCCGCCAATTGGCACAATTCCGCGTGGGCGAGCGGGGCTCGCGCGGGAAGATGAGCGGCGAACTTGTCGAACAATTCAACGAATAGCGCCGAATTGAGCGTGGTGACTCGCGACAACTTCTGATCAAACAGGTTTTTCAAAAGCAGGCAGTATTCGTCCGGAGCCGGCGGCTCTTCCGATGGCGGAACCGGTCGCCCCAGCAACTGCTTCCCTTTGTTCTTCAACAGCCCCAGGATCCGCTTGCCATACTTCCGAATTCGCCATTTGGCGTAGTCGCGCGGATGGTAGTAGGTGTTGGAGAAATTCAGCGAGATCCCGTCGCCGTAGCAGATTTGATGAGCTTCCGTCAGCAACCGGCGGAGGGTCGTCGGCAAGTACTTTTCGATGAGCCCGCAGTAGAGCTCATCGCACGTATGAACGCCCAGCGAATCGGCCAAGACCTGTCTGGGCTGGGTGCCGGGCGTCCGCAGTTCCTTTTGCAGTCGCTTAATCGTCGGCAACTGCACGTACTGAATCGACTCCCACGTTTCGACCTCTTCGGCCAATTGGCGAATGGAGTCGGCGAACTCTTCCCCTTGGCCTTCCGGAGCGGCGAGGTCATGGATCAGAAGATGATTCTTGTAGTTTCGATTCGTCTTGGAACGACCGCTCGATGTCCACATGGCGGCGATGGCCGACGCCAATTGGATCGCGCCCGTGCAAACGACGACGCGCGACAGTTCGTCTTTCGTTTGACTTGCGGTGTGCAAAACGTCATCCCCCAATAGTTTGGCGTTACCGCCGTCGTTGGCTTAGGCGGCTTTCTTTTCGCCGCGCCACAGCTTTTTGATGTTGCGTTCCAGACGCTTCAGGAAGTTCTTCTTCTTCGGCGCTCCGTGCATCGGGATGATTTGTCCATTGGCGACCGGATTCAGGATGTCCTGTCGGCAATAAGCGCGGGTCAGCGTCTTCTTCAGATCCCATTGCTCAATCAGGCCGGACTGGCGAGCTTCGTTGAAGTACTGGAACCAGAGATCGCCGTGCGGGTGACCGGGGAATTTCCACGGTTGGGTGCCCAGGTTGGTGTAGTGAATGAGCTTCGTCTTCTCATCGCAGTGATCGAAGACGTTCCAGTTGTTATCGTAAGCGCCCAGGTTATAGGGGTGCTTAGCGAGAAACGCCGGCTTCATCTGGTGGAATTCGGTGTTCGTGTAGGCGCCGGCGTCCATGTCGCGGAAGATCTGCTCCATGTCGAAGCGGCACTTCGAGCAATCGAACAAGATCTGGCTCATTCCCCAGCAGCTTTCCCCTTGGTAGGCTTCCGCCTTGGCCAGCATGTCGTGACCGTTCATCGGTTGGTCGAAGAACTCGGCGATATCGGTGAGGCAAATCATGTCCGAATCGAGGAAGATCGCGCGACCTTCGTAGTTGCAGATTTCCGGAATCAGGAACCGGTAGTTGCTGAACTCGGTAATGTTGCGGTACTTGATCCAGAGGGGCAACGTCGACAGGACCGGCTCTTCGTCGTTGTGTTCGATCGAGTTGTGCGTACCGTTGAACACGTAGATGTCGAGTTCGCGGGAGCAGTGCTTACGCAACGAGTGAATCAGCGTCTTGCGCTCCAGGCAGCTCGCTTCGCCGGAACCGATGAAAACGCGGACAGGGGGGAGATTGGTCATGACGATTTCCTCTTTCACCAAACGGTTAGGGAGACGATATTTCAGCGGACGAGGGGCCGAATTAGGCGGCCTTCTTTCTCAGTCCGATCTTGTACAGGAAACTTTTGAACTTGTTCTTCATGGGCTTCGTGGCGGGGGTCGGATAAACCATCGCCGGGTTCAGTCGCCAATCGCTGCGCCACTTGTAAGACTTGGCCTCGACCGAGCGGAACTTGGCCAGCACCTGCGGATTGGAGAGCACATCGAAAGGATCGACGACATTTTCAAACAGGGGAAAGTTCCGCCGAATCGCTTCACGCCAGCCGGGGTGAATTTTCGATCCGTCGTTCACATGGGCGAAAGCGCAGCCCCACTGATCGCACTGCAAACCGTTCTTTTCAGCGACAGCGGCGTGATAGTCCGCGACCAGCGCGTCGAGCGCCGGAAACGCATCGCCAGGAAAACGATTTTGGCAACGGGAGAATTCGTCCGGTTTGCTGGGACTAAAATTGCTGAAATGGAACAGCACGATCGGGTTTCCGCCGATCGTCGGTTTGCCGCTCGCATCGGTCGAGAACTCGTACTGATGCAACGTCCAGTGTCCCGTGTTGTAGCCCGGGTTTCGCAGCGCCTTGACGTTCTCGAATAGCCCCGGAACCAGGCTCAGCCATTTCTGGTCGCAGTCGTTCGAAGCGGCCAGATCTTTGTGCCCGTGCGTCTTCATCCGATCGCTCCACCAGGCGACGAATCGTTTGGCGGTCGCGTCGTTGCGCACGGCGACAAATCCGCCGTTGAAGGTCCCGGCCGCCAGAAACAGGTTTTCGCCTGGCGACTTTCCATCTTCGGGAAAGGGGCTCAACAGATGGGGCGTGAGTAAGATCGAACTCTCAGCAAGGCTGGCGAATACCTCCTCCAAGCGATCGTAGATCCGCATGTCGGAATCGAGGTAGATGATTTCGTCATACCCCTTTTCCAATACATAGTTCATCGCGTACGGCTTGAGCGCGCACGATAGCTCGAAGGGAGTGTATTGAAAGGAGAACCGCTTCCAGTCGGGAATCTCCAGCTCATCCGCGTAAAACAGTTCGACGTCTTGCGTGACGCTCGTAATGTTGACCGGCGCGCGATCGGCCAGGCAAATGAGAACGTCCAGGTCGTCATGATGACGCTTGGCGGAATCAGCCAGCGCAAGCGCGAAATGAAGGTAATTTCGGGTAACGACCGTGACTATCGCTTTGCGATTCATGCTGAGCTTCTCTTGGGCTGGGGAATTTCGTCGCGCTGCGAACTACGCGGCCGCTGATTGAGCCGCGCTGGCCAGCTTCGGCAGGTAAACGGCGAAACGCGTCCCAGCGACTTGCCGGCACCCGCCTCGTTCTTCCCAGAATTCATTAACAGTTTGGGTAACGCCGACGCATTCCTTGGCGGCGGGTTCCCAGGTGTAGTCATGCCAGAGCAGCGCGCCGCTCGGCTTGGCGAACGTCACCGCAGTTTGCGTATCGCGTTTGCAGAACTCGTAGGTATGATCGGCGTCGACGAAAACCAGGTCGGCCGCTGCTAGCAGGTCGTGATCGCTAAACTCAACGCTGTTGGCGAAACGTTGTTCGATTTGTCGCTCGTAACGCGTTCCCTGGAACAAGCAGCCGACGTCAAAGTTCGAGAGGCCGACCCCTTGTCCGTGAACATGCGTGCCGCGCACGTTCGGATCGAGATCGATCGTCACGATACGACCATCCTCCGGCATGTTCGCCGCCATGGTGAGCGTAGAGCCTCCCATGAACGTGCCGAACTCGACGATCAGCCGCGGCTGCAGCATTTTGATCAAGGCGCCCAGGGTCAGCAATTCATGCTCGGGCATCGCCCACTTATGCGAGCGAATCAAACGGGGAAGCATCACGACTTCCGCTTGATCGGCGCCGGGGAAGAGCTCGGAGAGGGAAGCTTCGGGGACGATAAAGGGGACATGATCCGGAACATTCCGGTTGCCCGCTGCGGTCGGCCTTACGGTGGTCGCAGCCTTCGGCGCTTCCACTGGTTTCGGCGAGGCTTTCGACAGCCGTTTCGCAATGGATCGCTGAAGTCGTCCCGCAAATCGCTTAAGTCCCACAGATTGCCCTCCTGGCATCTTGGTTGAATTTCCTTCCTTGGCGGCAAATCAGCGGGCAGTTTAGACCAATGATTCGGCGCATCACAAGAGCAGTTTCACTGCCTGTCGCTAATGCGCAAAGGCTTGAAAAGCCATTTTTTACCCTGTTTTTTGGGTCGAATGACTTCCCTGGTCGACGCTCGATCCATCGTGCGGCAAACCGTTGAAGCGCCTTCTGCGCAAGCCTGGTTACGCGATTACGCCGCTTGGCGATCTTGCACCACTTCTTCGCGATACAGTTCGTAGTAGGTCTGGCTCCGTTTGAGCAGTTCCTCGTGCGAGCCGATCGCTTCGACTTGCCCGGCGTTCATCACGATGATCCGATCAGCTAACTCCAACGCCGCCGGGCGATGCGTAATCAAAATCGCCGTGCTATCACCGACGCAGCGTTCAAACGCGGCGTGAATCTGGCGTTCGCTCTCCAGGTCGATTTGGCTGGTAGCTTCGTCGAAGATGAAGATGTCCGGATTTTTGAGGAGGGCCCGAGCGATCGCGATCCGCTGGCGCTGGCCGCCAGAGAGGGAGGAGCCAAGTTCGCCGCAGTTCGATTTGTAGCCATGCGACGTATGGGTGTGAACGAATGTGTCGACTTCCGCCAGCTTTCCGGCGGCGGCGACTTCTTCATCGGTGGCGCTCAGTCGGCCATACCGGATGTTCTCTTGAATCGAGTCGTTAAAGAGCACCGTGTTCTGGTTGACGAGCCCAATTCGGCTCCGCAGATCTTTCTGCGTCGCATCGCGAATGTCGATGCCGCCGATCGTAACGGCGCCTTCGTCGGGATCGTAAAACCGCAGCATCAGATTGATCAGCGTGCTCTTGCCGCAACCGTTCGGGCCGACGATTGCGACCTTTTCGCCCCGGCGAATCGTCAGGTTCATGTCGTTCAAGACCGAGACGTTTTGGTTGTAGCGGAACGAAACGTCTTTGAAGCAAATGTCGCCATCTTGCAGGGGAACCGGGTTTTCGGGGTCTTTGATCGCTGGTTCCGCGGCCAGGACCGAAAAGACCCGTTCCGCGCCGGCGGTGCCGGCCTGAATCGAACCGAATACGTCCCCAAGTTTACGAATCGGGTCGGCGGCTGCGATCAGGGCGGCGTAAAAGGTCATGATTCCGCCAAAGTCCATCGCTTTGTCGGCCAGTTTAATGCCGAAAATGTGGGTCGCCTGGTTCAAGACCAGGTAACCGCCGGCGACCAGCGACAAGCAGACCATGCCGATGCCGAGCAATTCGTTGTTCGAGCGAATCAGCGATCCATAGATCTCCAATTTCATCTGCTGACGGAAGACCGCTTCGGTCTTCTCAAAGAACCGTTTGTTTTCAAGTTCTTCGTTGCCGAACGCTTTGACGACCTGGAACCCGTTGTTGATTTGCAGGAAGAAGCCGATTACGCGCCCGTTCGCTTCCATCACGCGGACGCTGGTCCGTTTGATCGATTTGGCGAGCGTCATCAGCAAATAGGCGGCCAGCGGGCAGACCAGCAGCGACAGCAGCAGCAATCGCCAGTTGATGTAGGCGGCCAGCGCGATGCACGCAATCATCTTGGCCGGCTCACGCAGCGACTTGCCGAGCAGAATCGAAATCG
The DNA here is from genome assembly GCF_020966755.1 of Blastopirellula sediminis. NCBI lineage: Bacteria > Pseudomonadati > Planctomycetota > Planctomycetia > Pirellulales > Pirellulaceae > Blastopirellula > Blastopirellula sediminis. Next base: position 157,788 of record NZ_JAJKFT010000004.1, read on the forward strand.
CGTTGCCGATGGCGTTGATGTCGCCGCCGACGCGCGTCGCCGAGTCGCCGGTGTCGTCGCGTCGCGACTTGCCGAGCTGCAAATCAAGCATCTTGGCGAAGAATTGACGCTGCAGCGATCTTGAGGTGCGGAATGCAGCGCGGGCCATCAGGATGGTGCTGATCGCCAGGAAGAAGCATTTCAGCGCCGTGCCGATCAGCAAAAAGGCGACGATCCCCAGCAACGTGTTGAACGGGCTCGTCGGAGCGTACTTTTCGATCCAAGGACGCGTCTTCTCGACGCTTTTTAGCCGATTTCGCCACCCCTCGACCGCTTGTTCTTGGGAATAGATCTCTCCGCTGGAAGCGTTTTCCGCCTTCATCGCGGCGATTTTCGCTTCTCCTTCACGAATTCCGGTCTCGCACGCTTCCGTTTCTCGGGCGATCCATTGGTGCAGGTTATCCCCTTTGAAGATCACTTCCGCAAAGGGATAAACCGCTCCGACGTTCGCGCCCCACAAGACGCCGACCATCAGCGAGCTGAGGACGGAGATGATGATAGACCACTTAAAGTCGCGCCAGGCTAGCCAAATTGCTTTGTTTAAGTATCGCATTGTCGAGTTCGGATTCCGTTCGCGAAGTTGCCGAGAGCGCGATCGATCTGCGGCGTAGCTTGCAAGAGAGTAGATCTGCGTTGTGGGTTAAACAATATCAGAACATCGCGTTATCTAACTGGCATTTTCATGTTCCGTGGCGTTGCTGGTACTGGTCAAAGTAGTTCGGTCGACGTCGCGCAGGCGAGCGTTACGCGGCTTGCGAGCGAACGTTCGCCTGGTCGCTCAGCTTCGTGGCGATCGATTCGCACTCGCGCACGATGTTCTCGAACGTCAGCGACCAGGGGTGATTCACGGGAGGCGCCTGAATCGGCGTTCTCCAGCCTTGCTCACGTTCAAATTGGCCGATCAGCTGAACGAGCTCGGCCGGATCGTGCGGCGAAAAGTAGCTGCAATGGGGGCCGCCGACTTCCTGGTGGATCGCCAAATCGCTGGCGAAAACGTGCAGTCCGTGGTGAAGCGCCTCAGCGATCGGCAGGCCAAATCCCTCGGCCAGCGAGGGGAAGATAAACGCCTTGCTCTTCTGGTAGATGTAAGCGAGTTCGGCGTCGCCGATATCGGTCAGCAGCATCAAGCGTTTGCCATATTGCGGATGCGTCTTGATCCGCTCCAGCAGATCATTGCATTTCCAGCCGATGCGACCGACCAGCGCCACGGAGGCTTCGCTACCTTGCTCCCACATTTTGTCGAAGGCGTCGAGCAGCAGCTTGTGATTCTTCCGAATCTCGATTGTGGAGACCATTAAATAGGGAGCGGCGTCTTCATCGACGAAGAGGTCGCGAATCCGCGGAGCGATTTGATCCTCGGCGACCTCCGCGTGCGATTCGATATCGCATCCCAAGCGAACCGGACGAACTTGCCAATCGGCCAGCGGGGCTTGTTCTTGCTGGACGAAATTCCAGAGGTCGTCTCGCGTCGTTTGCGAATTCCCCAGAACGAAGTCGACCGCATGGAGCGCCTTTTGGATCCACCGCTGAAAGGAGGGAGCGAATCTGTCGTGGCAAAGTTCCGGATGATAGACCGGGATCAGGTCCTGGATCATCGTGCCGACGATCGCCCCATTTTGCTGCGCTGCGGCCAAGGCGTCGTACATTGGAATGTCCCACCACGCGTCGGGAAGGAGTAGAACGTCTCCGGAGCCCGGATTGGCCGGCTGCGGCGGGCCGGAACGACGCGCGAAAAAACGCTCGATAGCGCGGGCGATCGTGCGAGGATAGAGGAGCTTGCGCGCTCGGACCAGCGCTTGCTCAATTCCGACGCTGCTCTGGGGGAGAATACGGCGAACGATTTCTTTTCGCCAGCGGAGCGTATCGGGGTGCGTTTTGCGGAATCCTCGCTCGATGCACGCGTCGTCAACCAGGACGAACTGTCCGTCTTCAAACAGTACCGGCACGCACTCCAGCGCGTGCGTCTCGGAATAGGCGAGCGCGTGCTTGGCGATGTTGCGGACGACGCGTTGGATTCCATGATTCACATCACCCTTCGCGGTATGGGTGACGTCAATCAGCAGTCTTTGGATTGGAGAGCTCATCACGGGTTTTCCAATGAGTCGTATTTTCCGACGTTCATGCCCGGAGGCCGCCGCTTGCAGAAGTTGGGGCATAATAACAGTGCGATAATCAGCATGAAATGCCAATTGGCCAGCGTCAGCGATTAGAAAGGCTGCGCAAAAGCGGTTTGGCCGCATTCGGAACGTTGCCGCAAATCGATGCGCAAAACCGGAGATCGGGGTCGGCTGCAAATCCCTTTGTATGCTCGATTTCGTGCAACCTTTTGGCATTGGCGAGGTAGAGACAATTGGCTATTCTTCCGGTCCTCAAGGATCGACCCGGGGGGGAACCCCTGGATTTTCAAGGACGAAATGAGAGATTCGATGCCGAGAACCGCACTTATCACCGGGATTACCGGACAGGATGGATCCTATCTGGCCGAATTCCTGCTCGAAAAAGGTTACGAAGTTCACGGTTGTTTCCGCCGTGCTAGCACCAACTCCTTCGAGCGAATCGAACATCTTCTTGATCGCATCTCCGTACACCCCGCGGATTTGCTTGATCAGTCTTCCTTACAAAGCCTCGTCCGTGACGTCGCGCCGCAAGAGGTTTATAACCTTGCCGCGCAAAGCTTCGTCGGCAGCAGCTGGGGACAGCCGATCCTGACCGGCGATGTGACCGGACTTGGCGTTACTCGCATCTTGGAAGCGATTCGTACGGTCGACAAGTCGATTCGCTTTTACCAGGCCAGCAGCAGCGAAATGTTCGGGCTGGTGCACGAAACGCCGCAGCGCGAATCGACGCCGCTGCATCCCCGCAGCCCTTATGGGGTCGCCAAGGTCTACGGACATTACATGACCGCCAACTACCGGGAAAGCTACGACATGTACGCTTGCTCCGGCATCCTGTTCAATCACGAATCGCCCCGTCGCGGGCTCGAATTCGTGACCCGCAAGATCACCGACGGCGTCGCCAAAATCAAATTGGGCCTGGCCAAGGAACTGCGTCTGGGCAATCTCGACGCGAAACGTGACTGGGGCTTCGCCGGCGACTACGTCGAAGCGATGTGGCTGATGCTGCAGCAGGAAGCTCCGGTCGACTACGTCGTCGGCACCGGCGAGACGCACTCGGTTCGTGAGTTCGTCGAGATCGCCTTTGGTCGCGTCGGCCTGAACTGGGAAAACTACGTCGTCATCGATCCGAAATTCTACCGTCCCGCCGAAGTCGATCTGTTGCTGGCCGATCCGGTCCGCGCCAAGACTGAACTCGGTTGGGAGCCGAAGGTTTCGTTCCAGAAGCTGACCGAAATGATGGTCGATCACGATCTGGAACGGATCTCGCGCCAGGTTGGGCGATCGCTCGGCGTCGTTCGCCAATCCGCTTAGCCTGCCAGTGCGGTTTGCCTTGGAAAATCTCGTCTCGCAGGGCTCGTCGCGACTGCGAGACGCAATGATCGACCACTAACGCCAGTTCGCAGTAGCTTCATGTTGCAAGTCGTTCTCGATCTCGAAAAACTGCGTCAGCCGTATTGCGGCTTGGGGCAGTTTGCGCAGTATCTGGGGGACGCACTAATCGCCGAGTTGAAGCTGCGCGGGATCGAGCCGATTATTCTCGCTCGCAAGGCGCAACTCGACAGCTTCCCTGGCGAGCGGACGCTCGAAGCGAATCTGTGGCGCAAAGAGTTTTTGCAACGTCCTTCGCGGTTCTTTTACGCAGGGACGTTTGAAGAGAATCTGATCTGGCATGCGACGCATCAGCAAACGCGATTCTTGCCGCGACACCCGCGAACGCCGGTGCTGCTGACCGTTCATGACTTGAACTTCCTCCGCGAAAAGGCGTCGTCCAAGATCGCCCGCGAGCGTCGTCGGCATCAGTTGATCGTCGATCGCGCGACCGAGATCGTGGCGATTTCCAAGTTCGTCGCCCAGGAAGTTCGCGAAGAGCTGAACGTCGGCGACAAGCCGGTACATGTGATCTACAACGGCGTGGCACGGAAGGTGACGGAACCGGTGCGTCCTGCGTTTATCCAGGATGATCGCCCGTTTCTGTTTTCGATTGGCCTGGTGCAGCGGAAGAAGAACTTCCACGTGTTGGTCGATCTGATCGAACGAGCGAGCGAATATCGGATGATACTGGCCGGCATCAAGACCGACGCCTACGCCGGCGAAATCGAAGCGCAGGTTCGCGCAAAGGGCCTCAGCGATCGCTTTCTGCTTCCTGGCCCGGTCAGCGATGGAGAGCGGGAGTGGCTCTACCAAAACTGCTCCGCGTTTCTGTTTCCGTCCATTACGGAAGGATTCGGACTACCGCCGATCGAAGCGATGCTCGGCGGTAAGCCGACGTTTCTCTCACGTCGCACAAGCCTGCCGGAAATCGGCGGTCAGTTGGCGTTCTACTGGGATGCGTTTGACGGCGACCATCTCTATCAGCGCTTCGCTGACGGAATGCGCCGCTTTTCTCAAGATCCGCTCTATGGAGAACGGCTCAAAGCGCACGCCGGTCAATTCTGTTGGCGCACTGCGGCGCGACAGTACGTGGATCTCTACGAAGCGATCGGCGGCGTCGAGCGACCGCGCGTTTCTTCGGCGGCCTGACGAACAAGTTGCTAACGAATTGTTAGGCGAAGCGACGTGCAAATATCGTCGTATCTGACAGAAAAAACTTGCAGGTCTGAGTTGTTGGTTTTATAGTAGCAAGTGTTCAAGAAACGGTTCCCGCTAACTGAAATTTGAACCTCTGGGGCAGGGCGTCACGAAAGTGAAATTTGTCACGATAGTGATTCCAGGGGTGGGCCAGACATCGCAATTATCTGTTGCGTGATCGCACGGTTCGACTTCAAAAGTCGGTTTAGCTAGCGGGAACTTTTTCTTTGCGCTTTGCCGTTTTCTCGCACGGCCAGGGTGTTTCTCTTAATCGACGTCAACTTGACGCGATTGCGCAGCCGATACTGATAATATCGGGGGGGCTCGATTCAAATTCCATGGAAGCACGATGAATCCATTGGTTGTTGCGCCGCTAGCAATCGGAGCGGCCGGTATCGCCGCCCATACCGCCTCGAAAATCTCTGGCGCCAGCTTTGGGCAACTCCTCTCGCTCGGAGAAAAACCGGTCGCGCCAGCGGCGCAGACCGAAGCCGACGAAAACCAATCGACGTCCGCACTTGATTCTCTCTTCGCGTCGTCCGGCCAATTGAGCGGCGATTCCGTCGAGGAACTCTCGTCGGCGACTGACAAGCTTGTGCAAGAGATCGAAGCGGCGATTCGCCAATTGCTCAACGACGAGGGAATCAATCCCAGCTCGGAGTTCCAGCTGACGATCAATGATCGCGGCGAAATCGAAGTCGATGGCGCAGGAACCGCCGACGATGCGCTCGCCAAGCTGATTAACGGCGACGCGTCGCTCGCTAACAAGATTCGTCAGGCCGCCGCCAATCGGAGCCTGTTGGAAACGGCCGCTGAGCATCAAGACTTCTCCGCCGCCGCGGGGCAAGAATCGCAGACTTCGATCGACGCCTACCAGGCCCTGTTCGGAGAGAAGAAGGACGGTCGCCCGCAGTTCACCTTCCGTACTGACGAAGGCCTATCGCTCGACCTGGCCTAACGCGAGTTGCTCGACCAAGCGTTCTACCGCTTGTTCGGCCGTCCGAATGCAAAGGGGGACGCCAACCCCATGGTAGGCGTTGCCGACCAGCGCCAAGCCGGCATGCTTCGCGGTCAGTTGTTCGATCCGCTCGACCAGTTCGAGATGACCGACATGGTACTGCGGCATTTGCGCCGACCAGCGACGGACCGCGAACAATTGCGGCTCGCCGGAGAGACCGATCAGGTCGGCAAGCTCTTCGGTCACGATTTTCCGCAACTCTTCTTCCGGCAACTCGTTCATTTCCGGATGACATGCGCCCCCAACGAACGTCCGAATCAGCACCGAGTCGTCCGGCGCTCTCCCCGGAAACTTGTAGCTCGCGAAGCTGGTCGCCAAGATCCGGCGGTTCTCCACCTCCGGCACGACAAAGCCGAACCCGGCGATTGGACGAGCGATTTGCTCCTTCCGAACGCCCAGCAGCACAATCGCACATCCGGCGTATTGGATCTTCGCCACCTCGCTGGCCAGCGGCGCGTCGAAAGATTGCATAATTTGCGACGCCGCCGGAGCAGGGGCGGCGACCACAACGCCGTCAAACGTCTCGGCGCCATGATCGGTCGTCACGATCCAAGGACCATCTTCCTGGCGATCGATAGAACGTACCGGCGCGTTCAAGCGAATCGATTCGCTCGGGAGGCGCGCCGTAATCGCATCAACGACCGCCGACATCCCGCCTCGCGGAGCGACGAACATCGAGTACCGCGCTCCACCGTCCGATTTCCCTTCGCTGGCGATCCGCTTGCGCATGCCGCGGATCAGTCCGCCATGTTTCCGCTCCATCTCGACGAACTGCTTCATCGTGGCGGCGACGCTCAGCTTTTTCGGATCGGCCGTATAGATGCCGCCGATTAGCGGTTGCACCAGTCGATCGTACGCTTCGCTTCCCAGGCGTCGCACGACGAAATCGTGCAGACATTCATCGCTCGTTTCCTTTCGTGACGGCACGAAGTATTCCCACGCGAGTCGCAGTTTCCCTCCCCATGACAGAATTGGCGACCGCAAGATCGGCCACGCCTTGCCCGGCGCCATCAGCAAGAACCCTTCCGGCACTTCGATCAGCTTGCCGCGGCAGACGACGTACGCCTTGCGCAGCGCGTCATTGGTCTGCAGCAGGTCTCCTTCGATCCCCAAGCGGCGGCAGAGATCGAGTCCCCACGGCACGTTGGTGATGAAATTGTCGGCGCTCTGTTCGACCAGGTAATCCCCTTGCTGCTGCGTCTCGAGCACCCCACCTAAGCGCTCGCCGGCTTCGTACAGAACGATCTCGGTCTTCGGGGCCAGTTCTTGCAGGCGAAAGGCCGCCGCCAATCCGCTGATCCCGCCGCCGATGACGGCAATTCGTGAAGGTTTGGCTGCGGCGGCGTCCAAGGGGAGATCTCCAGGCGGGTTACGTAATCTTTTAGTGTAACAGATCAGGAAAAGGACGCCCCGTAGGGTGAAAAGAACCGGGAAAAACGACCAATTGGTTGCGTCCCTCTCCCTAGATAGTTAGGTTGCAAGGTACTCCTCCAGCGGATACTTCACTCCACCCTCAGCAGCGGGCCTGTTGCCAGGATTGCGCACCTCACCGCGGCTGACTTTCTGAGGTCTCCTCATGTTTCGGCTCTACGTTGGCATGCTGTCGGCGATGGTGTGCTTCTTCGCAATGTCGCCGCAGATCTACGCTCAATTTGGGGGCGGATCTGGCGAGCGATTGGGCGACGGCGGAGGTTTTGGCGGGGGCTACGACCTCTATAACCGGCAGCCCACGCCGCAAGTCCCGTCGGTTCAGTTGACGGCCGACTACGTCAATCAGCCGCTGCCGAGGCTTGACCAGCGCCGCGCAATGGAGACGAAACTGCAACAACGGGTCAACTGTCAGTTCACCGACATGCCGCTTAACGTTGTGATCGAGCGGCTAAACGCCCAAGCAGGCGTCTCGCTCTACCTGAACAATCGCGCGCTCGAAGATGTGGGGCTATCGCCCGACGTTCCGGTGACGTTCAACCTCCGGCAGATCCGTCTACGTACGGCGCTGCAGCTAATGCTGCGAGAACTCGATCTGACCTACTTGCTCGACAACGAGCGGATCGAGATCACGACGCCGGAGGATGCCGAGGACGAATTGCGAACCCTTTACTATCCGTGCGATGATCTCATGACGAAGTACGAAGAACATGGCTTCGATTTCGATTCGGTCATCCAGCTCATCACCACCACCGTCGAACCGGAAAGCTGGGAAGAGCTCGGCGGGCCAGGTTCGATTCAGCCGCTCAACGGCGGCGTCGTCGTGGCGCAGACCGATGAGATCCACTACCGGATCGCACGCTTGTTTGGCGCGCTGCGTCGCGCCAAGGCCCTCTCCAACGACGACTACGATCCGACGGCGATCGAAATGGGAAGTCAGCGGTTTCACCGCCAGCAGATCGAAGGGAAGCTCTCGATCGTCATGCCGGATCTGGTCGTGAAGGATATGCCGCTGGAAAGATTCGCCCACATCGTGACGCACCGAACCGGCGTGCAGATTTATTTCAACGTTCGGGCGCTGGAGGACGTCGGACTCTCGACCGATGTTCCGGTGACCGGATCCTGGAACAACACGACGGTCCTGTCCGCCTTGAAGGATATCTACTCGCAGTTGGAATTGACCGGCGTCTATTGCGACGACCTCTTGGAAATCACGACCCCGGAAGACGCCGAGAGCGAACTGAAGCGACGGGTCTACCCAGTGCGCGATTTCTTCGCCGCCGAAAACTGGGTTCCCGGCGGCGATCCCTTTGACTCGTCGGTGACGGGGAGACGCAAAGCGCAGCGACACTACGTCGCCGACTATGATTCATTGATCGGGATCATCACAACCACCATCGATCCCGACGCCTGGGAAGAGCTGGGGGGACCGTGCGCCGTTCAACCTTACGCCGATTCTGACGCGCTCGTCATTAGCGCCACCGACGAGATTCATGGCAAAGTGGATCAACTGTTTCGTGAAATCCGCGCCGGCAGAGTCTCGCCAATTCCCGAGCCGGAAGAGGACGTGCCGCAAGGAGCGGCTGCGCTTCCCACCAGCGACGAGATCGTCGATCGGACGCATCGCGTCGAAGGCGAATTCGATCTGCGCCGACTGACCGAAATCTCCCAAGAACTGCAGCGTGCGATCGCCCCCGGCACGTGGGATGGACAAAAGAAATACATCGTGACGCTCGGAACCAATCAGTTGGTTGTGCGGCACAACGCGCAGGTCCAACGCGATATCCGGATCGAACTCCGCCGCATCGCCCTGCGAAATCGGCCCGCCAGTCCGATCCAAGCGAATCAGTATGGCGCCGATCCTTTCGCGCCCCGCACGATGCCGGGCGGAGGAGAAGGAGGCTTCTTTCAACCAAACGACAACAACCGTGATCCCTTCGGAGGCGACGGCGGCGATCCGTTTGGCGGCAGCTCAAACGATCCGTTCGGCGCCAGTAATCCATTCGGCGGAGGCGACTCGGATCCCTTCGGCTCCTCGTAACTAGCGGTCTGTCAGCTCTCTCCTCTTCGGAATGGTGATTTATGTCTCGACTTCTGCTTCTGCTGACGTTGGCCGCCAGCATGCTGGGCTGCCAACCCGCCCATGCCGAAAAGCCGCCGGTCACGCTTGCCGAAAACTATCTGCAATCCAGCGACCAAACGGCGGAGCAAGACGCAAAAGTCCGTCAGCAACTTGCCGCCGCAGCGCGGATCGACGTCGTCGATACGCCGCTGAAGGATGTCGCACAGCTCTTGAGCAAGACGTACGGCGTCGATATTCAATTGTACCATCGCTCGCTCGAAGACGTCGGCCTCAGCCCCGACGTTCCGATCACGCTCTCCATGGAAAAGGTTTCGCTTCGCAGCATCTTGCGGCAGATGCTGCGCGAACTGGAGCTCACCTACGTCGTCGAGGCTGGACGGCTCCTCATTCTGACCCCGGAGGCGGCCGAGGCGAATTTAACGGCAGTCTACTATCCCTGTCCCGAGCTGATCTATTACGACGGGCCAGAATACAACAGCGAAGTCCAGCCTGACTATGACAGCCTGATCAACGTGATCACTTCGACCATCGAGCCTGAGGCTTGGACCGAGGTCGGAGGTCCGGCGCCGGTCTATCCGCTCGAAAATGGTCTCGTCCTGGAACAAATGGAAGAAGTTCACGCGAAAATCGCCGCTCTGTTGGACGCCCTGCGAACCGCCAAGTCGCTTCCCAACGCAGGCTATGATCCGACGCCGATCAACGTATCGCCCGACGGCGACGAACGCTTGCCGGAGCTGCGCGCGTCGCTCGACAAACGCGGGACACGCTCGTTTCAAGATGTCCCGCTCGTCGAATTCGCCGCCTACTTGCACCAGCTCACCGGTTCGTCCGTGCTGATAAATCGTCGCAGCCTCGAAGATGTAGGCGTGTCGCCCGACTTGCCGATCACCTGCGATCTCGGCGACGCGTCAGCTCGCGACCTGCTGCAGTATCTCACGCGAGAATACGAGCTGACCTACGTCCTGGAGAACGAGTCGATCGTCATCACGACGCCGGAAGACGCGGAGAGCGCACTACTGGTGAAAGTCTACCCGGTCCGCGATCTGGTCGCCAAACGCGAGAAGAAACCGGCCCGGCAACGGTGGCCCTACTTCGGCAACAATCTCGTCGAAGGCTACAGCTTCGAATGGAAAGAGCCTGACTACGACTCGCTGATCACGGCGATCAGCGCCGGCGTCGATCCAGATAGTTGGGAGAACATTGGCGGCCCGGCGTCGATCATGCAACTCGAAAACGCGGACGCCCTCGTGATCTCGCAAACGGTGCAAACGCACGAAAAGGTAGCTCAGCTCCTGCAAAACGTGCGTCGCAATCGGAAACCCCGTCCCGCTTCAACGCCGGAAGCGGAAGCGAAGCTCAACGAACCGGTCCTCCTCCGCTATCCCATTCCGCTAGAAGATCCGAGCGAATTTGAGATCAACGCGGTGGCCGAACTCCTCCGCAGCGAAGTTTCTCCCGCCAGCTGGAACGATCCCGACTACTTCCTCAAGACGGTCGGAAAGAAGGATCTGTTCATCAAACAGACGCCGGAGATGCACGCCAAAATCCGCGAGTGGCTGAATCAAATCTACCCGAAATCTGGCTACGCCAATCCGTCTCAACAGACGCCAGGTACGGTCGGCGGATTTGGCGGCGGCTTTGGAGGAGGGGGCATGGGAGGAGGCGGAGGCTTCGAAGGTGCAGGGGGCGGCTTTGGCGGAGGCGGCTTCGGCGGCGGCGGAGGAGGATTCTTCCAGGTGGACGACGCCGCGAGCAAGAAAGCGGAATAGAAACCTCGTTTATCGAGAACATTCTGATTCACCGCGCAGCTAGGTTGAGTCTCTGGTTGCGAGTAGTTCAGACTTTCGCCTTCTTGCGTTTTCCAGCGCCAAGAGTGAGACTGGGCTTTTTCGCAGAGACTCTCCCCGCGGCGGCTGCAGCGTAAAGTTGGAATCGTGAAGATCGGATCTACAGAAATCGTCGATACCTTCGCCGAAGCGTTCGGCATGCGGTATTGCCGCGTGATCGTGACGGCGCATGATCCGCATTGGCTCGAAGCGGCGACCCGCGAGTTGTGCGGTTACGGCAGCTCGGTGATCGCCTGCGATGCGGAGGTCGGCGTCGAACGTTGGCTTGGCCCGGCCGAATCCCCCGATGGTCGCGCCGGAGCGGTCGTGATGGCGTTCGGCTTTTCGACCGACGCCTTGGGCAAAGCGATCGCCAACCGGATCGGCCAATGCGTGATGACCTGCGCGTCGACCGCCGTTTTTGATGGAATGCCGGAGGCGGAGGAAAAAGTTCCGCTCGGCAAGCAGCTCCGCTTCTTTGGAGACGGCTTTCAGAAAAGCAAAGTAATCGCCGGCCGTCGCTATTGGCGAATTCCGGTGATGGATGGCGAGTTCCTCTGCGAAGAGTCGCTCGGCGTCGCCAAAGGAGTCGCCGGCGGCAACATCTTGATCCAAGGCGCCGACCAGGCGAAGACGCTTGACGCCGCCCGCCGCGGAGTCGCAGCGATCGACCAAGTCGCGGGCGCAATCACCCCATTCCCCGGCGGCGTCGCGCGCAGCGGCAGCAAAGTCGGCTCGCGCTACAAAGGGCTCCGCGCGTCGACGTCCGATCCCTACTGCCCAACGCTCCGCAGCCGCACCGAGTCGAAGGTGGTCGAAGGGGCCAACTGCGTGCTCGAGATCGTGATCGACGGCGCGAGCGAAGCGGCGGTCGCTGCCGCGATGCAAGCGTCAATGCATGCGGCCGCCGGCGAAGGGATCTTGGCGATCTCGGCCGGCAACTACGGCGGCAAACTCGGCAAGTTCCATTTTCATTTGCACGAGCTTTTGGCGTAGGTCAGGCCCCGCAAAACACTAGCCCGCAGCGCAAGCAAGGGAATGCGGTCGCAAGCAAAAATGGCGTGCAGAAGCTTCAGTAGGACACGGTAAAACCTCTCACTAACCCGAGGCGCAAGCCGAGGGAAAGCGGCCTCCACTCCAGGATCCGACAAGCATGTTAAAAAACTGGCTGGGGTGCGGTTGCATTGCCGTTTCAATCTTGTTTTTCTTGCTCATCGGCGCGCTATGGGTTCTCTTCTCGCCTGGCATCCGCGTGACCGTGCAAAACGTCGGCACAACGCCGATGCAGGATGTCGTCTTGCACGTCACCGGCAATGATTACCCGCTCGGCGATCTTCCCCCCGGCGCAACCGCGCGGGCGAGAGTGAATTCTACGGGAGAGTCGGGCTTAGAAATCGAGTACGTCGACCCCAACGGCGACCTACAGCGATTGAACGCCGGCGGCTACTTTGAGCCCGGCTACCGCGGAACTATCCGCGTCAAAATCGAGGACGGAGTGATCGTCGAAAACCTGAAAAACTTGTAGCCAAACCCAAAACTAGCCCGCAGCGCAAGCAAGGGAATGCGACTGCAAGTTAATGACGAAACCTCTTTTATTCGTCATTTGCCCCACGCATTCCCTTGCTTGCGCTGCGGGCTAGTATCGGCGTTTCCTTGTCTCATCTTTGTCTATTGACAAAGCGCACGGATTTCGGGTCGACTACCCCGTGGGCAGGAAGGAATCTCTCGTCGCCGCTGCGACGCGCCTCGCTCGATTACGAGCCAGTGGTCGGCATCGTCGGCCTGTTTGTCGAATCGCGTAAAACTCGTGACCAACGTCGCGTTTGCGCTCCCGCTGCGCGCAAACCCCGGACTGCGAAAAAGGGGTCAGGTCTCTTTTTCGCCGCAATGTCTAACAATCGAAAAAACGTAACCGCGAAAAAGAGACCTGACCCCTTTTTCACCCCAGCGCCCCTTCTCAAACGGAAAGAACCAACCGATGAAACCACGCTCCGCCGAAAAACTCGAAGCGGCCTGGTTGGCCTGCATCTTGTCGCAACCCGAATTGCTGGACGACTACGAACTGCCGCCGGGCGCTTTTCAACTTCCGTGGCATGAGGACCTCTATTCGACGCTTTGCACCGCCCGGATGCGTCGCTACGACGAAGCGGAAATCGTCTGGCGATTGACGAGCGCCGGCTATGACGAGCGAGAAGCGACGCAGCTGCTCCGCAAGATCTGGCGCAGCGAGCGCGACCTGAGTTCGCTTCCTCGTTATACGGCGGAGTTGGGGAAGCGGGCGGCGCAGCAGGCCGCGGCGCTTCTCTCGCTGCGCCGCCACAACGAAATCGTCGCGTTGAACGTTTCGCCGCCGCCGTTTGAAACGCAAAGTTTTTCCCAGCTCCTCCAGTCGGCCGAAGCGACCGAGTGGTTGTTGCCGGGACTCTTGGCTCGCAACTCTCCAGGCGTCATTCTCGGTCCTGGCAAAACCTTGAAGACGTCGTTGGCCGTTGATTTGTGCGGGGCGCTAGCGAGCGGGGGCAAGTTTCTCGGCCAGTACGAGGCGACTCGGCCTTATCGCGTTGGTTTTGTGAGCGGCGACGATCGACAGGTATTGCTTGATCTTGCACGGCGGTGGAGCGACGCGTCAAAGCCCGACCGCAAGCGGCTCGACGACAACTGGATTTGTTCTCTCTCGCTCGCCGATCTCGCCAGAGACGAAAACCTTCATGAACTGCAAAAGTGGATCTGGAAGAATCAGCTGGAGGTGGTGTTGCTCGATCCGCAAGAGTTGCTTCCGCTGATGAGCAAGCGGAAACAGGCCGAACTCTTGCGCACGATCACACGGCTCTGCTTGGAATGCGGCGCGACGCCGCTCGTCTGTTGTCAGACCCGCAAATCGCTTCCGCTACGCGCGATGCAATACGCTGACTTGCAAGCGTCCGGCTGTGAGGCGTTCGCGCGGCAATGGCTGCTGGTGAACCGTCGCCAGGCCTATCAACCGGGCAGCGGCGCGCACCAACTCTGGCTCACCTTCGGGGGCGACGCCGGGCACGAAGGAGTCGTCGGCGTCGATATCGCAGAAGGGAATCTGCAAGATCCCGGCGGCAAACGCTGGGAAGTCAACCTCCGCGCACCTGAAGCGATCGAGCAAGAGAGTGCGCAGCGGACGCACGAAGAAACGGAAGAACGCCGCAGCGACACAATCCGCAAGGCAATCGGTCAACTACCGGAGTCGCACGCCAGCAAATCGCAAATCCGCACCCAAGCCGGGATGAACGGACCACGCTTTACCGCGACCTGGAATCGGATGATCGCCGCCGGCGAAATCGAACCGGTGCCTGACAGCGCCGCCAAACATCAAAGCGCTGTCCCGAGGTTCCAATTGACCAGGGCGCCACAAGAAAAAAACGAACCTGATCCGGTCCCAAAAAATACTAGCCCGAGGCGCGAGCCGAGGGAATGCGTTGGCGAATGTCTAATGACCAATGACTAATGTCTAAGGCCAAGAGGCAGAGTGAAAAAAGAAGCGGGTCCGGTCCTAATTCGTCGCTCACGAACTCTTATCTGCGCCAATCTGCGAACATCTGCGGTTTACAAAAGCACCGCCGGAGTTGATGGAACCGCAGATTTGCGCAGATGGTTTTCAACGATCAAGTCGCACCCCAGAAAATGACGAGTGCGGGTCCGGTCCTAAAAAAACTAGCCCGAGGCGCAAGCCGAGGGAATGCCGTTGCAAATGTCTAAGGACCAATGACGAATGTCTAGAGGCGGTACCGCCTTTCTGATTCGTCATTCGCGATTCGACCTTCGTCATCCGCTTGCAGGCGCATTTCCCTCGCTTGCGCTTCGGGCTACGATTGGGCCGCGCTTACGCTTCGACTTCGAAGATCGCTTCGACTTCGACAATGATGTCGCCGGGGAGGCTGCTGACGCCGATGGCGCTGCGGGCGGCGACGCCGTTGTCCGGTCCGAAGACTTCGGCCATTAGGTCGCTGAAGCCGTTGATCACGGCCGGCTGGGCGGTGAAGTCGTCGACGGCGTTGACCATGCCGAGGGTTTTGACCAAGCGTTTGATTTTGTCGAGGCTGCCGAAGTGGGCCTTCAGCGTCGCGAGCATCGCCAGACCGGTCTGACGCGCGGCGTCGTAGCCCGCTTGTTGATCGACGGTCCGGCCGACTTTACCGGCCAACAGCGATCCGTCCGATTTCAGGGGACCGTGACCCGAGACGTAGGCCAAGCCGTTGTGGACAAGGACCGGCTTGTAAACGCCCATCGCCTTCGGGGCAGGGGGGAGTTCCAACTTCAATTCGGTGATTTTGGCTTCAGCGCTCATCGTCTTGGTCTCTTACGCAGGATCGAAAATGGTTCGAAAGTCAGCCGGGAGTATAACAGCGCCAGCGACTGGCAGAAACGGGCCGCAGCCCGGCGTTTGCCGAAGCTGGGCGGCTGTTTGCGCACGGCCCCGTGTGAGCGAAAACTGCGGTAGTTTTCGAGGCAAAATCGAACGCGCGTGATGCGGCGAATCTTCACCTTGCTCGCTGCGCAGGCTAGAATGCGACCTTCTCACAGTTCGAGATCTCGACGCTTGACGACTTCGTTTCCATTCAAAGAGGGCCCGTGATGCCAGCGATGTTCAGCCTCTCGGTGATGATGTTTCTCCAGTTCTTTATCTGGGGGGCGTGGTACGTCACCGTCGGTAACTATATGTACTCACGGGGGATGTTTGACGAAGTCTCGTGGGCTTACACCGTCGGCCCGATCGCCGCGATCATTTCTCCCTTCTTCTTGGGGTTCGTCGCCGACCGCTACTTTGCCACCGAAAAGGTGCTCGGCACGCTCCATCTGCTGGGCGCAGTCGCGATGTTCGCCGCGCCATTTGCAGCCGGCGTCAGCCCGACGCTGTTCATCATCGTGCTGCTGCTGCACATGCTTTGCTACATGCCGACGCTCGGTCTGACCAACACGCTGGCGTTTCATAACATTACGAACCAGGAAGTGCAGTTCCCGATTATTCGCGTCTTCGGGACGATCGGCTGGATCGCGGCGAACATCGTCGTCAGCAAGATCTTTCAGGCCGACACCTCGGAACTGCAGTTTTACGTGACCGGCGGCGCCGCCGTGGCGCTCGGCTTTTTCAGTTTCATGCTCCCCCACACGCCGCCGCCGTCAGCCGGCAAGGCGGTCACCTTCCGCGAGATTATGGGGGTCGACGCTTTGGCGCTGATGAAGGAACGTTCGTTTGCCGTCTTTATCGTCAGCTCGTTTTTGATCTGCATTCCGCTGGCCGCTTACTACGCCTACGCTCCGGTCTTCGTCGGCAAGGTTGGGTTCACCAGCCCGGGCGCTTGGATGTCGATCGGCCAGGTTTCGGAAATCGTCTTCATGCTGCTGATTCCCGTCTTCTTCGCCTTCTTAGGGGTGAAGTGGATGTTGTTCGTCGGGATGTTCGCGTGGGTGCTGCGATACGGGTTGTTCGCGGCCGCCGCCGACAGCAACATGTGGCTGTTGGTTTTGGCCGGCATTGTGCTGCACGGCATCTGCTACGACTTCTTCTTCGTGACCGGGTTCATCTATACGGATAAGAAGTGTTCTAAGGAATTGCGCGGTCAGGCCCAGGGCTTCCTCGTCTTTGTGACGCAAGGTTTGGGGCTGGGGATCGGCGCCAAGCTGGTCGGCATGCTGGTGAAGATGAACACGCCGGCCGAAGCGCTGGCGATGCAGGACCAAGCGCAGGCCTTGACGAAAGAAGCGTACGGAATGACCGATTTGGCTGCCGCCGCGGAATTGCAGGCGAAAGCGGGAGAATTGGCCGGTCAAGCGGTGCAGATGATGAACTGGCAGATGATTTGGCTGATTCCGTGCATCTTCGCCGGAGTGGTGATGATCCTGTTCGGCTTGTTGTTCTACGACAAGGCGGCCGACCAAGGGACGATGGAAGCCGAAGATGAGGCTCCGGCGCCGGCGGCGCATTAAATAGAGTATCCGTAGCCGGCGGAAAGCGACTTTCTGCGTGCTGCGGCGACGAAAAACGAGACTTAAAAAAAGAGGTTCGTTCGTAGGGCGAGCCTCTTTTTTTGCACCTATTGGGAAGTTCTCCAGCGGGCTTTTTCGCGGTTTTCCTCGAGAAAACAGGGGAAAAACAGGCTCGCCGAAAAAGTTGGCGGATTTTATCCAGATTTTCTAAAGCGACAGATTTGACTCACTACGGATCCGACCTAGGTTTCAGGTGAACAAGGGAGTAGCTGACAAGCGAAACCTTGCTCGGCGACAGAAAGTCGCCGTCATTTCCCGTCTTCTCCGGAATTCTCCGAGCAATCGTAAAACTCGTTATTTCGGTGCAGACGGGCAATGGCCTGCTGCCAGACGTCCTCGAAAAGGCAAACCGATCGTGAGGTCGGGACGCAAAGCCAAGGGCCACGCAAGTGGTTGCCAGGCTGCCGAAGGGTGCGCTCGCGAATGTTCGCAGCGTATATGAACCTCGGAGGCGAGTGTGAGGGACATGGCGAAATTCGTCGTAGGTTGATTTTCAGTTGCAATTTGCAGGCCGACGTCGGAGACAACGTCAGCGGCTGAGAATCAAAATCGCATCCTTGTTAAATGCCGCTTTAGGCAATTTGGAGAGACTCATGAACGTTCTCGCTCAAAAGATTCAGAATTTCCTGGTATCGGAAGATGGCCCGACCGCGGTTGAGTACGCCGTGATGCTGGCCCTCATCGTCATCGTATGCTTGACGGCCATT
This sequence comes from Blastopirellula sediminis, assembly GCF_020966755.1. Classification (NCBI taxonomy): domain Bacteria; kingdom Pseudomonadati; phylum Planctomycetota; class Planctomycetia; order Pirellulales; family Pirellulaceae; genus Blastopirellula; species Blastopirellula sediminis. The sequence continues at coordinate 175,589 of NZ_JAJKFT010000004.1, forward strand.
CAGGCCATCGGTACGCAGGCGAACGCCACGTTTACCAAAATTGGTAACGACATGTCGGCCGCGAACGCGACCGGCGGCGCCACCCCGTAACCGGGAAGACGTCCAGCAGGGCGTGCGAGTTTAAGTCGCACGCCCTTCGCGTTTATTTGAAAAGCCCCTTTGACGTCTTCGCTGGTTGACGCCAAAGCGGGCTTTTTTTTTCGCCGCACTTAGCCGCGGCGAAGGGGAAGGCAGTGACGCGGCAGCTCGTCTCGCCGGCGTCGTGAAAAGTACCAGAAAACTTCGGCAGCGTCCGTCGTCACGTGCGGCGCATGCTACGTTTTCTGATCAATCCGCGCCTGATGCGCGGAGGTCCACGATTTATGCAATGTCCGAGGATCGTACTCGGCGGGGAGCACTCAGGAGATAAACATGGAATACGTAAACGACATGGGCGCCGCGATCACGGAGCATTGGCCGGTGTGGGTAGTGACCATCACGTTGATCGTGGCGGCGGTGATTGACGGCTTTCAGCTGAAGGTCCCGAACTGGATCACGTTCCCGTTCATTATCGCCGGCTGGATCTACAGCGTCACCGCTTTCGGCTGGGAAGGTCTCGGCTGGAGCATGCTCGGCACGATCGTCGGTTTGGCTCTGCTGTTGCCGGCTTACGCCATCGGCGGCATGGGCGCTGGCGACGTCAAGTTGCTAGCAGGGGTCGGCGCCTGGATGTACGGCACCCACACCTTCTACGCTTTCTGCATTTCGGCTGTCGTCGGCGCGGTGCTGGCGATCTGCATGGTCTTGTTCCGCGGCGCTTGGCAAAAGCACTCGAACCAGGCCTGGATGATTTTGAACGAAATCCTGACGATTCGTGATCCGAATCAGCTTTCGGCGATCGCCGCTGAACGGAAGCCGACCATGATGTTGCTTCCCTACGGCATCCCGATCGCGATCGGCTCGATCGCTTACTTCATTTGGATGGGAATGCTGGTATGACCCCCACAAGAACCGTCTCCGCGGAAGCCGAGGTAAATGGCGAAACCTGGACGCAGTGTGAAACTGGGTCGACTTTGACGACGCATAAGTTCAGGTTACATCGACCTTGCCGATTGTACCGATCATATCGAACGGGAGCGGCTGTCGTCGAATTTGCCATCGTGGCTCCGCTCTTCTTCCTGCTGGTATTCGGCATGATCGAATACGGTCGGATGGTGATGGTTCAGCAAGTGATTACGAACGCGTCACGCGAAGGAGCTCGCCGAGCGGTTCTGGATGGCGCGACCACCACTGAAGTGGTCGCCGCCGTCGAAGAATTTCTCAATCAAGCTTCGGTCAGCGGACCGAACTTGGAGATCCGCGTGTCGCCCGATCCCCCCAGTAGCGCCGAAAACGGCGACCCTGTGGGCGTGACGGTTATCGTTCCGTTTAGCGACGTCAGTTGGATCCCTTCCCCGATGTATCTCGGGGGAACGACGTTGGAAGCGAAGACGGTAATGCGTCGCGAAGGAATCAAATAAACGAATCTAGTTGGCGCCACGTGCGCCAGTGGAATCGACTGAATCGGTTGTAGTGGTGCGTTGGCGTGGGTTGGCTTCGCATCGAAAGTACGCCGATGAAGGAATTAACTTTTATGCGCTATGGCCAGGCGCGCATTGCTAGCTCGTTTACGACGGCACGGAGGCTAGCAAACTAAGGAAACATTCATGCGTCCCAAATCGTTAATTCTGATCGTATTCGCTCTGGGCTGCGGGCTGGTAGCCTCGATCGGCATCAGTCAAGTGCTGGAAAGCAAGAACCAGCAAGCTGCCGTTCCCCAGATGGAGATGGAAAACATCTTCGTCGCGATCGAAGACATTGACATCAACGAACCACTTACCCCCGAACTGATCAAACTGGAACCGTGGCCGAAGGACAAAGTGCCGGAAGGTGCGGTCACCAATTTGGAAGAGCTGGAAAACCGTCGCCCCCGCGTTCGTCTGTACGCTGGCGAGCCGATCCTGGAACGCAAGCTGTTTGGATCGAACGAGGACAAAGGCGCCTCGAAGATGATCCCCGCCGGATTCCGCGTTCACTCGGTTCGCGTGACGGCCGAAAGCTCCGCTTCCGGTTTGATTTTGCCGGGGGACCGCGTCGACGTGCTGGTCTACCTGCGTAGCTCGGGCGCGATCAACAAGACGCTGACTCGCACCATTTTGAAGAACGTCCGCGTCTTCGCGGTGAACGAACAAACGCATCGCGAAACCGACTCGGAAGGGAACTCGATCAACGCCAAGACGGTTTCGCTGCTGGTGAAGCCGAGCCAGGTCGAAATCCTGATGCTCGCGAGCCAACTCGGACAACTGAGCTTGTCGCTGCGTCCGCCGAATGAAGACGGCGTCGAAGAAGAAGACGAAACGGATGACGCCACGGTCGAAGAGCTGTTGGGCGTCGACGAAGATGCGGATCCGAAGAAAAAACGAAAACCTGTCGCTGCGGCGAAGGACGACTCGGGCGGATTCCTGGGCTTCCTGCAGAACTACGGCGGCAGCACGCCGATCGCTCAACCGACCGAAGCTGGTCCTCAATGGACGATGGACCTGCTCGATCCGAATGGCGTTCGTCGATTTGAGTTTGGCGAAGAAGGAATGCTCCCGATGGAAGTCGCTCCTGGCGCTTCAAACGCTCCGGCAGCGGCTCCGGTTTCGCTCCCAATGCAAGGATTGGGAAACGCGCCCATGCCGTTTGGGCCGGGCCTCGCTCCGAATGGAGCAGGCTCGCCGATGGGGCATGGATCAAAGAATGAACCGCAGGGAAGCGGCGATTCAAAATCGGATGACGCATCGCAGGACGATGCGGCTCCCCTGGGCCTAGATGACTAATTAAGAAGAAAACGGAATTCGATTCGGGCAGGTGAGTTCATGGATTGAACTCACGCCCAATACGCAAGGATGTTCACGGATGATGACTTTTCGCCGCCCTATGGGTTTCTTGTATCGCTACGCAGTCGCGTGTTTGCTGACCGCAATCGCGACTGCAGCCGCAAACGCCCAAGATCAGGGCGCCGTACCGAACGTCAACTTTTCAGTTGACGCTCCCAATCAACGCCTGGAGATGATGGTCAACTCCAGTCGCATCTTCACGCTTGACGCCAAGATTCCCAAGGCGCAGGTCAATAACCCTGACTTGCTCCGGTTGACTCCGCTTTCGCCGAACAAGATTCAGGTTTCGGCGCTCAAGCCGGGCGTGACCCAGGTCAACCTGTGGAATGAAAACGGCTCGATCCATACGATCGACGTGATCGTCATTGGGGACGGTCGCGAACTGCAAATGTTGCTCGAAACCGAATTCCCCAATTCTTCGATCAAAGTTCGTCCGCTGGCGAGCAGCGTCGTTCTTTCCGGCTACGTCGATCGCCCTGAAGCGGTCAGCCGGATCGTCGCGATGGCCGAAGACTACTATCCGAAAGTTATCAACAACATCAGCGTCGGCGGCGTTCAGCAGGTCATGCTGAAGGTTAAGGTATACGAAGTTTCTCGTACCAAACTGCGAACGCTGGGGATCGACTGGGCTTCGATCGGTAGCGAATACTTCGTCAGCTCGACGGCCGCCGGCATCCTTGGTCCGGCCGGCGTGCTCACCTCCGGAGCCCGCGACGGTCTCACGGCGACCGCCCAGACCGTCCAGTTCGGCGTGCTCGGATCGAGCTCGCAGTTCTACGGCTTTATCGAAGCTTTGCGTCAAAACAACGTCGCCAAGTTGACGTCGGAACCGACTTTGACCACGGTCAGCGGTCGTCCGGCCAGCTTCCTGGCTGGCGGTCAGGTGCCGATCCAGGTCGCGTCGGGTCTTGGTACCACGTCGATTCAGTTCAAAGATTTCGGCACCCGCGTCGATTTCGTGCCGATCGTCTTGGGCAACGGCAATCTGAAACTGGAAGTTCGCCCGGAAGTGAGCGAAGTTGACGCCAGCTTGGCGGTCAACGGAACTCCCGGTTTCCGCACTCGCCGTGCGGATACGGCGGTCGAAATGAAGGCGGGTCAGTCGATGGCGCTGGCCGGTTTGATCCAGGAAAAGATCGAAACCGAAAGCCGCGGCCTACCTTACCTGGCCGACATGCCTTGGGTGGGCGCTGCGTTCCGCCGCAATATCGATCGTCGCAACGAAGTGGAACTGCTGATTATCGTGACGCCGGAACTGGTTGGCGCCTTGAATCCGGAAGAAGTTCCTTGCGAATATCCGGGATCGAACACCGGCATCGTCAACGACTGCGAATTGTACGGTCGCGGTTATGTCGAAGTTCCGGCTTGCCCGCCCGGCGGAGCCTGCATCGACGGCGGAATGCAGGGCATGCCCGGCATGATCGGCCCGTATGATGGCGAAAACATCGCTCCTGGTCCTCCGGTGATCGAAATGTCGGAACCGGTAACGCCGGGACAAGCGATCCAATCGCCGGTACCGGCCCAGCAGCCGATGACGCTCGCTCCGGCCCAGCCCACGATGGTGGAAACGTCAAATCCGCTTCAGCCCGCTTTGTCGGAACCGACGCTGATTGGTCCGGTTGGCTACGACGCTTTGAGATTTTAAAAGCGTCGCGTCAACTGCGCACTACACTTTCTTAACTTGCACCTTGGCTAAGTCCGTTCGCAAAAGCGCCTTGGCGACGCATTAAGAAGAAAAGCGGCTATGAACAACGTACTACGAGTCGCGTTGGTTGATCCAACCGACTCGACTCGAGAAAAGCTGAAGTCGACCCTGCTCGGCATGGAAGTGATTTGGCTCGAAGCCGAATGCTCTCGGTACGAGTTCTTCGCCGACGTTGTCGGGCAAACCAATCCTGACATCGGTATCGTCTCGTTAGACGCCAACCCCGAAAAGGCGTTGGCGTTGATTGAAGATCTGCACGACAGTAATCCTGAGTGCAGCATCCTGGTCGTGAGCGCCTCGACCGACGGCAACTTGATTTTGCGCGCGATGCGTTCGGGCGCCAAAGAGTTTTTGACCCACCCGGTGGTGCTCGAAGACTTGATGGCCGCGCTCGAGCGAATCAGCAATCAAAAGTTCGGCAAAGGGGAATCCCGCACACGCGGTTGCCGCGTGATTACGGTCGGCGGCGCCACCGGCGGCGTGGGCGCTACCAGCCTGGCGGTCAATCTCGGCTGCATCCTGGCGGCGAACGAAAAGAACAACGTCGTCCTGATCGACCTCGATCTGGCGCTGGGGGATGCGGACGTGTTTCTCGACACGATTCCGGATTACACGCTGGTCGACGTCGCCCAAAACATTCAACGTCTCGACTTCAACCTGCTGAAGCGATCGCTGACCAAGCACTCGTCGGGGCTGTATCTGCTGCCGCGGCCGGTCCAGTTGCACGACGACTCGCTCATCAGCCCGAGCGACTTTTCACGCGTGATCGGTTTGTTGAAGGCGACCTTTACGCATCTGATCATCGATCTGTCGAAGGGCTTCCGCCCGCTCGACTTCGTTGCGATGCGCGAAGCGCATGACAACCTAATGGTGATCCAGCTCGATCTTCCCTGCTTGCGGAACGTCGTGCGGCTGATGATGTCGTTCGCGGAAACCGACGGCCTGAAGGAAAAGACCCGCATCGTGGTGAACCGCGTCGGTCTCGACTCGGGCCAAATCAGCCTGAAAAAGGCGCAGGAAACGATCGGCAGCGAAATCTACTGGCAGATACCGAATGACTATCGCGTGATGGTCGAAGTTCGCAACAACGGCGTGCCGTTGATTGAGCAAGCGCCCCGAGCCGGCATTACGCAGGCGATTTCCAGCCTGGCCGACGCACTATCGGGCGAAAGCAAGAAGACGGCGACCGGCGGCGGCAAAGCCGGGATCAGCCGCTGGTTCGGTTTCCTGGGCGGCGGCAAACAGGGCGAGCCGCAACCGTCTCTGGAAGGGGACGAAGAAACCGCCACGAAGTAGGCGGTTCGCCGCTTTCTATCAATACTCGCCCCGCCGTTCTCTCACGGCGCGGGCTGCGGTTGCGGCAAAATCGCTACGACCCGATCGGCACGCGAGGTCGCCGAAATTCTTCCGACATTGTCAATCGTATGACGTATGTTTTCCACGAGGTCCAGTGGCCGTCGCCCCTGACGGTATGCGCTCGATTTCCAGAACATTCGCATAGAGCGTCGCATGAAGCCGACGCGGAGAAAAGACATGTCCGTACGATCATTGAACTCCGATTCGAAAAACGGGGACGCCAAGCAGGCTGAATTCGAGAACCTGAAGCGTCGCATTCACGGCAAACTCGTAGATAAGCTCGACCTTTCCAAGGTAGGCGAACTGGAAGGCGAAGTGCTTCGCCGCGAAATCCGTCTCGTCGTCGAGCATCTCTGCGATACGGAAGAAACTCTGCTCAATCGCAACGAACGCGAACGTCTGATTGAAGAAGTTCTCGACGAAACGTTCGGTCTTGGCCCGCTCGAGTTGCTGCTCAAAGATCACGCGATCAGCGATATTTTGATCAACGGCCCCAAGCAGATCTATTGCGAAAAAGGGGGACGTCTTGAGAAGAGCCCGGTCACCTTCCGCGACAACAACCACTTGCTGCAAATCATCGACCGCATCGTTTCTCGCGTCGGTCGACGCGTTGACGAAACCTGCCCGATGGTCGACGCTCGTTTGCCGGACGGCTCTCGTTTCAATGCGATCATTCCTCCGCTGGCTCTCGACGGCGCCGCAGTGTCGATTCGCCGCTTCGGCTCGAATCCGCTGAAGCTGGAAGACCTGCTCAACTACAAAGCGTTCACGCCGGAAATGGTGATGCTGCTCGAAGGGGCGATCAAGGCTCGCTTGAACATCATCATCGCCGGCGGTACCGGTTCCGGTAAAACGACGCTGCTGAACACGCTGTCGAGCTTCATTTCGTCGGCCGAACGTATCGTGACGATCGAAGACGCGGCGGAACTTCAACTGCAGCAGGATCACGTGGTGCGGTTGGAAACGCGACCGTCGAACGTCGAAGGGAAGGGCGCCGTGACGGCGACCGACCTGGTTCGCAACGCCCTGCGTATGCGTCCTGAACGTATCATCATCGGCGAATGCCGCGGCGGCGAAACGCTCGACATGCTGCAGGCCATGAACACCGGCCACGAAGGTTCGATGACCACGATTCACGCCAATACGCCGCGCGACGCGATCGCGCGTGTTGAGACGCTGATTTCGATGGCCGGCTTCGAATTGCCGATCAAAGCGATGCGTCAACAGATCGCCAGCGCGGTCGACCTGATCATTCAGGCCAACCGTTTGCAAGGCGGTCCGCGTCGCGTTACGCATATCACCGAGGTGATCGGCATGGAGCAGGACACCGTCGTGATGCAAGACGTTTACCGATACAACAAAACCGGCATCGATGAGACAGGGCGAGCTCGAGGCCAGTTTGAAGCGACCGGCGTCCGACCGAACTTCATGGCGCGACTTGAAGCGGCAGGCGTTCGGCTTCCGGCCAGCGCGTTTCGACAGCGCGTGATGTTGGTCGACTAACCCTAGTTCCAGGAAGGCGCCAAACGAGGTAAGCCCCCATGATGTCAATTTTGATTCCCATCATTGTATTTTTAGGCATCGCCGCATTGGTAGGCGGCGTAGCGCTTAGCTTCCGGGGCGCCGGAAGCGAAGAGGCGGAAATGCGTCTCGACGCGCTGACCGGATCGGGTCAGCCCCGCGGCAAAGATGCCGAACAGGGCGCCGGATTGCTCTCCGGTTTTCAGGATGAAGGAAACGCCCTGGAAGCCTACATTCTGCAGTATTTCAATCTGCGGTTGTTTTTGGATCAGGCCGACATGTCGATGTCGGTCGCCAATCTGGTGATGATGTGCGGCGGTCTGGCCGCGGCGGGCGGCATCCTGCCGATCTTGCTGCGAGCCCCGTTCTGGGTCGCGCCGATCTCGGCCGCGGTGGTCGCCGGCATTCCGTTTCTGTACGTCCATTTCAAACGGAAGTCGCGTCTGAATAAGTTCGGCAAGCAGTTGCCGGACGCGTTGGAACTGATCTCCCGGGCCCTTCGGGCCGGCCATAGCTTGGGCGCCGGGTTCCGCCTGGTGAGCGAAGAAATGGATGAGCCGATCGGTCGCGAGTTCCAGAAAGTGTTCGAGGCTCAGAACCTCGGCGTTTCGTTGGAAGATGCGATCACCGACATGACCGAACGCGTTCCGAACTTGGACCTGAAGTTCTTCGGCACCGCCGTCATTTTGCAGCGTCAAACGGGCGGCGACTTGGCGGAAATCTTGGATAAGATCGGCCGCCTGGTTCGTCAGCGTCTGGAACTGTTCGGCACGATCCAAGCCCTCACCGGCGAAGGTCGTATCTCCGGCATCGTGCTGCTTGGTCTGCCGCCGGCGCTCTTCGTCGCGCTGTGGCGACTCAATCCCGGCTACGTCATGACGCTGTTCACCGATCCGCTTGGCAACAAAATGTTGGCCGGGGCGGTCGTGATGCAGCTGATCGGGGCGTACGTCATTCAGAAAATCATCGATATCAAGGTGTAGGCGAACCATGGAAACCTTATTCAGCTGGACCTTCCTGGTACCGCTCGCCGTATTCGGTCTGTTTGCCGCGGGCGTATGGTGGCTTGTCGATGCGATGTCTCCCGCGGGCACCCGTGCGGAAGATCGCTTGGACGACTTCAAAGATCCGATCGGCAAGAAGAATCGTGAAGATCGCGCCGGAAACGCCGTTTCCAGAGTGCTGGAAAAGGCGACGCCTGTGTTGTCTGCTCCGCTGCAGCCGAAGAACGCCAAAGACGCCAACGCGCTGAAAGAAGCGCTGACGCACGCCGGATTCCGCAGCGAATCGGCGCCGCAAGTTTTCCTCGGGTTGAAGTTCGCCTGCTTGATGCTCGGCCTGATCGCCGGCGGCGGGTTGGTCCTCTTCCTGGGCAATTACAACCAAAGCGATCTGTTCAAAGGAGTCGCGATCGCCGGCGTTTCGTTCTACATTCCGTCGGTCGGTTTGTGGTACCTCGGTAAGAAACGAAAAGAGCAGATCTTCCGCGGTTTGCCTGACGCGCTCGACTTGATGGTCGTCTGCGTCGAAGCGGGCCTCGGTCTCGATCAAGCGATGCGTCGCGTTTCGGAAGAAATGAAAAAGACCTATCGGGTCATCGCCGAAGAGTTCGGCTTGTGCAACTTCCAATTGCAAGTCGGTCGCGCTCGCACCGACGTGTTGCACGAACTGGGCAATCGAACCGGCGTCGACGACCTCCGTTCGCTCGCGGCGATTTTGATTCAGGCCGACAAGTTCGGTTCGAGCATCGCCCAGGCGCTCCGCGTGCAGAGCGATGCGATGCGTACGCGTCGTCGACAGATTGCGGAAGAGAAAGCGGCGAAGACCGCGGTGAAGATGATTTTCCCGCTCGTCTTCTTCATCTTCCCCGGCATTTTCGTGGTGCTGGTCGGACCAGCGGCGATTACCGTTATCCGCGAGATGTTGCCGATGATGGCCGCGAACAGCTAACAGCCTGTCAATCGGCACAACCGTTACAGCTTGACCTGGAAAGCCTGGTCTCCATCGCGAGACCAGGCTTTTTTCGTCTCCGCCGGGGGGAGGAATGTCAATCTGTACCGGCGTGACGATAGCAATTGGCTGCGCTTGTCGCGGCCAGCCGATAAGCCCTAATAGCACCGGGCCACGGGCACATCGCGCCTGCGCGAGAAGACATAACGAGCTAGTTGGACTAGCCCCATCTCAGGAGATTGACGGATGAATCGAGGTCATGGAATCGCGCTTGCCATTGCAGCCGCCTTCGCTATGGCTGGCTCGTGCGACGCCGGTTGGCACGAATTCTGGGAACGCGCGCATCTCGATTACGCGCGCAACAAGTGTTGGCCAGAACCGTTCCTCACTTATGATCGCATGTCGGTCCGCAATTACTACGCCTCGATGACCGCCAACGGCATTCGGTTGCAGAACACGCTGGGCGACCATCACTTCGACTCCGAAACGAACCAGATCACCCGTGGCGGCGAAATGAAGATTCGCCAGATCCTGGAAGGTTTGCCGGATCGCCGGGCCGTCTTCGTCCGTCGCGGTCTGACCCCGGAAGTGACCCAGATCCGCATGGCGTCGGTTCACGACGCGATGATTCGCATGCTTGGCCCGAACGTTCATCCGGAAATCTACGAGACCGGATCGGAAGCGTATGGACGTCCGGCCGACTTCATCGACGACATTTATCGGGCCGAACGTAGCTCGATTCCGGCTCCTCGACTTCCGGACGCGCCGTCGTCAGGCAACTAGTTGGTTCTCTCGAAGCGGTAGCGGCGCCGGCAGGGGGCGCCGCTTCTGGGGGAAATACTGGCCAGATTACGACTTGGTTGTCGCCCAGCACCATTTTGGATGCAGAGCGACAGCGACTTTCGTCGAAAAGAAAACGGGCAAGTTATTCCGATTATGAGTGCGACTGTCATGCTAGCAGTCGCCAACGCGTTCGCACGGAGGTGTCGCGTGGCCCTGAACAAGATTATTTTTCAATCCTATCCGCTACGTGCAGGCGTCGCGTCGCTTGCGCTAGCCGGCGCGATGTGGACTGCGCCGCTCCGCGCTGAAGAGGCCAGCGGTGGATTGCTGGACAAGCTCCCCTCGTTTAACGTGCGCCAAGTGCAGTTCACGGGCGACAGCGACGAGAATCAGACGCTCGACGAATACATCCGCGAGTCGGAAGAGCGGAGCAAAAAGAAATCGGGTAACGGTTTCACTGCAACGCTGAAGAGCGCCGGCAAGAGCATCCAAGATGCGTTCACGATCAAGTCGTCCAACGTCCCGGCCGACGATCCGCTGAGCTTGTCGAATACGCCGGACCATCTGGACGTCAACATCTATCTGAGCACCGGTCGGATCCTCGAACAGCAAGGAAAGTTCGAAGAAGCCGGCAAACAGTATATGACGGCGCTCGATCAGTATCCGGACAACCTGTTCGCGCTGCTCAGCTACGCCCGGTTGATGGACCGTCAAGGGAAGTCGACCGCCGCGCTGGAATTCTATCAGAAAGCGGCGACCGCTCATCCCGAGAGCGCGATCGCGATGAACGACCTGGGGCTCTGCTACCTGAAGCTAAAGCGTTTTGACGACGCGATGGCGTCGATCTTTAAGGCGACGACCATCGAGCCGGAAAACAAACGCTATCGCAACAATATGGCCAGTGCGCTGGTTGACGCCAATCGCCTGGAAGAAGCGTTCTCGCAGCTCGAGTACGCTCACGGCGCCGCGACGGCCCATTACAACCTGGGCTATCTGCTTTACAAGAAAGGGGACGCCAATTTGGCTCGCCTTCACTTGAACTTGGCGCTGGAGAAGGATCCCGAATTGCACGCGGCTCGCCAGTTGCTGATGATCGTCGATCGCAGCCAACCGGAAGTCGCTTATCGCCCTGGCTACGGTCAGCAGCCGAATCTGCGTCGCCTGCCGGCGGCGCCGAATCCGCCGCAACTGAACTTCAATCAGGGAGCGGTCGGCAACATGCAGATGCAGCCGCCGATTCGTCGCTAATCGGATTGGATCCAGGGTAAAACAAAACGACGCCGACCGCTTGGTCGGCGTCGTTCGTTTCTTGTCGAGGAAGCTCGGCTGATTTACGCCTTCAGCGCTTCGCGAGCCGCGGCGATCGTCGCGTCGATGTCGGCGTCGGTGTGCGTCACCGAAATGAAGAGGGCTTCAAACTGGCTGCAGGGGAAGTAGACCCCACGGTCGATCAAGCCCCAGAAAAAGTCGGCGTACCGCTTGGTATCGCTCTTGGCGGCGGTATCCCAATCGACGATCGGACCTTCGCCAAAGAAGAGGGTCGCCATGCTGCCGACACGCGCGACCGAATGAGCGACGCCGGCATCGGAGGCCGCTTTGGCCAGCCCGGTCATCAGTCGCTCGCCCAACTTCTCAAGCTGCGGATAGGGGTTCGTCTCTTTGAGGATCGACAGCGTCGCGATTCCCGCCGCGGTCGCCAGCGGATTGCCGCTCAGCGTTCCGGCTTGGAATACCTTCCCGGCCGGCAGAACGTTATTCATGATGTCGGCCCGCCCGCCGTACGCTGCGATCGGCAAACCGCCGCCGACGATCTTCCCCATCGTCGTCAGGTCAGGCGTCACGCCGAACAGTTCCTGCGCCCCGCCGAGCGCCACTCGGAAGCCGGTCATCACTTCGTCCATCAGCATCACGGCGCCATACTTGGTGCAGAGCTCGCGAATCGCTCCCAAAAACTCCGGCGTCGGAATCACCGTTCCCATGTTGCCGACGATCGGTTCGAAGATCACGCATGCCAGTTCGTCGCCATACTTCTCGAACGTGCTGGTCAGCGCTTCGACGCTGTTGTACGGCAACACGATCGTATCGGCAGTGGTGCCCGGAGTAACGCCTGGCGAGTTAGGAACGCCCAAAGTCGCCGCGGCGCTTCCCGCGGCGACCAGCAGGCTATCGACATGGCCATGATAGTTGCCGGCAAACTTGATGATCTTGTTTCGTCCGGTATACCCGCGGGCGACGCGGATGGCGCTCATCGTCGCTTCGGTGCCGCTATTCACCAGGCGAACCTTTTCGACCGACGGCACGATGTCGATGATCAGCTCGGCGAGTTGATTCTCCCGTTCGGTCGGAGCGCCAAAACTGGTTCCTTGATCGACCGCGGCGTGAATAGCAGCGCGAACCTTTTCGTTGCCGTGCCCCAGGATCATCGGGCCCCATGAGCCGATGTAGTCGATGTAGCGGTTCCCATCGACGTCAAACAGGTAGGCGCCTTCGCCCCGTTCGAAGACCAGCGGTTCGCCGCCAACTCCGCCAAACGCTCGGGCCGGGCTGTTCACGCCGCCGGGCATCAGTTCTAAAGCGCGCTGGAAAATCTCGTGACTGCGGGAGCGTGACATGCGAGGGGTCTTCTTTGAGGGGCCTGTTCGGGTGGCGAAACACTTCTTAGTTTTATAGTCAAAACCACTGATTTCGCTACCGCCTCCCCCAATTCTCGCAGCATGCACGGCATTCTCAATATCTACAAACCGCCGCAATGGACCTCGCGCGATGTGGTGAACCGGGTCAACCGGTTCGTCCGACCAGCCAAAGTGGGGCATGCCGGGACGCTCGACCCGTTGGCGACCGGGGTCCTAATCTGCTGCGTCGGCAGCGGGACGCGGTTGATCGAAAACGTGCAAAACATGCCGAAGCGGTACCTTGGCCAGTTTGAACTCGGGAAGACGAGCGATACGGAGGACCTGGAAGGAACGATTACTGAACTTGCGGACGCTCCCATCGTCACCGCCGACCAACTTGCCGCCGTCTTGCCGGAGTTCGTTGGCCAGATCCAACAACGCCCTTCTTCCTTCTCGGCCCTGAAGATCGACGGCAAGCGAGCCTACGATTTGGCTCGTCAAGGAGAAGCGGTCGAGCTGGCGCCGCGCGAAGTCTCGATCTATGAGATCACCTTGCGCGGGTTCGAGTATCCGCTGTTTGAGATTGACGTCCTCTGCGGCGGCGGAACCTACATGCGTGCGCTCGGCCGCGACATCGGCGAGCGACTCGACAGCGGCGCAGTGATGACTGGGCTAACGCGGACGGCGATCGGCGAGTTTCGCCTGGAAGATGCGTTGCCGGTAGAGCAATTGAGCGCCGAAACAGTCGCCGCCAACCTCGCTCCTCTGGCGACCGCCGTCGCGGGAATGCCGCAGATCACGCTCACGCCGGAAGAACTGAACGAGATGCGTTTCGCTCGCGGCATTCGCCCTGAGATGGAATCGGCCGAAGTGGAAGTCGCCGCGCTCGACGAAGCGGGACGCCTGGTCGCGATTTTGACGAAACGAACCGACGGCAGTTGGAAGCCGGCCAAGAACTTCGTCCACACGCTTGAGTAATGGGTGACACTGCTGGCTTGTCCAGCAGTGTGCAGCCTCAAAGTCGCTAGATATCCATCTGTCGATTCGTTTTGAGGGGCAATCTTTTCAGAATTCGTTCCATAACGCCACACTGCTGGACAAGCCAGCAGTGCCACCCCTTCGAGTCGCATTTCCACTCTTGCCGACTGTGCCGGTCGTGCCGCGGGCTCCGATTCTTTTCACCAGCGAAACGGCGCCGCGCGGCGATCTGTCGCTGATTTCGTCTCGCTAGCAATGCCGAAGTAGAGAGAGACGGACCAACAGGATTTGTCGGGCAAGGATTCGCCCTGCGACTTCGCGACATGCGCGGCATGTCGTTTGCCATAAAGGAGTGGCGCCCGCCATGTTCGAAAATCGCAGCCTTCATCGCGACCTAATCGCAATCGGTTTGGCGGCGGCGGTCTTATTTCTCATACTCTCGCTCGTCAGCTACGACGCAGCGGATCCGATCCCTGCGCCGATTTTTCCGATCAGCGAAGTTTATCAGCCTGACGTGGTGGTCTACCCGCCTACGCAGCGCGCCCACAACATCTGCGGCGGCATGGGCGCCTTGGCGGCCGATTTGCTCTTTTCGCGACTCGGCGGACTGGGAGCCTTTTATCTGGTCATTTCGCTGGCCGCACTCGACTTCATTTTGCTGAAGCGGATGGAAGTCTCGGCGCCGGCGATTCGCATGTTCGGCTGGCTCGCCTCGCTGACCGGTTTGACCGCGCTGGCGGCGATGTATGCGCCCGCCATGGGGAACGGTCCCTTGGCCGGTTCCGGCGGCGCCCTCGGCATGTTGGCATCGACGCTGCTGCATCAGCACTTTGCGGCGGTCGGCGGAACGCTGCTCGCCCTGACCGTCACGGCGGTCGGACTCTTCCTTTGCACCGACTATGAGATTCTCCGCATTGCGATGATCGTCGGCGTCAAGGGAATCGAGACGGCGGTTCTCGGCAAACAAATGGTCGCCAAGCGAATTGGTAAGAAGGGGGTCGCGGAAGATGCCGAAGCTGCGGACGAGGAAGCCGAAACGACTGACCTGGAAGATGTCGAAGAAGAAATCGCCGAAGGGATGACCATTCGCATCGGTGGTCGCCAGGTAGAAGTCGCCGAAGACGAAGAGGAAGTCGAGTACGAGGAAGAGGAAGCCGAAGGGGAAGAGTGGGAAGAAGAAGAGGAGGTCGCCGCCGAAGAGGAAGAAGGCGAGTGGGAAGAGGAAATCGAAGAAGAGGAAGCGGCGGAAGACGAAGCGATCCCGGTCAAAACGCTCGCCGATAAGGCGGCGGAGAAGGCCGAGGATCCGCTCGCGGTCAAGAACCGCAATTCGAAAAAGAAGGCGAAGGAAGACGATCGCGCCGCGGTAATCAAAGAACTGAACGCCGCCGCCGACGACGAGCCGAAGCACGAGCATTACGAACTGCCGCCGATCGACCTGCTCATCGAGAACGAAGAGTTCTCGTACGAGGCGCAAGAGAAAGAAGTCCGTCAAAAGGCGAAGGTCCTCGAAAAGACGTTCGCCAACTTCGGCTTCAACGTCAAGGTGGTCGAAATCGAGACCGGTCCGGTCATCGCCCAGTACGAAGTCGAACTCGAAGCCGGTCTCCGACTTTCGAAGATCACCGGCCTGGCCGACGACCTGGCGATTGCGCTCCGCGTGCCGAGCGTCCGCATCGTTGCGCCGATCCCCGGCAAGAACACCGTCGGGATCGAAGTGCCGAACGAAGAGCGGCAGATGGTCCGCCTGCGCGAAGTGATGGAAGAAGGACTCGGCCGTTCGGGCAAGATGAAGATTCCGATCTTCCTCGGCAAGGACGTCTCTGGCAATCCGCTGGTCGTCGACCTGGCGTCGATGCCTCACTTGTTGATCGCCGGTCGTACAGGTACCGGTAAGTCGGTCTGTTTGAACGCGCTGATCACTTCGATTTTGATGACCCGTCGTCCCGACGAAGTCCGCATGCTGATGATCGACCCGAAGATGGTCGAATTGAGCTGCTACAAGACGCTGCCGCACCTGATGCACCCGGTGGTTACCGACATGAAGAAGGCGGAAGCGATCTTGGCCTGGGCGGTCGAGAAGATGGAAGAGCGGTATCAACTGCTCGCCAAGGTTGGCGTCCGTCACTTGAGCGTCTTCAACCAGCTGAGCGCCGAAGAGATCTACGAACGTCTGGAAGTGGGAGACGAAGAAGATCGCAAATCGGTTCCGACGCACTTGCCCTACATCGTGATCGTCGCCGACGAAATGGCGGACCTCATGATGACCGCCGGGAAGGAAGTCGAACAGCACATCATTCGTCTCGCTCAGAAGAGCCGAGCGGTCGGGATCCACCTGATCCTTGCGACGCAAAAGCCGACGGTCGACGTCATCACCGGTTTGATCAAGTCGAACTTGCCGGCTCGCTTGGCGTTCCAGGTGGCCAGCCGTACGGACAGCCGCGTTGTGCTCGACGAAATGGGCGCCGACAAGCTGCTCGGCAACGGCGACATGCTCTTCCTCTGGCCAGGGACCAGCTCGCTGATGCGTGGTCAGGGTACCTACCTCTCGGACGAAGAGATCAACAGCGTCGTCGATTTCGTCAGCACCGGCGAACAGGACTTCGTCAAAGAACTGGTCCAGCTGCGCGTCGAAGATGGCGCCGTCGCCGATCCCAGCAAGATGAAGAAGCGGGACGAAATGTACGAGCAGGCGGTCGACGTGATCGTCGCCGAGCAGCGCGGCAGCGTTTCTTTGCTGCAGCGGGCGCTTGGCGTCGGTTATGGTCGTGGCGCACGCTTGATCGACTTCATGGCGGAAGATGGAATCGTTGGTCCGTACAACGGTTCTCAGGCCCGCGAGGTATTGATCAGCGTCGCCGAATGGGAGCAAATGAAGGCCGGGGACGGCGTCGGCAAGATTGAAATGGAAGAAGAGCCGGAGATCAACGAAGCTCCGCCTAAGAAGAAAGAAGAGCCGAAAGCGAAACGCTCGAACAAAGTCGTCCCGGTTCCTGCGATGGAAGAAGAGGAGGAGGAAGAGGAATACGACGAAGAAGAAGAGGAAGTGTTCGAAGAGGAAGAGGAGTACGAAGAAGTCGAAGAGTACGACGAAGACGACTCCGAGTATGAAGAAGAGGAAGCGGAAGGGGACGAAGAAGAGTACGAGTACGAAGAGGAAGAATACGAGGAAGAGGAGTACGAGGAGGAAGACGAAGAGGAAGAAGAGGACGAGGACGAAGGAGATCGCCAGAAGACGGCGTAATTCGGGCGGCGATCCCCGGTTTTCCCCGTAGAACTGGCAAAATGGGAAGTTTTTGCCAGATCGTCGATCGCAGCCGCCGCCGGGTCGATCTAAAGGGAATGTGGATCAGACCGCGAACCGCCCAGCTGGTGGGGGCGTCTGGTTGACATAGAATAATGGTAATTTTAGACTTACGTCTTCCACGCACACTTGTGTGAGACAGCCGTCCGCCTCAGTAGGGTGCAGATAAAATGCCCAACACGCTGATCAACGTAGGCTCGCAGATTGGACCGATTACGATCGTACGGATCGTAGTACCGGGCCGTTGTGGGCTTGGCTAGAGGAAACGGCAAATCACCGAAATCCAACAGCCCTGAAGCCCGTTGCGGCCTCAGGGCTTTTTTTATTTTCGTCGCTAACCGCGGCAACCCAAACGGCACGCCCCGCCAGTAGGGACTTTCTTCATGAGAAAAATCGAGATCTACGACACGACGCTTCGTGACGGCGCCCAAGGAGAAGGCGTAAGCTTTTCTTTGCAGGACAAGCTGTCGATTACCGAGCGTCTGGATGAGATCGGCGTCGATTTCGTGGAGGGAGGCTATCCCCTGTCGAATGAAAAAGACGCCGAGTACTTCAAGCGGGTCCAAGAGCTCGACCTGAAACATACGAAGGTCTGCGCCTTCGGCATGACCCGCCGTAAGGGAATGGCCGCCGCTGACGATCCCGGCATGCAAGCGCTGGTCGATTCGGGCGCGCCGGTCGTCACCATCGTCGGTAAGACGCATGACTTTCATGTGACCGACGTCCTCCGCGTGACGCTGGAAGAAAACCTGGCGATGATCGCCGACTCGATCAGCTACATCGTCAGCCAAGGGCGCGAAGTCATTTACGACGCCGAGCACTTCTTCGACGGCTGGAAAGCGAACCCGGAATACGCGGCCGAAACGATTCGGACCGCCGCCAAAGCGGGCGCACGCTTGGTGGTGATGTGCGATACCAACGGCGGCAGCCTGCCGGAAGAAATCGCCGACTACGCCAAGAAGGCGATCGAAGCGCTGGCCGAATTCAACGTGCCGGTCGGCATCCATACGCATAACGATGGCGATCTAGCGGTCGCCAACAGTCTGGCCGCAGTCGACGCCGGCGCTGTCCAGGTGCAAGGAACGATCAACGGCTTCGGCGAACGTTGCGGCAACGCCGACCTGATCTCGGTGATCGCAAACCTTGGCTTGAAAAAGAAAGGTTACGACGTCATCGGGGGCGCGGGCTTCGATCATTTGACCGAACTTTCGCGTTACGTCTACGACACCGCCAACGTCAATCGTCGCAACAACCAACCGTTCGTCGGGCAAAGCGCCTTCGCTCACAAAGGGGGAATGCACGTCCACGCGATCAACCGGGCCGCGTCGAGCTACGAACATATCGACCCGCAAACGGTCGGCAACGAACGTCGCGTCTTGGTGAGCGAATTGTCGGGTCGCTCGAACATCGTCGCCCTGACGACCAAGCACAACCTGCAAGACGATCGCGTCTTGATGGATAAGATCCTGGCCGAGGTCGTCAGCAAGGAAAACCAAGGTTACCAGTACGAAGCGGCCGAAGCGTCGTTCGACTTGCTGGTCAAACGGGTCGCCGGCGTCTTTCGGCCCCACTTCGAGATTTTGAAGTACCACGTCGAAGTCGAAGACCTGGTCGAACACAAAGTGGTCGACCTGGTGACCGAAGCGACGGTGAAAGTTTCGGTCGACGGCGAAGTACGCTACGAAGTCGGCGAAGGAGACGGTCCGGTGCAGGCGCTCGACGTGGCGCTCCGCAAGGCGCTGAACGGCTGCTTCCCGACGCTCGAAACGATGCACCTGGTCGACTACAAGGTACGCGTCGTCAATCAAGAGGCGGGGACCGCCGCCAGAATCCGCGTGATGATCGAAAGCGCGGACGAAGATGACGTCTGGGGAACCATCGGCGTCAGTGAGAATATCATCCAGGCCAGCTGGAACGCGCTGGTCGATTCCATCGAATACAAACTTCACAAAGATGAGCAACGGGGCAAGTCGCCGGCGCGGGCCAGCGCTGAATCGACGGCGAAGTAACTCTCGCCTGCCCCTGATGCAAACAACGCTGTAGACCAAAGAAAGTGGAAGCTGTGACTTTCAATCCGAAAGATCTCCCGAATCGATTTGATTTCGTGGCCGCCCAGCAGCGCATCTACCCGATGTGGGAAGAGCGGGGCTACTTCCACGCCGAGCCGAATCCGAACAAAGATCCCTACACGATCGTGATTCCGCCGCCGAACGTGACCGGCGCTCTGCACCTGGGACACGCCCTCAACAACACGCTGCAAGACGTGCTGATCCGCTACAAGCGGATGAAAGGGTTTGAAGCCCTCTGGATCCCCGGTACCGATCACGCGGGCATCGCGACGCAAGCGGTGGTGGAACGTCGCATTCTGGAAGAAGAAGGCCTATCGCGCCACGACCTGGGCCGCGAGAAGATGGTCGAGCGGATCTGGAAGTGGAAAGATCAGTACGAAGCTCGCATTCTCGGCCAGCTGAAGCGGATGGGTAGCAGTTGCGATTGGGAGCGGACGCGGTTCACGCTCGACCCGGTCTGCGCTCGCGCCGTGCGGAGCACCTTCTACGATCTGTTCGCGAAGAACCTGATCTACAAAGGGAAGCGTCTGGTCAACTGGGACACGTTCCTGCAAACCGCTGTGAGCGACGATGAAGTGTTCCACGAAACGACCCAAGGGCACTTCTGGCACTTCAGCTATCCGGTGATCGACCCGCAACCAGGCGAACCGCCAGTGGTGACGATCGCGACGACCCGGCCCGAGACGATGCTCGGCGATACGGCGGTGGCGGTCCACCCCGATCCAGAGCAGGCGCTCAACGACTTGGAAGCGGAGCTGAAAGAAAAGCTGAAGACGGCGCCGGGAAAAGAGAAGCCGGAGATTCAGGCGGAACTCGACCGCATCGCCGAACGCCGCAAGACGATGCTGCCGCAGCTGATCATCTTGCGCGACATGGCGCTGGCCGGCCGCAAGCTGATGCTACCGCTGATCGAACGCGAAATTCCGCTGATCGCCGACCAGTGGGCGAAGCCGGAGCTTGGGTCCGGCTGCGTGAAGATCACGCCGGCGCATGATCCGAACGACTATGAAGTCGGCATTCGGAACGAGCTGCCGATGATCAACATCCTGAACCCGGACGGCACGCTCAACGAGAACGCCGCTCAGTACAAAGGGCTGAAGATCTACGACGCCCGCGAAAAAGTGGTGGCCGATCTCGACGCCATCGGTTTGCTCGACAAGGTGGAAGATCGCGAGATCGACCTGGCGCACTCCGACCGGAGCAAGACGCCGATCGAGCCGTACCTGGCCGACCAGTGGTTCATCCGCATGGACGAACTGGCGCAAAGCGCGATGGACGCGGTGACCGATGGTCGCGTGAAGATCTTCCCGACCCGTTACGCCAAGGGCTACGTCGATTGGCTCAGCGAAAAGCGCGATTGGCCGGTTAGCCGTCAGCTCTGGTGGGGACATCAGATTCCGATCTGGTCGCAAACTTGCCAGTTGAAAGAAGATCACGACGAGCTGATCGCGAAGCTCGACGCCGATCCCGATATCAAAGCGGAACGCGCCGCCTATCAGGTGGAACGAGATCCCGAACGTCAGGCCGCCGAAAAGACCGGCACCATCCAAGGCGCCGCGCGGGTGGGGATGCCCTACTCGATGATCCACGTCTGCATCAACGAAGATGACGACGCCCTGGCCACGAAGTACGAAAAGCTCGGCTTCGTGCGGGAAAATGACGTGCTCGATACCTGGTTCAGCTCGGCGCTCTGGCCCCACTCGACCTTGGGTTGGCCCGAGAAGACGCCGGAGCTGGAGTACTTCTATCCGACCAGCACGCTGATCACCAGCCGCGACATCATCACGTTGTGGGTGGCCCGCATGGTGCTGGCCGGCCTGAACAACATGGGCGAGATTCCGTTCCGCGAAGTCTTCATTCACCCGACCATTCTGGATGGCCTGGGAGAACGAATGTCGAAGTCGAAGGGGAACGGGGTCGATCCGTTGGATGTGATCGAGAAGTTCGGCGCCGACTCGCTTCGCTTTGGTTTGGCCTATCTGACCACCGAAACGCAAGACGTGCGGATGCCGGTGCAGTTCGAGTGCCCCCACTGCGGCGCGCTAATCGATCAGACGAAGAAGAACCGGATCCAGCCGAAGATCGAATGCAAGAAGTGCTCGAAGGAATTCTCGACGCAGTGGGCGTTTAGCGACGCCGACCTGGCGCTGCCGCGCGGCGCTGTGGTGAGCGAACGCTTCGAGATTGGGCGTAACTTCTGCAACAAGCTGTGGAACGCCGCTCGGTTCACGATGATCAACCTGGAAGGGTTCGAACCGGCCCCGATCGACGACGCCGATTTGCTGCTCGAAGATCGTTGGATTCTCAGTCGGTTGGCTTCGGCCGAAGCGGAAATGACTCGCTGCCTGGAATCGTATCGCTACGCCGATGCGGCCCGTGCGCTGTACGACTTCGCGTGGGACAACTTCTGCAGCTTCTATCTCGAAATGACGAAGGAACGATTCACCGATCCGGCGCAGCGTCCGCTGGCTCAACGCGTGATCATCTTCGTGCTCGATTCGCTATTGCGAATGCTCCATCCGCTGGTGCCGTTCATCACGGAAGAAATTTGGCAGTCGCTCGGCAAGCTCGCGCCGAAACGCGGTTTCGCCGAAGTGACCGAAGCGACCGAGAGCATCATGATCGCCGAGTGGCCGCCGATTGATCCGGCCTGGCAAGACGAAAAGATCGAAGCGCAGTTCGCCAAGTTCCAAGAAACGCTGGCCAGTCTGCGCGAAATCCGCAGCCGCCAGAACATTGCGCCGCGCGAGATGATCGAGTTCACGATTCGCTGCGACGCCAAGACGGTCGAACTGCTCGAGTCGATGGAAGCTTACTTCGGTTCGATGGCCAACGCGAAGAGCGTCGGTTGGGGCGCCGAAGTGACGATTCCGGAAACCAACGCTCGCATCGACTTGCCGGGGATGGAAGTCTATGTCGACCTGAAGGACTTCATCGACGTCGGCGCCGAAATCGAACGAAACGAAAAGCAGCGCGAGCGTTTGCTGGGGATGATCACCGGCAAAGAGAAGAAGCTTTCGAACGCCAGTTTCGTCGAACGCGCACCGGCCGACGTGGTCGCCAAAGAACGGGAAAGCTTGGAAAACGCCCAGCGCGAGCTGGAAACGGTCGAAGCCGCCCTGGCGAAACTGCTGAAAAAGTAAGGGAAAGCGGCGGGCCGCATAGGGCGAAATCGCCTTGCTCTGGTCGCCGCAATCCTCCGCCGTCTATAATGGAGACGCGTCCCCAGGCCCGTCTCCTCGCCTCACGATCATCGGTTTACCATCTATGCCGGTCCAAATGGAACTCTCGCGGATCATCATCAGCGAGATTAACGATCAGCAGGTCATCTACCTCAAGGAAGTCGATGGCGATCGCCAGTTTCCGATCATGATCGGCATCTTTGAGGCGACCAGCATTCATCGTCGCGTTAAAGACTTCGCTTCGCCTCGCCCGCTGACGCATGACCTGATCTGCAACATCATCGAGCAGATGGGGGGCGTACTCGATAGCGTCGTCATTTGCGATTTGAATCAAGGGACCTACTTCGCCAACCTCCGCATCAAACGGGATGGAGAGTTGATCGAAATTGACGCTCGTCCTTCCGACGCGATCGCCATTGCGGTTACCAATCAGCCGAATCTGCCGATCTACGTCGAAGAGCACGTCCTGGACGAATCGGCGAACTAAGCCCGCCGCCGCTTTGCGAAACCAACCTTCGCCCGATTTTGAAGTTTGCCGGTTGGGTTGTTTCGCGCGGCCAGGGGACTACGATGACGGTTGATACCTGTTCCCCGTCACTGGAGTTCCCCCATGCCGCGACTTCTCCTTTCGCTGCTGTTGGCAGCCGCTTTCGCACTTCCCGCCTATGCCGGTCATCGTCTCGTCACGCAAGGCGCCGGCAAACTGGCGATCGTCGACGCCGACGGCAAGGTTGAGTGGGAGATGCCGTTTGGCGACATCCATGACATTCACGTCACCGCCGACGGACACATCTACGCCCAGCAAGGGATGAAGAAGATCGTCGAGATCGACCCGGCCCAAAAGAAGATCGTCTGGTCGTACGACTGTGCGAACGAAAACGGCAACGCCGGCAAGCCGATCGAAGTTCACGCCTTTCAACCGCTGGCCGATGGCAAGATGATGATCGCCGAATCAGGTATCGGTCGCATTATCGAAATCGACCGCGACGGCAAACTGCTGAAGGAAGTGAAGCTGGTCGTCGACAATCCGCACCCGCATCGCGACACGCGGCTGGTTCGCAAGCTGGAAAACGGCAACTACCTCGTCTGTCACGAAGGGGACGGCAAGGTCCGCGAATATGACGGCGAGACCGGCGACATCGTCTGGGAATACAACGTGCCGCTGTTCGACAAGAAGCCGGCCGGCGGTCATGGTCCGGAAGCGTGGGGCAATCAATGCTTCGCCGCAGTTCGTCTGAAGAACGGCAACACGTTGATCTCGACCGGCAACGGGCACGGCGTGATCGAAGTCGATCATGATCAAAAAGTCGTCTGGCGATTGGAGCAGAACGAACTGCCGGGGATCACGTTCGCTTGGGTGACGACGCTGGAAGTGCTCCCCAACGGCAACTATGTCATCGGCAATTGCCACGCTGGCCCGGGACAACCGTTGCTGGTTGAGATCGAACCGAAGGCGAAGAAAGTCGTCTGGACCTTCGATCAATATGATCGCTTCGGCAACTCGGTACCGAACTCGCAACTGCTCGACGTCGAAGGAGAAGTGATTCGCTAACCCGGCCGCGGTTGCGAAAATCGAAATTCAGCTTTTTAGCAAAAATATGACTACGCATTAGTTGCCACCTTTTTGCGGCGACTGATGCGTAGTTTTTTTGTTGCGTGAAACCCCTCCCTATTGCGGGCGAATTCGCCTATGGAGCGATTGGGCGCTTGTCTACAATTGACCCAACCTTTTCGCACGACCCGAAATCCAAGGGGATTTTGGACCTCTCTCGTGCAGCAATCGCCCTCGCTCTCTTGTTTCTTTCATTCATATCTGGGGAAGCGCTATGCAACATACGGTATCGAAGCGAAAACGTTCCGGCTTCACGCTGGTTGAACTCTTGGTTGTGATCGCCATCATCGGCGTGTTGATCGCTCTGCTTTTGCCGGCAGTTCAACAGGCGCGCGAAGCGGCTCGTCGGATGCAATGCACGAACAACCTGAAGCAGCACGGCCTCGGGCTGCACAATTTCCACGATACGTACGGCCGCTTTCCTCCAGGCAGCGCCAATGACCTCGCGCCGTTCGGCAAAGCGACCGCCACCAACTGGGGCGTTTCGTGGATGGGTTACCTGATGCCGTTCCTCGAACTCGGGAACGCCTTCGATCAAGCGCAGCTGACCTCGGGCAACAGCTACAACTCGACCGCGATTCTCAATGCGCTCGGCAACGGGGCAGGGGACACGCCGATATTTGACGCCTACGTTTGTCCGTCGTCGCCGATGGATCACGTCGCTGCGTTCACGCCGAAGGCGATGATTTCGGACTACGTCGGCATCTCGGGTACGATTAACGGCTTTGGCGGAACGGTCGCGGCTAATAACGTCGAACAGTTCTATTCCTCTTCCTACTTTGGCGCAGCGACGATCAACGGCGTGCTGCACATGAACTCGCAGACCAAGTTCGCCGACGTCACCGACGGCACGAGCAACACGATGGTGGTGAGCGAAGTGAGCGACTGGATCTACAAGGACGCCGGCACTCCATTCGACTTCCGTCCGAGCGGTCGCCATGGCTTCTTCATGGGGTCGAAAGGAACCGACGCTCGTCCGATCGTGACGCTAGGAACCGGCGGTCGTGCGTTCAGCCTGACCTCGATTCGCTACAAGATTAACCCGGGCAAGTCGCAGTTCTTTTCGGGTACGGCCGCCTCCGGCGTCTTTATCGAAAGCGGCTATACCAGCGGCGGCGCCAATACTCCGCTCGCTTCGGCTCATCCCGGCGGCGTGCAGGCGACGTTGTGCGACGGTTCGGTTCGCTTCATTGCGGAAACGATCGATAACACGACGCTCGCCAACCTGGCGATCCGCCATGACGGCTACGTGTTGGGCGAGTTCTAATCGCGAACCTCACGTAACGCCTTGGTAATTCCGCCTACAGCAGACTCGCATACGGATAACAATAGACATGCTTGTAAAGATTCATCCCTGGTCGCTGGCGATCGCGCCGGCGCTCTTGGTTTTGACGCTCGGATGCGGCGCAGCGCAGGACGATCGCTTCGCCCCACGGTTTGAAATCTCTGGATCGGTCACCTTGCAAGGGAAGCCGCTAGAGTCGGGCGACATTCAGTTCACTTCGCCAGCGGACGTTTCGGAAGGCTCAGAAGCGTTCGGCGTGATCGAAAACGGTAAGTATTCGACGCAAGTTACCGCCGGCAAGAAGCAGGTGATCATTCGCTCGCCGAAGGCGGCCGGCAAACCGGATGAAACCGGATTTCAGCCGGTCGTCGATCGCGTACCGGCGAAATACAACGACGCGTCGACGCTGGAAGTCGAAATCACGGCCGATGCGGAGTCGGTTGATTTCGATCTGAAGAAGTAACGCCTCGCGGCGCTATTCAAGAGACGAAAAAGGGAAGCGAAATTGCTCGCTTCCCTTTTTTGTTCCCAAAACGACGAGCTTGACCTAGTCGAGCAGCACGTCGGCGAAGGCTTTGTTCAAAGCGGTCAGGCCGGCTTTTCCTTGTTTGCCTTCGACGATCACGTTGACCATCACTTCCGACGTGTTGATCAACTCGACATTGATCCCAGCGTCGCTCAAGGCGCGGAACATGCGAATGCCGACGCCGGTATGGCTGCGAAGACCGATGCCGGAGACCGACAGTTTCGCGGCGTCCGCCTTGCACAAGATTTCTTCGGCGCCCAACTGTTCGCCAATCTTCTTGGCGACCAACAGCGCGTTCTCGCTGTCTTCTTTCGGAACCGTCAAGCTCAGGTTCGCCGCATCGCCGCGTCCGACGTTCTGGACAATCATGTCGACCAGAATTCCTTTCGCCGCAATCGCTTCAAAGACCTGGGCCGCGATACCGGGGCGATCAGGAATGCGACGCAGCGCGATGACCGACTGCGAATCGTCGAGCACGATGCTGTCGATCGTCAGGTCTTCCATCGTGCGAAGTCGCGCGACCACTTCGGCGGCGTCATGAGCGCGTGCCCGCGAAACGGCCGCGACCGACTCCGGAGCGTCGTCCGGTTTGACGTCGAGCAGGAAGCCGGAGTGAACCGCGGCCAAGGCTCGCTGGGCGTCGGCTCGCGAAACCAGCACCGAGATCTTGATCTCGCTGGTGGTGATCATCTGGATGTTGATCCCAGCGTCGGCCAGGACGCGGAACATCTTGTCGGCGACGCCCGATTGCTCGGCCATGCCGAGACCAACGACCGAGATCTTCGAGACGTTTTCGTCGTGGGCGACGTTTTCGTACTGCAAAATGTCGGCGGCGCTGCGGACCGCTTCGAGCGTTTGTTCCAGTTCATCGCGCGGCACGGTGAACGAAATGTTCGCACGGCCGTCGGCGCCGATGTTCTGCACGATCATGTCGACTGAGATCGCCTTCGACGCGATGCTATGGAACAGTTCGTGCGAGATCCCCGGGACGTCCGGCACTCCTTCGATTGTGACGCGGGCTTCGTTCTTGGTCATCGCGGCGCCGCCGACCGGGCGAGTTTTCGACTCGGGCTGATCGACGATCATCGTGCCGGTGATGTCGGTAAAGCTGCTGCGAACGTGAATCGGCACGCCGAACTTCTTGGCGAACTCGATCGAGCGACTGTGCATGACGCCGGCGCCAAGGCTGGCGAGCTCCAGCATTTCGTCGTAGCTGATTTGCAGCACGCGACGCGCTTCGGCCAGCAGACGCGGGTCGGTCGTGTAAACGCCGTCGACGTCGGTGTAAATCTCGCAGGCGTCGGCGTCGAGCACCGCAGCGAGCGCAACGGCCGTGGTATCGCTACCGCCGCGGCCGAGCGTCGTAATGTTCATGTTCTCGTCGATCCCCTGGAAGCCGGCGGCGATGACGATGTTGCCGGCGTCGAGCAGCTGTTTGACTCGCTCGGTTTCGATCGAGATGATGCGGGCCTTGGTGTGCGTGCTGTCGGTCTTGATGCCGATCTGCGCACCGGTTAGGCTGACCGCTTTGGCGCCCAGCGAGTGGATCGCCATCGCCATCAGCGCGACGCTGACCTGCTCGCCGGTCGAGAGGAGCATGTCCATCTCGCGGGCCGGCGGACGATCATTGATCTGCTTCGCCAGGTCGACCAGGACGTCGGTATTCTTGCCCATCGCGCTGACCACCATCACGACCTGGTGGCCTTCTTTTTGAGCGCGGATCGCCTTGCGAGCGGCGGCGACGATTTTCTCGCAATCAGCGACGCTGGTGCCGCCGAACTTTTGAACGATCAAAGACATGTTGGTTTTCGGCCTTTTGGCAAGTGCTGCAGGTGGGGGAGCAGGGGAGACGCGTTTAGCCGTCGAGGAAATGACGCATCATGCGCCAGCCATCGTCAAACGATAGCGCGGATTGTCCGGCGTTTTCCTCGTCGTACGTCTTGTATTCGTCCGCGGCGACGCCGGTACCGCAAATCGCCAGCGGCACAAAGCCGTGGCTGTGGGTCTTGGTTCGGACCGGCGTCGGATGATCCGGGGTGACCAGAATGCGATAGTCGCCTTGCTTCTTCAACGCTTCGTGAAGCGGGCCGACAATGTGCTTGTCGATTTCTTCGAGCGCTTTGATCTTGGCGTCGGCGCGTCCTTCGTGCGACGCTTCATCGGGAGCTTCGACATGGACGCAAATGATGTCGGTCGTCGGCAACGCGTCGATCGCGTACTTCCCTTTGGCGGCGTAATCAGTGTCGATGTAGCCGGTCGCGCCGGGAACTTCGATCCGGTCCCAACCAACGAGCGCGGCCAAACCACGCAGCAGGTCGACCGCAGTGATCATCTTGCCGCTACGGCCGTAGACTTCTTGGAATGACTTCAGCGCCGGACGCTTGCCGATTCCCCACAGCCAGACGTTGGTCGCCGGAAGCTTCCCTTCGGCGATTCGCTTTTTGTTGACCGGGTGATCGGCGAAGATCTCGACGCTGCGGCTCATCAGTTCGGCCAGCAGATCGCTGCCTGGACCGCGCGGGTAATCGTCGGCGACCGACTTGTCGGTCAGGTCGTGCGGCGGCGTGGTGCGCGTGTCTTGCGAGAAGGGCGCCGGCGACTTTTCGCCGCGATAGAGAAGCAGGTTGCGATAGCTGACGCCGGGGATGAATTCGAGCAGTTCGCTGCCGAGTTCCTCTTGCGCCGCTTTCAGCAGTTCGGCTGCTTCTTCGCTGGAGATATGTCCGGCGGTGAAGCTCTTCATCGTCTGGTCTTGCACGCAGACCAGGTTGCAGCGAATCGCCCAGTCTTCTGGCGCCAGGACGATCCCTTGCGCGGCCGCTTCCAGCGGAGCGCGGCCGGTGAAGTATTCGTTCGGGTTGTAGCCGAGCAAGCTGAGGTTCGCCACGTCGCTACCGGCCGGCAAATGGTCCGGCACGTTGTTCGCGCGGCCGACGGTACCAGCCGCGACGATGGCGTCCATGTTGGGCGTGTTGGCGGCCGCCAGCGGCGTTTTGCCGCCGAGCGACTCTTGAGGTTCGTCTGCGCAACCGTCCGGAATGATGATGGCGTATTTCATCGCTATCTCGCTTTAGTCTTGAACGCGAAGTTTGCGGTTGCCGGCTCGCACGCTATCGAGCCGAACGAT
Organism: Blastopirellula sediminis; assembly: GCF_020966755.1. Taxonomy (NCBI): domain Bacteria; kingdom Pseudomonadati; phylum Planctomycetota; class Planctomycetia; order Pirellulales; family Pirellulaceae; genus Blastopirellula; species Blastopirellula sediminis. The sequence goes on from NZ_JAJKFT010000004.1 coordinate 204,499, forward strand.
TTCTGTGAGCGCGGCGTCTGCGTCGCCGTCGGTCGCTGTGTGGGTCATGATGATGAGCGAGACGACGGCGTTTTCCCCCTCTTCGTCCGGCTCGTGCTGAATGACCGACGCGATCGAAATGTTGTGCGTTCCCAGGATCGCCGCGATCTCGGCCAATACGCCGGGGCGATCGTCGACCAGGAAGCGGAAGTAGTAGCGGCCGACAATTTCCGTCGCCGGGCAGATCGCCACGTCAGGATTGTGGCTGGTGAACAGCTTCAGCGTGCGGAAGGTGAGCGCGGTGCGTCCGACGGCGGTGTCGATCAGGTCGGCGACGACCGACGAAGCGGTTGGCTTTTGCCCGGCGCCCAAGCCGTGATAGAACAACTCGCCTACCTGATCGCCGGTGACGCTGATCGCGTTGTACGCGCCACGGACTTCGGCCAGCGGGCGACCGATCTTCACCAGCGTCGGCGAGACGTGCAGTTCCAGCCCGGTCTCGGTCATGCGAGCGACCGCCAACAGTTTGACGCGATAACCAAGTTCCTTGGCGAACTTCAGGTCGATCGGATCGAGCGAATCAATGCCGACGCGAGGAATCTTCTTCCAGTCGATCGCGGCGCCAAAGGCGATGTGGGCGAGGATCGCCAGCTTTTGGGCGGCGTCCGAACCGTCGACGTCCATCGTCGGATCGGCTTCGGCGTAGCCGCGGGCTTGGGCTTCGCGGACGGCGTCGTTGTAGTCGTGGCCGTCTTCCTCCATCTTCGAGACGATGAAGTTGCTGGTGCCGTTCAGAATGCCGACCAGCGACGTTACTTGATTTGCGGTCAGGCACTGCGTCAGGTTCGTAATGATCGGAATCCCGCCGGCGACTGCGGCGTCGAACGCGATCGAGCGTCCCAGTTCATGGGCGCGGCTGAACAGCTCGGGACCATGTTCGGCGATCAGCGCCTTGTTGGCGGTGACGATGTCTTTGCCCGCTTCCAGCAGACGGAGCATCGTGGTCCGGGCTTGATCAATGCCCCCCATCAACTGCGCGACGACTTTGATCTCCGGATCATTGACGATGTCGTTCAGGTCGTCCGTCAGGACACCTTCCGGCAGCTGGCAATCGCGCTGCCGTTTGAGATCGCGGACGACCGCTTTTTGCAGCCAGAGCGTCGCACCTGCATTTTTTGCGGTGCGATCGCCGTGGTCGAGTAGAATGCGCGCTACGCCGGCGCCTACGGTGCCGACGCCGACGATGGCGACCTTCGTTTTTGGCATGGCGAAACGCTCTACTCCCCAAGCTGACTAAGATATCGAAGCGAATCGTTCATCGTAGATGGCCGCGGCGGCCGTCGTCAACCGGGCTAAAGTTGTTATAGGGTAAAGGTTTCGGGGGCTTTACGACCTGATTTAGGACGAGGTATGACGCAGCTTGATAATCCCCCTTACTATGCGGTTATCTTTACCAGTCAGCGGACGAACAACGATCGACAGGGTTACCTGGCCGCGGCCGAGCGCATGGAGGACCTGGCTCGCGAGCAGGCCGGCTTTTTGGGGATCGAATCGGTCCGGGACGTCGACGGATTCGGTATCACCGTTTCTTATTGGACCGATCTGGCCGCGATCGACGCCTGGAAGAACCAGGTCGATCATCTTGGGGTCCAACGACTAGGGCGAAAGGAGTGGTACGAAAGCTACCCGCTGCAAATCGCGCGGGTAGAGCGTGCTGTTGAGTTTCCGCCAAGCCGTTAAGATAGAGCCTTTGACCCTTCTCGTTTTTTGTCTGCAAAGGACGCCATGGAATCTGCGCCGCTCGAATTCTTTAAGCGTTTGCTCGATACTCCCAGTCCCTCTGGTTATGAAAAACCGGTCCAGGATCTGGTTCGCTCCTATCTGAAGCCGATCGCCGACTCGGTCGAGACCGACCTCCACGGAAACGTGATCGGCGCCAAGAATACGTCGGCCCCCCTGCGGGTGATGTATGCCGGGCACTGCGATCAGATCGGGATGCTCGTCTCGCAGATCGATGAGCTCGGTTTTATCTACGCCCAGACGATCGGCGGTTGGGATCCACAGCAGTTGATCGGTCAGCGGATGGTAATCTGGACGTCGACCGGTCCGGTTCCGGCGGTGATCGCCCGCAAGCCGATTCACTTGCTGACCGACGAAGAACGAAAGACGGTCGTCCAGACGAAAGACCTCTGGCTCGACATTGGCGCCAAAGATCAGGCCGAAGCGAAAGAGTTGGTCCGGATTGGCGATCCGGTGACGTTGAAGCTTGGCTTTGAAGAAATGCGAAACGGCCTGGCCAACGCACCGAAGATGGACAACACGACCGGTCTCTGGGTCGTGCTCGAAGCCCTCCGTCGCGCCGGCAAGCTGAACTGCGCCCTCTACAGCGTTTCGACCGTCCAGGAAGAAATCGGTCTCCGCGGCGCCAAGACGAGCGCTCACGGCATCAACCCGCAAGTTGGCATCGGCGTCGACGTGTTCCATGCGACCGACTGCCCGACGATCGACAAACGCCAACTGGGGGAAATCACCCTCGGCAAAGGCCCGGTGATCTTCCGCGGTCCGAACATGAACCCGAAGGTGGTCGACCTGCTGGTCGAAGCGGCCGAGTCGTACAAGATTCCGTATCAACTGGCGGCGCTCGGCAAACCGGCTTCCAACGATTCCAACGCGCTGCAAATGTCGCAAGCGGGCGTTGCGGCCGGCTGCGTTTCGATTCCGAATCGCTACATGCACAGCGCGGTGGAAGTGATCTCGCTGGAAGATCTCGACAACGCCGCGACGCTGCTGGCTCGCTTCGCCGAGATGATCGACGCCGACCACGACTTCCGTCCGTAGTCAACGGCACCCGAAAGATCGCAAGAAACAGAGCAGGGCGTCCCAAACGGGACGCCCTCTCTGTTTACGCAAACCGCATCGAACCGGCGTTATTCGCCGTCTCGAATCAGGTCGAAGTATTGCTGGGCGTTCTTCTCGTGATCGCGTGATAGTCGTTTTTCGACGATCGCGTCGGCGTCGTCGGACGAGCCGGCCGACATCGCTTCTTTGATTTCGATCAACGTTTTGCCGGCCATGTTCTTGCCGTCGATATAGTCGACGATCACCCCTTTCCCCTTCTTGGGATCGGCGCGAACTTGCGAGTCATAGAAGCCGGTGTCGGTTTCTTCTTCCGGACGATCGCCGCGGCCTTGGCCTTCGCCCATGCCGTTGCCGGGCTTCTGGCCTTGGCCCATGCCCATCTGGCCCATTTGACCCATGCCGTCCATCCCTTCGCCACCTTGGCAGGCTTTGCACATCGACTCTTTGGCGGCCATCATCTGGTCCATCGCTTCGTCCATCATCTCGAGCTGGTCCATCTGACCTTGCAGATCTTCCAACTGTTGCTGCATCTGGCTTAGCTGCTGCTGCGCTTCCTGCATGTTGCCGGCCTGCATTTGTTCGGCCGCTTCGCCCAATTGCTGGGCCATCTGGTTCATGCGTTGCGTCTGTTCGCTCTGCATTTCCATTTGGTCGAGCTGCTTTTGCAGCTTGTTGGCCGCTTCTTGATCGCCGGCCGCCTTGGCCTGTTCGATCTGCTTCTTCAGATCTTCTTTCGCTTGCGCTTCAGCCTCGGCCATCTGCTTCATCTTGTCGGCCATTTCCTGCAGCTGCTGACCGAGCTGTTGCTGCTCTTCTTTCGAGAGCTCGCCGTTGGCCATCTTCTGCTGCAGCTTCTTCATCTCTTCGATCGCCTTTTTCAGGTCGCCATCTTTAAGGGCGTCGGCGATCTTGTCGGCCGGACCTTTCGAGAGATTCTTCAGCGCTTCAAGTTTGTCTTTCAGCGCCTCGGACATGCCGAGCTCTTTGACTTTATCTTTGAGCGCCTGGGCCAGGTCGTTCAGCTCGAGCAAGGTCTTCTTCTGATCGCCATCTTTCTTCTTGGCGATCTTTTCGGTCCCTTCTTCCAGCTTCTTGAACAGCTCCGACGCTTCGGTCAGTCCTTTTTCTTCCGCTTCTTTACGGCGTTCTTCCAACTTCTTTTTCAGCTCTTCAGTCGTCGTTTTGACGATCTTCTTTTCCTGATCGATGTTGCTGGCGATCGCCTGACCGGCAGTTGGATCAGGCTGCGCGTCAGGGACGAAGATCGCGACCATAAACGCGACCGCCGCCACCAGAACCGGCAGCAGACCTTTCCACGAAGTGTGGATCGGGAACTTTTCGCGAACGTCGATTCGTTCGACTCGGCGGACGGCGTCCGAGAGGAGCGCCTGGCCAAACTCCGAATCCAATTCTTCCTGGTCGAGCGAGAGCGAGCTGGAAACTCGTTCCCGCAGGCCATAACGGAGGTCAATTTCGATCGCCGCTTCCAGCGAGTTGCGACGGACGACGTAGGTCCAGATCATCGCGCTCAGCAGCCCAACGACCGCGGCGCCGGCGAGCCAACTCCACTTCCAGACTTCTCCGTCGACGCCGATCGGCCAGATCTTCGGCACGGCCAGCGCGATCGCCGCCGCGAGATAGGCGAACAACAACGACCAGACGAGCCGCTCCAGAAATTGCTGGGCGTTCAGTCGCCAACGTGCGGCGCCAACTTGCTGATGCAACTTGTCCATCGTTCTGACCTTTACGGGAGAAACGGAAGAAAAGGGGCGTTTCTTGGTAATTCGTGCGAAAAAGCCCCATCTAAGAAGTGTACCGAAATTCCCCCCGATTTATCCACACAAATGGGGAAAAATCGTTGCGGAGCCGCGCCGGTCGCAGTTCTTAGCTTGGGTAGTTTCCAGCTGTAAGTTAGACTCCCCAGCAGAGAGGTTTGTTTCCTCCAAATTCAGAAGTGATCCGGGAATGTTAGCTACCGACAAAAAAGCGGAACGCCCGCTGGCCAGCCCCAGCGAAGCCCCGGATCGCGACGTCTTGATCTACGACGGACATTGCCGCTTTTGCACCCGCAGCGTTCGCTGGATCGACTTTTTGGGGGGAAAGGGACGACTTTCCTACCTTTCGCTGCATGATCCGGCCGTTTCGCAGTATGCCGCCGATCTGACGCATGACCAGCTGATGGAAGAAATGCTGGTCGTCGAGCCCAACGGAACGCGTCACGCCGGGGCGGCCGCATTTCGGTACCTGACCCGCAAGCTGCCACCCTTATGGATCTTGGCGCCGCTCCTGCATATTCCCTACAGTCTGCCTATCTGGGCCTTCTTCTACCGGCAATTTGCACGAATTCGGTACAGATTTGGGCGGAATCAATGCGACGGGGACTCCTGCAAGATACATTTCGACTAGATCACCGAAGTTGCCAGCACCGATCTAATCCGAATAACTGATCGTTTCGATCCAAGGACGGGGCAGTCAAGGAGCCGACTCAATGTTCGATTTTCGCTCGCGCGATCATGACGATCTGCCGGTGCGTGCTCATCGCATGGGAACTGAACTGGCCCTGGTCGAAAACCATGGCGCCTGGCAGATGACCATTCAGCGCCGGCTTTCTGGAACCACCGTCCGTCGCCATGTGTACAGCGTACAGCTGGTAGGTCACGAATCGTGCCTCCGCGAGTTCATGACCGGCTTCACGTCGCTCAACAGCGCCCGCAATGCGGCCCTCGAAAAGATCGACAAGCTCGAAGACAAGTACTACAAGACGACGTCGATCGAAGACGATTTCACGCCGCTGCCGGACATGCTCGATTCGCTCAAGAAGCAGAAGCAGATCAAGAAGGTCGCCGGCATGAAGCAGCGCCTGAGCGACGCCAAACGCCGGAAAGCGCTGGAAGACGGCAGCAATAAAGACGAGTAATTTGTCGTTTTTCTCGGATTGTTTATTTTCGCCGGACTTGGCGCGAATTTTCGAGACTTTCGCTGGTCCTCCTGTTCAACGCCCCCCTTCTTCCGTCAGATTGGTACGCAATGCGCCGATTCCTTTTTTCGGGGAAGCGGACGCGTACAATTACCAGCGGAAGCGAGTCGGGCGATTATGATCAGCGTCTTCGAGCTATTCACGATTGGAATTGGACCCTCGAGTTCTCACTCGGTCGGGCCGATGCGGGCCGCGCATCGCTTTCTGGCCGATCTCGCCGCCGCCGGCCAAATGGAAAAAGTGGCCCGCGTTCAGGCCGAACTGTACGGCTCGCTGGCTTTGACCGGCATCGGGCACGGTACCGACAAAGCGGTCCTGGTCGGACTGGAAGGGGAAACCCCCGAAGCGGTCGACCCCGAGTCGATCGTCCCGACCGCCGAGCGGATCGAATCAACCAGCAAACTGAACCTGGCTGGCCAACGCGAGATCCCGTTCGACTGCGAAACTGACCTACTGTTCCATCGCCGTAAATCGCTGCCGGCCCATCCCAACGGGCTGAAATTCACCGCGTATGACGCCGCCGGCGCCATCCTGCAGGAGACCGCCTATTACTCGATCGGCGGCGGTTTCGTCGTTTCGGAAGAAGAGCTGGCGAAAGGCCCGCAGCCCGACGCGGTGAAGTTCCCCTACCCATTTGAAAAGGCGGCCGATCTCCTCCGCATCTCGCAAGAAACCGGTCTGCCGTTCAGCGGCATCATGCTGGAGAACGAAAAGTCGCTTCGGAGCGAAGCGGAAGTTCGCGAGGGGCTAAAGAAGATCTGGGAAGCGATGCAGGCCTGCGTCGAGAAAGGCCTGTCGACCGACGGCGTCCTTCCCGGCGGATTGAAAATCAAACGCCGCGCCCACGCGATCACCAAGGAGCTGATGAAGCGCTACGGCGGCGCGAACGATCCGCTGTCGGTCCTCGACTGGGTCAACGCCTTCGCGATGGCGGTCAACGAAGAGAACGCGGCCGGCGGCCGAGTCGTCACCGCGCCGACCAATGGCGCGGCCGGCATTATCCCGGCGGTGCTTCACTACTATGCCCGCTTTTGCCCGCAGGCCAATGAAGACGGCATCATCCGCTTCCTGCTGACCGCCGGCGCGATCGCGGTTCTTTACAAGAAGAACGCGTCGATCTCCGGCGCCGAAGTTGGATGCCAGGGAGAAGTCGGCGTCGCCTGTTCGATGGCGGCCGCCGCGCTGACCGAAGTGTTGGGCGGAACGCCGCAGCAGGTCGAACAAGCGGCTGAAATCGGGATGGAGCACAATCTCGGTCTGACCTGCGATCCGATCGGCGGCCTGGTGCAAGCTCCCTGCATCGAACGGAACGCGATGGGCGCCACCAAAGCGATCAACGCGTCGCGACTTGCACTGCGCGGCGACGGCACGCATCACGTGTCGCTCGACCGCGTCATCAACGTCATGCGCCGCACCGGCGCCGACATGTCGAAGAAGTACAAAGAAACGTCCCGCGGCGGTTTGGCGGTCAACTGGACCGAGTGCTAGGCGCGATCCACTGGCGCCATGCTTTCACGGCGTCTTCGCCGGGTAAGCATGTCTTTAATGCGTAAAATCAGGACGAAGACATGCTCATTCCGCGAAGACGCGGCAAGAGTGCATGGCGCCAGGCGCTACTCACTAGCGATTTCTAAGAGCCGGCGTCGGCAAAAGGCGGATCGTTCCTGGTCGCCGAATTTCTCAAACAGCCCGACCAGCCGTGCAATGCAGCAGGTGCAGTCGACCGAATAGAGCTCTTTGGTCGTCGCGTCGGCGATCGCCAGGTACGCTTTCTCCCATTCTTCCAAGATGCAGTAGAGGGTCGCCAGCGAAATTCGATAGCGAAAGATACGCGGCGCCAGGTCGATCAAGCGTTCGACCAGCGGGATCGACTTTTCCGCAGGTTCCCCGGCTCGCGTCATGTAGAAGACGACGCCGTACAGGGCGGAATGACTCTCCGGATTTCGGCGAACGGCCGTTTCGCAGACTCGCTTCGCCAGCTCAAACTCTTGCAAACGGCCAAGTCCTTCGGCCAGCGACGAGAGGAGGGACGTCGGAAAGTCGTAACGCTCGGCCAATGCGTAATAGATCTCACGCGCTTCTTCGATGTCGCCCGACTCGCAATAGCATTCGGCGATCGCCAGCTGCGCCGCCATCGAAAGAGGCTGCAGCTTTTGGGCTTCGAGCAGAGGTCTTAGCGCCAAGTGGTGTTCTCCCTGCATTTGCAGGATCACCCCTTTCAACTCGAGCGCATCGGCGGCGACGTCTCCGTCGGCGAGCGCCGCTTCGACATGACGAAGCGCCTCGGGCAACAGACCCCGGCTGTAGCACGCCACGGCGCGTTGTAAGCGATCTTGCATCTCAGAAATCCCTCCAAGCGATTCAGTTGGCAAGCGCGAAGGGGCGTGCGACTTAGTCGTCGCCATCCTCTTCGTCGCTCGGTCGGTACGACGAAACCGTCTCGTATTCGATCTGCGCCAAGCGGGCATGACACGCTTCGGCTCGCTCCTCTTCGCCGCAAGCCGCCAACAGCAGTCGTAACCGTTGCAGCGAAGCGACGCAGTCGAGCGACTCGACCTCGATGACTCGCAACCGGCGAACGGCGTCCAGACGCCGCCCCGCTTCGACCAACCGCTTGATCACCGCGATCTTGTAGTGGAGATTCTTCGGCTGCAGACGTTCGGCCTGCAGCAACATCGGGAGCGCCGCTTGGGGACCAAGTCCCGATCGTTCCAGGCCGTCGGCGACCAACATCAGCAGCCGATGGTTTTCCCGAAAACGGCGGAGCGTCAAAAGTCCAAGCTCCACTCCTTCTCCAATCGCGTCGACCCGCAGTAAGCCGCGCACCGTATCGACCGCATCCGCCTCATCGAGATTCTCGATCGTCGCCAGATGCCGGTAGATGCAGGCCGCCAGATCCGGACGCTGCGTGCGGAGGTAACATTCGGCCAGACGGCACTGAGCCGCCGCCGAGAGAGGAAGGAGAATCGCGGCGATTTCGAGCGCTGCGGCGGCCGCCGACAAGTCGCCCAGGTCGAAATGAATCTGCCCGGCTAACTCCCAGCAGCGACCATCGGCATCCCACTGGTCCCGAATTCGGCCAAGCACATGCAGTGCCTGACCGCTTCGTCCCTGGCGAAACCGATCCGCAGCAAGCGCGTAATAATCGACCATTCTCTCCCTTTCGTGCCGAAGCCAGCGGTCGCAACGACCGGTCGGTAACCAACCGGCGTCCGCGTCGAGCCAACCAAGTTCGCCGCAATCGGCGAATCGGACGGTCCTTCCAGCAGGGCTGGCTCTCAGTCGTAAAAACCGAGCAGGCTGGCAGCTGAAATGATAGTGAGTCTCAATAGCGACAATGGTAGCAGGGGTCTTTTGTCGCGTCAACAGATTTACCAGCGGATTTATGGTTCGACGTATCTTCTCAGTACGTCAGTGCTTGAATCGATCTCGACGGAATCGAGGAGGGCTAGGGCCTCAATCCGTTAGTTCTTCTGTGGCGGGTTGTAGGGGCGAGAGAGCAATCCAGGAGCGGATTCGGAATGGGGATCGGAAGTTTCTTTTCCCTCCGATGGGCCGTCGATTGGCGGTTCAATCGGCTCGATTTCGCCGACGCAATTGTCTGCTAGAGAGAACTCATAAAATGGAATGCCGCGTTTCAAGCCTGCAGCGGCAACATCAAGGTTCTGGCGAAAGCCGGCTCAAGTTACGTCAAAAAGGACGACGGACCTACGTTTGCTACTCCACTACGGCTGGATGATCTCGAATACTGAAACAACTGCACGTTCCCTGCCCGGCGACGACGACGAAAACGAGTGAACCATGACCACTGAAGATTTCCAAATCCGGCAACTCGCCGACGAACTCCAGCCGCCCGAGTCCGGCAAGCAGAGCATCGTGCTCGCCGACGATGCCATTACAAAAGTTGTATTGTTCGCCTTCGCCGCTGGTGACGGACTCGCTGAACACGTTGCTCCACTGCCAGCGATTATCCAGATCATCAAGGGTGAAGCTTCACTGACGGTCAACGAGGAGACCGTGGTAGGCAAGTCGGGCACATGGATTCAGATGGCTGCCAAAACGCCGCACAGCGTCAAAGCCCAAACGCCTGTGGTGATGTCGCTGACGTTGATGAAGAAGTAGCGATGCCGACAAATCAAACATCAACCCCAGATCAATCGCCACAAGGAATCAACCGCCGGCAACTGATTCTGCGACTAGCCTGCCTGCCTGTATTCTTCGCCCTGTTCATGTTTCTTCCCGCAGGAACATGGACGTGGCCGAAAGGCTGGCTGTTCATCCTCGTTCTATTGGGCATCATTTTGGTGGGGTCGCTGATTCTTCAGCGTGTGAATCCCGAAGTCATCGTTGCCAGAAGACGCATCCACAAAGGAACAAAACCTTGGGACAAGATTCTGCTCTGGCTTTACGTTACGACGACCTTGGCTGCCGTACCCGTTGCGGCTTTGGATGAGAGCCGGTACCACTGGTTCCCGGTTCCTTGGTGGGTTTGCGGCATCGGCTACGCTGTGCTGCTTGCGGGGTGTGGAATCGTCACTTGGGCCGAGGGAGTGAACAAGTTCTTTGAAATCACCGTGCGGATTCAGACAGACCGCGGGCATACGGTGATCGACAAAGGCCCCTATGCCATCATTCGTCATCCCGGCTATGTCGGGGCGATTTTCACTGCAATTGGCGTGGCACTATCGTTAGGGTCTTTGTGGGCTTTGATTCCTGCGGGTGTTGCCTCAATCGTGTTGATCGTACGGACCGAGTGGGAGGACCAAACTTTGCAGGATGAATTGACCGGGTACAAAGAATACGCTCAGAGAGTCCGGTACAAGCAGATTCCGGGCGTCTGGTAACGAGAAAGAACGCACGACGAGACAATAGGGTGTTCATCGCCACGAGTCGCTTCTCGTGGCAGCACGATGTCGACCTCTTCTGAGCGGCAGATTCTCCAGAAGTGTGCCGCCGAGACGATTCGCTAAATTGCGTCTTCAGATTCGAGTTGTGGAGTCAGCACCAGTAACGTCGAATCCTTGAAATCCTCTGTTTGAACTGCACGCTTGATGACGTAAACCAGTGGTTAGAAATAAGAAAGCCCTTCGGCCTGTTGGCCAAAGGGCTTGTCTTGAAAGATAGTCGAGGTGGCAGGATTTGAACGTTTTCAGAACCGCGTCTCTACGCGAAGTGCTGCACCGCGTTCTGGAAGATCTTCAAACCGTCCTCACTTCCCCCGCGTCGCTTAGGGTAACGTCATGCAATCAACGGCCGGGTCCGATTTGAGCGATTCTCTCCCAATCCATTCGTGTTGGATGCCTCGCATTAACAGCGCCGAATCAAGCTCGATCGATCCCATTGGAAAGAGGTTTTGATCCTCAAAATAGCTCGATTCGACCCGCTCGATTTTCAGTGGTTGGACTTCCCAATTGAAGGATCGAAGTTCCAGTCCGTCGTACTCGTTGGTTTGGGCCGCATCCGAGTAACCAACACAGCCGGATTCAAAAAAGTCCGACGCCTCCTGTAGCGAAGAAAATATGGAGTTGGTCGGCAACTCCGCGGCAATCGAAGCTTGGACCGCGACGTGCGTTTTTTGATCGTCGCTGTCGAGATCAAGACGGTAGCGTTCTTCCTGCTCGTCAACTCGGAACCGTGCGTGATGATGAACGCCAGGAAACAGTCTGCCTCCCGCGAAAGCGTTTAGCCGAGACGAGGTGTCTCGTCGCGGAATGTAGACCCCTTGGTGCGTTTGCCCGTTTTGATCCCATTCGACCGCAAATCGATGGGCGGCATTTTCGGAAGAGATGCCCAGAAAGCCGGGCAATGGTCGCGGCACAATGTTCTTCAGGCGAATCAGACAAATCCCGGCCATGCCGAAGCCGTGGACCAGCTTCGGTCGAAACGGGGACGGAAGGAGCTTGGCGAGCGTGTCGGGATCGACGCGATAATTGACCAAGATTCGACGGTCGATCGTGCCGGTGATGGTTGGAATTCGCATAGTTCGTGCTCCCCTGAAGTAGATAACCGCAAACTTCGCCCCGGCGGTAACAGGTGGGAGCGAGAAGTTTCTGATGAACCACCAGATTCAACCGGACGGTTCGTTTTTGTTGATTCGAGAGTCGATCGATAAAACAGGATGTCACCCAAACGAGAACCTGCTAGGCTCATGAGAATTGCCCAATTCTGAACGTGTCAAAACCAAATCGAGTAGTCGTCGCGAATGATCTTGCAGACGGAACGCCTGGTTCTCAGGGGGTGGAATGACGCCGACCTGGCGCACTTCGCGGAACTCAATGCCGATCCCCTGGTCATGGAATTCTTCCCGGCGCTGTTAAGCAGGGTCGAAAGTGACGCGATGGCCATGCGAATGCAGAGGCACCTAGATCAGTACGGCTGGGGGCTGTGGGCCGTCGAGGTGCGCGAAACAGGTTTATTCGCGGGATTCATTGGACTAGCAGAGCCGAAGTTCCAAGCCGACTTCACTCCCTGCGTTGAAATTGGTTGGCGTCTGGGAACGCCATTCTGGCGAAAAGGGTATGCGACAGAAGGGGCGGCGGCCGTCCTCGCGTTTGGTTTCGGCGAACTCGGACTTGGCGAAATCGTCTCGTTCACGACCGAGTCCAATTGGCGTTCTCGTCGCGTCATGGAACGAATCGGCATGACCCGCGATCCGACTGGCGACTTTGATCATCCGAGTTTGCCGGGTGAGTCACATCTCCGCCGCCATGTCCTTTATCGCAAGGCTGCGAACCGCATCTAGAAGCCAATGCGATGCGGCGGCAAGATTTGCACGTTCGCGCAGAACCGATCGCCTCTACGCGAAGTACTGCACCGCGTTCTGGAAGATCTTCAAACCATCTCCCACTTCCCCCGCTTCGCCGCGCGTCCAGCGCGGGTGATGCGTCGGATCGAGGTGACGTTCGGGATGCGGCATCAGGCCGAAGACGCGGCCGGTTGCGTCGCAGGCTCCGGCGACTCCCAGTTGGGCGCCGTTCGGGCAATCGGGGAAGGCCGCTTCTCCGCCGGCGGCGTTGGTGTAGCGGAGAGCCAGTTGCCCGGCCGTTTCGAGCGACTTCAGCATCGCGGCGTCGCGAGCGGCAAAGCGTCCTTCGGCATGCGCGACCGGTAGGTACATCTTTTCAATGTCTTTGAGGAAGACGCACTTGTCGCCGAAGGTCTTCAGGTGAACCCAGCGATCGACGAACCGCTGCGACTCGTTCCAGGCCAAGGTCGCCGGCGGGTGGCCGTCGTCGGAGTCAGGAAGCAGGATCCCGGACTTCAGCAAGATCTGGAAGCCGTTGCAGATCCCCAGGACCAGCTTGCCGGCGTCGATGAACTCACGCAGCACGTCATCCAGGTGATGACGAATCTGGCTACCGACGATGCGGCCGGCGGCGATATCGTCGCCGTAGCTGAATCCGCCGGGCAGGCAGAGAATCTGAAAGCCTTCGGCCAGGCTCGGCTGATCGAGCAAGCGGTTCAGGTGAACGCGCTCGGCCTGGCCGCCGGCAAGCTGAAACGCAAACGCCGTTTCGCGATCGCAATTGGTGCCGGGGGCTCGCAGGATCAAGGCCTTGGGAGTCGCCATCGTCGGTTACTTTTTCTTGAAAGGTGCTGCAAACGGGAATTGAGATAATCGGGTCGTCTACCAATCGAGCGGCGACAACCAGGCTTGCTTCAGCTGGTCGAGCTTCGCCGCAACGAGCGTCGTCTTGTCGTGCGAGATCGTGACCGTCGGTTCGGCGACGACCGTACCGATTGCGGCGTGCGGAACGCCGGCCATGAGCGACTGGAACTGCTTTTCGTGATCAGCCGGGACTTCGACCAGGAAGCGGGTGTTCGATTCGCTGAAGAGCAAGCTGACCGCGTGCTTGGCCGCTTCGTCATGCGGCATCGCGTCGAGCGAGACTTCGGCGCCCAGACCGCCGGCGAACGCCATTTCGGCGAGCGCGACCGCCAAGCCCCCTTCCGACAGGTCGTGACACGCACGAACCAGGCCGCCGTGAATCGCCTTGTGGAGCGAATTGAAGGTCGCTTTGGCGACGGCCGGGTTGACCTTTGGCGCGGCGCCATCTTTCTGATCGTGGATCAGGGCCCAGTGCGAACCGCCCAACTCGTTGAAGGTCTTGCCGACCACGTACAGCTTGCTGCCGGCTTGCTTCAGGTCCATCGTCACGCAGCGGCGGACGTCGTCGACCTGGCCCAGGGCGCTGATCAGCAGCGACGGCGGAATCGAGATCGTCTGCTTTTCGCCATCTTCGTTGAAGTAGCTGAACTCGTTGTTCAAGCTGTCTTTGCCGGAGATGAACGGCGTGCCGAGCGCGATCGCCATGTCGTAGCACGCAATCGCCGAACGGACGAGCGAGCCGAGCGTTTCGGGACGATCGGTATAGCCCCAGCAGAAGTTGTCGAGGATCGCGATTTGCGACGGGTCGGCGCCGACGGCGACGCAGTTGCGCAATGCTTCGTCGATGGCGCTGGTCGCCATGTCGTAGGTGTCGAAGTCGCCGTAGCGCGGGTTCATGCCGCACGAGACGACCACGCCGCGATGCGAAGTCAGAACCGGGCGAACGACCGAAGCGTCGCCGGGACCATCGTTCAGCACGCCGACCAGCGGTTTGATGGCGCTGCCCCCCTGAACTTCGTGATCGTACTGGCGGATGATCCAGTGCTTGCTCGCTACGTTGAGCGAGCCGAGGATTTGCTTTAGATCGGCGGCGAAATCGCAGCTCTTCGCGGCCGGCAGCTTCAGTTCTTTGACCGGCAGCGGCTTGTAGGTCGCTTCGCGGACGACCGGCGGACGCCCGTCGTGCAGGAACTTCATGTCGAGGTCGCCGACCTGCTCGTTGTAGTAGAACAACTTCAGGCGTCCGGTCGGAACGTAGCGGCCGATGATGGTCGCTTCGACCCCTTCGCTGCTGCACAGCTCTTCCAGCTCGTCCCACTTGTTGTCCGGAACGGCCAGGATCATTCGTTCCTGCGCTTCGCTGATCCAGATTTCGGTGTAGGAGAGACCGTCGTATTTCAGTGGAGCCCGATCGAGCCAGACGTCGGCGCCGATCTTTTCCCCCATTTCGCCGACCGCACTGGAGAACCCACCGGCGCCGCAGTCGGTCACCGCATTAAAGAGCCCGCGATCGCGAGCTTCGAGCAGGACGTCGAGCACCATCTTCTCGGTGATCGCGTTGCCGATCTGCACGGCGCCGCCGGAGAGCGATTCGCTCTCGCTGGTCAGTTCGGCCGAGCTGAACGTCGCGCCATGGATGCCGTCGCGACCGGTCCGTCCGCCGAGGGCGACGATCAAGTCGTTCGGCTTCGGTTCTTTGAACGAGTATTGCTGCGGGATCAGGCCGACGTTGCCGCAGTAAACGAGCGGGTTACCAAGGTAACGCTCGTCGAAGTAGACGGCGCCGTTGACGGTCGGAATCCCCATCCGGTTGCCGTAGTCGCGGACGCCGCTGACGACGCCGTTCATCACGCGGCGCGGATGCAGTACGCCCGGCGGCAGCGTTTCGGGATCGACATCCGGCGGAGCGAAGCAGAAGACGTCGGTGTTGCAGATCGGCTTGGCGCCCATGCCGGTCCCCATCGGATCGCGGACGACGCCGCCGATGCCGGTGTTGGCGCCGCCGTAAGGTTCCAGCGCCGACGGGTGGTTGTGGGTCTCGACCTTGAAGACGACATTGTGCTCTTCGTCAAAGCGGACGATGCCGGCGTTGTCTTGGAACACGCTGACGCACCAGTCCTTATCGCCCAGCGATTTGCGGATTTCCTGGGTCGCGGCGAAGATCGTCTCCTTCAACATGTTGTTGAAGCGGCGTTCTCCCTTTTCGTCTTTGTAGGCGATGCGGCCGGCCAAGGTCTTGTGGCTGCAGTGTTCGCTCCAGGTCTGGGCGACCGATTCCAATTCGATGTCGGTCGGGTCGCGGCCCAATTCGACGAAGTACTTCTGGATCGTCTGCATTTCGACCAGCGTCAGATAGAGCTGGCCATCTTTGCTCAGCTTCGCCAGCCCGGCGTCGTCGAGCTTGCGAATCGGCGTCGTCTTCAGGGCGAACTCGTACGGCTTGCCGAACGAAAGCTGCTCGAACGGAATCGGCCCGATGATGACTTGTTCGATCGCGTCGTTGGCCAGCAGCTTGCCGCACAGCTTTTCGAATTGGGCTTTCGGCAGCGCCGGCAGCCAATATTTGCGGAACGTGCGAACCGCCGCGGCCGATTGGCCGAAGTCGGCGATCGCCGTCATCGTGCTTTGGGCGACCGGGTCCATCACGCCGGGCTTCGGCAAGACGTAGACCAATTGCGACAATTCCGCTTTCGGCGACTTCGACAGCGAGTCGGCGCCGGCTTCGTCGATCTTCGCCGTTTCGACCACCGTGTCGCACAGCAGTTGATCGGAGAGGAGCTCGACGTACTCGCGATTGAAGTCGGCCTGAATCAGAAACCCGCGCGCGGCGGCGACGTGCAGATCGGACGCCAGGCCCAGATCGGCCGCAGCGGCGATCAGCGAATCAGCGGCAGCGTCGCGCTCGGCAGCGGACGGATAGATGTCAATTTCCCACAGCGTCACGGCGATTTTTTCCGTCGTTTAGGAGTTTTTCGAGCTTAGCGTCATTCTCGGTTTCGAGAGCTTCACGCAAAGCCGCCAGCACTTTCTCAAACTTGTCCAGCGCCTTCAAGACGTGGCCTCGATTCGAGGTAAATATCTGTCGCCACAACGCAGCGTCGCCGCCGGCGATCCGCGTCGTGTCGTACCAGCCGGTTGCGGTCAGGGGCAACCACTTCTCGGGGGTCGTCGCGGCGATCGCCGCTGCGGCCCAGTGAGGCAGATGGCTGGTGAAGGCCAACGCCTCGTCATGTTCTTTCGGTTTCATCAAGACGACCGTCGCGCCGAGGGACGTCCATAAATCTTCGACCGCTGCCGCGGCTTCTTGATCGGTCTTGGCCGTTGGCGTCAGCACCACCGTCCGTCCGACATACAGGCAGGCGTCGGCATGTTTGGGGCCAGCTTTCGCGCCGCCGGCCAAGGGATGACCGCCTACGAACCGGGCGTTCTGCAAACCTTTGCTCAGCGCCGCGGCGATTTCCCCTTTGGTGCTGCCGGCGTCGGTCACGATGGTCCCCGGCTGGCAGTGGCGATCAACTTCCTGCACCAAGTGGACGATCTTGTCGACCGGAGCGCAGACCACCACCAGTTCGGCCTCTTTGACCCCTTCGGCGATGTCGGTCGCCGCGATGTCGATCGCGCCGACCTTCAGCGCGTCCGCCAAACTTTCTTTATTCCGTCCGACCCCGACAATCGTTTTCGCCAAGCCGCGGGCTCGCATCGCCAGGCCGATCGAACCGCCGATCAGGCCGACTCCTACGATCGTGGCTTGGTTCCATTGGGGCATGGGGGCAACGGGGGTGTTAGTCGTAATTGGCTGAATCTGGGAATCGGTTAGTTTAACAAAATCCGGGGACTTGGGCGGAGGGGCCAGGCGCTCCCTTTCATGATTTCCCCAGGTATCTTGGGAGGGTACTCTTCCGACTCCCTTAGATCGCGAGATGGCATGTTTTTTTCCCCACGCATCGGACTCAACCCCCTTGTCCAGCTTTGCCAACGCGTGGGAACGCAATTGGAAGCCGGTGTGGATGACCGCACCATCTGGCGGCGCGAAGTCGATCGGGCCCGGGGACCGCATCGGCGCGTCATGGAGGAGATCAACGATGGGATTCAGCAGGGAGCGACCCTGGGGGACGCGCTGAAGCGAACCGGCGACTACTTTCCCCACGTTTTTCGGGAAATGGTCCGCTTGGGGGACGAAACTGGACATCTCGATCGGATTCTGCGGGAACTCTCGGACCGGTACGAACATCGGCTCCAACTCCGCCGCGCGTTTCTGGCCGGGATCGCCTGGCCGATGATTCAGTTCATCTTTGCGGTCCTCTTCATCGGCTTCGTGATCGGCCTGATGGGTTTCCTGGGCGATTTGACCGGCAAGCCGATCGACATCCTGGGGCTTGGGCTGGTCGGAACCAAGGGGGTAATCCTTTACTTTGCGGGAGTCGGCGGCCTGCTCTTCTGCGCATGGCTGGTCTGGATGTTCTACAGCCGCGGACAACTCGATTTCCTGCCGATCGGACGAATCGTGATGAGCATCCCCGTCGTCGGCAGCCCGCTGAAGACGATCGCCCTGTCGCAAATGGCCTGGACGCTCGCGCTGACGACCGGCGGCGGTCTCGATGCACGGCGTGCGGTCCGGCTCGGGCTCGAGTCGACCAATAGCGACTACTACACGCACTACATCGAACAAGTCGATAAAGAAATCTTGGCTGGCGAAGATATCGGCGGCGCGCTCCGCCATACCGGCGTCTTTCCAGAAGAATTTCTCGACGCCATCTATACCGGCGAGATCACCGGCAAGCTTTCCGAAATGATGGAAAAGCTTTCCGCCGACTACCAGGCCCGCGCCAAAGCGGCCCTTAACACCTTGGCGATCCTCGCCGGCTTCCTGGTCTGGATGATGGTAGCGGGGCTGATCATCGCACTGATCTTCCGCATCTTCTTCACCGCCTACTTGGGCCCGATGAACGAAGCGCTGGAAGGACTGAAGTAGGAACGTCTTTAAAAAAACGGTAGGCAGGAAAATGTCCCTGCCTACCGCACTTCAACTACGCATATTTGCCGAGCTTCAAACCGGCCGTTGCGCCCCACTCGCGCAGCACGGCCCGTTCCGCGTCGGTCGCCAGGCGATTCCATTTGCCGCGGGCCTGCACGATGGTGCGCGTCGCGACGTCGACTTCCAACGTCAACGCTTTCTCGTGCAAGCCGCTCGACTCGACTTCCATCCGCCAAATCGAGCGCTCTCCCCGCGAGCAGGTCCAAGCGTACGTGGCGACGCAGTGATGCATCTTGCGACCCTCGGCGACCAGTTCTTTCGCCGAACAGATCTCGCGGATCGACCAGAGTTGCTCAGTCCCGCTCTTCGACATCTTGAGAACGTCAAACGGCGGATAGCCGCTTGGCTTCCAACTGGGGACGTCGAACGCCGAATTGCATTCGAGTCGCACATGCCAGCGATTCACTTCCCGCAACAGCGACTTCGGCGACCGCCCTTTCATCGTGAAGTTCGGCTGCCGCGCAGGGCCGGCTTCGTTCCGATCGCCGTCCAGGTAGTAATACGCGACCTGAAACCGTTGGAAATGGATGTAGTCGATGATCGGACCGACTTGCGTCAGGTCGTTCAGCGGATTGCGAATCAACCACTGAATCACCGTCGTCCAAAACTGGTCATGCGCGAACGTCCCGGTGAGCCGCGTTCTCAGGATCGCTTTGGCCAAGCGGGCGTTTCCACCCAGTCCCAGAACTTGTCCCCAGCGAATCGCCTCGTTGACCGAAGCGTCGTCCGGGGCGGTCAAAAAGTAATGCGCCATCCTTTTGGTGAAAGGAATCGGCGCATCGCACTGGCGGAAGTTCTCGCCAGCGCCGACCCGTACGTACCAGCGCCGTTGGCGGGCCGCTTCCGTACCATGACCGGCGAACCAGACCCGATGGAAGAACGCCGGCATGTCGCCGTAGCGCACCAGCAAGTGATGCAGCAGCGAAAGGAATTGCTTCCGCCCGCTCCGTGATGTCGGCGCCCAGTCATCCAGCGGACGAACCCATTGGTCTGAGAAGGTTGCCAGCAGCGGCAGCGCTTCGAGCGCCGAGTTGCCATCGATCCGTCCATCGTCCTGATAGAACGGGGCGCCATCCAAAAAGCTGGCCCGTTGTCGTAGCAAATGCTTCAGCAACTCGGCCAACGGCTCCTGCTTGCAGCGCGTTTGTCGGACCGATTCGGCGAAACGTTGTTGGGCCGGATCCGAGACTTGGCGGGCGTCGATTTCGCCGCGAGCGATCGCCAGCAAGCGTTCGGCCTGACGACGCGCGTCCCGCTTCTTACAGAGAAGTCGGCGGTGAGCCCGCATGCGATCGGCATGCGCCCCCTCCAGATGACGTTGATGCTCGGTTTTGCGGAGCTTGTCCGAAAAGCCGTTGTCCGCGCACCAGGCGCGATATTGCTCGACCGTATCCAGGCCCAGCCGCGTCAGGTGATCGCGAAAGTAGCGATCGTTATCAATCGATTGTTTCCGTTTTTGTTTGTTCGCCATGATGGATCACTCGTGCGCATGGGATCTCTGCAGTTTCGCTGGGACACGGATAAGAGTTCGGAGCTACCGGAAATCAGGGTCACGTCGGCTCGCTTTCGGAAAGAGTCCAAGAATGTGGAACTAGGGAGACACATGCTAAAGGGGGTGGTTCGCGCCTTCGCCGCAAACGATCTCAGGCGAACAGGCAATCGTGCGGAAGTAGTGGTCGCCGATGCGGCGAACGGCTCGAAAAGAAGGTGTTGCTCTGGTAATTCGCGCGGCGGAAAACTACCTTAGAACTTGCATCGAGCGACAGCGAATAACTCATTCCCCTTTGAACTCACCTTGAGAAGGGCTCATGCAGCTTACCCGCCTTTTGCCTGCCGCGATTCTTTTCCTCGCCGTTTTCTTTCTCGCCCCGCTCACGCAACTGACCGCGGCCGAGATCGATTTCAATCGCGACATCCGACCTTTGTTTGCGTCGAAGTGCTTCGCCTGCCATGGGCCGGACGAATCGCACCGCGAAGCCGATTTGCGCCTGGACGAAAGAGAAGCGGCGGTCGAATATGGCGCCATCGTCCCTGGCGAGCCGGGCGATAGTCTGCTGCTCGAGCGGATCATGTCGGAAGATCACGATCTGCAGATGCCTCCCCCGCACACCGGCGACACGCTGACCGCGGCGCAAAAGAAGCTATTCGAAGAGTGGATCAAAGCGGGCGCAAAGTACGACAAGCACTGGGCGTTCGTCCGACCAGAGAAAGCGGCGCTGCCGGAAGTCTCCGATGCGACTTGGACGCACGGGCCGATCGACCAGTTCATCCTCGCCCGCTTGGATCAAGAAGGACTAAAGCCCTCGGCGGAAGCGGACCGCTATGCGTTGATTCGGCGGGCCAGTCTTGATCTGACCGGTTTGCCGCCGACGCGCGAAGAAACGGAAGCGTTCGTCAACGATCCCGATCCCAACGCCTACGAGAAGCTGGTCGACCGGCTCCTCGCTTCCCCTCGCTATGGCGAACGCTGGGCCCGCGATTGGTTGGACCTGGTTCGCTACTCCGATACCAACGGCTACGAAAAAGACCGGGAGCGATCGATCTGGCCCTATCGCGACTGGGTCATCCGCGCGATCAACGACGACATGCCGTTCGATCAATTCACGATTGAGCAACTCGCCGGCGATATGCTTCCCCACGCGACCGAGAGCCAACGGGTCGCGACCGGACTACATCGCAATACGATGCTCAACGAAGAAGGGGGGATCGATCCGCTCGAGTTCCGCTTCTACGCGATGGTCGACCGCGCGGCGACGACCGGCACGATCTGGCTCGGCATGACGGTCGGCTGCGCTCAATGTCACACCCACAAGTATGACCCGATCACGCATACCGACTTCTACTCGTTCCTGGCGCTGCTCAACAACGCCGATGAACCTGACCTGCTGCTGAAGACGCCGGCCCTGAACAAGGAGCGGGAGAAGTTGCTCTCCCAGATCGAGCAGGCCGAGTCGCAGCTTCCCAGCCAGTTTCCGCCGGAAGAAGGCGAAGGAGATGTCGAACAGCGTCGAGCAGCTAACTTCCACAAGCAAAAGGAAGCCTGGCTCACCCAGTCGCAAGCCGACGCGGTCGATTGGCGAACGCTGCCAGCGACTAACTTGCAAAGCAATCTGCCGAAGCTCGAAACGCTCGCCGATGGCGCGATCTTCGCCTCCGGAGATTTCACCAAGCGTGACGTCTATACGCTGACCTACACGATCGACGAGTCGCAACTGCCGCTGACGGCGCTTCGGCTCGAGGTCTTGCCCGACGAACGACTACCGGCCGGCGGTCCTGGTCGCTGTTACTACGAAGGACGCAAAGGGGACTTCTTTTTGAGCGAACTCTCGGCGAAATTCGCCGATCAGCCGCTCAAACTGGCCGACGCGTCGCACAGCTACGGTAAGAACGGTTTGGGAAGCGGCAGCGCCGATGCGGCGAATGTGTTGGACGAAAACGGTTCGACGGGGTGGTCGACCGCCGATCGCGAAGGAGAAGCCAATCAACTGGTCGTCAACTTGCCCGAGCCGATTGAAGTCGCCGGCGAACTGACGCTGGAGCTGTTGTTCGAGCGGCACTATACCGCCAGCTTGGGCAAGTTCCGGATCTCGGCGGCGTCGACTCCCAACAAAGCGGCCGCCAAGCAGATGCCGGCCGAAATCGAAACGCTCCTTGCTCGCAAGTCGGACGAACTGACCGCAGAAGAAGCGAAGCAAGTGGAACGCTACTACTGGTCGGTCGCTCCGGAACTGGCCGAGGCTCGCAAGCCGATCGACGAATTGCGGAAGCGGCTCCCGAAGTTTTCCTCTTCGATGGTGATGCTCGAGCGTCCGGCCGACAATCCGCGGGAAACGTTCCGCCATCATCGGGGCGAGTATCTGAGCCCCAAGGAAAAGATGACGCCGCGGATTCCGGAGTTTCTGGGGAAAGACTCGGAAAACGCCCCGGCCGATCGGTTGGAACTAGCCAAGTGGCTGGTCAGTAAAGAAAATCCGCTCGCCGCCCGAGTCGCCGCCAATCGCGCGTGGCAAGCGCTCTTTGGTCGCGGCCTGGTCGAAACAAGCGGCGACTTCGGCACGCAATCCGATCCGCCGAGTCATCCGGAACTGCTCGACTATCTCGCTTGCTCGCTGATGGAAAACGGTTGGTCGATTAAAAAGCTCCATCGCGAAATCGTCCTCAGCAGCACCTATCGCCAAGACTCGCAGGTGACCGAGAAAGGGAAAGAAGTCGATCCGCAAAATCGCCTCTTGGCGCGCGGACCGCGGTTTCGCATGGAGGCCGAAATGGTTCGTGACGCAATGTTGCGAGCCAGCGGCAAGCTCTCGGACAAGATGTACGGCCACGGCGTCTTTCCGCCGCAACCGGCCAGCGTGACGGCCCTGGCGTACGGCGGTTTCGCCTGGAATGCGTCGCAGGGAGAAGATCGCTATCGCCGCTCGATCTACACCTTCAGCAAACGAACTTCGCCGTTCGCCGCCTACGCCGCGTTTGACGCTCCCAGCGGCGAAGAATGCACCGCGAAGCGAGAT
Organism: Blastopirellula sediminis; assembly: GCF_020966755.1. NCBI lineage: Bacteria > Pseudomonadati > Planctomycetota > Planctomycetia > Pirellulales > Pirellulaceae > Blastopirellula > Blastopirellula sediminis. Next base: position 227,469 of record NZ_JAJKFT010000004.1, read on the forward strand.
CGGAGCAACACGCCGCTGCAAGCGCTAACGCTGCTCAATGACGCAATGTTCATCGAACTCGCTCAAGCGATGGCGAAGGAAGCGAAGCAAGGGGCTGAGTCGGAGCAAGCGATCGCCGAGAATCTGTTCGAGCGGCTCATGACCCGTCCCCCGACGGCCGCCGAACTGAAAGCGATTTTGCAGTATCGCACGGCACAGCTCGAGCGACTCCAAAATGGTCAGCTCAGCGCGGCGACGATTGGGGGCGATCCTTCCGCTTCGCCGGAAGATGCGGCTTGGGTGATGGTCGCCCGCTCGCTGATGAATCTGGACGAAGCGATTACCAAGTATTGAGCAGGGATCGACGTTTCATGAATTGGCTCCACGAACAAACGCGACGGCATTTCTTCCGCAACTGCGGCGTCGGTCTCGGCAAGATCGCGCTCGCATCGCTGTTGGCCGAGTCGAGCCTCGGCGTCAGCGCCGCCGATACGGTCAGTCCCTTCGCACCGAAGCCGACCCATTTTCCGGCCAAAGCGAAGCGGGTGATCTACCTGTTCATGGCCGGGGCGCCGAGCCAGCTCGACATGTTCGACTACAAGCCGAAGCTGGCCGAAATGGAAGGAAAGCCGATTCCGCCGTCGGTGATCGCCGGGCAGCGGTATGCGTTCATTCAGCCCGATGCGGCGGTCTTAGGCCCACAGTTCAAGTTCGCCAAACATGGCGAGTGCGGCGCCGAGATTTCCGACACGCTCCCCCACTTAGCCAAAGTGGTCGACGACATCGCGATCGTCCGCTCGGCCACGACCGACCATTTCAATCACGCTCCGGCGCAGCTCTTCTGCAACACCGGCAACGGCGTTCCGGGACGACCGAGCATGGGCGCCTGGCTCAGCTATGGAATCGGGAGCGAAGCGAATGATCTGCCGTCGTTCGTCGTCCTGAAAAGCGGCGGCAATCTTAGCGGCGGCGCCGCGATGTGGAACGCCGGCTTTCTACCGTCGGTCCATCAAGGGGTTCCGTTCCGCGGGGAAGGGGACCCGATTCTGCATGTCTCCAATCCGCCCGGCTACGACAATCAGGCGCAGCGCGATTCGCTTGACCTGATTCGTGATTTGAATCGGCAGCAGTTGGACCAGATTGGCGATCCCGAGATCCGCACGCGGATGGAAGCGTACGAAATGGCGTATCGGATGCAGTCCCGCGCGCCGGAGCTGATGGACTTTTCGCAGGAAACGAAAGAGACGCTCGACCTGTACGGCGCTGATCCGAACGATACCAAGAAGTCGTTCGCCAACAATTGTCTGTTGGCACGCCGTCTGGTTCAGCGAGGCGTCCGCTTCGTGCAGATCTATCAAGCCGAATGGGATCACCACAGCGACGTCAAAGGGGGCGTCCGCGGGCAGTGCTTGAAGACCGACCAGGCCTGCGCCGCGTTGATTCAAGACCTGAAACGGAGCGGGATGCTGGAAGATACGCTGGTAATCTGGGGTGGCGAATTCGGCCGGACCCCGATGGTCGAATCAAGCGCCGCCCTCGGCCGCAGCCAAGGCCGCGACCATCACCCGCAGGCCTTCACCATGTGGATGGCCGGCGGCGGGATCAAGCCGGGGATCAGCTACGGTCAGACAGATGAACTTGGTTTCAACGTCGTCGAAAACAAAGTCCACGTCCACGACATCCAGGCGACCATCCTGCACTGCCTGGGGATCGACCACACCAAACTCACCTTCCGCCACCGCGGTTTGAATTTCAAACTGACCGGCGTCGAAGAGCATCATCCGGTGATGGATCTGTTGAGCTAGGGCATCGCTCCCGCCGGCCAAAGTTTGTCCATTGACAAAGCGCACGGAGTCATGGTCGATTGCGCGATGGCGGAGCGTCGGCCAGGGACGCTTCTTGGCGAGTCGACCTTGCTGTTCGACCGAACGCTCTTTGAAAATCGAAACGGCGATCCGCCCTACGCGCGTCTGGTCCAGTCCACTCCCCATAAAAAATGTGCGCCGTGCGGTCCACATGATAGGTGGACTGGGGGAGATGCGTCGCAGGCCGATGGGCGAAACGGCCGATTTAGCGTCGCCTGACCGCGCCGAAAAAAATGCACAGCGGTCCAGTCCACTGCCGACGCAAAAAAAAAATGGGGGGTGCGGTCCATAGTATTGACGTTGATTGATGGGTTGGCGGCGCATGGGACGAAAGTCTCTGTCGCTGTGCGTATTGCGGAAGTAAATCGCAGTGGTCCAGTCCAGTTTGGCAATTCCGACCGAATGGCGCGGCATCGTATCGCAGCGCGACCCGCCCGGTCTTTGACAGACGGGACGGGCCACCCTGGTTGAGAAAAAATGGAGAGGTCCGGTCAGTCGTTTACCACGACAACTGCAATTTCGCCTGATTGGCCCAGTGGCGAAGGATGCGAAGTTCGTCGGAGGTCGCTTCGCGATTGAATTTGCCGCTATAGTCGCAAATCCTTCGCTGGTAGGGACGGACTTCGATCGTCAGCATACGAGTTTTATCTTGGGAAGTTTCCCGCTGGAGCGACCAGATGGACGACTCCCCTTGTTGGCAGAGATCGGCGTAGGTTGCGACGCAATGGTTCATCGCGGCGCCTTCCTGAACAAGCGCTTTGCTACTGAGCAGTTCGTGAATCGTCCAGGCCGTAATTTCTCCGTTCCGACTTTCCTCGAGCAACTCCATGCCGGCGATGCCGCAGGGCGGCCATTCGAGTGTACCGAAGAGAAACGTCTCGTGCACATTGCTGTGCCAGCGTTTTACTTGTCGCAGCAGCGTCTGGGGCGTCCGTCCCCGCATGGTGAAGTTCGGCTCACGGGCGGCAATCGCTTCCTGCCGTTCGTCGCCGGTCATGGCGAAACGAGGAACGAAGCGTTGGAACTGGATGTAATCGATGATCGAGCTGACCTGGCCGCGATCGATTTCCCGATATCGAATCAGCCACTGCAGGACGATATTCCAGAACTTGTGGTGCCGGAAGTCGACCGTCAGGCGGCTGTTCATGACGGCGTGGGCCAGTTTGTCGTCTCCCCCCATCCCTTTCACTTCTCCCCAACGCAGCGCTTGCTCGATCGACGGGTTTTGCGGGGCCGCGAGAAAGTGGTGGGCCATCTTCTTGGTATAGGGAAACGGCATGAGTTCGCAACTGGCCAGGTTCAAACCGGCCGCCGCGTGCAAATAAATCGGACGGAACAATTCGGCGCGATCCGCGAAACCGCCGAACCAAACCTTATCGAGGAACGCCGGTAACTTTCCATAGCGGACGAACAAGTGCTGCATCAATGACTTGAACTGTCGACGCGGGCTATGGCTGGTCGGCTCCCACGACTCGACAGGGCGAATCCAACGATGACGATAAGCGACGATCAGCGGCAACGCTTCGAGCGCCGAGTTGCCTGCTCGCTGGCCATATTGCGGATAGTAAGGGCTGCCGTCGAGGAACCGAACTTTGCGTCGCAGCAAGTAAGAGATCAGCGACCTCAGCACGCGGAAGTTGCTCTCCGACGAGGCGTCATCTCGGTACGCCTGGCGAGAAGCGTGATAGAAAGCGCTTAGCGCGGGGCGGCAGTAGTAGTTCAAAGCGTCGCTGCGACAGATTTCGAGAAGCGGACGATCGCCGCGGCGTGATTCGCGGCGTTTCGCGAACATCACATCGATGGCGAACTTCTTGCGGAAATGCCGTCGTTCGCGAAGACGCAATTTCCGAGACTTGCCGATTCTTCGCGTGAAGCCGTTTTCGGCACACCAGCGGCGATACTCTTTGAGCGAACCGAGCTGGAGTATCCGGAGATGGATTCTCAGGTTCGGATCGGATTGCAGAATCTCTTCGTCAGTTTGTTTAGTAGCCATGTCAAATCAAGTGGGCGCATAGGATCTCTATAGTGAGAAAACGACGGCAATAGACAGGCGCTGTTCGGCTTTGGTTTCATGGGTAAAAACTCCAACAAGAAATGGGGTCGTGGAGAAGGAGACACGCGCGTAAAGATGCGGTTCGCGCACGTTGACGACAGAGAGCGTCAACTAAAGAAGCTTGGGATCTTGGTCGCCGCTAAGAATGCGAACGATTTCCACGTCGGAAGTGCGATACCGAAAGAAGATCACGAATCGACCAAACGCAGTTGCCCGGATACCGGTCCCGAGTTCCTCACGCGCATCTCCGACATCCGGCTGCGTTGCGATGAATCGGCATTTGTCGCGGATTTTGACCTACCAACGTCGCGCGGCGTTCGGCTTGTCGCGAGCGATATGAGAGGCGATGTTCGTGAGATCCGCTTTCGCTTCGGCCGAATATCGCAATCGACTCATGGGCAGTCCGCGTTAGGAACGCTCTGATTCGATTTTAGAAATCGCAGCTTTTACTTCCGCGAAAACTTCGTCCTCGTCAAAAGCTTCGCCGGCGTCGAGTTGTCGAGCCCCTTTGGCGATTTCCTGGCGTAGCGATTCCTGAGTTTGCAGCAAGCGGATTCCTGCGGCGACCGCTTCTTCAGCTGAGGAGAACCGCCCCTGTTTCACAAGCGATTGGATGAAATCGTCGAATTCGGTGGGAAGTGACAAGTTCATGCGAGTTCTTTGTGGAACGCCAGCGTAAGAGGCAATAAGAATATCAAAACGGATCGTCCACTACGAACAACGCTAGTATACGCTCCCTAATCCGATTGGGACAAATCGATTCCCATTACCAAGTTCGCAGAGCGGACCCTACGACCTACAAGCTCACATAGACGACCACCGCCGTCAGGATGCTGATGACGATGCCGTAAAAGGCTTCCTGTTCAAATTCGGCGCCAAGTTCCGGATTGTAGGAGGAGATCATCGACCAGCAGAGGATCACCCCCATCGGCAATGCGAAGATGGGGTGCGTATTGACGGCGACGGCGAAACAAATCGAAACGCCGCAGACCAGTACGAACAGCGTTTTGAGGCCGAAGATCATCCGTGTGCGTTACAGCTCCGGAATTGGATCGTCCTTGTGAATGACTTCCCCTTCCCAGATCGGGATGTTGTCATCGTAGGTCAAAATGCGATGGGCGCTGCCAGGCGCCGCGTGGACGTCGACTTTCGGCAGCCACGACGCAAGTTCCTTTTTGACCTCGGCTAGCTCCGGTTTGTCGGCGAGGTTGTTGATTTCCTGCGGGTCGGACTGCATGTCGTACAGCTCTTCCGAACCGTCGGCGTAGTGAATGTAACGCCATTTTTCGGTACGGATGCCGTGGTTGCCTTGGTTGTGCGTCGTGATCGCCGGACGTTCGCGCTCGGCTTTCGCATCTTGCAGTTGCGGCGTTAGCGAGAGTCCTTCCAGATCGCCCTTGGCCGGCAGGCCGCACAAGTCGATGAGCGTCGGATAGATGTCGAGCAGTTCGACCGGCTGCGTGCATTTCCCTTGGATCGCCACGCCGGGGCCGGCGAAGATCAGCGGGACGCGAGTCGAACGATCCCAAAGCGTGTTCTTGCCGGTGATTCCTTTTTCGCCCAAGTGCCAACCATGGTCGGACCAGAGAACGACGACGGTGTTGTCGGCGTAGCCGTTCGCTTCGAGCGCCTTCATGACGCGACCAACTTGATCGTCGACGAAGCTAGTGCAGGCCAAGTACGAGCGGACCAGATTGCGCCACTCGCCCGACTCGACCAGGAACTTTTGACGCGGTTCAGGGAGCTTCCAGTGCAGATACCACGAGAAGCGGGGCGTATCGTCTCGATCCTCTTGCATGAACGGCGGGAGTTGGACTTCGTCTTCCGGATAAAGATCAAACCACTTCTGCGTCGCATAGCAAGGAACATGCGGCAGGAAGAAACCGACCGACAGGAAGAAGGGCTCTTTCGGTTTGTTGTCGAGCGTTTCGACCGCCCAGCTGGCGACGTGGTAATCTCCCTTATCTTCGTCGCGATGTGGGAAGGTCCCCCAGTCGACCAGCGGATGAGGCGCTGGCGTTTGCACCAGTTTTTCTTTCGGCTTGGCGCCGACGGCCGATGCCGGACCAAGATGATCGAACTCGTCATCCTTTTTCGGATGACGGCCGTAGTTGCCGTGAAAGATCTTGCCGGTCGAGTAAGAGGTGTAGCCGTTCTTTCGCAGGTACTGCGGCAGCGTGACCAGATCGCTCAGGCTGTCGACGTCGCGGAACCAAGGAGCCAGACCATGAATACCGGTCGTGCTGGGACGAAGTCCCGTCAACAAACTGGTGCGGGACGAATTGCAAAGGGGCGCCTGACAGTGGGCGTTCAAGAAGACGGTGCCGCGGGCGGCGAGCGCGTCGATGTAAGGAGTCTTCGCTTGAGGATGTCCGCCGAGACAGCCGATCCAATCGTTTTGATCATCGATGGCGATGAACAGGATGTTGGGCTTTTCGGCAAGCGCGAGCGACGTGAAAAACGGGAGTGCGAGGAGCGCACAGAAGGCAAGACGAATCATGGGGCGATCTCGGGGCGGGAGATGGTGACAGGAGTCGACGCCCCGATTCTAGTTGATCCCGCCGTGAGATTCACCCTTTCGGCCGACGAATCGCTTATTCGGCCGGCGGATTCTCTTCGTTCCCTTGTTGCCGAGCGGCCAGGATCGCGTTGATCAGCGCGTCCGGAGCCGGTGGGGGAGGGTTCATCTTGTTGCAGCAAGCCGCTTTGCCCAGGATCAACGTTTCGCGGTAGTTGTCGAGGTAATGCTTGCAGCAAGGGCAATGCTCGAGGTGCGTTTCCATCACCTCTTGCTGGTTGGTGGGAAGCGCTTGGTCGAGAAAATCAGCGAGGTACTCGTAGATTTCTTTGCAGGATAGTTTGGCGTGGTTCATGTTCATGCACCTTGCATATGAGGATCTAGCAAGGATTTGAGCGCTTGGCGTGCCCGATGAAGTCGCGTTTTTACAGCGCCGGGCGACAGTTCCAAAACTTCCGCCGTTTCTTCGGTGCTCATCTGTTCGATGTCGCGGAGGAGCAAAACGGTTCGGTAGGATTCTGGCAATTCGGAAATCTTCGTCCGGACAAGTTCGCGAATCTCGCGGTCGTTAACGGCGGTATCAATGGTAACGGCCCAAGCCGGTTCATGACCGTCGCGATGACCGTTACTCACAAATTGCGGCAACAAATCATCAATCGGCTTCTCCGGCTTCCGGCGACGCGTCCGCAGCTTCATCAGCGACGCGTTGACCACAATCCGGTGGAGCCAGGTCGAAAGTTGCGAGTTTCCCTCGAACCGTTCAATGGACCGAAATGCTGACAGGAACGCATCTTGCAACGCATCCTGGGCATCTTGCTCCTGGGTCAGAAAACGACGGGCTACGGCGAGCATTCGCCCGCTGTAGTCTCGCACCAAACGCTCGAAAGCGGCCGGATCGCCCGACTGTAACCCCTGCACCAATTCGGCTTCGGTTACGAAGGGATCGGCGAGTGGACGTTGAAAACTTTCCATGTTTGGCAGAATAACAGATCGAGAAACGGCCGTCTATTCGGACAAGTAAGGTAGGATTTTCCTAGCAAGGCTTGAATCGGCGCGGGGCCAAGCGCACGATCAGATAGTCGGGCGGTAGATAATGCATCAAAGGGTATTGAGATGTCGAAGCTGACCGGATGGTTACTCCTAACCTTGGCGGTAATTCTGCCGCAAGCGTCCCAGGCCGCTCCGCTGAGCGTCGCCTTTGGCGAAGTGGACATTACCCCTGAGGTCAAAGCGGGCAAGCCGGTCTTCCTGGCCGGCTACGGCTATAACCGTCGCGCCACTGGCGTCCATGATCCGATCATGGCCCGAGCCGTGCTGCTCGACGACGGTCAGCAGCGAATCGCGATCGTCGGCGTCGACCTGATCGGGCTCGCCTTTCCTGACGTCGAGCGAATTCGCGAAAAGCTTCCCAACGTCGATTACACGCTCGTCGCCAGCAGCCACAGTCATGAAGGCCCCGACGTGATTGGGATCTGGGGACCGAATCCTTTTACGCGCGGCGTCAATGACGACTACGTCACGATGGTCGTCGACAAGGTGAGCGAGATGGTGGCGTCGCTCGAAAAAGAGTTGAAGCCGGCCACCATTAAGTTTGGAACGGCCGAGGATGCGAAGCTGCTCCGCGATAGTCGCTTGCCCGTCGTTTACGATCCGACGCTGCGTGCGCTGCGATTCCAATCGCCCGATTCCGGCGTCGATCTCGGAATGCTGGTGCAGTGGAACTGCCATCCCGAAGCGATGGGCCCCAAGAACACGCTGCTGACCGGCGACTTTCCGGCGACGACCGTTGCGGAACTGCAAAAGAAGTATCACTGCCCCATCGTCTATATATCCGGCGCGGTTGGCGGACTGTTGGCTCCGCCGCGCGGACTGTTTCATGACGCGCAGGGAAATGAACTGAAAGAAGGGGATTTCGCCTACTGCGAAGCGTACGGACGAGCCGTCGCCCAGCTTGCCGAATCGGCGATTGACGCGGCGACGCCGCTCACCGCGACGCCGTTTCGGGTGGTCGCCAAGCCGGTGCTGATTCCGGTCGAAAACCCCCTTTATCGCTTGGCTCGCAAGGTGGGGATCGTGAAGCGACCCGTCTTTCAGCTGACGGACGATTTTGAAACGTTCGGACGCCAGGCGACCGAAGAGTTTCGACCCGAAGATGCCGGCGTCAAATCGGAAGTCGCCGTCGTGGCGCTAGGCGAATTGCGAATCGCCTGCATCCCGGGCGAGATTTACCCTGAGCTTGTTTACGGCGATTTCCAAATCCCGGCCGATCCGAACGCCGACTTCTCGGAGTCGCCGCGCGAGCCAAGTGCGGCGGCGCTGTTGGCCGACAAAAAGTGGATGTTGTTCGGCTTGGCGAATGACGAAGTGGGGTACATCATCCCGAAAAGCCAATGGGACTCGAAGGCCCCCTACGCTTACGATCGCGAAGATCGCCAATATGGCGAAATTAATAGTTGCGGGCCGGAAGTCGCTCCGATCGTGATGGAAGCGCTGCGACGCCGGGTTGTGGAAATGGATGGGGCAGGGAAGGAGTAACTACGCCTTCTCTTCCAATTTTTCCTCGGCCGCACTTTTGCGGTAGTACTGCGGGGCCAGTTTCCAGTGGTCGCCGCGAGCTCCGGCTTGATAGTCGGCCCAGGCTAACTGTCCGACGGTTGCCGCCATCGGTCGCCAGCAAGTTTCGGGCAGGATTTCGACGCCGGTCGGGATCTCCCCCTGCAGCTTGGAGAGGGCGGTTCCGCTGACGCAATCGCCGGGAGATAGCGCCGCGAGCCAGGCGTCGATCTCGACGATCTCCGTCGTACTGGCGACGACCCAATCGGCGGCGTCACGCTGGTATTTCGCTGTGAATAGTTCCTGCCGCTGAGCGTCGATGATGGTCAGAACCGTATCGACTTCGGCCGGAGACTGGGCGGCGATCACGCGCAAAGTATCAATCCCCAGGACTTCCGCCTTGGCGACGTAGGCGAGCGCTTTGGCGGTCGCAACGCCGATCCGTAAGCCCGTAAAGGATCCGGGGCCATGCGAAACGGCGATCAACTCGATCTCGGTCGGTTTCCAGCCAACTTCACGAAAGGTTTCGTCCAGAGCCGGTGTGATCGCGGCGGCGGTGCGGAGCGACGGGTCGAGTTCTACCTGTCGCAACAGTTGATCCCCCTCCAGCAAGGCAAAGGAAGATTGGCGAAGCGAGGTCTCAAGTGCCAGCAGCTTCATGGCGATGTATGATTTCCGGGCGTGCGAATCTGGACGACGACAAGGGCGTGGTTCATGCTTGACCTAGGTCTTTATCCTACCTAAACTTCGGGGCTAGGTCTGCAATCGCGACGCCTAATAGGCTACCATTGATGCATCGCTCCGGTAGGGGAGCCCCGGCCGAAAGCAGTTCCGAAATACCCTCCCTAGGCAAACGAAAGGTAGTCAGGCTTGAAACGAGCGCTGATTAGCGACATTCATGGCAATCTAGAAGCGCTGACCGCGGTTCTGGATGACATTCGACAGCAGGGTATCACCGAGATCTACTGCCTGGGGGATGTTATCGGATATGGACCGAATCCGGTCGAGTGCCTGGACCTGATCCGTCGCAAATGCACGATGTGCCTTCTGGGCAATCACGATCAAGCGGCCCTGTTTGATCCGGACGGTTTCAACCCGGTCGCGTTTCGCGCGATCTTGTGGACCCGCGATCAGATCGACAATTCGACCGGCGGCCCCAACCTGGTGAACGAACGCTGGGACTTTCTGGGGGAACTTCCCCGCACGCACGTGGAGCCGAGTCGGCTGTTCGTGCATGGCTCGCCGCGCGACCCAACAAACGAATACGTCTTTCCGGAAGATGTCTACAATCAACGGAAGATGGAAAACCTGTTCGATCGGCTCGACCAGTTCTGCTTCCAGGGACACACCCACATCCCGGGGATCTTCACGCCGAGCCTCGAGTTCTTCGGACCGGACGAATGCGACAACGTTTATCGTCTCGGTGACGAGAAGGCGATGTTCAACGTCGGCAGCGTCGGCCAGCCGCGTGACGGAGACCCGCGTTCGTGCTACGTGATCCTGACGGAAGAGTCGGTGATGTACCGTCGCGTCGAATACGATTTCAACGTCACCGCCAAGAAGATCTACGAAATTCCGGACCTCGACAACATGTTGGGAGACCGGTTGAAGGAAGGCAGATAGGATTCTGCCTCGCAATACGCCGCTAGCCTGATGAGACGACTTCGATGAAACGCGCGATCGTCAGCGACATCCACGGAAATCTCGAAGCGCTGACGGCAGTGATGACCGATATCGCCTCGATCGGAGTCACCCAGATTTACTGTCTGGGGGACATCATCGGCTACGGTCCGAATCCGCGCGAATGCGTCGACGCCGCGCGGCGGTTCGATTTCTGCATTCTCGGCAACCACGATCAGGCCGCCTTGTTTGATCCGGAAGGCTTCAGCCAGGGCGCCGAGCGGGCGATCTTCTGGACCCGCGAGCAACTGGAAACCGGCGGCGATACCGATCCGGAAGTCGCCAAACGGTGGAAATTTTTGTGCGAATTGCCGCGAACTCGGATCGAGGGGGACTGGATGTACGTACACGGTTCAGCCCGCAACCCGCTGAACGAGTACGTTTTTCCCGAGGACGTCTACAACAGCCGCAAGCTGGAGCGGATTTTCTCGATCATTCCGAAGTATTGCCTCCAGGGGCATACCCATGTTCCCGGCGTTTTTGCCGATGATTTCACCTTCGTCGCTTCGGCCGATCTCGAAAATAGTCGCTATCGGCTGGGGCAGCGGAAATTGATGGTGAATGTGGGAAGCGTAGGGCAGCCGCGAGACGGCGATCCGCGCAGCAGTTACGTGGTGCTTCACGACGACGAAGTCGAATTTCGCCGCGTTCCGTACGATTTTCACGTGACGGCCGCCAAGATTCGGGGAATCGATAGTCTCGACAACACTCAGGCCGACCGCCTTTCGGACGGGCGTTAAATCCGCGATAATCGGCCTATTCTCGCTAGCAGCGGCTTCGCTCTTCTTTCAGCGCGAAATAAGGCGAAATAGACGTATCGGATTGTTTCTCGATTTGCGCGGCGTGGTTGCAAGATTCTCCCATGCCATGAGAATACATCCAAATAGGCTTTGATCACGCGCCTCCGCTATGGGGTCGCATTGTTTCTTTCGTCCAGCAGGGTTTGTAGTTGTGGAACGTCGCGTAATCGCGTTTTGTCTTATCGCTGCCGCGATGTTCATGACGATGAACTTGCTCAGTCGCAACAAGAATGCCGACGAGCAGAAACCGGACGCCGAGGTCGCTCAGAACGACGACCAGCCGAAAGGCGCAGACGCCGACAGCAAAAAGGCGGAGATCAAACCGGCGGAAGACGAAGCCGAAAAGGTCGAAGAAAAGCAGCAGCCGCGCAAGTTCGTGACCCTCGGATCGGTCGACTCGGACGTAGCCGACATGCTGGTGACGTTCGACTCTCGCGGCGGCGCCGTGTCGCGAATCGAATTGCCGGCCGACCGATTCCACAGTCTCGAAGATCGCCGGCTCGGCGGTTATTTCGGTTGGCTGATGCCGTTTGACGCAGCCGCGGGTTGCGAAATCCGGATTGTTGGCCCGGGAACTCCGGCCGCGATCGCGACTCCCAAAGAAGCCTCCTCCGGAGTTGGTCTCCAGGTGGGGGACATTATCAAGAACCTCGCCGGCTTCGAGGTGGTTGACGTCGAATCTTATGTCGACGCTTTGAAGCAAACCAAAGCCGGCGACGAGATCGAAGTCGTCGTGGAGCGCAAAGGCGCCGACGCCGTTTCGCTTCTCACCTACACGGCCAAGCTGACCGATACGCCGCTCGAAGTGATCAAGCCGGAAGTGTCGGACGTGGTCGACAAGGTGACTGGACTGTCCAGAACGGTCGAACATCCTTCCGCCTATCTGACGTCGTTGGCCCGCATCAACGGCTCGGTGATTCCAGTCGAAGGGAAGATGGTCGCCGACATGCCGCTGGTCGAAAAGAACTGGCGCCTGGTCGAAAACGAAGATCCGACGATCGTTCAGTTTGAAACGCTGGTCACGCCGGAAGATCTGCCGCAAGGAGTTCGTTTCGCTCGTTTGCGTCTGGTTAAAACGTATCAGCTGCCGACGCGACCGGTCGAAGGGGTCGCCGATCCAAACTACAAACCTTATGGCTTGAAGTACACGCTGCAAGTCTTCAACGACGGCGAAGAAGCGGTCGACGCCGCGTTCCGCCAGTTCGGAGCGACTGGCCTGCCGACCGAAGGTTGGTGGTATAGCAACAAGATCTCGCGCGGTTGGGGTGGCGCCGGTCTTCGCGACGTCGTCTGGGAAGACTCCCGCGGCGACTACGAAATGTTCACCGTCGCCAATATCGTCGCCAAATATGAAGACCTGGAGAGCGACCGCCAGGTGTCGATGTTCAAGGTCGACGAGCAAGTGAAGGCGAAGTTCGCCGGCGTCGACGCCGTTTACTTCGCTTCGGCGATGGTTTTCGACAATCCGGAAAAAGATCCGACCCTTTCGCGTGGCGCTGCGTTTGTCGCCGCCGCCGTCAGCGACGTGATGAAGCAGAAGACCGACTGCACCTATCGCCTGGATGGTTCGCCGACGACGATTCAGCCCGGCGACAAGCCGTTTGAAATGTCGTGCACGATCTTCTCCGGTCCGAAGAAGAGCGAGCTGTTGGCGCTTTATGGTCTGGAAAACCTGGAGTACTTCGGCTGGTTCCATTACGTGTCGACCGCGCTGCTCGGCGTGCTCCACTTCATGCACGATTACCTCTACATCCCGTATGGTCTGGGGATCATCTTCCTGACGCTGATGGTTCGCTCGGCTCTCTTCCCACTGAGCCGGAAGCAGGCCCGCAACATGCTGATCCAACAGCAGCTTGCGCCGGAGATGAAGAAGATCAGCGAGAGGTACAAGGATGACCCGATCAAGCAGCGCCAGGCGCAGCAAGAGTTGTTCACCAAGTACAACTTCAACCCGCTCGGCGGCTGCGGCGTCATGTTCCTGCAGTTGCCGATCTTCCTGGGGCTCTATCGAGCCTTGGCGGTCGACATTCAGCTCCGTCAGGCTCCGTTTATTCCAGGCATTCAATGGTGCTCGAACCTGGCCGCGCCGGATCAATTCTGGTACTGGGTCGGCGTGCTTCCTGACTTTATGACGAGCATTCCGTCGACCAGCTTCCCGACCAGTTTCTTGTTCCTCGGACCCTACTTGAATCTGTTGCCGCTGGTAACGATCGCGTTGTTCCTGGTGCAGCAGAAGATGTTCATGCCGCCGCCGACCGATGAGCAGCAGAAGATGCAGCAGCAGATGATGACCTACATGATGGTCTTCATCGGCTTCATGTTCTTCCGCGTCCCGTCCGGTTTGTGCATCTACTTCATCACGCAAAGCGTCTGGGGGATTGTCGAGCGGAAGTTGATTCCGAAGCCGCAGTTGCCCGATCTTTCGGACACGATTGAATCGACCGCGACGCCGAAGAAACCGAAGAAGCGTCCGCCGGGCAAGAAGTAGTTTCAAACGATAGCGACGGACCAAGCATGTCGGCCGCACTGGAAGACACCATCGTGGCGATCGGCAGCGGCGCAAGCGGAGCGCTGCGAGGCGTAGTGCGCATCAGCGGCGTCGGCGCCTATGACTGCGTGAAGTCCTGGATCGAACTTTGCGACCCGCCCGAATCCTTCGGGCGAACGTCGGCGATGGCGACCGCAACGGCTCGCATCGCCGATCGTCAGCTGGCGTGCGATCTCTACTATTGGCCGAACGAGCGGAGTTATACGCGGCAACCGTCGATTGAAATCCATACGATCGGCTCGCGTCCGCTGCTGGAAGAGATGGTCGCCGCCGCTTGTCGCCATGGGGCGCGGATGGCCGAGCCCGGGGAATTCACGCTCCGCGCGTTTCTCGCTGGGCGACTGGATTTGACCCAGGCTGAAGCGGTCCTCGGTGTGATCGACGCCGAAGGGGACGCCCGATTGAAGCAGTCGCTTGCGCAACTTGCCGGCGGACTTTCTTCCCCGTTGGCGGACGCGCGTACCAAGTTGCTCGAACTTCTCGCTCACTTGGAAGCTGGACTCGACTTTGTCGAAGAGGACATTGAGTTCATCACTTCCGACGAACTGTGCGCTCAACTGGAAGAAGCCCGCGGATCCGTTGATCATGCCCTCACGCAATTGATTGGCCGCGACGCCGGAGACGAAATGATCAAGGTCGTCTTCTGCGGCGCTCCAAACGTCGGCAAGAGCAGTCTTTTCAACGCGATTGTCGGCGAAGAGGCGGCGATCGTCGCCGATTTGGCCGGGACGACGCGCGATACGTTGGTCCGTGCGATCGTGATCGGCGGCGAACAAGTGGCGCTGATTGATACGGCAGGGCAGGAAGAAGCGGCGGCGGGTCCGCTGCAATCGGCTCAGCGACTGGGAGGCCAGCAGGTGGAGCGGGCCGACTTGCGGGTGATCTGCTGGGATGCCGGACGAGAAGCGACCGAAGCGGAGCGGAAGCTATGGGACGCGGCGCCGGAAGAACGCCGGTTGTTGGTCTTCACCAAGTGCGACCTGGCGGCACCGACCATCTCCGCCGCCGTGGCGACCAGTTCTACGACGGGGGAGGGAATCGCGGAGCTCCGCAAGGCGATCGCCGAGAAGCTGGCTCAGATGCCGGCGACCGAAGATGCGACGGCGGCTCGCTGTCGAGCGAGTCTCCAACAGGCGGCAGAGTCGCTATCGGCGGCGCTAACCGCAGCGGAGAACGGTTTAGGGGAAGAATTGGTCGCCGTCGAGATTCGGATGGCGCTGGCGGAACTGGGACGCGTCGTCGGAGCGATCGCAACCGATGACATTCTGGACGTCATCTTCAGCCGCTTCTGTATTGGCAAATAAAACGCCATTTTGAGATTCTTTGCCCCCTCCAGGGGCCCCTGGGTGGGTCTGCACAAATCTGCCTATTCTTGACAATTAGTTGAGGAATTTTGCCGGTTTCGCGGCTCGGTTGAATTGCGAAATTTGCGGCAAGCCGGTATCGTAGACCAATACGGTGGTAAATTGTGCGCACCAACGGGGCCTCTGATGAAGGCATTTCCGTCAAAGTACAAACCACCCGCCCTCTCAAAAAGCCACATCGATCTCGCAATATTAGCGCGACCTACCTCGTCGTTTGTGGTTGATGTTGACCACCGGTTTAGGAGCTTTCCTCTATGACAATGAATAACAACCGTCGTAATTTTTTGAAGATTTCGGCGGCTGCTGGCGTCGGTTACTGGGCGTCGAACATGCAAGCGGCGGAATCGAAGTCGCCGAACGAACAAATCAATTTCGCTTGCATCGGCGTGCAGGGTAAAGGTTCGAGCGATTCTCGTGACGCCAGCCGTTCGGGCAATATCGTCGCGATCTGCGATATCGACGACAACAACCTCGACAAAGCCGCGAAGGAATTCGAGGGCGCGAAGAAGTACAACGACTTCCGCAAGATGCTCGATGAAATGGACAAAGAGATCGACGCTGTGACGGTCAGCACGCCGGACCATTGCCACGCCGTCGTCTCGGCCGACGCGATGAAGCGCGGTAAGCACTGCTTCACGCAGAAGCCGCTGACCCACAGCATCTGGGAAGCTCGTCGCTTGGGCGAAATCGCCAAAGAAAACAAAGTGGTTACCCAGATGGGCAACCAGGGTACCTCGCACGCTGGTCTACGTCGCGCCGCCGAAGTGATTCAGTCGGGCGCCATCGGTACCGTCGCTGAAGTTCACGTCTGGACGAATCGTCCGATCTGGCCGCAAGGTCAAGGTTACGACGAAGCCGAAGCGGCTCCGAAGACCGTCCACTGGGACAACTTCATCGGTCCGGCCAAGATGATCGACTACCGCCCGAACATTCATCCCTTCAAGTGGCGCGGTTACTGGGAATTCGGCACCGGCGCCCTCGGCGACATGGCCTGTCATACGGTCAACATGCCGTACATGGCGCTGAAGCTGCGTGACCCGGTCTCGGTCGAAGCGGTCACCTCGGGCCACAACGGCATCACCTATCCGAAATGGTCGACCATCACCTTCGACTTCCCGGAACTGAACGGTCGCCCGGCCTTGAAGCTGTACTGGTATGACGGCGGTAAGATGCCTGACAACGCGCTGCTGGACGGCGTGCCGCGCAACGGCGAAGGCAAAGTGGCCGACAGCGGCTGCTTGCTGGTCGGCGACAAGGGGCGTCTCTACTCGTCGAGCGACTACGGCGCCAGCTTCCAGCTGTTGCCGGAAGAAGCCTACAAGAATTACGAAGGACCGGCCGAAACGATTCCGCGTTCGCCGGGTCACTTCAAAGAATTCGCCGACGCCATCAAGGGCGGTCCGGAACCGATGTCGAACTTCCCCAACTACGCTGGCCCGTTGTCCGAGACGATCCTGCTCGGCAACCTGTCGGTTTGGGCGGGCAAGAAGATCGAATGGGACGCCCAGAACATGGTCGCCAAGAATGCTCCGGAAGTCGCCGAGATCATTCGTCCGACCTATCGCGAAGGTTACACGCTGTAAGGCGTTACTTCGCCAATCTGGCCCCATGGCCAAATCTGGTAAATTCAGGGGGAGAGTCGCTTTGGGCGACTCTCCTCTTTTTTTATGCGCCGGTGGACGAGAACTGACGGATTGTTTGCATATTCTTCAGGTTTTGCGATAACATGGAACGAGTCGTCCTCACCTCGCACCTTCCTCCTGCCAGCGGCCAACGTCATGCCATCCGGCCAGTCGACATCTTATCTGCCTGACGCCGCGACCTTGCCGTTCGATTTGCGGGCCGCGATGGGGCAGAACGTGTGCGACGCTCGGCACGACGTCGTCGCCGCCGATGACGACGCCCTCTTGATCGAAGCGATCAAAGGCCAAGATCGCGAAGCGTTTGCGGCGTTCGTTTCGCGGCAGCAAGGTTTCGTATTTGGCTATCTCCGTTCGCGGATGTTGGAGCCGTCCGACGCCGAGGATTTGTGCCAGGAGGTCTTTCTCCGCTGCTTCGTCGGCAAGGTTCGCTTTCCGGAAAACGTGCCGGTACGTCCCTGGCTGTTGGGCGTCGCACGCAATGTCTTGCGCGAACACGTTCGCAAAGTGAATCGTCGCAAAGAAGTCGCGTGGACCGAGCTCTGTTTGGAAATCGACGCGCTCGCTGAGAACAACCATGACGACTATTCCGCCGTGCAAGGCTTCTTGAAGCAATGCTTGGATTCGCTGGGTAAGAGCGCTCGCGACGCGCTCGACATGCACTACTACGCCCAGATGAAGATGTCGTCGATCGGCGCCAAGCTGCGTCGCAGCGAAGGCGCCGTGAAGCTGCTCGTCTTTCGCGCTCGCCAGGCGCTGAAAAACTGCATCACGCGAAAGATCCACGCCAGCGCCGATGACTAATGAAGAACTAATCGAGCTCGTTCAGTCCCATACTCCCGCTGAACTGAAGCTTGAAGAGATTGAATTGCTGCGCCAGCGGATCGCGGAATCGGCCGAGTTGCGCCGCGTGCTGATCGATCAGCTGCAGATGGAGCACTATCTCAACGATGCGCTGGGGCGGATCGGATTCTCGGCCGAATCGTTGCTCGACAAGTTCGATCGCGACCAACGTCGCCGCCGCACCGTTCGCGCGATTGGCGGTTTGCTTGCCCTGATCGTCTTCGCTTCCGCCGCAGGTACGATCTATTACCTGCAGCCCAAGAAAGAAGTTGCGGAAGCGACGATTGATCCTGATCCGAGCAACCTAAGCGAAAAGATTTCCGCGGAACAAACCGCGTCGCCGACGCGGTCTGGGGAAGTTCCGGAGCAAAACGGGACAAGCGCTGATCCCACAATGCCGTCCAATCGCGGCAATGAAGAGCAGGGGGGCGAAGCCGACCAGCCCGCCAAGCAGGGACCGTGGGACACTTCTCTCGCGCGTCCGCCGGTTCGTTTCGCCGACGCATGGTTCCATGACTTTGATCCCGCCCGCGAAGCGCCGACGCAGGATTCGCTTAGCCAATGGTTCACTCCTCTGCAAAAGCAGGGAGGTCGCTTCGAGACCCAAAAGCATCACAACACCGTCCGCACCGGGATGTTCGGCTCGTTTCGCCTGAACGCACCTTGGCCGCGGGACGCTGCGCTGCGGCTCTCGGTCTGGGACGCCGAGCAATACGCGATCCACTTTCTGAACGGCGACGAAGGGATTTCGATCGTTCGTCACAATCGTGATTACGATCCGTGGAACGCCTACGCCGTCTCGCGCAAATCGGGCGAAGAAGAGATCCAGCGTCATTCGATCATCGCCAGCGACGGCTTCGCCGATCGCCGCTCTGATTTGTTTGAAGCGCCGATCACGTGGTACTACTACGACGAAACGCAGCACGAGATGGTGCTGCTTCGCGGCGAAATCGAAATGTTGCGCGCTCCTCTCGCCAACCCGCCCACCGAAGTCGTCTTCGAAGGGAAGGCCTGGCTCCGCGGGCTCGATTTCCAACGTCTCAGCGAACTCCCTCCTTCGAGCCGACTGGAACTGCCGATCGTCGCCGAACTTGATCGTCCTGCAGACTTGCCATGGACGGAACGTTTGCCGATGGAAGGTGGGGTAACGTTCAACAAACTGGACGACGGCGCGGTTGAGTTAGTCGGGGTTAAGGGAGACGGTTTGGTTACGACGCCAATCCCTGGCGAAGGAATTCGCGTCGTCGACATGCTGCTTGATGAGTTTGAAGTTGGCGGTTCGGTCCTGCTCGCCTTTCTCGCCAATCCTGGTGAAGAGACTCCTCGCTACGATCCCGGCGTCGCGATTCCGTTTGGTCGTAACAATGTGACGAAGCAGGTCTTCCCCTTCTTTTCGTGGTGGGGAGATGACGGTCGTCAAGATAATCGTCGTCCGCAGGAACTGCCGACCACCGACATCGTCGCGCCAATCTGGATTCGGATCTTGGCCTGCGACGGTCAAGCTCGTTTTTGGACCAGCGCTGACGGTCGCAATTGGGCGCTCTATCCGTCCGGCGTCGGCGGCATCAATCGACCGCAGACTGAGTTCGGCATCTCGATCAAATCCGGCGGAGGTCAGCCGCGGAAGATTCGTTTGCGGAAGGTGGTCGTTCGCCACGTCGACCTGTTGCCGGACGTCGTCTCCGCCGAAAGACTGGCCGCCACGCCGACCGAGGTAAAACATTCGATCGATTGGATCACGAAGACGATTGCCGCTCGCCCGAGCGACGTGCCGCTGGAACAATGGATGGCCGCCGCCGCGGAAAAGTCGATCAACGCCGGGTCGGACAATCCGAACGTCTTGAGGCAGTTAGTCCCCTTGCTCAACGATCCGGCGTCGCTTGAAACGACGCTCGACCGCCTGCGCAAATTCGCCTACATCACGAAGAGTTGGCCGCCGGGGCAGAACGAAAGGGAATGGTTCGATTTCTATCGCGACTTCGCGGCCGATTTGATCGGACGCGAGTATGCCGACGGCCGCGAGTTTGACGTCGATGACATGCGCCGCACGATGTTATCGCTGCCGATCGACATGCGAGATCGCGTCAACCTGGTGGATGAAGGGGCGATTCGTGATGCGATGCTGCAGAAGCTCGCCGAGCGAGACTGGAACGGGGCGATCGACCTTTGCTTGCGGCAACGTAACTATTCCGGCCGCGACGAATATCGGATGCGCCGCGACTTCCAACTTCCGATGTGGGTTTATAACGCCGCAATTCGTGAGGCGAACGCTCGCGTTGAAGGCGAATGGCCGTCGATCGACGCACGGTATCGCTCTCCGCTGTTGGAAGAGTTGAGCAAAGACGCCTACAACGTTAGCGCCGATCTTTCTGCGGCGATCGACAGCAACGCGATGGCCGACGCTTGTCGCATTATTAACAGCGTGAATCTGCATGGCGCGAACGGCTTGGCGCCTGATCGCGAAGACCCCGATCTCTACTTCTCCCTTCCCGCCGCGATCACGATGGCGATGCGGCGAAATCCGCAACTGCGGGAAGAGATGAATCGCAACTTCTCGGAAGTCGCGCGGCTGCGAGCCAGTTCGGAGATTCACTCCGGAGACGTCGAAGCGGTCGAACTGGTCACCTTGCAGTTCTTCGGCACGCAGGCCGCGTCCGAGGCCCACTTGTGGCTCGGCGATCAGGCGCTCGCTGTTGGGCAAGTCGCCCGTGCGATCGCCCATTACCGTCAGGCCGGCGGAGAACAATCGACGATTGACGAGCAGATGCTCAACGCTCGTTTAGCGCTGGCGGCGGCGATGATCGGCGCTCCGGAAAGCGCCGAGCTTTCCACCTCCGTCGCGATCGGCGGAGAGTCCCTTTCTCCCGATGCGATCAAGCAGTTCGGCGAGCAGCGGCGTTCGATCGGTTCCGACAACTGGAGCGCAGCGCGTCAGATGTCGATCGATTCGTCCCAGCTCGACTTCCCCCCGACCAATCCCAAAGTTGGCGACGCCGTTCGCCTGCAACTCGATTTCGGCGAAGGGGCGAACGACCGGGACAACCTCTATGCGTCGAAGGATGTCGATTGGACCGCCGAAACGTTGGCGGCGACGATGGCCGACGATCGCATTTATCTGAACAATCGCTTTCAACTGTTGGAGCTGAAGCCGGACTCGGGCGAAATCGCCTGGAAGACCGCGCGTATCGACAGCCATCGCGCTCGCGCTCATGACAAGTGGCCGCTGACGCCGATGCGGCCGGTCGTTGTCGGCGATCGCATTTTCGTCCGCTTGCTCCACTCCAATCGCCCCGAGCTCTATTGCTTCAATCGGGCCGACGGAAAGAAGATTTGGCGTGCCGAGAGCGAACTGCCGGTCCTTTCCGATCCGCTTTGGATTCAGGGAGAGCTGTTCGCCATCGTCGGTGAGGAAGACTCGCAAAACCTGTGGCAGATTCAACTGGCCCGCATCGATGCAGAAACAGGGGAAACGCTTAGCAAGCATTCGCTGGTTCGGCTGCGACAATCGTGGGGCGAGCGGCGACTTTGTGCGGCGTCGGTCGCCGGCGACCTGATTGTGGTCGACTTGGGAGGCGCCGTGCTGGCTTGCGATTTGTCCGGCGGCGTCCGCTGGGTTCGCAAGCAGACGTCGACGCCGACTTCCGCCGACAGCGATCTGGTCCGGCAGCAAGAGATGGCGCCGATCGTTGTCGACAATCGGGTGATCGTTCGCCAGGTTGGCGCACTTTCAATCGATTGCATCGACATTGCGACCGGTCGGCTCCTCTGGTCTCACTTCGCGCCCAATATGGAGCGGAGCGTTGGACTGGCCGACGGTAAGTTTGTTTATTTGAATCGCGGCGAAGCGGTCGCGCTCCATGCCGAGGATGGCGAAGTCGCTTGGAAGCACGACGACGATTGGCAAGTCTATTCCGCCGCGATCGCCGGTTCGTATCTGATCGAAGTCGCCGGCGGCGGTCGCCGTCTTGGCAACGATCGGGAAATCACTCCCTGGATTCGTTGGCTGTCGCTTGAGACTGGGCGGCCGATAGCCGGCGTACCGCTTGCCAAGCTGACTGACAAAGATCCACAGCTCGGCAAGCTGCTGATTCACCCGCAGGGAACTTACGTCAGTCATCGCAAAGAGGCGCGCGATCTGGATCTCCGTCTGCATCGTCTGGAAGCGGCCAGCGATCCGTTGAAGCTGGGAGACTATCAGCCGGTCGCTGGCGCCAAACCGATCTTCCCGACGTTCGCCGCCGCTTGGGGCGGCAGCTTTCCTGGCTGGCGTTTCGCTACAGCGGAAACGACGAGTGGGCAGTTGATCATCGAACAGGATGGCAAACCCGAGTTTGAACTCAATCTCCATCCGACGAATGAAACGACGCTGATCCATCCGGCCGAAGCAGGCAAGCAGGTCACGCTGGCGGTCGACCGCCGTGGCGCCAGAGGGGCGATTCGCGCACAGGTCCGTTGCGGAGACCAAATGCTGCTGGAAGGCCCCATGACCGACGAGGGGGATCAGGCCAAATTCTCGGTCAACTTGCCCCCCAATCATCAGGCCGGCGACCTGGTCGAAATCTCGCTGACCGGGGGCGGCAAGATCTTGGTGAGGAATTTAACGATTCAGTAGGTCGAGCCGCCGATTTTGGGGGAAACGGCCGGGATGTTTGAAATTCTGCGTAACGATCCCAGGACCTCCTTACATACGATGGAAAGAGGCACTTTTCCTGGATAGTTGGACCTGTCGTGCGATCCTATTCCTTTTCACCCAAAGTTTTCGCCTGCTGGCTGCTGGTCGCGATCAGCCTGGCAAGCGTTCCCCATGCCGCTTTTGCGCAGGGGGAATGGGAAATGACGCCTGAGAGCGAAGCCGCTCTGGCTCGCGGTCTCGATTGGTTGGCCAAGAATCAGGGCCCCAAAGGAAACTGGGAATCGGACGACCTCGGTTTGGTCGCCATGGGAACGTTGGCGTTTCTGGCCGACGGTCATGCTCCAGGACGAGGGAAGTACGGCCGGACTGTTGAACGAGCGGTCGATTATCTGCTAACGAACGCGAAGCCGTCGGGACTGCTCAACGTCGCCGATGCGCAGCGTGATATGTACAACCATGGGCTGGCGACTTTCGTCCTCGGGCAGGCTCATGGAATGACCGGCGATCCGCGAATTAATTCGGCGCTCGACCGGTCTTTGAAACTCATTGCCAACACGCAATGCGAAGATGGCGGTTGGGATTATCGTGCGCGGCGACAAGAGCATGGCCACGATCTCAGCCTGGCCGTCATGCAGGCCAAGGCGCTGCGGAGCGCCGTCGATAGCGGACTGGAAGTTCCGCCGGAAGTGATTCAGATGGCGATCGCTAGCGTGCGTGATCACTACGAACCGGAAGGGATTTCCCGCAACGCCCCCGAAACCGAACAGATGAAGCGGGCCGGTCAATTCACCTATTCGCGTAACGGCGGCAAGTCGTCGACCGCGATGGCGGCCGCCGGGGTAGTTTGCTTGCAGGAATTTGGTCAGTACGACGACTGGCGCATCCGCAAGAACATGGACATCATCAACGTCCAGATCGAACAGCTCAAAGGAAAGGAAGAACGTCACAACGGCAAACTGCCGTTTGACGCCTACACCTTATATTACGTCGGACAAGCGTTGTATCAGGTTGGCGGAGACGACTGGAAAAAGTCGTATCCGATTTTGCGAGATCAGGTCGTCGCGAGTCAGATTATTCGACCTGATAATCCTCGCGAGCACGGCAAGTGGAACGCCGGCGCTCACTTGGGCGGCATGCCCAGCGAACTGTACGGCACCGCGGTCGGTTGCTTCATTCTGGCGATGCCCAATCGCTACCTGCCGATTCTGCAGGAAGGCCGCATCGAAGGATTGTCGCAGCAGTTTAATTCCAACTAGCGCTACTCGAATCTACGCTCCTACCAGGCAGACGGATGAACTTTCTCCCCTCACTCACGGCTAGCGGTTTCGCCATTGCGGGACTGTTGTGCGCAGCGGGGCCGATCATCATTCACTTGATGAATCGCCGCCGTTATCGCACCGTGCACTGGGGCGCCATGGACTTCCTGCAGCAAGCGATGAAGCGGAATCGCCGCATCCTGCAGCTCCGCGACATCTTGCTGATGATCTTGCGGACTGCGGCGGTGCTGCTGTTCGGTTTGGCGCTGGCGCGTCCTTTCCTGTCGGTCGGAGCGAGCGACTTTGACGCTTCTCAACCGCTGCTCGCGGTTTTGGCGATCGACAACAGCATGAGCATGGGAGTCGAATCGCTCGACGGAACCTTGCTCGACGAAGCGAAACGTCAGGCGATCGACTTTCTCGATCAACTTCCTCCCGGCAGTCGCATCAACGTGATCGCCGCTTGCGGTTCGACTCGCTCGACGGCGGTCGATCCTTACCGAACCCGCGAGGACGCCGCCGCCGCGATCGCCGCCATCGATCCGACCGACCGCGAGGCCGACTTGATCGCCGTCGGCAACCAAATCGCCGTCGCCGCCGCTCACACGCCGACTCTCTCGCCGCGCGCGATCTTCTTTACCGATCAACAAGCGAGCGCTTGGGACGACCTGCGCTCGGCCGCTCAGTGGGAACAGTTCCCGCCGCTCCAAGTGGTCGAAATCGGCGCCGACGATTCGACCAACACTTCGATCTCCGGCTTTGAACTGCAAGACGCGCTGGCCGATATCGATACGCCCTCGACGTTCGTCGTCCGCGTCTCCCATACCGGCGAAAACTCGCGTGACGACGTGCCAGTCGTCTTCAGCGTGAACGGCGAAGAAGTCGATTCGCAGATGATCTCGCTCCCGCCGAACAGCGAACGGGAGTTGACCTTTGAGTATCTCTTCGACGGCATGGCGATCGAGCCTGGCAAAGCGACCACGGTCGCGGTCGAAGTTTCGCTGCCCCCCGATCGCCTCCCGGCCGACGACTCGCGCACGATCGTCGCGTCGGTCGTCGCCGCGCTGCCGGTCGTCTTTCTTGATTCGATGGCCGAAGCGGACGAAGATCCTCGCCGCAATCGTTATGGCGAAACCTGGGCGCTCCGCCGCTTGCTGGCGCCGGTCACCAGTCGCCGCGAAGAGCAGCGCCAATTGATTCAGGTTCGTCATCGCCGCTTGGAAGATCTTGACGCTCCCAGCTTGCGGGCGTTGCTTGAAGACGCGCGTCTGGCGGTGGTTGGCGGAATCGCGGAGCCGCCGGAGTTTGCGGTCGACGTTTTGAACGAATTCGTCAGCCAAGGTGGACAACTCGTCATTTCGGCCGGCGGCGAATTTGATCCGGCTCGCTGGACGCAGGTCGCTTGGCGCGATGGCGCCGGAATCTTGCCCGCGCCGCTGGAACCGATTCCCAATGGCGTCTCGCTTGACGCTAACGTTGACCGACTCGAGCCGTTCCGTCTGTCGTATGACAGCATGCGAGACAACGCTTACTTCCAGTTGTCGGGACTCTCCGATTCGCAACTATTGGATCTCTACGCCGAGCCTCTCTTCTTCAAGTCGATCGTTCCTCGCATTGACGAGACGACGGTCGCGGCGGTTCAGAAGGCGACAAAGGCTGAGGCGAACAAACAAGTTGACGAAGAGGACATGACCTCGGACCGTTGGTTGCTGTGGCGCAATGACGTTACAAAAACGACTGCCGTTTCCGAAACGGCCGAGAAAGAAGCAGCCGATTCGAAAGAAGGGGAATCGGCCGAGCCGAAAGAGACGCCGTTTGATCGACGCTTGTTGCCCCGCATCCTCGCTCGGTTTGATAACGATCAGCCGTTCCTGGTGGAACGACAAATGGGCGACGGCAAGGTTTTGCTCGTTTCGACCGGTATCGATAACCTCTGGAACACCTTGCCGCGTACGAACGCCGTGCTGATCTTCGACCGCTTGTTGCGAGGGATGCTCGAAACGACGTTGCCGCAGCGCAACTTCCCGACCCTCACGCAGGTTTCGCTCCCGCTCGAGTCGGCGTCGACCACGACGATGGTTCAGTTGGCCCGTCCCGGCGTCGACGGGGCCGAAGAACTGCCGATCGGCTTTCTTGATGATCAAACCCGCGGCGTGACCGTGCCGCAATTGCTCCGCGGCGGAAAGTACGAGTTGACCGTCAGCGAACGTCAACTGAGCAGCGATCCGACCCTGTCGCCGGAACCGCCGCAAACGATGATCTTGGCGGTGCAGCCGCAAGCGGCCGAATCGCAGATCGAACGACTCACGCATGAAGACTTCGAGTCCCGCGGGCTCAGCGAAAAGATCAAATGGCTCTCTCCGGGCGAAGTGATTAGCCTGGCCGGGGCTCAGATACGTGGACAAGACTGGTGGAAGTACCTGATCGGGCTGGCGCTCGCTTGTCTGCTGATTGAAATGCTGTTGATTGCTCGGCCGAATTGGGTCGATCGACTCTTCTCCCGCTCGGAGTCGACCGGCGCCACCCCTTTGAACGAGGAGGCTCGTTCGTAAATGACCGAAACGCTCGGCTGGCTTCTGAACATTCGCAACGCGTCGTCGATCGATCGCGTGCATCTTTCTCTGGCGGCGCCGTGGGCAAGCGGCAACGCCTTTTGGGTCATCCTGGGATGTGCTGCGGCGCTGTGCGCTTCGCTCTGGTTCTATGCGAAGTTCCATCCGCGGCTCAGCGGCTGGGCGCGATACGCGCTCGGGGCGACGCGCGGATTGCTGCTCGCGCTGCTGATCTTCACCTTGGCTGACCCGATCCTGCAAGTCACGGCGACCAATGATCCGGAGCCTGTCGTTTACGCCGTATTCGACGGAACCGAGAGCATGACGATCGCCGATGACTTGCCCGTGGAAACGCGCGAGGCATTGGCTGCCGTTGTTGGACTACAGACGCAAGGGAGTTCAGCAGCGCTGGGGACCGCTGGGTCTGCAGCCGCCTCGCGCGCCCAATGGTTGCAGGCTTACCTGCAAAATCCGAACGGCAACCTGCTGACCCGCCTGGCCGAAGAGCGGGGAGTGCAAGTCGAGCCGTTCATCTTCGACGGACAAAACACCAGCCGCCTCCGTCGTCTACTGAATGATGAAGAGAACGCCGAGAAGAGCGAACTCTCGGACGCCGCGGCGCAGCTGACGACCGAAGGACGCGTTACGGCGCTCGGCGATATGCTGCACGACTTGTCGACGCAACATCGGACGAGCCGCCTGGCGAGCGTCCTCCTCTTCAGCGACTTCGCCCAAAATGCTGGGGCTCCGCCGCTCAACGCCGCTCGTAGCGGATTGAGCCCGGTTGAGCGAGTCGGCGCTCCGATCTACACAATTGGCCTCGGCGTGCAATCGGCGGTCGACATCGCCGTCGACGTCCAGCCTCCACCGAAGATGAAGAAGGCGGAACGTGCGACGATCGCCGTTCGGGTGAATCAATCGGGCCTGACCGGAGAAACGGTCGATGTGAACGTCTACGCCGAGCCGCTGGAAGGGGATTCGCTGACCGGCATGTCGCGGATCCCGGTCGGCACGACGACGTTGACGCTTGATTCGAGCGTAATGTACGTCGACATGCCCTTCACGCCGGAACAAGCAGGCCGCTTCGCGTTCATCGCCGAAGTCGAACCGCAGATCGGCGAAGCGACGCTGGAGAACAACACCTCGGTTCGCGCAGTGAACATTATCGACGACTACTTGCGGCTGATGTTCGTCGAAAACGAACCGACCTGGGAATGGCGGTTCGTCAAAGAAGTGTTCCATCGCGATCGCCTGGTTGGGATGCGAGGCTTCCGCACGTTCCTCCGTTCGGCCGACCCGAAGGTCCGTCAGAACAACGAACTCTTCCTGCCGACATTGACGCCGCAGCGAAGCGAGTTTTTCGCCAACGACGTGATCTTCCTCGGCGACATGCCGGGGAACGCGCTCAGCGATCGCTTCTGCGAAATGACGAAAGAATTTGTCGGGCAGTTTGGCGGCGGTTTGGTGGTGATCGCCGGGCCGCGGTTTGGGCCTTCGCAGCTTAACGGCACTCCGCTGGCCGACATGTTGCCGGTGAAGGTCGACGGGTCGATGGCGATTCGCGACGACAAAGAATTTGAACTGCGACTGACGCCGCTTGGTCAGCAAACCGATTTCATGCAGTTGGGCGAAACGACCGACAGTCGCGAAAACGCCGCCGCTTGGAAGTCGCTCGGCAAGCTCCCTTGGTACCAGCCGGTGCAAGGGGTTCACTCGCAAGCAACCGTGCTGGCCGAACATCCATTCGACCTTTGTGCGGACGGCAAAACGCCGCAGCCGCTGATCGCAATTCGTCGCTACGGCGCCGGCGAAGTGGTTTACGTCAGCTTCAACGAACTATGGCGTCTCCGCCGCATGCACGGCGAAAAGTACTACCGCCAGTTCTGGTCGCAGTTGATCAATCGCCTCGGCTTGAGCCATGCTCTGGGCGCCCAAAAACGGTTTGTGGTTCGGGCCGAACGAGACCAGTATCTGGTCGACGAAAAGGCGCTGATCTCGGTCGAAGCGTACGACGAAAACTTCGAGCCGCTGTCGGCCGCCACCTTGCCCGGCGGCGCGCTGCAAGGAGAAATCGAAACGCCTGACGATGTAGGGCGTCCCTCGCCGCCGCGGGAGATTTCGATCCCCGAACTGCGGACCGGCCGCTTCGAAATTCGCGTGCCGATCAGTCGACAAGGGCAGTACGTGGTTCGGGTCAAAGACCCGGTGACCGATAAGGTGAGCGAAGTTCGCTTCCAGGCGACCGGCGCTTCGGCCGAACTACGCAGTGCGGTCCGCAACGTCAGCCTGCAAAACGAAATCGCCCAGCAGTCAGGCGGCCTGCCGGTCGAGCTGGAAGATGTCGAATCGCTGCTCGATAAGATCCAATTGAAAGACGTTCGCGAGGAAGTGACCCGCAACGAACCGTTGTGGGGAACGCCAATCTGGTTCGTTTTAGTCGTCGGCTTGATGCTGGGCGAATGGTACTCGCGGAAGAGGGCGAACCTGGCATGACCCGCAGCAAACTAAACCAACTTCGCTGGCAACTGCAGAAGTTGCGACAAGCCCGTCGCAGCGTTCGCTTAGGAAGTGCGCTCGCGGTGATCGTCGGCAGCTTGCTGCTGGCGCTGCTCCTCGTCTTCGGACTCGACGTCGCACTCGAAATGAACGTCGCTCAGCGAGTGATCATTCTGGTGATTGCTACGGCGACGCTAATCTGGGCCTGGCGAAAATTCGCCGCCCCGTGGCTGGGAACCAGCGAAACGACGCTCGACATGGCGATGCTGGTCGAACGACGACATGGAATCGAAAGCGATCTGGTCGGCGCGCTCCAATTTGAATCGCCCGAAGCGACGAAGTGGGGGTCGGCGGAACTCGAATCGGCGGTGATCGATTACGTCGCCGAACTGGGCGGCGACATCGACGTGTTCGACGGATTCGACAGCAGCCCGCTCCGTCGCCGGATGACCTGGGCGGCGGTCATTCTGGTGTTCGCCATCGGAACGGCGGCGCTCGCCCCGCGTCATGTTTGGACGTTCATGCAGCGTCTGGCCCTGAGCGACATCCACTATCCGACCAAGACGACGATCGAGTCGATTCGCATCGGCGGCGTCGACGTTGATCCGACGCAAGCCGCCAAAACGGTGGTGAAGATCGGCTATGGTCAGCCGTTCGACGTGCAAGTGCTCGCCTCTGGGGTGTTGCCGGCCAGCGGGCAGTTTTCTCTCACCGGTAAGAGCGGCGCGACGCAGGTCGATTTGCTGCCGCCGAAGGAAGAGATCGAAGGAGCGAATTTCGTCGCCCAGTTACCCCGATTGATGGAGCCGGCCGTTTATCAGATTTCGCTCGGCGATAGCTGGACCGATCCTGCCCAAATCGAAGTGCTGCCGCTGCCGACGATGGAGACCGAGATGTCGGTCACGCCGCCCGAATACGCCATCGGCTTGGAGAGCGGCGAATCGGCTCGTGGTCTACAGCGGGCCGTTCTGGAAGGAAGTCGCGTCGATCTGCAGATCATCAGCAGCAAGCCGCTGGCGACCTCGCTGTTGCACCTGACCGTCGGTGAAGAAGAAAGCACGATCGAAATGGTCGCCTCCGACGACAAGAAGCTGACCTGGAACCTGCCGCCAAGCGAAACGCCGTTCACCAGCGTCGCCGCTCCGGTTCGATTCGAGTTGGAAATGAAGGACGAAGATGGACTCGCGCCGCAGTTCATTCCCAAAGGTTATCTCCGACTGAAAAACGATCGAGCGCCGCAAATCGCCGCCAGCGCGATTCACCGCGTCGTCCTGCCGACCGCCAAGCCGGTGATCGCGTTCCGCGTGAGCGACGACTACGGGGTAGCGTCGATCAAACTGCAATTGAAAGTCGAGCGGGGAGAGGATGAGTTCGCGGTGAAGACTTACGAACTGCTCGATAACCCGCTGAAAGCGAGCCAACTTCCCTTCTCCAGTGAATACTCGCTTCCCCTTTCGGAGTTGAAGCTCGAAAAGGGAGATAGTTTGAGCGTCACGCTGGAAGCCCGCGATTGGCGCGGCCGGGGCGAAGGGGTGGTCGCTATCAGCGAACCGCTGGTCTTGGAAGTGTCGGACGAAAGCGGCGTGCTGGCCGCAATCTCGGAAGCGGACCAACGCTCCGAAGAGCAACTCACCGAAATCATCAAACGTCAACTCGGGATTGGAGAGGCGCGATGAGTCGATACGTACTATCTGCTTTGGTGATGACGATCGGTCTGTCCTTAGTTGGCACGACCGCCGCCCAGGAATTGAACGCGACCAACTTGCGTCGCCGCGAAATCGCCCAAGAGCGTGCCCAAGCGATGGCTCGCGACCTGGTGACCAGCATTCTCGACATTCAACTGCGGCAGTTTGAAGAAAACGGCCTGGCGGCGATGCCGGTCTACGTCGAAATCAAAACGATGCGCGACAACGTCGACGGACTGGTCGGTTCCGAAATGCAGGCCGTCGTCGAACTGCTCGTCCAAGCGCAAGAGGGAGACCAAGCTTCCCGCCTGAAACACTTTAATGAGGCCCGCGATCAAATCCGCGAAGTGGTCCTCGCCCTGATGGCCGAACGGCAGCGGCTTTATCGCCGTCTTCAGATCGCCAAGTTGGCGGCCCAGGTTCGTGAGTTGATTGTGATCGAAGAACGGACCCGCGATCGCACGGTTGGCCTGCTTGATCAACCGGTCCAGCAGCGCGAATCGGTTGCGTTGACCGTTATTCAAGACCAACGCGACGTCGCCGGGCTCTTCGTTCAATTGGTGCATGACCTGAGCGAAGTGACCGAGTGGGGCGGTAAGGTTGGCGCCGGCGCCGCCGACGGCATCCGTATTCTGAAAGCGGCGCAAACCGGCGTCCATCTTGATCAAGCCGATCAAAACCTCGCCACCGGTCAGTACACCGAAGCAGGCCAAGAGCAAGCCGAGGTGATCAAAGGGCTGAAGCGACTGCTCGAAAAACTGGAGGAAACCCGCGGCCTGATCAGCAGCGACCGCGACGCCGCCCGCAAGCTGATTGAAGAGATCACCAAGAAGCAGGAAGAACTGCGCGAGACGACCAAAGAGACTGACCTGTCGCAGCTGACTCCAGACGCGTTGACCGAGAAGCAGGAAGAGATCCGCAACGAACTCGGCAAGCTCGCCCAACAGCTGGAAGACTTCGAGCCGCTCCAGCCCCTGCTCGAACAAAGCAAAGCGGCAGCCCATGACGCGGTGGCGGAGCTCTTTGAAGGGGATCAGGCCGAAGCCCTCGCCGATCAAAGCGAAGTGCTGGGCGCGTTGGCCGAGTTGGCTCATCAACTTGACTCCGCCGCTCCGAAAGATGACGCCGAGAAGAGCGCCGACGAGTTGGCTGAAGACGTCAAGAAGCTGGAAGAGCTGCAAAACAAACTGGCCGAAACCGCCAAGGATCAAGCCGCCGCTGCGGAGACCGCGATTAAAGATCCGGCCGCCGCGCAGCAGGAAGAAGCGAGCGTCGCCGAAGAACTGGCTCACCTGGCGGATGAAGCCTCGCCGGCGCCGGTCGAGTCGCGACTGCTCGACGCCCAGGAAGCGGCGGCTGAAGCGGCCGAGGCGCTCAAAACTGCCCAAGAGCAGAACGCTTCCCCGGAAGCGATGCAGTCGGCCCAAGAGGCGATGGAGCAGGCGACCGAAGCGATCGAGAAAGCCCAAGCTGAAACCGCCGCGCAGTTGGCCGACCTGAAACGTAAACAGTTGGCGGTTGAAGTGGGGGAACTGGCCCGGGCCGCCGAAGCGCTGGAACGTGCCGCCGCCGCCGAACGCGACATCGCCGCGGATGCGATGGAAGCGGCCGCGATGCCGGCCGAAGAAGCGAAGGAAGCCGCCGCGGATCTTGCCGAAACGCAGCAGCAGGTCGACAAGGTCGCCAAGGACGTCGCCGCGGGGCTCGAGAACACCGCGCCGCAAGTCGCCGAGATGCTGAAGAATTCGGAACCGCAGATCGCCGAAGCGGCGAAAGATCTCGCCTCTGCCGCGCAGCAGCAAAACGCCGAAAGCGCGGCGAAAGACTTGAACGAAGCGGCCGAAGGCGCCAAGTCAGCGAGCGAATCGCTCAAGCAAGCCGCCGCTCAGCTCCGCAAAGAAGCTGGTCAGGCCGCTCAAGAGTTGGCCGAAATGACCGGTCAACAGCTGGCGCAAACCTCCGCGGCCAAAGAAGCGGTCAAGCAATCGCTCGATAACGCTCCTTCTGGCGACAACCTGGAGCAACTGCAAGCGGCTCAGGAAAAGATTGCGGAAGCTCAGATGGAGCAAATGAAAGCGGAAGGGAAAACGGCCGCGGCGGAAGCGCAGCAGTTGGCTCAGGAGATCGGCAAAATCGCCGAGATGCAACAACAAGCCAACGCCGCCGCCGCCGAACTGAACCAAGGGAAAGCGAACTCGCCGGTCGACGCCGCTGCTAAACAGCAGCAAGTTTCCGACCAGGCCGAAATGCTCGCCCAGGAAGCGGACGGCGGAATCGCCGAAGCGCTGCAAAACGCCGAGAAAGCGGCCGCCACCGCCGCCAAAGAAACGTTGAGCGGCGACCCCAACAAAGCGGCTGCGGCTCGTGAAGAAGCTGCCGCGCAGTTGGCTTCAGCCCAGCGAAAAGCGGAACAAATGGCGGCCGAAAAGGGGAACGAGCCGGCCGGTCAGCCCGACGCCGCCGCGCAAGCGAAAGCGGCCGAGTTGGCTGCCGAAGCGGCGCAGATGGCCGCCGACGCCGCGCCGGAAGCCTCCGCCGCCGCGCAGCATGCCGCCGACGCGGCCGAAGCCGCCGCCGAGAACCTTGCGTCTGGTGAAGCGGATGGCGCCGCCCAGAATCAGGCCGAAGCGGACAAGTCGCTCGGCGACGCCGCCCAGAAGCTCGCTAGCGCCATCGATCAGGCGGCGCAGCAAATGGCGCAGGAGCTGGGCAAGCAAGCGCCGCAGCTTGATCAGCTGGCGCAAGACGCTGGGATGGTCGATCCGAACGCCGCCTCGGCGCTTCGGCAAGCCGAACAAGCGAGCCAACAAGGCGCCGAGATGAACAGCCCGCAGGCCGACGGTTCGCCGGCGACGCCCGCGCCAGGCGAAATGCAACAAGCGGCCGAGAGCGCCCAGCGGAGCTTGCAACAAGCGGCCGCCGCCCTCACGGCTCGAGAACAACAACTCGCTCGCGATAAGTCGATCGCCGAGGCGCTCGCCGCTTTGGCCGAACAACAGCAAGCGGCTCGCGACGCGATCGATAGTTCCGCGCAAGCCCTCGCCGACAACATGCCGAGTCCGCCGATGGGGGACGCGGCTGAGGGACAAGCCCAACCGCCGATTTCGCCCGAAGCGGCCGCGGCGGCTCAGCAACTCGCGAACGCTTCGCGTCAATTCGCCGAAGCGCAGACCGCCACCGGACAAGGCGCCCAGCAGATCTCCGGCCAGCAGGAAGTCGCCAACATGCCGCTTCGCGAAGGTTTAGAAGCGGCGTCGCAACTTCCGCTGCCCGAACAGTCGCTCGCTCCGGCGCCGCCGGCCAGCGATTTGGCGATGGGAGAGTCTGGCGGCGAAATGAACTCGTCGAGCCAAACCCCCGGCGGAGAAGGCAACCAACCTTCCTCCAACAACCAACAGCTTGGCCAACCGGCGCAAGGACAAGGTCCGGAGCAGCAGATGGCCGACGCTTCAGCGTCGCAATCGATGCCCGGCATGGGACAAGACTTGGGGCAAACGAGCAACGAACTTGGCACCGGCCTGGTTCCGAACTCGCCGCAAGCGACCGCCGACGCGATCGCCGGGGGCGAAGCGGTGCAGCAGGCGCTTGCCGCAATGCCGGCTCCGCCGCAAGAGGGCGCCATGCCAGGACAAACGGCTGGCGCTCCGAAGCCGGGCGTTGGCGATGGCCCGACCGCTCAGGCGCCTTCGCCGTCGGCAGCCAATGCTCCCACGCCGGGCCAGAAGCCGCAGCCTGGCGCCACTTCCAGCGTCGCCGCCGCCGGCGGAACGTCGCAAGGAGGAGAGCAAACGCAAAACCAGGATGGCGCCGAAATGCCGCTCTCCCTTTCCCCTGAACCGGAAGGGGGCGAGTCGCAGGCCAGCTTGGCCGACGGCGACAGCGACGCGAAGGCGCGTCGATTTGACAACGAGCCTTGGTTCGCCAAGTTGCCGCCGGGATTGCAGAAAGCGATTCAAGCCGGCGCTCGCCGCGAACCGCCGCGAGGATATGAACAGCGACTCCGTCGTTACTTTGAAAACGTCGACTAACCGGCGCGAGCCCAACAACACAAAACCAACGGCGATTTACCGCCAGATATTTTGAGGAGCTTTCGATGAGCAGCGAACCGATTTCGCAGGATGACGTCGCAGCCGTGCAGCGGTGCGAACAGGCGTATGGACGCATTCGTGACGAACTGGCCAAAGTGATCGTCGGGCAAAACGACGTGGTCGAACAAGTCCTCGTGGCGATGTTCGCACGGGGCCACGCGCTGCTCGAAGGCGTGCCGGGCCTCGCGAAAACGCTGCTCATCAGCTCGCTTTCGGACGCGCTGCATCTCACCTTCAAACGGATTCAGTTCACGCCCGACTTGATGCCGAGCGACGTGACTGGGACGGAAGTCATTCAGGAAGATCCGGAAACGCGTCAGCGAGCCTATCGCTTTTTGCCGGGGCCTCTGTTCGCCAACCTTTTGCTGGCGGACGAAATCAACCGTACGCCGCCGAAGACGCAAGCGGCCATGCTCGAAGCGATGCAGGAACGTCAGGTGAGCGCCGGCGGTTCGATCCATCGCTTGCCTGACCCGTTCTTCGTGTTGGCGACGCAAAACCCGTTGGAACAGGAAGGTACCTACCCGCTTCCCGAAGCGCAGCTCGACCGCTTCCTGTTGCACATCAAGGTCGACTACCCGAGCGGCGCCGAAGAATGGGACATCGCGCGTCGCGTGACGACCAACCAGATGGGAAAAATTGAAGCCTGCGTTACCGGCGACGAGATCAAAGCGTTCCAAGACCTGGTTCGCCGCGTGCCGGTCAGCGATCAGGTGCTCGGTTACGCGTGGGCTTTGATTCGTGCGACCCGTCCGGGACAGCCCGAGGCGCCTGACTTCGTGAACAAGTGGGCCGCGTGGGGAGCTGGCCCGCGTGGTCTGCTGACGCTGGTGACCTGCGCCAAAGCCCGGGCGATTCTGTACGGTCGGTATCACGCGAGCGTCGCCGACGTGCAAGCGGTCGCCAAACCGGCGCTGCGGCATCGTATCGCCGGCAACTACGCCGCCCAGGCGAACAACTTGTCGAGCGAAGACTTGATCGGCATGTTGCTCGAAGCGATTCCGGCCGACAAGAAGTACGAACGTCCCGCCGCGTAGTTTTTTGGCGAAAGTGCAGCGATGTCCAGCTCCGTTTTAGCTCGTTATCTCGATCCCGAAGTCCTCAGCCGCGTCGCCGGTCGTGGTATCGAACCGCGCGGCCTGGTGATGGGGAACCTCGCCGGCGCGCACCGTTCGCCGGCTTCCGGGTTCGCGGTCGAGTTCGCGGGACATCGCGAGTACGTTCCCGGCGACGATCCGAAGCATATCGACTGGCGCGTCTACTTCACGCGCGACAAGTACTTCATCAAACAGTACGAGATGGAGACGAACTTCACGTGCCATCTGCTGCTCGATATCAGTTCGTCGATGCGCTACGGGGAAGGAGACGAGCAAAAGCTGCTTTACGCGTCGCGGATGGCGACCGTCTTGGGGCATAGCATCGTGCGGCAGAGCGACAAGGTTTCCCTGGCGACGTTCGATACGCACATTCGTGGGCACATTCGCCCCAGCAACTCGATGCATCAGGTGGTCAAGATGACGCAGCACCTGGACGAAGTCGAAGCGATCGAAAAGACGAACCTCGCCCAGTGTCTCAGCGAACTGGCCGAGCGGATGCAGCGGCGTGAGATCGTGATGATCTTCAGCGACTTCTTCGGCGAGCTTGAATCGTTAGAAGCCGCGATCCAGCGGCTGCGGTTCAGCAAGCATGAAGTGGTGCTGTTCCAGGTGATGCACCATGACGAACTTTACTTCGACATGGACGGTATGATCCGGTTCGTCGGCCTGGAAGCGGCCGAGCAATTCCTCGCTCAGCCGGAAGATCTGCGGGCCGCCTATCTGGAAGCGGTCGGCGCCTTCAACAAGCAGTTGGAAGAGATCTCGCTCCGCAACGGTTGCGACCATGTCCTGGTCGATACCCGCGAAGATATGGCCAGCATGTTCGCCGACTATCTCAATAAGCGAATGCGCATGCCGCGACGGTAGTCGCTCTTCGTGGCCCGAAGCGCAAGCGGAGGGAATTGCGGCCGGAGTCGCCAAACTGTCTTCCGTCCGTGCGATGATTCCATTCGCATGGCTCGAACGTGGTAGGACGTTTTCCCGGCGGCCCGCGTCCTTTTTTGCGTCTACCTCGGCGGCTCTCCGCGAAATTGGAACTTCTCCGCCGCCAAACCGTGATTTTCGGCACGACCTGCCTTGCTGGTTTGGTCTAAGATTACGGGACGTCGCCTCGGTTGGGCGGCGGAAGCTTCGCTTGGAATGTCGCAGTCGAAACGGGGAATTCTCGATATGATGATGCGAGTAGCGGCCGGCGCCGCAGCAACTTGGATGATTTTGACGTTAGCTCCTTTCTGCGTTTTTGCGGATGGGACCGCAGAGAATAAGAAAGCGGAAAGCGTGAGCAGCGAAACCGATCCGTACGTCTGGTTGGAAGATGTCGAAGGAGAAAAGGCGCTCGACTGGGTGCGTGCTCGCAACGAGGTTTCGCAGGCGAAACTCGAAAGCGATCCCGACTTCGCCAAGCTCCGCGACGATCTGCTGGCGATCTTCGACTCGAACGACCGGATTCCGTTCGTCCGCAAGCGTGGCGAATACTACTACAACTTCTGGCGCGACGAAAAGAACGAGCGGGGCGTTTGGCGACGGACGACCCTCGACGAATACAAGAAGGCCGAGCCGAAGTGGGAAGTGATCATCGATCTTGACGAGCTGGCCAAGGCCGAAAACGAAAACTGGGTCTGGAGCGGCGCCCAGATGCTCCGGCCCGACTACAACCGCGCCTTGATCAGTATGTCGCGCGGCGGGGCCGACGCCGACGTCACCCGCGAGTTTGACATGACGACCCGCAAGTTCGTCGAAGACGGTTTCAATCGTCCCGAAGCCAAAGGGGGAATGAGCTGGATCGATATCGATCACGTCTTTATCTCCACCGACTTCGGTCCCGGTTCGATGACCAAGTCGGGCTATCCGCGGATCGCGAAGCTTTGGACCCGCGGCGAAAAGCTGGAAGATGCGAAGGTCGTTTACGAAGGGGAAATGACTGACATGTCGATTAGCGCCACGCATGACGAAACGCCTGGCTTTGAGCGGAACTTCGTCCGTCGCGCGATCGCTTTCTACAACAACGAGATCTACCTGCTGAAGGAGGACGGCTCGCTAGCGCAAATCGAAGCGCCGAATTCGGCCGGCAAGGGAGTTCATTGCCAGTACCTGACGCTCGAACTGCGTGACGCTTGGACCGTCGGCGAGAAGACCTACAAGGCGGGTTCGCTGCTGGTGACCAACTTTGACGACTTCATGGCGGGGAAACGGGACTTTACCTTGCTGTTCGAGCCAAACGAGCGAAACGCTTTAGCCGGCTATAGCTTCACTAAGGATTACCTGCTGCTAAATGTGCTCGAAGACGTCGCCAGCAAGTTGTTTGTGATGAAAGAAGAAGCGGACGGCGCCTGGTCGAAGACGCCGCTGGTCGGCGCTCCGACGCTCGGAACGGTCAGCGTTTCGCCGGTCGATCCGGACGAGTCGAACGACTACTTCATGACGTCGACCGACTACCTGACGCCGACGACCCTGCTGATGGGCGAGGTCGGCAAAGAGCCGGAAGAGCTGAAGGCGATGCCGGAGTTCTTCGACGCGACCGGCCTGACGGTGGCGCAGCACTTCGCCACGAGCAAAGATGGAACGAAGGTTCCCTACTTCATGCTCTATCGCAAAGACATGAAGTTCGACGGCAGCAACCCGACGCTACTGTACGGTTACGGCGGTTTTGAAATCTCATTGCAGCCGGGCTATCGGGCGACGGTCGGTCGCGCCTGGTCGACGCAAGGGGGCGTTTACGTCGTCGCCAACATTCGCGGCGGCGGCGAATATGGTCCTCGCTGGCATCAAGCGGCGCTGAAGCAGAACCGCTTGAAGGCGTACGAAGATTTCGCGGCAGTCGCCGAAGATCTGTTCGATCGCAAGGTGACGTCGCGTGAGCATCTGGGGATCCAAGGGGGATCGAACGGCGGTCTGCTGGTCGGCAATATGGTTACCTTGTACCCCGATCTGTTCAAAGCGGCCGTCTGCCAGGTGCCGCTGCTCGATATGAAGCGGTACAGCCACTTGTTGGCCGGCGCCTCGTGGATGGCCGAATACGGCAATCCTGACGTCCCGGAAGAATGGGAGTTCATCCGGACCTACTCGCCGTATCACAACGTGAAGGAAGAGGTCGACTATCCGACCGTTCTCTTCACCACGTCGACCCGCGACGATCGCGTTCATCCGGGGCATGCCCGCAAGATGTTCGCCAAGATGGAAGGGTGGGGGAAAGACGTTCTTTACTACGAGAACATCGAAGGTGGTCACGGCGGCGCCGCGAACAATCGCCAGTCGGCCTTCATGACCGCCATGGCGTTCACCTTCCTTAAACAGCAACTCTTCGCACCGGCGAAAGAGTAACGACTGCCTGGAATAAAACAACGCGTGGTAACGCACGTGGATTGCGTTACCACGCGTTTTTAATGCGCAAGTTCTGGTGCAACCAGGAGCGTCAGAACTTACGCAGTTTGCTTTTCTAAGAGGGCCGCTTCTTGCCGGGCCCGTCGTGCGGCGATGATCCGCCGGGCGATTTCATCGGCGATGACGCCGATCAGGATCACGCCGCCGACCACCGCGAATTCGAGTTCCTGAATCGACCACATTTCAATCGAGTTCTGCAGCACGCGCAGAATCGCCGTGCCGATCACGACGCCGATGATCGAGCCTTCGCCCCCCCGCAAACTGCAACCGCCCAGGACCGCCGCGGCGATCGCGTAGAGTTCGTAGAAGTTGCCGAAGGTGCTCGGCATCACGCTACCGATGTCGATCGAAAACAGAACGCCGGCGACCCCTGCCAGGCAGGTGCAGATCATGTAGCTGATGATGACCATCGTGTCGGTGCGAACGCCGCTATAGCGCGCCGCTTGTTCGTTCTTGCCGAGCGCCTTCAGATGGCGGCCGAAGACGGTCCAGTTGAGCAGGATCGCGGCGACGACGGCGATCACCGCCAAGTAGATGATCGGCGGATGGAGCGGCACCCAGTCGTACCAATCGAGGCCGATACGCTCGCCGGCGTCATTCAGGGCGAAGTGCCCCGGTTGATCGCCGCGGCTGGGGATCCACTTGTGGAAGCTCCAGTAACCTTCGTTGATCCACGGCAGGAAAGGTACAGGGACGCTTCCCCATTCGTAGTTGATCAAGTAGCCGAGTTTCGAGAAGCCGCCGACCGAACTTCCCCCGGCGGTAGCGCGCGCTAGGCCGCGCAAGATCAACAGACCGCAGAGCGTTACAACGAATGGTTGCAGTTTCAGCTTGGTAATTAACAGACCATAGACAAGACCAAGCAGCGTCGACATCGCAATCACCAGGCAGATCGCGGCTGCCGGCGGTAAGTTGTACTGCGCCATCGTAACGCCGAATAAACAACCGACCAGCGCCAGCATCGAACCGATCGAAAGGTCGATGCCGCCGGTGATGATGACGAAGGCGACGCCGATTCCCATCACGCCGTAGAGCGACGTCCAGCGGATGATGTTGGCGAGATTGCCGGGCTCCACAAATCGCGGGCGAAAGACCGCCGTCACGACGCAGATCACGATCAGCAAAATCAGCATTCCCCAACTCTTATTCATTCGGCAGCCCTTTGCGTCGCCTGATGTTGCTCTAAGTTGTCGCTGCGGTTGTTGCGCCGGTCGCCAGACGCATGATCGCTTCTTCGCTCAGCTGATCGCGGCGAAGTTCGCCGGCGATTCGCCCCTCGTGCATGACCAGCATGCGGTCTGACATGCCGATCACTTCTTCCATTTCGCTGGAAGCGAACAAGATCGCGACTCCCTGGTGCGCGAGCTGTTCCATCATCTCATAGATCTCGTGCTTGGCGCCGATGTCGATGCCGCGGGTCGGCTCGTCGAGGAGCAGCACCTTCGGCCCAATCGCCAGCCACTTGGCGATCACCGCCTTTTGCTGATTGCCGCCGGAGAGGAACTGGATAATCTGTCCTGGGCCCGGCGTTTTGATCCGGAGCTTTTGGATCATCTCGTCGGCGGTCGTCTTTTCCCAGCGCGTCGGTAGCATCCCGGCGGTGGAGGCCCGCATCAGCCCCGGCAGCGTGATGTTCTCGCCAACGGTCATCTCGATCACCAGCCCGTCCTGCTTGCGATCTTCCGGCACGAGGAAGAGCCCGGCCGCAATCGCATCGCGGGGGCTTTGCAGACGAACCGCCTGGCCGGCGACTTCGACGGAACCGCCCAGTGTGCGGCGTACGCCGAACAACGTTTCGAGCAATTCCGTCCGTCCGGCGCCGACAAGTCCCGCCAGACCGACGATCTCTCCCGCCTTTAGTTGCAGATCGATCGGATAGGCGCCGTTGCCGCGAACGCGAACTCCGCGAGCCGAAAGGACGACCTCGCCCGCTTCATGCGGCGAATGGGGGAAGAACTGATCGAGATCGCGGCCCACCATCAAGCGGACCATCTGTTCGTGCGTGATCTGGTCTTTTTCAAGTTCGCCGGAGTTGCAGCCGTCACGCAACGCGACGACTCGATCGGCGACATGGTGGATCTCGCTCAGGCGGTGCGAGATGTACACGACGCTGACGCCGCGGTCTCGCAAGGTGCGAATCACCCGGAACAGGTTCTCCACTTCTCCGGTCGAAAGGCTGGAGGTCGGCTCGTCCATGATCAGCACTTGCGCGTCGGAGGCGAGCGCTTTGGCGATTTCGACCAACTGCCGATGCCCGATCGAAAGAGAAGCGAGCGACGCGGTCGGCGGAATATCGAGTCCGACTTGCCGCAGCACTTCGCTGGCGCGACGTTCCATTTCGCGGCGTCGCAAAAAGCCAAAGGTCCTGGGCTCTTTGCCGAGGAAGATGTTCGCCGCGACGTCCAGGTTGTCGCACAGATTCAGCTCTTGGTGAATCAGCGCGATGCCGAACTTCTCGGCGTCGCGGACATTTCGAATCTCGACCGGGCGGCCGTCGAGCTTGATTTCTCCCTCGTCGGGCGTTTGAATCCCGGCAAGGATCTTCATCAGCGTGCTTTTGCCTGCGCCGTTCTCGCCGATCACTGCGACCGACTGGCCGGCGGCGATCGAGAGGCTGACCCCTTTTAGCGCTTTGACGCCGGGGAAGCGTTTCGAGACGTTACAGACTTCGAGCAGCGGCACGCGGGCCCCTTTCGCAGAAGGTGCATGAGTTCGGCGGCGGTCGCTACTCGGACTTTGATTCGGCCGCTTCGGCGGCGGCGTCGCCTCCGATGGCGTACTCAGGCGGAATCGGCCTGTCGAGCAACTCGTCGATCACGCCGGAGCTGCGCTCTTGGGCGTTCAGCTGTTCGAGCTTGCCGACGAAGATCGCCACTTCGCCCCCATCCGGAATCGCTTCCTTCACCAGCTTGCCGACGGCGCGACCGGCCAGGTAGTTGCCGGTGCCGATGTAGAACAAGCGGTTCGTTTCCGGCGCGTCGCTGTCGTGGCAGATCACCTTCATCTTCTCGCAGGCACGGTTGATCAGCGTCTGCTGGTTCTCTTTGTCGATCGGCGAAAGAGCCAGGCCTTGGCAATCGTCGTTCAGCTTCCGCTCGATGAAACGCTTCTGTTCTTCCGCGCTGGCGGTCGGCGGGTGATAGACGTCGCACGACGCATTGAAGATCGGCTCGGCACAGCGAACCCCTTGTTCGGCAAGGTCCCAGAAGGGATCGACCGTGTTGGTCAAAAAGGCCAAGCTGACCGGTTCTTTGGTGTCGTAGTCGTCTCGTTCCAGCTTCGGCGCGGGAGCTTTGCCGGCCATCATCTGTTCGATGTCGGCCTTGAACTGCGCGGCGTTATCGGGGCGGATGACGCGGTGCGGGATGTAGATGATTTTGCTTTCGGGGACGTCGACCTCTTCGCCGCGAACGAGGGCCGAGAGGTACTCGACCGACTTGAAGCCGAACAAGAACGGCTGCTGCACGACGGTGCCGAAGATCTTCCCTTCCTCAATCCCTTTCAGCGTCTCGATGTCTTCGTCGAAGCCGACGATCTTGATGTCGTCGAGCTTTCCGGCATTTTCTACGGCCCGCAAAATGGTGGGGGGATTGTAGGCGTAGAGGCCGACCATGCAGTTCAGATTCGGGTATTTCGAGATCGCGGCCTCGGCGTTTTGCTTCGCCCGGTCATGATTCCCGCTGTCCGAGCGGAGGGCGACGACCGTGTATTTGCCGTGGGTAACGGGGAAATCGTACTTGGCGGTTCCTCCTCCTCCGGATGTGCCTGAGGGGTTCGACTCAGAGCTACAGCCGATCGCAGCCGAGGCGGCGACGGCGCACGCCTTCAGAAAGAGACGACGTTTCATGGGTGCTGGCCTAAAGCAGAGGAGGGGGTGGTAGAAGAGGAATACAAAAGTAAACAAGTCGCTATTTTAAAGTGACATCGCTGCAGAGGCAACTGACGCACAGCAAAGCGAAAGATAACGCTCCGAAATGCCC
Source organism: Blastopirellula sediminis (assembly GCF_020966755.1). Lineage (NCBI taxonomy): Bacteria > Pseudomonadati > Planctomycetota > Planctomycetia > Pirellulales > Pirellulaceae > Blastopirellula > Blastopirellula sediminis. Next base: position 270,480 of record NZ_JAJKFT010000004.1, read on the forward strand.
CGTTACGACCGCCCGATTCGGTTTCGCGCATAAAAAACGCACGCCCAGAAGGACGCGCGTCAGAATTTCGCAATTCCGCAGCGAACCCGCAGGCCCGCTGGGAAGTCGAAACAAATAACTTAGTTGCTGGTGTTAGCCGGCGGAGGAGTCGTCGGGGGTTCCGACGGAGCACAACCGACAAACGGAGCGGCCAAAGAGGCCAACACCACAGCAACCATCAACGTCTTCATGATTTTCATCTGCGTAACCCTTCTTCAAATTGAGACGTTTCCACGTAACCGCCAGTCTACTGAAAGGCTTTCCGGTACTCAACTACGCGTTTTTTTCCCCTAGCAGGGTTTAAAAATTTTAGAGCGGTAAAATCGGCGCCATCGGGCTAATAAGATTCGCTGACGCTCCATCGTGCTGTTCGGCCGCCGTGGCCGACTATTAAACTAAGGTCGTTTCCTTCTTCCCCCTTCGCAGAAGCTCATGCAGCCGACTCTCGTTCAACGTAATCTTCGCACCCCCGCGCGCCTGTCGGTCGTGGGAGATTGGCGCATCGGCAATCTGGTGGCGAGAGGCTCCTTCTGCGACGTTTCTCGCGCTCAGCCGGTTGGCGGAAAAGGTATCGCGTGGGACTACGCGATTAAAACGTTACGATCCGAATATGCGTCCGATCCGTTAGCGCTCGAAATGTTGCGCCGCGAGGTTCGCGTCTCGCAGCAGGTCGCCTCGCCGCGGTTGGCCACCGTGTTGGCCCACGGTCTCGACGGCAGCGAAGAGGCCTACGTCGTCTTTCCCTACCTGACCGGGGTGACCCTCAATCAGCTCGTTCCGCGTCGCGGACCGCTCGCCGCTCGGATCTGGATTATTCGCCAAGTGGCCGAAGGACTGTCAGCGCTGCATGCCGCCGGTTGGCGTCATGGCGATGTGAAGCCCGAAAACGTCATGATCGACGCCACCGGCCGGGTGACCCTGATTGATCTCGGCTTCGCCACCCAGATTGGGATCGACGAAGTCGACGCCGCCCAATACCAGAAGGGTACGCCGCGCTACATGGCGCCGGAACTCTTCACGTCGACCTTGGCCGCCTCCGACGCCAGCGACATCTACAGTCTCGGCGTGTTGGCCTTTGAACTGCTCAGCGGGCATCGATTGTTCGATACCCAAGACCTGGCGAAAATCGTCGCCGCTCATCGGGCGCAGTCGCCTCCCCCGCTTCGCCGATTTCTGCCGCATGCTCCCGCGGCGCTCTCGACTTTGGTCGCTCGCATGTTGGCGAAAGATCCTCTTCGCCGTCCAGAAACGATTGATGACGTCGCCGAACAACTCCGCGCTTTGGAGTTCGAGACGATCGGTAACGTCGGTTAACGCTCTCTACTTCGTCTCGACGCTCGTCTTCTCATGGCGGCTCAGCACCACCACGCGGCTCGCGGTCAAATGAGGCCGCGTGAATTCTTCCGTCGTTGCGACCTGGCCATACAGACCAACCTTTTGCTTCAAGTAACGTCGCAGGTTCACGCCTGGAGAAGGTGTGACGAACTGCAGCACGTTGCCGTCTTCGTCGGTCAGCGCGAACGGCGGCGTGTAGCGCGCCGAGTTCCGCGACGACGTCGCTCGTTTGATCACCGGCATCAGCCAACCTTCGCCGTCATACCGAGCGTCATCGTTTCCGACAAAGACGCCGGTGCCGATGTCGCTCGGTTTCACTTCGGCGTCGCTCGCCATGTCGGCCGAAGCGACCGTGGCCGCCGGCTTGTCGGTCGGAATGGTCGTCGCGATCCGCGACGCTTCCCGCTTGCGGGCCTGAAGCTGCGAGAACTCTTCGATCTTCTCGACCATCACCAGCGCCTCGCCTCGTTCCAGCGGCGTTGCGCCAGTGTAACGAAGCTGCTGGGCGGCCGCTTTGAGCGAATTGAAATCCCACTGGTCGATCGGCTGGGAGACCGTTTTGGTCAGCTCCGCTTCGAGCCATTGCATCGACGCATGAAAGTCGCCGCCAAAGTTCGGCATCGTCGCCGGAGCGGCGACCGTCATCGAACCGGGGATCATCGCCACGGCGCTCGCTTTGGCGTGATTCAGCGGACCCGGAGGCAAACTCGCGGTGACCGGGATCTGGGCCGATTGCTGCGCTACCGGAGTGACCGGGACGGTGCTGTTGCGGACCGGTTCCGGCTCTGGATCGTCCAGCGACCAGGGGGAATCGCCGGAACGTTTGTTCCAGCCGCCGGCCGACAGATTCATTTTCGCCTCCGGCGTCGTGCTGCTGGTCGATGCGGTCTCAGGCATTTCCGACAACAGCTTGGCGGTATCGGCTTTGATCCAGCGAAACTCGCCGGCCGGAGGGGCGATCTTAGTCCACTTTTCAACCTGGCCGGTCTCGGCGTTCAGCGATTGACCGCTCCCCAGCTTCTGAACCACTTCTCCTCGCATCAGGCGGACATGAGCCGCGTCGCGGCGTTCGTCCAAGCGGCTGCCGATAAAGCAGGGCGCCTGATCGCGGGACGCTTCCAGCAGATTCGGTTTGTCGGTTTCGATGAGCGCGTCGGCCAACACCCAGCTGAAGCTGCCGTGCGGGGGGCGAATCGCGAGCCAGCCATTTTCGACTTCGTCGTAAATCTCGATCTCGGCGCCTTCCTCCAGGAAGTCGCAGACGTAGTAGTCTTCGCCGGGGCCGCTGTAAATGTCCGAGACGTTGGTGACGATCACCGCGCGCTGCGGCTTCTGAGCGGCGGCCGGCGAAACCATCGCCAGCAGCAGCGCAAACAGAGAGACGGACGCCAGACGTGTCAGCGTAACGCGATCGAGTTGTCGTTTCATCGAACCGGCCCAACTAGCGCAGTTTCCCCCCTGCGTAGATGCACTCTGGGGAATACCTGATTCGCCGCAGCGATTCAAGAGCGATAGACCAGGGTTGCTAGCGGGGTGATGCATCGGGAGAGCCCCCCATGGTCAAAACGCCTCTACCAACCGACGTCGCCGGACAATGACGAATGTCGAATTCCGAATGACGAAATTGGGACCGGACCGCCAACGATTTTTTCTTGTTCAATAACGGGCGCTCCCGACGAAGTCCATTCGGACCCATCAACGCCGGTCGATAGTATGGACCGCTCGGCTTCATTTTTTTCACGCGACGGTGAACTGAATCAGACCGCCACGATTCCTTCGCGCCCAAACCGACAGTGGACTGGACTGCAACATTTTTTTCTTGGACGCATTGCGGTCCGAGCGCCAATTCTTCGCCGCTCCGTCAGCGCGCAGCGGTAGCGCAATTCGCGAGACGCTTCTCACGCGAAACTCCGATCCAGCGGACTGATTTCGGGGCGCGCGATACCACCAGATACGGCCAAAGACGACCGTCGCGCACCAACGGGAATCGACCACGAATCCGTGCGCTTTGTCAACAGACAAAGTTAGGCGACCGCGCGCCTCAGGCGACGCTCGTAGTCGCCCAACTACTTCCCTTCGACGAGCGTTCGCGCCATGGTGATCGCCGTTTCGTGCCCAGCGGGGTCCGATTGCAGATTACAGAGGACGATCAGGGTGACGCCGGTCTTGGGGTCGTGCCCCATGAACGATTGGTAGCCAGGGAGCGAACCGTCGTGGCCGAGCATCGGCCCGAGCTTGGCGATCCCGAGACCGTAGGAAGGACCTTGCGGGTTGTCGGGCTGGGCAGGTCGAAAGCTCTCCATTTGCGTTTTGTGCATTTCCGGAGAGAGCAGCTTGCCGCCGACCAGCGCTTCGACGTAGGTCGCCAGGTCTTTGGCGGTCGAGATTCCGGCGCCGGCCGCCCAGCCCCACGACGGATTGTCGTTGGTGTGGTCGCTTGGCAGAAGCTTGCCGGCGAGCGCCTCTTTTTGCTGATCTTCCGGCAAGACGGGGTTTTCGTTCGTGCCAAACAAATAGCCGTGGGAAAACGGCGGCGGCAGTTGGTTGTCGCTCAGGGCCGGTAGCGAGGTTCGGGTCAACTTGAGCGGGGCGAAGATCCGCTCCTGAAACGCTTTTTCGAGCGGCATGCCGGTCAATTTCTCAGCGATCACGCCCAGCATCACCGTATTGGTATTCGAATAGTCGTAGGCCGTTCCAGGCTTGAAGAGCGGCTTCTGCTCGATGCCGATTTGAATCAGCTCTTGCGGGGCGAAGACGCGCTGCGGCTGCTGATCCATCGTCTGATTGAAGGACTTCAGTTCGCTGTAAGTCGGAATGCCGCTCCGCATCGAGAGGAGATCGGCGATCGTGATCTCATCTCCTTGCGGGACGTCTTGGAAGAACTTCGAAACCTTGTCGTCGAGTTTGAGCTTCCCTTCCTGCACCAATTGCAAGATCACGACGCCGGTCATGGTCTTGGTATTGGAACCAATCCGAAACGCCATGTCGGTTTGCATCGGCGCCTTCGTTTTCAGATCAGCGACGCCAAACGCCTTGAGCCACTCCTGATCCCCTTTGCGGATCAGCACGACGACGCCGGGGATGGCCTTCTCTTGCATCATCCCCTCGACCGTCGCCGTCAATTTCGCTTCATCGACCGGCCACTGGCCAAAGACGCTGGTGCAGGTCGCACAGAAAAGCGGCATGGCGATCACGAGCGAGAGCGTGCGCGAAAGAAGCATGAGTCGTTTCCCTGGGACGTGGGGCAGGCAGTTTGTTTCGATACCTAACTATACGTTACGAAGCCCTAATCGACCTGGTCAGTTTGTAGGGAATCCTCAGGATCTTCGGAAAGCGAAAGTCGATTCCGATTCGTTCCCCGCAAGTCGACGTTTCGCTGCGCCGACTATTCCGCCGCCAGGTGATTGGGCAAGTTCCAAAGATGGACGGTCCCGGTTCCGTTGGCCGTTACCAGACTGCCGTCCGGCAAGAACGCGATCGATTCGATGCGACTCACATCGTCATCGAGAACCAGCAGCGGTCGCCCGGAAGGAATCTCCCAGATCCACACCTCTCCCGACCACGTCGTCGCCGCCAACCGCTTGCCATCGGGTGAGAACTCCATGTCGGCCGAAAGGTAGGCGGCCCCATACATCGGCGGCCCGACTTGTTTTTTCTCCTTCAGATCCCAGAGGAGAATGGTCCCTTGCGATAGGACCGCCAAGAGGGAACCATCCGGCGTCGTCGCCACGCCGCCAATGGTCGACGGTCGCCGCATCTCTTCCGAAAAGAGATCGCTGCGTGGGGTGAGCTGTTCATTGTCAAAGGACCAGGCGCTCGGAAGTTTGAAAGTCTCGTCGCGCGACTGCGTAAGTGCGACTCCAAAAATCAAGTTGCCAGGCGTCACCGCAATCGGGTGCTGTTGCGCGTCATAGGCGGTTACCGAAGCGATCTGCTTTCCGGTCGCCGCGTGAAAGGCGTTCAGATCAAATCCGAGTGCGAACAGCACGTCTCCTTCCGAGTTGTAGGACAATCCGACGGTGCGGCCGCCTCCTCCCCATTTGTCCAACTGGCCGGTCGAAAGGTGAAACTGATAAACGCCGCCATCGCCGATCGCCAAGCGCTCTCCCTCGGGGGAAAAGGCGAGCGAGTAGACGAATGAGGAGGTGGGGATCTCGGTGAGTTGTTCGCCGGTTATTCGATCCCAGATGCGAACCGTCTGATCGTCTCCCCCAGCGGCGATGAGATTTCCAGCGGGAGAAGCGGCCACCGCATGCAGCATGCTGCGTGGGCCGGTCAAGGGAATCGGCGCGCCTTTCCGTTCGATGTCGAAAACGTTGATGCGGCTGAGATGGGACATCGTCGCCAAGTACTGCCCGTTCGGCGAACAGGTGATGACGCGCGGCATTTCGCTGATGGGAGCTCGATCTGGGCGCTCATATTCGGCCTTTAGGATTGGCTGAAAGGACTTCAGCCTTGCAGCCGAGGCGGACAGGATCGCATATTGATCGGTCGCCAGGACAAGCAAGTCGTCAGGATTGGCGGCGCCGATATCGACGTGCGGCGCCAAATCGCCCCAGGTCAAAGAGGTCATTTCCGCGACCTTCACGTCCCCAACGCGACGCACGAAATCTGTTTTCAAATTCCAGATGTAGACGTAGGTCCCCTGCACTCCGAAGATCAGGTAGCGGTCGTCAGGAGTAAAGAGCGACCACGAAATGTAGACTTTCCGACCAGCTTGCGGATAGGCCCGGCCTTGTTGCGACAAGCGGAGCGGGCTCGTCGACTCCATGGCAAAGAGACAATTGCCGGTGAAGAGAAAGCGACCATCGGGGGAAACGGATAGCCCGCGTCCTCCGTCTCGTAGACGCATCAGCTCACACGACGTTGAGAGGTCCCAGAACTTCGTCTCCCTGAGGGTTGCGGAGACGACGATGTTGGAATTGGGGATCGTGGCGAGTTCCAGAACTTCATCGGAGTGGGCGGCGATGACGTTTTGAATTTCTCCGCTTTGGGCGTCGAAAATGCGAATGGCCCCAAAACGGTCGCCGGCGATGATTTGTCGACTGTCATTGGAATAGGTGAGCGCTTCTCCCCCCAGCGTGACGCGAAAAGCAGCGCTGCCGAGTTGGGAGTCCGGCTTGCGAATACGTCGCGGGACCTGGACTGGCGTTGGTTGCAATGGATTGGGGTCTCGCTGCAAGAGATCCACATACGGCCTTTTCCACCATCGGGCATGCTCGATGGCCGTTTTGCCATCGATTTCTTGAAGAGGATCGGCGCCATAACGCAACAGTAGCCGGATCGCTTCGGGAGAGTCTCGCCGGATCGCCGTCAGCAAGGGAGTGTAGCCGTGAACATCGGCGCCATTGGGGTCGGCGCCGGCGCGGAGCAGAATCTCCAGGTTCCTTTCGTCGGAATGGCTGATGGCGTAGAGGAGAATTGGGGCCCCCTCGGGACTTTGCGCGTTGGGATCGGCGCCATTGGCCAGGAGCGTTCCGCAGTTCCCTGCGTGCCAGAGCGCCGCACGCAACGCTTCGTAGCCTGGCTTTTTCCAAAGTAGCAGCGGCTCGCCTCCTTGCGGCTCGGGATCGATCTGTGCGGAGAGATCGATTTCGCTCAACTGGATCGGCGCGATAATCGGATCGCCGCCCAGCGCCGGGGTAATCAAGCCGACAAGCCAGAAGAAGGCGAAGAGCGTTCGGAACAGTCGCTTCCTGACAGGCATGGGCGGGCCTGGGCTTTCGATCCAGTTTGGTTGATAGAAGAGTCTATCAACCAAGACGAACGCAAGTCGCCAAACGTTTTGGGGAACTCGAAGTATTCCGGGAAGAATTTCAGGACGAGAGAGAACGTGTGGAATAGAGGTGATCGGGAGAATTGCGGCCGCATTTCCCTCGCTTGCGCTGCGGGCTACTAAGGAGCGACCGATTCCTACCGTGTTTCTTACCGTGAACTATCCGTGGCTTCCGTGTTCTATTCCTTCTTGGCCGGTTTGTCATGCTCGGCGTGGTCGTCGAGGATGTTGGTGATGCCTTTTCCTTCGACGCCGGCGTAGAAGACGAGGATCTCGGCATCGACTTTGCCGTCGTTTTGGCCCCAGTGCGGTTTGTTGACCAGTTCGATCAGCGAGTCTCCGGCCTTCAGCGTGAGGGACTTGCCCTCTTCCTTGTGAACGACCAGTTCGCCTCGCAGCAGCACGCCGGCGTTGATGACGCCGTGCGTATGGAGCGGCGTCTTCTCGCCGGCCGGGATGATGATCCGCAGAATCGTGATCTCCGGCTGACCGGACGGATAGGCCGGCAGCGGCTCGCCATCCCAAGACTTGGTGCTCTTGGCCACCACGGTGACCTTCAGCACGCCATCTTCATGAGCCCACGCGACGCCGAGCCCAACGACTACGACGAGGCCGAGAGAGAACAAGACGGTTTTCGTGAAACGATTCATGGGAAACCTTTCGCGGGCCGATCCGGCAGCGCAGGAGTTTCGAGGAAGGAAAAACGCCGCATAAGTCTACGCCAAGGAGTAGGACGCGTACGTGAAGTTATGGCGGGAAATGGGAAAAGTTGCAACTTGTTGGGGCGAATGAACTTTTCGCTTTTGGCGGTTGTCTTGGCTTCCAGGAGCAATATCTTTGTTCAGGCCGCGAAAGGAGAGATGTTGGGTTGCGCTTCGCTGCACCCAACCTACAGGGCTTTTCCCTTTCCACGTTTCCCTGTGTGACGCAACGAGCTACGATCAGAGCGGTACAGCTTTTCAAAGCGGTCGATTGAGGACAGAAAACAGATGCCGATCCAGATTCAATGCACTTCGGTCGTCATTCGGAATGACGCGCTTGATCGCGTTTTGGAGGATGGCGCCGCCGGGTTTGCGGCGATCGCGCCGAATGCGATGAGCTATGCCGATGAGCTGCTCTCGCAGTCGAGCTTTATGGCGCCGGTCGATGCGGAGGAGTTCGCCAAGCTGCTTGAACTGCATGGCTTGGAACGGAGCGGCGAGTCGCCTGACTTTGTGATCGTGCAGACTCGCAACCGGTCGGTGGAGCCGGCCTGCGATTGGTTGGTCTTGTTCGAGTATGAGGGGCGGCTGATCGCGACGTTAAAAGGTTCTGATTCCTGTACCGTGATTGCACCGGCCGACGATACGCCTGATTCGATTCAACACTACAGCGACGAAGAGATGGCGGAAAAGTTTGAGTTTGTCGAGCGCAAGGATGGGATCGATACCTACCGGGAAAAAGCGACCGGCAAGCTCGTCTACCAATCGCGGCGGACCGAGACGCCGGACGAAATCTTCGCCAAGGCGTTTGATACCGTTTGGCGGCTGCGGCGCGAGCCAGGGGTTCCCGCGAAGACTGACGAAGAGGCGTTGTTGATTCAGGAGGCGATCGACGCGTTGCAACCGCTGGCGGCGAAGTTTCCGGAGGCGGCGAACGTTGCGCTGGCGCTGGGGATGGGGATGGCCTGGTTCGCGATCGGCAAAGAGGAAAAGGGGCAGCGACAACTGGTCCGCGCCGTCGAGTTGGAACCGGAAAACACGATTTTTTACAAAGAGCTAGGCGCCATTTGTCTGGCGATCAACGATTTGCCGGTCGCGCTCGATGCGGCGATGAAAGCGGTCATGGTCCAACCGGATGACGCGGAGTTGCTCGGCAACCTGGCGGTGATTCAACTGCTGAGCGGAGCGACTGCCGAAGCGCAGGTCACGATCGAGCATGCGATGCGTCTCGACCCCGAGGATCAGGTGAATCGGAACGTGCAGGGAATCATCGCCGACGTTGCGAGCGGCAAGCGAAAACGGCCTGGATCGTTGGTTGAAATGATGAAGCCGGCAGAGTAGGCGCGAAGCGTTTGGCGATTGGGATTACTTGCGAACGCATTCCCTTGCTTGCGCTGCGGGCTAGTGTTGTGGATCTAGAGTTGGCTCAGCAGCGACGTTCTTTCGCTCTTCGCTTCGAAGGCGTGCAGGCCATATTTCTCGGCCAGCGCTTTGTAGAACTGGATGCCGCGGACGCTGTTTCCTTTGGCGTCGAGTCTAGGCGAAAAGGTGCCGATGCCGACTTCGCCGGGGACGACCGAGACGATGCCGCCGCCGACGCCGCTTTTGGCGGGGATGCCGACGCGGAAAGCCCATTCGCCGGCGTAGTCGTACATGCCGCAAGTATGCATCACGGCGAGGACGTCTTTGACGTATTCGGCCGAGATCGCCCTTTCGCCCGTGACCGGATTGACGCCGCCGTTGGCGAGCGTGGCGCCCATCATCGCCAGGTCATGGCTGGTGACCAGGATGCTGCACTGCTGGAAGTAGAGATCAAGCGTGTCATCCAGCTGTTCGCTGATCATGCCGAAGTTGAGCATCAAGTTGGCGATCGCGCGGTTGCGATGGCCGGTTTTCTTTTCGCTGTGATAGACGGTGTTGTCGACGTAGACCTGGCGGCCGCAGTAGGTGCTGAACATCTTCAGCATCCGTGCGACGCGCTCCGGGAAGTCTTTGCCGTGAATCAAGTCGGCGGCGGCGATCGCGCCGGCGTTGATCATCGGATTAAAAGGGCGATTGGTCGCTTCGTCGAGGGTGATCGAGTTGAACGCTTCGCCGATCGGCTGGACGCCGATCTTGGAGAGGACGTGATCGCGGCCGTGGTCTTCGATCGCCATGCCGAACATGAACGCTTTGGAGACCGATTGGATGGTGAACTGCTGATTGCTGTCGCCGACGTCGACCGCTTGCCCGTCGATCGAGACGAGCGAAATGCCGAACCAGTCAGGATTCGCTTTGGCGAGTTCCGGAATGTAGCTGGCGACCGTGCCGTCGTGGTTGTCCTTGAACTCGGCGTGCAATTGTTTCAGCATGTCGCGAAGCGGCGAAGCGGCCGACTTCATCTTCTTCAGCAGTGCGTCGAGGTGATCGTTCATGACGGAGATCCGGCGGCGGTTATTGGATCAAAGCGTTGGCGACGTTTTGCAGTTCGATGGTAAAAGGGTGATCCGGATAGCGATTGGAAAAGATTCCGCTGCTCGCCAGATGGACGATTTCGTAATTCATCGGCAACATCGCGGCGACGTCGGCGTCGTACGCTTGCTCCACCTTTTGGCGAAGGAGTTCGCGATCCATCCCCGGCGGAATCTTGTTGATGACCAGCAGGATTTCGGCGACGTCCAAACGTCTGGCGAGTTCCAGCGTGACGGCGGTCCCTTGGAAGTCTTGACTATCGGGACGCATCACCAGCACCAGCTTGTTGGAGACGACGATCGAGAGAAGCGTTTCTTCGTTGACGCCGGGGTGAGTGTCGATCAGGAGGAAGTCGAGGTTCAACTCGCGGATCAGGCGTTTGAACCCGTCGTTGAGCATGCCGACGTCGTAACCTTCTTTCAAGATGCGGCCGATCTCGCCGGAGTCGATGCTGGCCGGAACCAGAAAGAGCCGCGGGCGTTCATCCTTTTCGCCGACCGAGCCGATCACGCTGGTCGTCATGTCGTAGGCGGCTTTCTCGATCTCGCACTTTCCCCAGAGGTAATCGTTGATCGAGTGGGTGATCTGTTTTTCGTCTAAGCGAAACAGGACGTGGACCCCGGGGGATTGAATGTCGGTATCGACGACGGCCACGCGATAACCACGGCGAGCGATGGTCACGGCGAGATTGGCGGTCGTGTTCGACTTGCCGGTTCCACCACGAAAGGAATGAATCGAAACGATTTGGGCCAAGGGGCGCACTCCGAAGCAAGACGTCGATCAGGGTTGTCGGTCGGTTTGCGGGAACGTGCGTCGCTGCGTCGCTTTATTGGTTTTCGCGAAGCCGCTTCGCTTGTTCCTGCAGTTGTTGGAACGCCTCCCCTTCGACGATTTGCTGAATCTCTTCCGATTTCTTCCGCTCGTCGATCACCAGAAAATCAAACGCACTCGGGTCGATGTTATCGATCGTCGCCGAGTAGGTCTTCGCCGCGCTCTTCGCCGAAAAGCGAAGGGTTGGACCGCTGCCGCCAAGTTGGAATCGCGCTTGTTCGTCCAAGACTTCGGAGACGATCAACTTGCCGCCGAGACGCGTGCCGTTGCGGCCGAGCGAATGGAGCGTCCATTGGCCATCTTCGAGCGTCAGTTTGGCGTGCAGCCGCGAGACTTGAGGATCGGCCAGATGGATATCGTTGTCGTCGCTTCGTCCGATCGTAATCTCAGCGCAGTCGTGGAAAGTCCACGTTTGCAACGGGGTACCTTGCGACGAGTCAAGCAACTCTAGCGTGACGGTGGGGTTTTCTGGGTTTCCTGCGGACATGTCAATTCGCCTGGAGAGGTTGCTTGAGGTTGATAGCAGTTTCTGTGCCGAGGCGTTAAGAAACGACTAGTTTGCGGCAACGCTCGCATTTTTAGGGTTTAACGGCAAAACTTGAAATAACACATCTGGAGGGCTGCAAACTTCGTGGGCCGCTGCTGCCTAAAGAAAAAACAATTGCCCCAAATTTTATCGGGGGGCATGATCGCGACAGGAGTGTGGTAAGAATGCTCTGGCGGAGGTTAGAATCAGAAGTTCCCCCAGCTTGCTCCCCCCTTTTTTGCATATCGAGAGACTCTCATGCCTCGACTGAATTTGGTCCTCGCGGCGCTGCTCGCCGCGGTCTGTTTCGCCTCCGCCGCCGTCGCCCAGGAGAAGCGGCCCAACGTCTTGTTTATCGCGGTCGACGACCTGCGGACCGAGCTCGGTTGCTACGGAGACGACTGGATCCATAGCCCGAACATTGATCGTCTCGCCGCCTCGGGAACCGTCTTTACGCGGGCCTATTGCCAACAAGCGGTTTGCTCGCCGTCGCGGACCAGTTTGATGACCGGGCTTCGTCCTGATTCGACGCGTGTCTACGACCTGGTGACTCACTTCCGCAAGAACATCCCTGACGTGGTGACCTTGGGTCAGCACTTCAAGCAGAACGGTTACTACAGCGTCAGCATGGGGAAGATCTATCACGGCGGCTATGATGACCTGCCGACTTGGAGCGAACCGGCCCGCAAACCGAAAGGAGGCAACGGTTATGTGTTGCCAGAAAACAAAGTGCTGCTCAACGAGAAGCGGGTCGCCGCCAAAGCCAAGGGGCTGAAGGGAACCGCGCTGAGCCGCGCTGTTCGCGGTCCAGCGACCGAAATGGCGGACGTGCCAGACAACGCTTATACCGATGGCGCGATCGCCGAACTGGCGGTGAAGTCGCTCCGCGAGTTGAGCAAGCGAGACGAACCGTTCTTTTTGGCCGTCGGCTTTGTGAAGCCGCACCTGCCGTTCAACGCGCCGAAGAAGTACTGGGACATGTACGATCCGGCGAAGATCGAACTGGCCGCCAATCCGTTTCCGCCGAAGAACGTGACGCCGTACTCGCTGACGACTTGGGGCGAAATGCGCGTCTACGAGGGGATCCCGAAGAAGGGAGATCTGACTGAGGACCAGGCCCGCCAGCTGAAGCATGGCTACTATGCCAGCGTCAGCTTTACGGACGCGAACGTCGGCAAGTTGCTGGATGAACTCGACAAGCTGAAGCTGACCGACGACACGATCGTCGTGCTGTGGGGAGACCATGGCTGGAAGCTGGGAGAGCACAACTGCTGGTGCAAACATACGAACTTTGAAAACGACGCCAACGCGCCGCTGATCATTCGCGCTCCCGGCCAAAAGTCCCCCGGCGCCAAGAGCGAAGCGCTGGTGGAGTTCGTCGACATCTACCCGACGCTCTGCGAACTGGCCGATCTTTCGCTGCCGGAACGCTTGGAAGGAACGAGCGCCGCGCCGCTGCTCGATACTCCCGACGCCAAGTGGAAGAGCGCAGCGTTCAGCCAATACCCGCGCGGCAACATCATGGGCTACACGATGAAGACCGACCAATATCGCTTCACCGCGTGGAAGAACAAAAAGACCGGCGAAGTGGTCGCGACCGAGTTGTACGATCACCAGGTCGACCCGGCCGAAAACGAAAACGTCGCCGGCGAAGCGGAGAACGCCCAACTGGTGGCGAAGCTGCAAGAGCGATTGGACGCAGGATGGAAAGATGCGAAGCCGAAGTAGGACTTCGATGAGAATCGCCGCCTATACAATGGCTGGCGTGTTCTTGTTAACCGCCATCGCCATTGTCGCGGCGATGGCGGTTGGCTTCTCCAACGGATTGATCCAACTCGACGGAGGCGAGATGACCTTCGCTTGGCAAGGGAGCGGCGACGTCGCCCCCTTGGGAGGCGATCCGATCCTTCACCAGTCCTACTTCTATATCACGACCTCCGTTTACGCCGTCGCCGTCATCGGGATTCTGCCGCTAGTGCTGCTGGGGATACTCACTGCGGTTCTATTCGGCCGAAGTTCGTCCAAGGATTCGAGTTAGCGTAATGCGTTTCATCGTCACAATTGCAGCGTTTTGTCTGGTGATCGCTGGCGCTGCCGTTGGCGTAAGCTGGGCGTTGGATTACTACGGCGCGCAACTTCAGTTCGGTTGGACTTACGCTGCCGTCGCTTGGCCGGTTCCCCCAGCTGCCCCGGGAATGCCATGGTCCACACACGCGTACCTGATTCCGTACTACTACGTCGCCGCCGCGCTATTTATTCCGTTCGTACTGCTAATTGTCGTCGCCGCGATGATCCCTGGGAGAAAGACTTCCCACGCGGAACCCAGGTAAACCGCTAAGCTGCCAAACGTTGTTGCGCCGGCGGCAATCCCATCTCGCACTGCACATCAGCGAAGAGCTGCGCAAGCGCACTGGTGCTCTTTCCCCAATCGAACATCTGCCCGGGAATGATCGTCTCGGCGCCGACCAACGTTCCCTGTACCAAGCGGACGATCGAGATCTTCAGTTGCCCCTTCATCGCCCAGATCGAAGAAGGAAACTCGGCGGTGATGACGCAGCCGCCTTCTCCTTGCTGCACGCTTTCGATCGGTTGGCCATGCTTGGCCAGGCTGCAAACGACGCGGGCAATCGTGCGGCCGATCGGCGCGGCGATTTCTTCGGCTCGTTCTTTGCCGGTTTTCATCCCCAGCTTGGCGTACATCGGCTGCGCGATCTCGGCCAGCGCGCTGTAAGAAACCGGCGAGTCGACCACTTTCTCGCAGATCGACAGAAACGTTTCGGCCGACATCCCTTTCACGGCGCTCTTCGCGTGAAGATCAATCGCCGCGCGAACGTCGGCGACATGGATGATCGCTTCGTAGCGGACGTCGTTTTCCCAATCGTCGGTCTGCGGAAAGGGCGCCGAGAGTGGATGCCCGCAGTTAGAACAGAATTTGCCTTGGGCCTTCGCCCCGCACTCGCAGCAGAACATCCTTGTTCTCCGTGCTAGCAGAATGAGAAAAACGGTTCGCCATTTATTGATTCCATCGGCAAAAGCGCGGAGTCCGAAAAAGGGGTCTGGTCTTTTTTTCGCGAGAAGACTTTTCCATCGGTGATAGCTTTCCAGCGAAAAAGAGACCTGACCCCTTTTTCCGCTAGACGGGTGGTCCGCTTCTGCTATCGTCGGGGGGGGGGCAGAGCCAAACGCATCTGTCCCGCCGGCGAAGTCTTCCACGTGCTGAATCGCGCGGTCGGCAGAATGCCGCTCTTTGAAAGACCAAGCGACTACGATGCGTTTGTCAGCGTTATAAGCGATACCTGGCGGATCGTTCCTCTCCCAATCTTCGCCATGACGCTCATGCCCAATCATTGGCATTTCGTCGTTCGACCTGAAGACGATACGCAGGTACAAGAGTTCTTTCGACGACTCACCGTCACGCATACCATGCGCTGGCACGCTCATCACGAAACGAGCGGTACCGGTCATCTCTACCAGGGGCGATTCAAGTCGTTCCCTGTTGCGACTGACGAATACTTCCTGTCGGTGATTCGCTACGTGGAGCGGAATGCACTACGTGCATGTCTTGTCAGCTCAGCGGTGAATTGGCGATGGAGTTCGGCTTGGTATCGGCAACAACCGACTGCGGATCGCCCAGTGTGGCTTTGTGATCCGATCGAACCGCAGCTCCCTTGTGATTTGCAAGATTGGCTTGATGCTCCGCAGAGTGAAGCCGAAGCGGCGAGCATCGGCGAGTGCATTCGCAAAGGTTCGCCGTTTGGAAGTGAGTCTTGGGTTTCGGAGTGTGCCGTTCGGCTTGGGCTGGTGACGACGATGCGTCGTCGTGGGCGGCCTCGGAACTCTGATTGATTCTTGCCGTGAAAAAGAAAAAGGGGTCAGGTCTCTTTTTCGTGATCTGCCCCTTTTTGCGTGGCAAAGAGTTGTGGACGAAAAAGAGACCAGACCCCTTTTTCTTAGACAACATTTCCATCAGTCGACTCGCCAATGCTCTTTTTGAAATCGTTCTGGCGGCAGAGCGCTTGGTAGGAGCGGCGATTCGCCGCTCAACAGATCGAGCAGCATTTGCGTGATGCACGTTTGCGGTAGCGTGTACGTTTCGATACCGGGAAAGGACCAGAAAAAGAGTCCCCAGTCGTTCGGCTCGCCTGTGGTGATCCAGCAGAGAATGTCTCCGTTGTCGGTCGCTCCAATGGGAAGCAGGCCTCCGCTTTCCGGATACTGCGGAAACGGAACGCATTCGCGTCCTCCTGCAACCGCATCCATCTCTTCGAATCTCGAAAGCAGCATCGCCAGATAAGATGGCGCCTCTTCCACTCCTGGAGCATCGACTCCAGCGAAGTAGAACGGCGTATGAAACCAGAGGCAGCCGCAGAAAGTTGCGACTCCGTACGTCTCGGTCAGCGATTTGAAGTCCTCCGGGAGTTCGCTCCCGATTTCACTGGTTACTAAGTCCCAATCGCCCCAATTGCAGCAGGGCGTTTCCGGAGGGGGTAACAGCGAAGTCAGCAATTTCACGTTCGGATGCATCGCGGCTCTCCGATTCCGAAGATGCGTGAAAAAGAAAAAGGGGCAGGGTCACTGTTTCGTGACCTGCCCCTTTAGTGTGGCTGATTTTGATTGGCGAAAAAGAGACCAGGCCTCTTTTTCTTGGTCAGTCCCTTAGAACTGATGTCCCTTTTGTGGACCATTTTGCGTCAGCGTCAGGATCTCTGGACCTTCTTCGGTCATCAGGATCGTGTGCTCGAACTGGGCGCTCAGTTTGTTGTCCTTTGTCCGAACGGTCCAGCCGTCGCGGCGGTCGAGGACCGTTTCGTGCGTGCCGAGGTTGATCATCGGCTCGATCGTGAAGCAGACCCCGGCCGGCAAAAAGACCGACTGCGTGGCGCGGGTCGGGACGTGCGGAATCGACGGTTCCTGATGGAAGCGACGTCCCAGCGCGTGGCCGACATATTCTTCGACGACGCCGTAGCCATGCTTTTTCGCTTCGGCAATCACCGCGCGGCCGATCGTCGCGACGCTGCAATCGGGCGAAATCGCCGAGATCGCGGCATGCATCGCGTCGAAGGCGCACTGCGTGACGGCGCGAGCTTCGTCCGAGACGTCGCCAATCAGGAAGGTCTCGGACTGATCGCCGTGCCAGCCGTCGACGATGCTGGTGACGTCCACATTGACGATATCTCCGTCCTTGAGGACGTAACTTCCGGGGATACCGTGACAGATAACTTCGTTGACGCTGGTGCACGAGCTTTTGGGAAATCCGTGGTAACCCAAGCAAGCGGGGACGTGTCCATGATCCAGCGTGTATTCGTGAATCAGCCGGTCGAGTTCTCCGGTCGTGATCCCGGCTTTGACGTAAGGACGGATGAAATCCATCAGTTGGGCGTTGAATTTGCCCGCAATACGCATTGCGTCGCGATCGGTGTCTACCAGCCTTAAGTTCCTGCGACCATCGAGCATGAAGGAAAACCTTCCGAATTTGCGGTTAGATAAGCGTTCGACACGTCCAAAGAGGCCCAGCAGCGCGACGTGCGAATATATGAAGAAGTTTAACAACACCCCGGCTCTCGTCATACGCATCGATCAACAATTCTTAAGGTAAAAACCGGGATCGGCGAGATGTTTTCGTCCTTTTTTCGGGACCTAGCGGTTGTAAGGGTTCGCCTCCGTCGATTGCGATAAATCGGGCAAAGAATTAGAATCACGGCTTTCTTGGGGGATAGCGAAAGCCGAACAAAGATAACGGCTTACGTACAAACCAGGCTCTCCCCGCTTACCAAAAACCACAATAGACAGATGCCGCGCTACAATCCCGCCGAAATCGAACCGAAATGGCAGCAATTCTGGGAACAAAACCGCACCTTTGCGACGCCGGAAATGCCTCAGGGCGAAAAGTTGTACGTGCTGGACATGTTTCCCTATCCCAGCGGCGAAGGCCTGCACGTCGGTCACCCGGAAGGATATACCGCAACTGACATCGTCTGCCGCTTCTCGCGCATGCAGGGGAAATGCGTGCTCCACCCCATGGGGTTCGACTCGTTCGGTTTGCCGGCCGAAGAGCATGCCATCAAGACGGGGACCCCCCCGCGAGTGCAGACCGAGAAAAACATCGCCAACTTCACCCGGCAGCTGAAGATGCTCGGTTTCAGCTACGACTGGGACCGCCAGATCGCGACGACCGACGTCGAGTACTTCCGTTGGACGCAGTGGATCTTCTTGCAGGTTTACGATACCTGGTACGACCGCGAACAGCAGAAAGGGCGCCCGATCGCCGAGTTGCCGATTCCGGCCGAAGTCGCCGCTGAAGGCGCCGATGCGGTTCGCCAATACCAAGACGAACATCGTCTGGCCTATTTGAACGAAGCGCCGGTGAACTGGTGTCCCAATTTGGGAACGGTGCTGGCCAACGAAGAAGTGATCGACGGCAAGAGCGAACGTGGCGGTCACCCGGTGCAGCGGATTCCGCTGAAGCAATGGATGATGCGGATCACCGACTACGCCGACCGGTTGGAAAAAGACCTGGACGGCTTGGATTGGTCGGACGGCATCAAGGCGCGCCAGCGCAACTGGATCGGCCGCAGCACCGGCGCCGAAGTTGACTTCTACATTGGCGCCGCCGACAAGCTGAGCGCCTGGAAGAAGACGCGGGCTGAAAGCGGCTTCCCGCGCAAGCCGGGCGATGACGTCTTGCGGGTTTACACGACGCGTCCCGACACGCTGTTCGGCGCGACTTACATGGTGATCGCTCCGGAACATCCGCTGGTCGAAACTCTCACGACCAAAGAACAAGCGGCCGCCGTCAAAGCTTACTGCGACAAAGCGGCCAGCAAGAGCGATCTGGAACGGACTGAACTGGCGAAGGAAAAGACCGGCGTCTTCAGCGGTTCGTATGCGATCAATCCGGTCAACGACGAACAGACGCCGATCTGGATCGCCGACTATGTTTTGATCAGCTACGGCACCGGCGCCATCATGGCGGTTCCGGCGCATGACGATCGCGACTTTGAATTCGCCAAGACGTTCGACATTCCGGTGATCGCCGTCGTCGACCCCGGCGACTCAAGCGAAGTTGATCGCGCCGAAGTTTTGGCCGGCGCCGTTTGCTCTACCATCGACGGCGTCGCGATTAACTCCGGCAAGTACGACGGCACGCCGACTGCGGAGTTCAAGTCGAAGATCGCCGCCGATCTGACCGCCGCCGGACTCGGGAAAACCGCGGTTAACTACAAACTGCGCGACTGGCTCTTCAGCCGTCAGCGTTTCTGGGGAGAACCGTTCCCGATTCTGAAAGAGCTGGACGCCAGCGGCGAACCGAACGGCAAGATCCTGCCGGTCCCGGTCGATCAGTTGCCGGTCAACTTGCCGGAACTGGAAGACTTCAAACCGATCGGTCGCCCGGAACCGCCGCTCGAAAAGGCGCCTGCCGATTGGTTGTATCCCGTCATCGACGGCGTGAAGTACAAGCGGGAAACGAACACGATGCCGCAATGGGCCGGTTCGTGCTGGTATTACCTGCGCTTCATCGATCCGAAGAACGACACCGCGCTGATCGATCGCGAAAAAGAAAAAGCGTGGATGCCGGTCGACTTGTACATCGGCGGCGCCGAGCACGCGGTGTTGCACTTGTTGTACGCGCGGTTCTGGCACAAGGTGCTGTACGATCGCGGCGTAGTGACGACGGCCGAACCGTTCCAGAAGTTGGTCAACCAGGGGATGATCCTGGGCGAGTTGGAATACACCGGCTTTCAAACGGCGGAAGGTCGTTGGGTCTCGCACAACAAGACGAAGACCAACGTCGAAGGAGAACGGGTCGACGCCAAGACCGGCGAGGCAGTCACCGCGGTGAAGCTCAGCGCCGACGATGTCGAGAAGCAGGGAGACTCGTTCGTGCTGAAGACGGACGCCAACGTGAAGATCGACGCCCGCGCGATGAAGATGTCGAAGAGCCGCGGCAACGTGGTGAACCCGGATGTTGTGGTGAAGGACTTCGGCGCCGACAGTCTGCGATTGTACGAGATGTTCATGGGCCCGCTCGAAGCGACCAAGCCATGGAGCATGGCCGGCGTGAGCGGCGTGCGCAACTTCCTGGATCGCGTCTGGCGATTGATCGTCGACGACTACGCCGAAGAGACGGCGCTGCTCGATGCGGTCCAAGACGTCGAGCCGACGGCCGAACAAAACAAGATGGTTCACCGTACGATCGAAGCGGTGACGCGCGACTTGTCGAAGTTGGAATTCAACACGCCGATCGCGCGGATGATGGAATTCACCAACTTCTTCACCAAAGAAGAGGTTCGGCCGAAGTCGGCGATGAAATCGTTGGTATTGATGCTTTCGGCCTACGCTCCGCACATTGCGGAAGAGCTGTGGGCCGTTTTGGGCGAGACCGAGTCGCTGGCCTACCATCCTTGGCCGAAATTTGACGAAAAGTTCACCAAGGATGACGAAATTGAAATTCCGGTCCAGATTCTGGGCAAAGTTCGGAGCAAAATTGTCGTCGCGGCCGATATTTCTCAGGCCGATTTGGAAAAAGCGGCGCTCGCGGACGAACGAATCCAAGAGCTGATTGAGGGAAAACAGGTCGTAAAAGCGATCGTGGTCCCTGGCCGCATGGTCAATTTTGTCGTCAAATAAACGTACAGGCTTGCCGCACTCGGCATCCTGCCCCCCCGCTCACTTTTCTTTCATTGACAATCAGGACGAACGATGACGCACTCATGGCACGACGTCAGCCCGGGCCACCGTATGCCGCTCGAATTTTGCGCGGTGATTGAAATTCCGACCGGCTGCAGCCTCAAGTACGAACTCGACAAGCCGACCGGGCTGCTGCGAATGGATCGCATCCTTTACTCGGCGGTGCACTACCCGGCCAATTACGGGTTCATTCCGCAAACGCTGGCCGAAGACGACGACCCGCTGGACGTGCTGGTTCTTTGCCAAGAGCCAGTTTATCCGTTGTGTTTGATCGAAGCTCGCGTCGTCGGGCTGATGACGATGGTCGACAGCGGCAAGCTGGACCATAAGATCATCGCCGTCGCGGTGAACGATCCCGAATATTCGTCATATCGGGAAGCGGTCGACCTGCCGAGCCATCGCCGCAACATGCTCCGTCGCTTCTTCCAGGACTACAAGCAGCTGGAAGGGAAGACGGTCGAAGTGGACGAAATGCAACCGGCCGAAGAGGCGATCCCGGTGATCGAGCAGGCCCTGCAGCGGTATAGCGAGCAGCGCCGCCGCGGCTTTTATCAAAAAGCTCCGGTCTAACTGGGCGGAGAACGCTAGAACTTCATCCGTCTCCGCTCTGACGACGCTTGCCAGAGCGGCGGCGGGACGGTTATGCTAAATGATAAAAGTCCCGCCCCCTGATCATCTTCTTTGAGGAATTTCGGTCGACATTATGCGCAATGTTATCTCTTTGGTGTTGGGCGGTGGTCGCGGCACGCGTCTTTATCCTTTGACGAAGTACCGCTCGAAACCGGCGGTTCCGTTGGCCGGTAAATATCGCCTGATCGACATTCCCCTCTCCAACTGCATCAACAGCGACCTGAATCGCATTTACGTGCTGACGCAGTTTCTGTCGGTCAGCTTGCACCGCCACATTCGTCAGACCTACCGCTTCGACAACTTCCGCGGCGGTTTCGTCGAACTGTTGGCCGCTCAGCAAACCGGCAACGAGTCGACCGACTGGTACCAAGGGACCGCTGACGCCGTGCGCAAGAACCTGAAGTACATCCAGCAGTACGGCACCGACTATGTGTTGATCCTGGCCGGCGATCAGCTCTACCGGATGGACTATCGCAAGATGCTCGACACGCACATCAAGAGCGGCGCCGACGTCACCATCGCCGGGATCCCGGTCACGCGCGACGACGCCAAGTCGCTGGGCATCATGCGTCTGGACGAAACGGGCCGCGTCGTCGGCTTCGTCGAAAAGCCGCAAACCGACGAAGACCTGAATCTGGTCACCATGGATCCGGCCAAGCTGGAAGCGCTCGGCGTGAAGAGCCAAGGGCGCGACTGTCTGGCGAGCATGGGCATTTACCTGTTCAACCGCGATACGCTGGTCGACGTGCTGGAAAAGACCGACTACGAAGATTTCGGTCGCGAAATCTTCCCGGCCGCGATTCGTTCGCGTCACGTCCAACTGCACGCCTTCGACGATTACTGGGAAGACATCGGTACGATTCGCGCGTTCTACGAAGCGAACTTGTCGCTGGCGAGCCCGAACCCGCCGTTCAGCTTCTCGGACGAAGATGAACCGATCTACTCGCGTGCTCGTTTCCTGCCGCCGACCTTGATGTCGGAAGTGACGGTCAAGACGAGCCAGATCGCCGACGGTTGCCGCATCGGCGCCGGCTGCGTGATCGACAACAGCGTCGTCGGCCTCCGCAGCCTGATCGGCGAAAACGTGACGATCAAAGACTCGGTCCTGATGGGCGCCGACTACTACGAAACCGAGAACGAACTGGCCGACCACCGCAGCTGCAAGCGGGCTCCGCTCGGCATCGGCAGCGGCTCGGTGATCCAAGGCGCGATCATCGACAAGAACTGCAACATCGGCAAGAACGTCCGCATCGTCAACGATCTGGGCATCGAAGACAAAGAATACGAAGTCGGCGTGACGGTCGTCGAAGGGATCCCGTGCGTCGAAAAAGGGGCGCATATCCCGGATGGTTGGAAGCTGACGTAAGACGGCTTTTGCCTTCAAATTCAATTCTGAGAAAACGCCCTCCAAACTTGGAGGGCGTTTTTTTTGTTCTTGGAATTCTTTTGACTATGTGGGTTAACACGTTAGTCTGCTCAACAATAGACTCGGAGCAGGTATTGGCTAAGTAACGATCTCAATTGCAACGGAGGCGTCGAGGGTGGCGCGACCAATAAAAGTTCCTGAGCTGGTTGCTCGAGAAGTAGGCGACGTCATGATTGTTGAAAAGACGAGCGAAAGAAAAAATGGGAGGTATCTGTACCTTTGCAAATGCGTCTATTGCGAAAGGGAATTCAAAGCCGTGCCAAAGGAGGTGCGAGCTGACCGGTGGATTTGCGGATGTATGCGTGGTCGTCGCACAGCTAGAATCCACCATGTGGGGAATGCTTTAGACTCGACTGAGTTATACTATCTGGCCGGTTTTTTTGACGGTGAAGGTTACATCGGAATTCAGAAGGTGTCCCGAAGTGATCGTGCTAACCGAGTGAGTTATCAGGCTCGTGCAATTATCGGACATACGAGCGTAGAATTACTAAATAAGCTACGCGAAATGACCGGACTTGGAAAAATCTTTTTTCACGGTCCTGAAACTGACCGCCGAAAAGAGAGTCACCAACTCAGCTGGACGCCCAACGATCTAAGAGCATTGTTGCCTCAGTTGCTGCCCTGTCTCTATTTGAAACGGCAACAAGCGGAATTGGTATCGAAGTATTTGTCCTTCGCGGGTCAAGTCAATCATAAAGATGCTGTCGCTGTAGCTGAATACAACGCAAAGTGCGAGGAGATCTACGATCAAGTCAGTATCCTGAACCGCCGAGGGGAAAGCAAGGAGCCAGCAATTGCCCATTTTCCGGTGGTTCCGCTTGAGGAAAAGAAATGGCTAGCCTATCTAGCTGGCCTGATCGATGGCGAGGGGACGCTTACTATTCGAAAAAGTCATCGTGCTCATAGGCAAGGACGAGTAACGTATAATGCTATGGCCACAATTCCGAGCACGAATTATTCGTTGTTGAATCGGATTATGGGTTGGACCGGAGGTGTGATTCGCGAGAAATTGAAGCGAAGTGACAATCACAAGCAATGCTTTGAACTTCACTTAGGTCCAACCGAACTGCGTCAGATTCTGCCTGGCTTGAAGCCATTGCTTTTGTTGAAGCAATCACAGGCGAAACTGCTTATGGAACACTTGGAAGTCGCAGGTCATTTTAATCGGAAGGATCCGAATGCCGTTGCAGACTATATGAGTGGTCGGGAAGAAGTCTATCAACAGCTTAAGAAACTCAATAAGCGTGGCACATAGTTTTTTGAGCGGGCGACGCTTGCCCACCCGTCGCGATTTCGCTTCACGGCAATTAGCGGTGAGGAATTGAGAGTTGTCCAAAATCCGTTGCCAATACTGCCACGAGTACATCGATTCGTCCGACTACCCAGCGCATGAGGACGAACACCTTAAACTTCGCTCCGATGGTCAGCAGAACGAGTACGTCACGCTGCCTCCCGAAGAACGCGTCGAAGGAGATCTGGAAGGCGTGCCGACCGTTTATCTGCACACCAAGTGCGGCCATGCGACCGGGATGCCGGATGAGATTACGCGGAGCTATTTGAAGAACCCCTATCTCTATCTTGCCGATGCGACGTTTTGTACTGGTTGCGGCAAGCATGTTCCGCTTCGCGAATGCGTCTGGACCGAGACCGGCGAAGATTTGCAGTCGCACATTGACCGGCTGCGGGCGGAGAAGCCAGAGCTCCGCCCGGGGATATTTATGCGAATGCTTGTCGCGGTGGTGAAGATGTTTCAGTAGCGCTGGCTACTCTTTCTCTTCGGCCTTGGGCGCCGCGGTCAGTTTCGCCTGGATCGTTTCTTCGGGGATATCGGCGATCACGCGGATGCCGACCGCGAGCCAAGGGTTGCTGGCTCGTCGCTCGAAACGCGAAGCCGAGCGGCAGCCGCTGTTGTTGGCCCAGTCGTTGGAGAAGCGATAGCCGCCGAAGCACGATCCGCCGCGGATGATTTGCTTTTCGCCGCCGACGACTCCCAGCGGATCAACCGTGTCTGCGTCGCGATAGTTGTAGAACGCGTCCTGGCACCATTCAAAGACGTTGCCATGCATGTCGCACAGCCCGAACGGATTGGGGAGCCGGTCGCCGATGTCTTGAGGCCAAGAGACGTTAACGACGGCATGATCTGCAAGCGAAGCTTCATCGTTGCCGGTCGACCAGTAGGTGGTCGTTCCGGCGCGGGCGGCGTATTCCCACTGCGCTTCGGTTGGAATCGAATAGGTCCAACCGGGCTCGATTTGCGACAGCCACTCGCAGCACTTGTTGGCGTCGTTCCAGGTGACGTTGACGACGGGCGATTGCGATCCCTGCGGGTACTTGCCGGCTTGTCGCCAGTTCTTGGTCGGGTCTAATTGCGGCACGCCGGGCGTCGGGAGCCAGGCGCCTTTGCCGTTCGCTTCCGGCTCGGTCTGGTAGTCGGTCTCGGTGACGAAGACGCGAAACTGCTCGGTCCTCATTTCGTTCTTGCTCATGTAAAACGGGCGAGTGATTTTCACGGTTCGCTGAGGTCCTTCCAGGCTGATCCAGGCCAGGTCATGTCTGCGGAGACCATCTTTGACCGCTTTGTCGCGCAGCTGGGCGATTTCCTCTTCGGTGGAGCCCATCAGGTATTCGCCGGGGGGAATCAGGATCATGGTCATAGAGACGTCGAGCCCCCGTTTGTCGCGACCGAGCATGATTTGCTTTTCGACCGGCAAGCCGAGGTAATTGGCCCAGGCTTGTTGGTACTTATGGGCTTGGTCGCTGTCGAATGGAGGGATGGCCATTGCGGGAGCGTCAGCAGGCCACTCGATCGATTGGGGACGAGGAGCCGGCATGACGGTGGTCTCCACCACTTTCTTGGCCGGTTCCTCGGTCGAAGGTTGTTGGGGAAGTTCGGCGGCGGACTTTACTGTGGCGACTTTGACTTCGTCGGCCAGAGCTTCTTCGTCGGCGGTGAAGAGGTGAGTGATGTTGGTGACGCCGGAGAACTCGGCGACGCCAAGGAAAATCAAGGCAATCACGATGAGGGCCGCGACTTTGGCGAGCGGTTGACGCCAGACAGGTTGCGGCCGGCGACGCGGCTCTGTTGGGGCAGGCTGTCCAGTGGTTTGTGAGCCGCCGTTGATTGGGAACGCAACGGTCGGTGTGCGGCCGGCTTCAAGATCGGCCAGGCATTTCTCCAGCACTCCGCTGACCTCTTTCGCCGATTCGAAGCGGTCTTCGGGCAGCTTGGCGTGGAGGTGATCGATCAACGCACACATCCATTGCGGAACTTCCGGCAGGATCTCCTGGATCGGCCGCGGCGTGTCTTCGACGACGCGTTTGAGGACCGCGACGGTCGAAGGGGCGCGAAACGGAGGTCGGCCGCTCAGCATCTGATAGAGGACGCTGCCGAAGCTGAAGAGGTCGGCCCGTTGGTCCAGTTTTTTGCCGAGCGCTTGTTCGGGCGCCATGTACATCGGCGTGCCGGCGATGACGCCGCTTTGCGTCATGCTGGCGTCGTCCGCCGTGCGGGCCAGACCGAAGTCGGTGATCTTGACCCGATCGTCGATCCCATGTTCCAGCAAGATATTGCCGGGCTTGATGTCGCGATGAATGAGTCCTTGCTCGTGTGCGGCGGCGAGACCGTCGGCGATTTGCTTGCCCAGTTTCAGCACATGCGGCAGATCGAGCGGCCCTTGCGAGTCAAGTTGTTGCTGGAGCGTCTTGCCGGGGATGTATTCCATGACGAGGTATGGAATCGGCTCGTCTTCGACCGCGTAGATGGCGACGACGTTTTCGTGGCGAACGGCGGCCGAAGTGCGGGCCTCCCGCAGGAATCGCTTGCGAGCGGGGGAAGTCGCGGCCATTTGCGGAGCGAGCACCTTGATCGCGACGACCCGCTGCAGCTTTTCATCGAAAGCGCGGAGTACGGTACCAAACGCGCCGCGGCCAATCACTTCCAGGATCTCGTAATGCCCCAAACGTCCTAGCGATTCAGGATTGTCAGAAGGGAGGAGGTAGCTGAGATCGGTCGGCTGCGAAGATTTGTGCTGCACGTGTTGTTGTCCTTGGAGACTGGCGTCATCGTCGCAGGTCGACCCTTCGTCGGGGAGAATCGTGGCGTCAATGTCGGCGTCGCTGATCGCACGAACCGCCGCTTCCAGCGGGGGATGCTCCAGGAAACTGCCGGCAATCTCAGCATGTCGCAACAAGCTTTCGACGCCGACGCGTAGCTCGTGATCGTCGCCGCAGGCTTCGTCCAGGAAGCGGGCACGCTCTTCCGGCGATTGGATGGCGATCGCTTGTGCGAATAGGGATTCTTCGTTCATGGCTGGTACTCGATGACAAGTGGCGAAGTCGTATCACAGGGCAATGCGATCTTCGGCGGGAAAACCCCTCACGGGATTTCCAACTTTTTTCCAAATTGTTTCAGCCCGAGGAGTCTGCGGGGCTAACCGAGTTCGCGGAGCAGCCAGACGCGGGCGAAAGTCCAGTCCCGCTCTGCAGTTGCCAGAGAGATTCCCAGGGTATCGGCCGCCTCCTGTACGGTGAGGCCGGCAAAGTAACGAAGTTTGACGAGGGACGCTTTTCGCTCATCCGTTTGCTCGAGCCGCGTCAGCGCTTCATCGAGCGCCAGCACGTCGATTTCTCGATCGTTGGAGGTGAGGTCCGGATCGAGATCGACCCGCTGCACCTCTCCACCGTGACGGATTCGCTTTTTACGACGAGCCGATTCGACCAGGATGCGGCGCATCGCTTCGGCGGCGGCGGCGAAGAAATGGCCGCGCGAATCCCACTTGGGCGCCTTTTCGACATCGACCAGCCGAATGTAGGCGTCATGCACGAGCGCCGTCGCTTGCAGCGTGTGGCAATTGTTCTCGTGCGAAAGCTTGGCGGCGGCGAGCTTGCGGAGCTCTTCGTAGACCAGCGGCAGCAATTGATCTGCAGCCGATTGGTCTCCGTGCTCAATCTGGAAGAGAATCTGCGTGACGTCGTTCATATCGGACCAGCATACGAGCGAGTGCGGTCCGATGCCATAAGGAAAGAGCGGAGATTGCGATCGTGAGCTAGCTCTTTCTTTCAGCACGAAAAACAAGAGCTGTGCGGTGGCAGTTTTAGTTCGCTTCTTCGCCGAGATACTTGCCGTAGTAATAACGGAACTGATGGTAACTGAGACCAAGTTGCCGTGCGGCGGCGGCCTGGTTGTTACGCGATTGGGCCAGCGCGTCTTCCAGCATCATGCGGCCGAAGTTGTCTAGGCGATCTTTGAAGCTGCCGCCGGGAACTTCGATCTGCGTGTTGGCGAGCATGCCGATGTCGTCGGGCGTGATCTCGTCGGTGGTGTCGCGATAGGCGGCTCGTTCGATGATGTTCTTCAGTTCGCGGACGTTGCCCGGGAATTGGTAACGCCGCAAGACGTCGATCGCCGAGCGGGAGAGACGCTTGCCGGCGAAGAGGGGGATTTCTCGAGCAAACTGGTCGAGGAAGTGCTGTGCGAGGACTTCGATATCTCCTTCGCGACCTCGCAGCGGCGGGACTTCGATGACTTCAAAGGCCAAGCGATCGTAGAGGTCGCTGAGGAATTCTCCTTCCTGGATTCGCTTCCGCAGATCGACGTTGGTCGCCGCGATGATCCGCGCTGACGTGATCAGTTCTTTCTGGCCGCCGACGCGATTGTAGGTGCCGTATTCGACGACGCGGAGAATCTTTCGCTGAAACGGAAGCGACATGTGGCCGATCTCGTCGAGGACGAGCGTGCCGCCATGCGCCAGTCCGAACTTGCCGTCGCGCGTTTGATCGGCGCCGGTAAACGCGCCGCGCTCGTGACCGAACAGTTCGCTTTCGAGCAACTCCGTCGAGAACGCCGCGCAGTTGACGGTAACGATCGGCCGCAGATGATCTCCTTGGGCGAAGTGTATCGCGCGGGCGATCACCTCTTTGCCGGTTCCTCGTTCACCGACGATCAGCACCGGACGAGGAACGCGGGCGACCATCTGCACGCGCTCGACGATCGCTTGGATTTGCGGCGACTGGCCGATGATCTGGCAGCGAAATTGGAGGTCCTTTTGGAGCTCGGTATTCTGGGCGTCTAGGGTGCGGGCTTCGCGCAGCACTTCAAGCAAGTAGCCCATCTTGCCCAACAACGTCGCCACGCGGGCGGTCAGCTGTGGGCCGCGCACCAAAAAGTCGTTGGCGCCCATGCCGATTGCGGAGGCGGCCGTTTCGACGCTTCCTTGATCGGCGGCGATCACGATGAGCGCGGTTGTCGATAACTCGCGCATCGCGCCAACCAGGCCGACGCTCGCGCGGCGTCCATGAATCACAAAGAGGCTATCGTCCGCTTTGCTGCGAAGTTCGCCGAGCAAATCGTCGTCGTCCCGCACAATCTGGACTTTGCTACCGGGCGCCGCATCGCAAAACGACGAGCGCAGGTCCTCCAGTGGGTCGTGAGCGGGGGCCAGGATGGTGATTTTTGCGATCTGCATGACTCTGATCGTACCGGCCGATGTGAGACTTTTCACTACATCTAGTGAAAAGTCTCAGGTTTGAATGGGAGGATGTTTGTCGTATCTCCTTATTAGGTAGTGGGTTGTGAAATTTCACTAAATTCGGCATGGTCTGTGCAAATGAGAGGGGGAACGTCACTCCCTACCCTTTGGAGATTGTCAATGAACAAGGAATTGAGCGGGAATCAGATGATTCTGCGACGTGCACTCATCGTGGCGGGGATCGCCGGGTGCGCCGTCGCGGCCGACACGATGGTCGAGAATTTCGTCTGGCCTGCCGTCGCCGGTCCGCTGGCGATTCACCAGTTCGATTCGCCCGGTTGGTCGCAGACGTTGCAGACGGCGACCGCCCTGCATGCGATCTTTCCGGTCGCGCTGGGGAGCATGGTTTTGTGCGCCGCCGTAGTGTTGATCGGCCCGCTGTTTGTGAGCGGTCGCTGCGAAGAGTGCGGCGCGAAGCGCAAGATGTCGTCTGCGTCGAAGCGGGGCTTGTTGGCCTTTGCGGCCACGGCGCTGCTCGTGGCGACGTCGACCGGTTGCCGTCCGTTTGACGCGCCGGAGTTTGCGGAGATCGATACTTCGGAGACGGGCTTCTTGATTCCGCTGGAAGGGGCGACCGACGAGCAAGTCACTTTCGAGTCGGAGTCGTACTTGGACCAGCGGAAGGTCGCGACGAAACGCGTGCAGGTTCCTCACCGTTGGGTGCAGACCGGTCGCATGTACTTCACCGGCGATTGGATGGATACGGTCCGTTTGATCAAGGTTGATCGTTCGCCGGTCACGCGTGAGTGGACGGCCGACTCCGCGAGCGGCACCAGGAACGCGAACGAAGCGATCTGGATCGAAAGCAAAGATTCGGTCGGCTTCTCGGTCGGGTTTAACTGCACCGCGTTTATCGAAGAGGAGGATACCGCCCGGTTCCTGTACATGTACCGCAGCCGTTCGCTGGCCGACATGATGGACTCGGAAGTGCGCGCTCGCATTCAAGCGGTCGCGGCGGAAACGGCGGCGCGGTACGACCTGGACGAACTACGTTCGCGCAAACAGGAGATGGTCGACGACGTCCGAACCGACGTGATTAAGTTCTTCAAGGAACGCGGGATTACCGTCACCACGATCGGCATGTTCGGCGGCTTCACCTATCAGAATCCGAAGATTCAGGAAGCGATCGACGAAACGTTCGTCGCGCAGCAAAAGAAGGTGGTCAACATGGCGCTGTTCGACGCGCAGCAGAAGGAGAACGAACGGATCGAACTCGCGGCCGAAGGTCAAGCGAACACGGCGCGAACCGTGGCGCAAGGGGAAGCGGACGCGATTCGCGAATTGGCCGAAGCGACCCGCGAGGCTCAGTCGGATCCGTTGTTCGTGCAACTCAAGCAGTTGGAAGTGGAGAAGGAGAGAATCGAAAAGTGGAACGGAGAGTATCCGACCTACTTGTTGCAAATGGGCGCCGGCGGCGAATCCCCCAACATGATGTTGGAACTGCCGGCTCAAAGCTCCAGCGTCGCGACGCGAAGCAACTAGACGTCTGACATGATCATCACCCAGCGGCCCGCACAACGATTGTGCGGGCCGCATCTGTTGAAGTGGGGGGGGCGATTCCCTGCGTTGGTGGCGCCTGACGACGCAAAGTTGAGCTGTCGTGCGAAAATGGCGACTCTCAAGATACCTAGGGGAGCGATCGGAGTCGCTTTCGCAAAATCGCCGCCGGTCGAGTAAACTGGGGCGAAAGACGCGGTACTCTCCAACCCCCAAACGCTATCGTCATGAAAACCATCCTCTCGTTGATGGTCGTCTGTCTTGTGGCGCAGACGTCGATCGCGCAAACGTTAGTCGTCGCTTACGTGCCGAATTGGATCGATTTGAAATCGTTCTCGCGCGAGATCGATTACGATCGGTTGACGCATATCAATATCGCATTCGAGAATCCGACGAGCCCGACCGGCGAGATGTCATATCGCCGTGACAATGATCTGTTGGTTGCGGCGGCGCATCAGCGGGGAGTGAAGGTCTTGGTTTCGATCGGCGGAGGCGCCGCTTCCGGGAACGAACCGCTGAAGGCTCGTTACTTCGAGTTGCTCGCGGATGAGAAACGAGCCGAGTTCTGCCAACGGTTGGCCGACTATGTGGATGAACATCACCTGGACGGCATCGACGTCGATCTGGAAGGGCCGGCGATCAATGAAGACTATGGCAAGTTCATTACGGAACTTGCGGCGCAGCTGAAGCCGCGCGGTAAGTTTCTGACCGCTGCACTCTCGCAAGGATACGGCGGCGCGAGCGTACCGGACGAATGTTGGCGCAACTTTGATTTCATCAACGTGATGGCGTACGACTATACCGGTCCGTGGGCGCCGGACTCGCCGGGACAACATTCGTCGCTGGTCCACGCCAAGCGACAGATCGAATACTGGCGGACGAAACGGAACGTGCCGGCCGAAAAGCTGGTCCTCGGCGTTCCTTTTTATGGACGCGGGTTTGGCAAGGATTTCAGTCACACGGCTGAAACTTACGAACGAATCGTCGCCAAGCATCCTGGCGCCGAGAAGAAGGACGAAGTGGGCGAAACGATCTGGTACAACGGCATTCCGACGATTCAGAAGAAGACGCAGTACGTGCTGGACGAAGAGCTGCGCGGCGTGATGATCTGGTCGCTCAACAACGACGCCAAAGGAGAGAAGTCGCTGCTCAAAGCGATCGACGATACGATCCAGGCCGATCGTAGTTAGCGTGAGAACGCGTCGTCGGCGAGCGGCTGAAATTGTTCGCCGTCAAAGAAGGTCGCCAGCGGCGCATCATCGGCGATCGTCAGCTGTTTCAAGTCGAAGCGAACTTGCGGCGCGTAGGGAGCTTGTTTGCCGCCGATCACGGCGATCGCAGCGCCATTGTCTCCAGGAGCAATCTGCGAGTCGCTGATTCGCATGTTGGCGGTGAAGGGGAGATCGGGCCGAGCTTGGAAGTGATGCCATAGCATACCGCCGACGGTGGTCAGTCCTGATCCTTGCAAATGAAAGCGGAGCGGGGAGGCTGCTGCCTTGGTGCGGATGAGCCCGCCGACTCCTTCGTACCGGCAATCGGCAAGCTGCAGGGCCGCGTCTCCCGACGCTGAGACGTCGACGCCGATCAGCAAGTCGGTGAAGCGGCAGTTGGCAAGGTTCGCTTCCGGCAACGCCCGGAGCCCGGCGGAAGTTCGGGACGTCGGCCGCCACTCGACGGCGATCGACTCGGCTGCGGACGCTTGGGAGGCTCGGAAGGTGCAATCGCGGAGCGTGATGTTGGCGGCGGCGACTTCGAGCAGCACAAATCTGCCGGTGGACGAAGTGGCGACAAAGTCGATTCGCTCCAGCGTCAGCTTTTCGGCGGAAAGGCGAAGCGGCTCGGCGCCAATTTCGATTGTTGTGCGTGCCCCATCGGGCGCGGCGATGGTCGACTCGGCTGCGATCTGTTGGGGGAATTCGGCGGCGGTCAGCTTCGCCGGGAGTTCGATCCGCCGCGAAGTCGCTGTCGGAACTTCGATCGACGCCAAGTGGATGTCGCTCGGTTGTCGTTCGCTGACCTGCGGTGTGAGCGGCTTGGCGGCGAGCGGCGTCAGGGGCGCGGGGGAGTCTAACGAAGCAGGCGCATTCGAAGCGTCGCTGGGCCAGAAGTACCCGCAGCCAACGAGCAGCGCAGCGGCGGCCGATGCGGCGAGCACGTTCCGTTTGCGGCGCTGAGCCGCTTCCTGGCGACGATGAACGTGCAGGTTCGGCAGTACCAGCGGCGGATCGACCAGGTAGTTACGCAACTGCCGCGCATCCGATTCGCTTGCGGGACCCAGGAGGGCGAACCAATCGGCCAGGCGCGTTTCTGGTTTGGCTTGCCGCGCGTGAAGTTCGCGCAAGAGCGGATCGTCGGTGAGCGAGTCGAACGGGACTCGCGGCGGCGCCCCATGAGGAATTCCGCAGAGGAGTTGCCGCATCAGTTGCGAAAGCCGCTGGAGGTCGGTTGTCTTGCGCAGTGGGTTGGCCGAGGGCCAACGAAGTCCGGGAAACGGGGCGCTGGCGACCCCGTCGGCGCTCAGGAAGATCGTCTCGGGAGCGACGCGACCATGCGTGCGGCCGGCCGTTTCGAGCGAAAGGAGTTGATGGACGATTTGGCGGAGCAGGGGGATCACCGCGCTCGACGGCATCCGACCATAGCGAGTCAGCAATTCGGCGAGCGTTTTTCCGGAAGGAAGAATCGCAGCGACCCAGTGACGGTTTCCAACCTGGCCCGAGTCGACGATGCGGCCCCGATAGCCGGCCAGCGGCGTAACGATCCGATCCTGTAGCGGCTGATCGCAAACAGCCAGCAGATAGCCTGGCTGGCCTTCGCTGCTCGCTTCGTACCAGGTAACGCCGTCAACCGAAATTCTCTTGCGGAAAATCAGGTATTGTCCGCAGGTCAGTTCCGCTTCGCGCCCGGCGTAGAAGAATTCGGATTGCGTCGGCGTGATCAGCCCCAGTTGCTGGAGGGCGTCGATCCAGACGATGTCCATTTCGCGCAGGGCGGCTGGAGTTTCGTGGAGGAACTCTTCGGCCGCGTTGAGCGCAATCGGTTCGATCCAGCCGCAAGCGGCCAGCCGCTGAGAGATTCGGGCGGGGATCGATTTAGCCATGAAACGATGGAAATTAAGTGTAGGGGGTTAGCCCTGATAGCTCTTGCTATCAGGGCGGCGCAGCCGCAGGAAGCATCGAGTCACGGTCGAAAGTAAAGAGGCGGATTGCGATCTCAAACGGTGGAATGTCCGCCGCTCGGCTGCTGGCCACGGATCGATGCTTCCTGCCGACTTTGTCGGCCCTGATAGCAGAGCTATCAGGGCTAACCGACATCTATACGGAACTTTGCGCAGCTAGTTGCTATCACAATCCGGTTTTTGGGGCAATCGAGAACTGCCCTTAGAATTGCAGACGTGGGTTGCGGTAGAGCAACTCCAGGATCTGCTCCGGCCCCCGAAGTTCTTCGGCCGGGCGTTCGTGATGCCAATCGTGATGGGTCGGCATCCAGCAGTCGTGATACGGCCAGGGATCGAACGGATCGTAGCCGAGTTCGTCGGCCAGCTTGGTCGAATCCATGGTGACGTCGCCGGCTCGCGGCGGCATGGGGCCTGCTTCGAGCCGCATGCACCCCATCAAGTTTTTGGGGTTATAGTCGCCGACGCGATTGATGATCTGAGCGATCTGATACAGGCTGAGACGCCGCGGTCCGCCGGCGTGGAAGATGCCGGACGTGGTTCGACCGAGCATGTCGTCGATGACGCGATTCAAGCAGTCGGTGTAGGTGGGGGTGCGAATCTCGTCGTAGTAGAGGGTCGCCGGCTTGTCTTTCATAAACCGCGACTGAATCCAGTCGATCGCGCCGGCATGGCCGTTGAAGCTGATCCCCATCGGTAGCGAGATGCGCAAGATCGCCGTTTCGGGACGCTCTAGCTGAATCAGATTCTCCGCGGCGGCCATCGTCTTGCCGTAGATCGTGACCGGATCGGTCGGCTCATGTTCAAAGTAGCCGCCGCCGTCCTTGTCGGAGTAGACCAGATCGATCGAAAGCTGCACCAGGCGCGTGTCGCTTCCTTCCAGCACATGCAGCAGATTGCGGACGCTCTCGAAATTGATCCGCCAGGCCATCGACGGATCCATCTCGCACGACTTCAGGGCGCAACTGCCGCCGCAGTTCAGGACCGCTTTAAACTGGTACTGGTCGAAGAGTCGCTTCAGTCCATCGACGTCTTCCACATCGCAGGCGACGATGTTCTCGCCCAGCATGCGCCAGTTGTTGACCTGGCGGACTCCGACGACTTGGCCTGGATACTTAGCAGTGAAGTAGGGAAGAGCATTGTAGCCGGGAACCCCTGCGACGCCGGTGATCAGCAGCGGCAGGGGAGTCTCTCGGCGCATCGCGTCGGCAGACAAATTTCTTACTTGTTCTAAATGCGTGTTATGAATCATTACCAGCGAGGTTCCGCTCCCAGCAATCTTCGCAGGAGCCCGATCTGTCCGGCGTGCAGCATTTCGTGCTGAGCGCTCCAGAGCAGACTATCGAGTTTCGTGTTGAATAGGGGATGAGGCTCTTCTGGAGGCTCTGACAAGCGGGAAAGCGGAAATCGGGGCAGCTCTTCCATTACCCGACGATGAACATGGTGATAAACCGACAGGATGTCGTCCGGACAAGGGTAAACCTCCGGCTGAGGAACAGGGGTAGATCCCTTGCCGAAGATTCGAATGAAATCGGAGGAAATTAGCTTTTCATCCTCCTCTTCCGGCCCGCGCAACCGGACTAAGACCAGACGATATTGCGCCATCGCAATATGTCCGACCTGCCAGGCGATGTGCGAGACTCCTTCGTCGGTCATCCGGTACCAATCGGCGTGATCGATCGACTCGATCAGGCTGGCGCTATACCGGCGAACGGTCTGGATCTGATGAAGGGCAACTTCCAGCGAATTCATCTCGCGTCTCCCAGCCGAAGCATTCTAGACACAAATTTTTGGCCTACCGCCCTTGGATTTGGTTCCATTCGGGGAAATTCGGGCATCCGTAGCCCGGAATCTTGGAAATACCCCCTCGTGACTGGACTATTTGCAGCCAGTGGACTAATTGGCCGGCCCACGTGAGGGTGAAATCGATTGTAGCGTAGATTCCTGCACGATTGAGGGAGGCCTTGCCCGGCATTTTGACCAGCGCCAAGAAGTCGAAAATGGCGGATTCTACTTATTTGGCTAGGAATTAGGAATCAAAAATTGCCGCAACGACCGGAACGACCTATGTTTCACGAGGAAAATTCCTCTCGCGTATGGGAATTACTCCGTAAGTACAGTCCGAGTAACGGGTTTGACTATGTCCACCCTGCCAGGCGCTCCTGCCCTGCCGACGAAAACGCTAGAACGACACGCCAATCTGCATCGCCTCGAGTTGGTCAACCGAGAGCTGCAAAACTGGTTTGGCGTCGACTTTACGTATTGGGATGGCGAAACCGGGGAGATGATGCGCGCCGCTGAAATGCAGCCCCCCGGCGACGAGAACTATCTCTCGCCGATCATCCGTACGGTCGCCGCCAAGAAGAAGCCGGAGATCGTCGCGGAACAAGCAGGCGCGTGCATTTTGGCGATGCCGCTGGCGATGGACAGCGGAACGGTGGTCGCGACCAGCCCGTTTGTCACCGGCGATTCGTACGACTGCTTTGACGATGTAGAGGGTCTGGCCCGAATTCTGGGGACGACCGCCGAACGCGCCGCACACTGGGGAAGAGAACAAAACCGCTGGACGACGCAGAGCCTGGAGCGAATGGCCCGCTTGCAGTTGTCCAAGTTGAGCGTTGATGACGAAGCGCGTCGCTTGTCGAATGAGATCGACAAGATTTCGGACAGCTTGTCGTCGACTTACGAAGAAATCAGTCTGCTCTACGGCCTGACGCAAAACTTGCGGATCTCCAGCAGCGACGAACAACTGGGCGATCTGGCGCTGAACTGGTTGCTCGAAGTTTTGCCGTGCGAAGGTCTGGCGATTCAATTTTTGCCGACCCGCGGCGAAAACGTCTCGACCAAAGGCCGAACCGAAACGAAGACGCTGAGCGTCGGCATTTGCCCGCTCGAAGCGGAACAACTTTCTCGCCTGGTCTCGCATTTGAACCTGGGTGAAAAAGGGGCGCCGTTTGTGGCGAACCAGCGGATCACGGCTCGCGAAGAATGGCCGTTCCCGAAAGTTCGCCAGTTGATCGTCGTGCCGCTGGCCGAAGGAGATAACATCTTCGGCTGGATCATGGCTTTCAACCACTGCGAAAACAAAGGCTTCGGCACTGTTGAAGCGAGCCTCTTGAGCAGCGTGGGCGCGATCCTCGGAATCCATAGCGGAAATATCGAGCTCTATCGACAACAGTCCGAGTTCGTCACCAGCGTCGTGCAGGCGCTCACCTCGGCGATCGACGCGAAAGATCCTTACACTTGCGGTCACAGCGATCGCGTCGCCCGGTTGTCGGTCTGCCTGGCTCGCCAGATGGGCCAAGACACCGACTCGCTCAACCTGCTTTACATGGCGGGGTTGTTGCACGACGTCGGCAAGATCGGCATCGACGACAGCGTCCTGCGTAAGCCGGGACGTCTTACCGATGCGGAATATGAGCACATTAAGCTTCACCCCGAGTTGGGCTACAACATCCTCAAGGGTTTGAAGCAGATCGAAAAAGTGCTGCCGGTCGTGCTGCACCATCACGAACAATGGGACGGCAAAGGTTACCCGCACCGACTGAAGGGAACCGACACGCCGCTTTTGGCCCGCATTACGGCGGTCGCCGACGCCTACGACGCGATGTCGAGCGATCGTCCCTACCGTAAGGGGATGCCGGAAGAAAAAGTGGACGCGATCTTCCGCGAAGGCGCAGGTCAGCAATGGGATCCAGCGGTGATCAACGCCTTTTTCGCCGCTCGTGACGAACTTCGCGATATCCTGAGCGAAGAGCGTGCCGAGATTCGCTTCGATGTGCGGGACTGGTTGAAGTAAACCCGTTCGATTGGTGAGCCGGAACCTCTATAATTAGGGTATGGCTCAAAGCGAAGAAGACCGCGAAGATCTGATGCAAGAGGCGACCGCCCTGGTCCGCCGCGGGGAGTACGCTGCGCCGCAAGAGGTCGAAGTGGTGACGATCGGCTATCGTCAAAACGGCGCTCTCAGCATCTTCTTTGGCCAAGATCCGGTCTATCAGTTCAATGACGCCGGCCAATTCCGTCGAGGCTATATCGACGGCGAACTCTTTAAGGCGGACGGCGGCCGTTTGGTCTGCATGCGACGCCAACGGGACGGCAAGAAGACGACGCTCGTCTCCACCTCGCTCAGCGACGTCGATCAGGCTGAAGTGATCGTCAAAATGGAATGGCGACTCAACGAGCTGGCCGAGTCGATCGAAGAGCAAGAGACGACCTGCAATGAGGTGATCCCAGACGACGCCAATGTCGCCGGCGAGTTCCTTGAATGGTGGCGACAGAAGCAAATGAATATCGACATCGCTCCGGCGCCGAACGTCGTCGCGCCGAAGGCGTAAACGAATCGCTAAGCGGAGTAGGGGAGAGCGACGACGTCGACCGGGCCGCTTGACGTCTCCAGCGTTTCGCCCGGCTTGTCGAATCCACGGCGAACCATCGCCAGCCCGATCCAGCGGTCGAGCGCCGGCGAGTAGGCGGTCGACGTCACCGTCAGCACTGGTTTGCCGTCGATTTCATAAACGGCGTCCGCATCGGGCTGCGACGGGAACTGCACGCCTAGCAGTCGACGATTCACGTGGCCCAGCGCATCGATACGAGCGATCGTTTCCTGGCCTAAATAGCACCCTTTGGTGAAGCTGATCGCCGACGCGTCGCGAGCCGCCTCTTGGCAAAGGTTGTCGACCGTCAGATCTCGACCGTAGTAGGGAAAGCCGGCTTCGATCCGCAGCGCGTCTAGCGCTGCGTCGGTGACGGCGGTGCGCTCGATCGCGTCGAACTTTTCTTTCAGCGGCGAGTCGCTCAAAAAGATGACGCTCCACGCGGGCTCGGCGACAAAGTTCGTGCGGTAGACGAGCATGTCGTCTTGCGCGACGAATTGCAGGTTTCCCTGCGGCGGCGTGATCGAGAGGTTCTCGGCGAGCCAGCTTTCGGCCTGCTGACCGATCACTAGCAGTTCGCTGGTCGCGTCGGTCCGATCGACAAGCTCGACGTCTTCGATGACCGCGTATTTTTGAAAGTGGGGCAGCAGCGTTTCCGCTTGGCCAGGAACTCCCGACAACAAGATCGAATCGCCAATCGGCAGCGCGAAAAAGTGCCCGAGGATTTTTCCCTGCAGCGTCGGGACGAAGATTTCGCAACCTTGCTGCGGCGGCAGCTTCTTGATGTCGTTGGTCGACAGGTTGTGCAAAAATTTTACCCGATCGGCGCCGGTCAATTGCAGCCGAGTGCGGTCGGAGAGATCGAAGCACAACAGGTCGCAGCGAGATTCGGTCGAACTCATAACGCGTACTGATCCCAATCAATATCGCTGGAGATTTCTTCTCCTTCGACCGCGACTTCGGCGAGTTGCCCGTGCGCGATGAAGGTGCACGACTCATAATATTCGCACACCTTGCGAGCTTCTTCCAGATTGGCGACCGGCGACATGTTCAATTCGTCAACAATTCCCTCGGGCAAATTGCTAATCAAATACACCTTATTTCTGTCGAGGGTGGTCGCCAGTTGCAGTGCTGCGGCGGCGTCGGCAGTTCGTTCGCGACGAATGCGACGACGTTGTTCATCAAGGTCGTCATGCTCGGCCAGTTGCATCATGGTCGGCGAAGG
The DNA here is from genome assembly GCF_020966755.1 of Blastopirellula sediminis. Classification (NCBI taxonomy): domain Bacteria; kingdom Pseudomonadati; phylum Planctomycetota; class Planctomycetia; order Pirellulales; family Pirellulaceae; genus Blastopirellula; species Blastopirellula sediminis. The sequence goes on from NZ_JAJKFT010000004.1 coordinate 309,680, forward strand.
AAACGTCGTCAGTTCGCTACAGACCAGAATCGCGCCGTTGTCATCGGCTGCATTCGATGCGACCGCGAGCGAACGGGCGAAGTTCGCCCACGTTTGTTGCTCTTGTCCGCCGCTGATTGCGACGATCGTCAGGGCTGCACGCTTGGCCGGTTGATAGCGCCATGTCTTGGCGAGCTCGTCTTGGATTTGCGCCGAAATCAGATCGATCGCGCCGGCGCGAATTGCGCTGATGCTTTCCGGCCCATTCGCTTCGACCACGATCCCAAACAGCACGCCGAGCAGATGCCCCGCTTCGGTCGCTTCGCCGGCGCGACGTTTGCGTAGCACCGGTTGTTCGACGAACGTGGGAGCCGACAGACGCTGCATCGTTTCGCGATCGGTGAAGGTCGGAAAGACCGCTTCGTACGGACCGAAGTAGTCGAGTGAAGAATCAAGCCGCGCCAATCCGACCGGAATTACCATGTCGGCGTCGCTCAAGATCCGGTTGACCATGATCGGGCGGTTTTCTTTGGACGCGCCGATGAACGCGAGCTTGTTGCGATCATCGGGATCATGTCGCTCGAGCGTGACGTCGGTGCGCTCACCGATCATCGCGGTGACGGCGGCTTGCAGATGATCGGCCGCGTCATGCGGCAATACGATCGCCGTGCGGCGATCCGCCATCTCCGCACGAGCGGTTACGTCGAGGATGGCCGCGATGATATCCGCGACGTTGGGAATATGACGTCCGATCGCGAATGCGATCAGGTCGCCTGGGACCGTAGCTTCGGCAAGACCGGGAAACTGCGGGGGATTGGTGAGCGCCGTTTCGACTTCGCTCCGCACCGAAGAAAGGGTCGGTCCGGCCCCATCACAAATGGCGACGATCTTCTCGTCTTTCAGCTGGAGCTCGAATTTTTGGCTTTCGCCGAACGACAATGAGATTTGCATGGGCATCTGCGGAGGTTGGAACAGCGAGTCGATCCCTGCAATCTTAGAAGGGATTGTCGCTGGGGGTCAACGAGTCGAGGTTTACGCCGAGACGCGAAATCGATGATAATAGGCCCTTTCAGCGAGAGTCTTCGTTTGTCGGAAGGGAAGTCGTCATGCGAGTTTGGATCGTTCTGTTGGCCTTGGGGGCCCTCCTGACGATTGGGTGCGAAAAATCGAGCAATACGGCTGAAAATTCGGCTGCCAGCGCCCCTGGCGCCGCGGCGGAAAAGGATGCTCCGCCCGCCAAGTCGCCGCTGGAACTCCTCCAGGGTATGGCCGCCGCCTACGCCCAGGCCGACAGCTACTTCGATCGCGGTACGCTTCGGCTGAGTCGTACGCTGGCCGGAGAGACGACCTTCGACGACGTTCCCTTCTCAGTCAAATTGAAGCGGCCGAACCAGTTGCGGGTCGACGCCTATCAAGTGACGATCGCCTGCGACGGCAAGCGGCTGATCGCGAAGATCTTTGACGAAGCGACGGAAGAAATGGATCACCAGGCGCTCGTCCGTCCCGCGCCGGAGCAGATCACCGCCGAAGTCCTCTATCTCGATCCGCAGCAGAGCGATCCGATCTTGTCGGAAATTTTGCTCGGCGGAATCGTCGGACTGCCGCCGACGCTGGAGATGTTGCTCGCGAAAGAAATGCCCGACTTCTCGGAACAAGCGGACAGCTACGTGTTGGGGCTCGACGACGAGATCAATGGTCGTCGTTGTCATCGCTTGATTTGTCAGACGCCGAATGGTCCCCTCACGATGTATGTCGATGCGGAGAACTTCCTGCTGCGACGGATCGAGTATCCGCAGGAACCGATGCTCTCAGCGCTGAAGGAAAGTGATCCGAACGCGAAGATCTCGCTGGTCGCCGACTTTGCCGACGCGTCGATCAACGACCCGATTCACGAAAACGAATTCCTATACAACATTCGCGGCGGCGACAAACAGGTCGCCTACTTCGTCCGTCCTTCGCAAGCGACGGCGAGCCAGCTGTTGGGAGAAACGCCGGAAGCGTTTACGCTCGAAAAACTTTCCGGCGACAAAATCGCGTCGTCCGAATTGTTGGCGACGCCGACCATCTTGGCCTGGATCAACGATCATCCGTCGAGTCGCTTGATGACCGACCAATTGACCCGCTTCGCCGCCGATCCGTCGACCGGCGTCAGCGTGAAACTGGTTTCGGTCGACCCGCGGGAAACGTCCGGCGAGCAAGTGCAGCAGCGTCTCGAACAATGGGGCGCCAACTTCCCGATCTATCGCGATTCGGAAGCGGTCGGTCAAAAGCAGTTCCGGGTCCCGGGCGCACCGACCGTGGTGATGCTCGACGGCAAAGGACGCGTGCAGTTTTACGAAGCAGGCGCTTCTCCCGACCTGGCGGAGCGGATGTGGGACATCTCGAAGCGTCTGTCGGGCGGAGAAAACGTCGCCGAGACGATGCTGGCCGCCATGAGAGCCGAACAAAAGCTGTATCAAGCGGCGCTGACCGCGTCGATGGCCGGAAAGAATCCGTATCGCGACTTGCCGCTGCCGGAAGTCGCCGTCGCCGCGGCTCGCGAACTCGAACGTTTTACTTCCGAGACCGTCTGGTCGACCAGTGACGTCGAAAACCCTGGCGCGGTCGCCGTCTTGCGAGGGGACGAAGGAGAACGGATCTTTGTGCTCGACGGCGGCAAAGCGATCTGCGAGCTGGACGTCGACGGCAAGCTCGTCTCGCGGCATGTCCTGAATCTGGGAGAAGACGTTGTCGTGAGTCGCCTGCGTGTGGCGTCCAGCGACAAGGGATTGCGCATCGCGCTGTTTCAACCCGATGGTCAACGACTTTGGCTATTGGATGAGAAGCTGGAGCCGCTGTTTCGCTATCCGTCAAGCGACGCCGTTCATTCCGGCATCGCCGATGCGCAGTTGCTCAGCGGCTTCGATCAGACGACGCTGGTTGTCGCCTTCCAGGGAGAGATCGGCGCTCATGGCATCGACGAAAGCGGCAAGCGCTTCTGGAGCTTCCGCGAGATGTTGCAGCTGCGCGACTTGGCGCCGGTAGGGAGCGGCGAAATCGCCGTAATGGACGCTTCCAACAAGGCGCTGGTGATCGATCGCCAAGGGAAAGTGCGACGCGAGATCGGACTGCCGCAACGTTCGCTACTGTCGCTCGCCTACGATCCGGTCTCGAGCGAACTGTTGGCTTTGGCGCTGGCCGAGATCGAAATGCTGGAGTTTGACGCGCTGGCGAAAGATGGCGCCCAGGTCTGGAGCTATCCGTTGCCGGCCGCCGAGTTGCCGAAGGTCTCTCCGCTGATGATGGCGATCTCGATCGGTGCAGAGCGGGGCTGGTGCGGTCTTGGCCCGGATGGAACGCTGCACCTGATGCAGGCCAATGGCGCGGCGACCGATCGGATGGCTTTTGGAGAAATGCCAGCCGGCCTGGCGAGCGTCGGCAGCGGTAATCTAATTACGACGCTACCGGGACGTGTGGTGCGGTTACGTTTCTCGCCGGCCAAATAGCCGACGTGAGAAGTGCGCGACAGTTACTGCGGCGCGCCGCTGCGAATGCGGCGGCAGACGCCGGCCAGTTCGCGAAACGAATTAATCATCTCTTCTTCGCTCGCGTCATGGCGGCAGTCATGCTCGAGCTGGGCGGCATACGGAGTGATCTGTCCAAATCCGTAGCTGCCAGCGGCGCCCTTCAGCTGGTGGGCGATGCGGCCAAGCCCCTCCCAATCGCTACGATCGACGCAACCGAGCATCGATTCGATGCGGTCGGGCATTTCGTCGACGAACATTTCGACGATTTCGGCCAAATCGGGATCATTCCCCAAATCGGAATAGAGGGGCTCGGAGAGTGATTGAATCGGCATGATGCGCTCCTGGACTCTTTACGCTAGGCGGCAACGTCTCTGGGTGTTGCGAAAAGGTAGGTCGCAATTCTGCGCGAATGCGGCAGGAAGCGGAGAAGCGGGGGAAGTCACGGGAAGCCGAGGGTGATAAGGGGCGCCGATGAGGGGTTCCGGGAGGAATAACCGTGACGTCCGGTACGTCCGGACCGGGAAACGCTTTCGGAGTAGGAAATTAGTTACGGCTAGTTAATCTAGGAGCCTTGGGATGACGATAGCGTGTGATAGCGTTCGTCATCAGACGAGTAGGTAATCTATGCAAGTCGGCGAATCTCGTAGTTTGTATGCTATTGAGACGCTGGCGCCGCAAGAGCCGTTTTAAGTTTTATTGTCGAGACATTTGGAGTTCTCACAGATGAAGAGCCGTCTTGTTCTCCCGGCGTTTTTGGTTGTTGCTTCGATCTTTGCTGTCGTTGCTGCCAACGCCGAAGCTGGCCTGTTTGGCCACCACGGTTGCGGATGCGAGCCGACCTGCTGCGCGCCGGAACCGACCTGTTGTGCCCCGGAACCGAGCTGCTGCGATCCTTGTGGTTCGTGCTGCCGTCCCGGTCTGTTCGCTCGCCTGAAGGCGAAACTGGCTTGCTGCTGCAAGTCGAGCTGCTGCGAATCGAGCTGCTGCGAACCCACCTGCTGCGCTCCGGAACCGACCTGCTGTGCCCCGGAACCGACCTGCTGCGCTCCCGAACCGAGCTGCTGCGCTCCGGAACCGTCGTGCTGCGAACCGTGCTGCAAGAAGCCTTGCTTCCTGAAGCGCTTGTTCCACAAGTGCTGCGCCCCGAGCTGCTGCGAACCGACCTGCTGCGCTCCGGAACCGACCTGCTGCGGCTAATTGCCATCCAGCAGACCCGTCCGTTAAAACGAAAGAACCGCTTGCCCTTTGGTAAGCGGTTCTTTATTTCTTGACCCCGAATTCTGGCGGATTGATTGACGCGACTGCCAAACGATCGACAATGAAGAGACGTCGCATTCCTCCCCCGCTCGGCTGGGATGCGCACGAACCCCACTTTTCCGGTTCCCTTCCTCTTCTTTTCGTTCGCTTTGGACTGAGAGAGAAACGCCATGTCGCGGCTTGTTCGCCTGGTCTCTTTGGCCGTATTACTGACCCTGCTGGTTTGCGTTTCGGGCGCTCGCGCCGCAGGTCCTGATCCGGCGATGGCCGATTTTGACGCCCTTTTGGCGGCCGGCGAGTTTCCCCCGGCGATCGAACTCGCCAAGCAAGCGAAGACTGCCGAGCAGCAAGATCAGATGTTCGCCCGCTTGGCTCGCGCTCAAGCGGCCGGGGGCGCCAAGCAAGCGGCGCTCTCCAGCGCCCGCTCGATCTCCAGCGATCAATACCGGACCGAGACCCTGATCGGATTGGAAAAGCCGTTGACCACGCGTCCCGGCGCCATGGGGGGCGGCGTCGAACCTGACTTTGATCAACTGATCGATCTGATCACCACGACCATTCAGCCGGAATCTTGGGAGGAGCTCGGCGGACCAGGCGCGATCGCGCCGTTTGAGAGCGGCGTGTACGTCGACTCGAAGGGAACGCTGCAGCGAGCCCAGTTGCAGGATCGCTCGGGCCGATTGGAGATGTTGCGAACGTCGACCTCCAGCGATTCTGGAAATCGCCGCGTCTCGGTCAGCTCGCCGCTGCGGAAGGTGTCGCTCAATCGCTTGGAACGGGAAGTCCATTTGCGAATGGCCGCCGGCGAACCGCTCGACGACGAGATGATTCGTCTCGCGGGGATCTACAAGGTGAAATACGTCATGGTCTACCCGGCGACCGGTGACGTGGTGATCGCCGGTCCGGCCGGCGGTTGGACCCCCAACGCCGAAGGTCGCATCGTCAACGTCGAGACGCAGCGTCCCACGCTACGATTGGACGACCTGGTGGTGGTGATGCGCAACGCCGAGCGGGAAAAAGGACGCTACGGCTGCTCGATCACTCCCTATCAAGAACGACTCGCCGCGACGCAAGACTTTTTGAAGAAGTCCGGCGAAAAGAGCCTGAGCCCGCGGCAACGCGACAAATGGCTCGACGACTTGCGTCAAACTCTCGGCAAACAAGAGATCGAAGTCTACGGCGTCGATCCCGATACGCACGTCGCGCGGATCCTGGTCGAAGCCGACTATCACATGAAGCGGATCGGTATGGGATTGGAAGACGGGACGCTCGGTGTGCCGAGCTACCTGTCGTCGATCAAGGTCGAACCGGGCCAAGCGCCGCCGCCGATGGACGTCCTCCGCTGGTGGTTCGCGCTGAACTATTCGGCGATCGCCACGACCGACGCTCGCGACATCTTCGAACTTCGCGGCCCCGGCGTCCAGGTTCTGAGCGAGAACGAACTGCTGAAAAATGACGGCGAGCGGGTTCACACCGGCAAAAGCACCGAGCTGAACGAAGCGTTCGCCCACAACTTCACCAAGCATTACGAAGAGCTGGCGAAGAAGTACCCGGTCTATGCCGAACTGCAAAACGTCTTCGACCTGACGCTGGTAGCCGCGGTGATCGAAAAAGAAAACCTGGCCGCTCGCGGCGATTGGGGACAAACCTACTTTGGCGCCGAAGGGCGTTATCGGCCCGAACGCTTGCTGGTCGCCAAAGAAGTCGAAACGATCATGAACCACCGCGTGATCGACAACAAGCATATCATCGCCGGCGTCAGCGGCGGCGTCCGCGTCGACGCGTCGGAGATGATGAAAGACGAGAACTTTAAGCAGGACGAATACGGCCTGCTCGACGCCGATCTGAAGGGAAGCGTCACGCCGAAGAACTTGGCGCCGGCGGGTTGGTGGTGGGATTAATTCACTACCTCAATACCGATCTCGACCTCTGCTCTGCGGTCGATCTAACGGAACTGACGGCCGCGTTTGAGTCTGGCGGCGTCAGCCCGCTGCATGTGACGTTAGGAGTGGACGGACAATGGTATTCGACCCTGGAAACGGATCATCAATACCACGAGCCGGAAGGGAATATCGCCCACATGGTCTCGGTGATCGAACAGCTCGCTGAGCCGCATTTGTCGGTTTGGAGGTCATGCACGCTCCGCGAGTTCAACATCGGCTATGACTGCGGGCTAGAGCCGTGGGCGTTCAATCAGGGACTTTCTCACGAATTGCTGGCGCGAATCGCCGCGGTTGGAGCTTCGTTGCGAGTGACGCTTTATCCCTATCGTGCAGAGGTCGAGGGCTAGCGTCGCCAATCGACGCTGCACTATGGCGAGTGATCGAAGATTCGCCGCACGACATGTCCTTTCCAGAGCTGATTCCAAAGCCCCAAATAGACGCTCATGAGTTACGACCTAGCAGTCTTCGACGCCGACATCGCACCGAAAACTCGTACTGAGTTCATGGAATGGTACCGTCAGCAGACGGCTTGGGACGAATCGCACGGCTACAACAATCCGGAGATTCCCTCGCCGAGATTGCGATCTTGGTTCCAAGAGATGATCAAAGACTTTCCGCCACTGAACGGGCCTTTGGCAAGTGATGATTGCGATGATCCTCGGGTAACCGATTATTCGCTGGGAAGATCAATAATCTACGGAGCATTCGCCTGGTCCCAAGCCGATGTCGCTTTTCAGGTGACGCATCAGCTCGCCTTCAAGTACCGGATTGGATTCTTTGAGGTCAGTGCAAATCCAGGCGGAATCTGGACTCCAACCTCCGACGGCAAGTACGTGTCGATGTCGTGAGTCCAATCTCATGCGACGAACGATCGCGTTAGTCGTTCAATCCCTTCCCGGCCAAGATCTGCGGCGTGCATTTCTCGATCCGCGACTCGCGCGTCTTCGCCTGCTTTGCGCCGGCGAAGTGAAGCAAGTAGGCCCGTTGTCTTCCCGGCGTAAGCGACGCAAACGCCTTCTTCAGCTTGGCGTTCTTCTTCAGTGCTGACTGAAACTCTGCCGGCATCTCGAATTCAGCGGTCTCTTTGAAATCGACCTTCAGACCCGCTTTTTCGACTTCGATCGCTGCGCGGACGAACGCTTTGATCGTCGATTTGAGTGGGGCGATTTCTTTGGCGCTGGTGAAACGCATTTGCCGCGCCGATTGGGTGTTCTTGGTTTGCTGAATCAGGACCTGTTTGGGATCTTTCAGCAGGGCGCCTTTGAAGAAGAGGATCGCGCAGTACTCTTTGAATTCGTGCAGCAGGACGATGTTGCGATCGTCCTGCGTGTAGCAGGGGCAGCCCCATTTCATCGTCTCGGTCAGTTTGCAGCCGAGGATGATCGCGCGCAGTTCTTCCAGCTCGGCGCGCCATTGCGTCGATTTGCGATAATAGCCGTCGACTTTGGGGTTGGGTTCGCTCATTACAGGGCCTGTTCGATTTACCAAAAAGAGTCGTCTTCGCGAGCGCTGACCGTTGCGACGCAGTGCTGGGCCATCCGGCGAATCAGATCTTCCGGCACTTCCTCTTCGTAGGGAACTTGCAGGTAATTCTTGGTGGTGCGGTACTTCTTCAGCTCTTTGCGAAAATGCTCAAGCGTCGCGGCGGTTGGCGCGAAAGTGCAGTGCGATTTGAAGGCGGCGAAGGCGAACAGAAACCGCGGCTCGACGAAGAAAGGCGTGTTCCACTTGATCGCCTCTTCGGCGTCCGGGGCGACGCTTTTGAGGATTGCGTAGATCTGCTTTAAATGCGGCTGTCCTACATCAGGCGCCGCACGGATATACTCAGCGATCGTGGTTGGTTTCTTGCCCTTCATGCGTGATTACGCCGACTACGTCTTCCGCAGCTTCACCGCAGTCCCATAAGCCAACACTTCGGTTGACCCTTGCATGAATTCGGTCGCGTCGTAACGCATGCCGATCACCGCATCGGCCCCGGCCTGGTTGGCATGTTGCAGCATCAGCTGAAACGCGTGCCCGCGGGCTTCTTCGCAGACGGCGACATATTCCGGAATATTCCCGCCGCCAATCGAACGCAACCCGCCAATCAGCCCGCGACCGATCCCGGTCGACCGGACGACGATGCCGCGGACGATTCCCAGGTACTCAGAGATTTCATGGCCGGCGACTTCGTTGCCTGTGGTGACGATCATCGGTGGGCTTCCTGTTGGGGCGAAAGAAACGTGAGACGTTTTCAAGGAATTCGGTCAGAAGCAACCAGCCTATTTCATTTCGCCCGCGTCGGGAACAAACTTCTCCGCAATATTGCCACAGAACCGTAGTTCAAACGTATTCCGCCGCGATCCTTCCATCGCAAACAGCACGCCGATCTCCGGATGCTTTTCGCAATACTCGGCCGTGCGATCAGGCCCCATTACAAAGCAGGCAGTCGACAGGGCGTCGGACATCGTTGCGGTTGGCGCGACGATTGTCGTTGACAAGACGCCTTCGGCGGGCCGGCCGGTGCGCGGATCGAGCACGTGCCCATAGCGACGACCACCTTCGACGAACGTTTGATGGGCGGCGCCGGAGGTTCCGAGCGCTTCGTCATTCAGCACCACTTCGCCGATCCGCTTGCCTGGCAAGTAGGGATGGGGAACGCCGATCCGCCAGCCGACGGCGCCATCGCCGCGCAGACGCGATCCGCGGGCCAAGACGCTGCTCGTTCCGCCGTGGAAAAGAAAGTTGGTAATTCCTTTGTCGATCAAAAAGTCGGCGACCCGATCGAGCGCGTAGCCTTTGCCGATCCCGCCGAGATTGATTTCCATCTCCGGCTTCTCGAAGAAGACCGAATGATCGTCAGCGTTGAGGGTCAGGTATTGGCTGCCGACTTTCGCGAGCGCCTCGGCAAGTTCTTCTTCGCTCGGGACGCGTCCTTTGCGCTGGTAGAAGCCCCAGATCTTGGCGAGCGGTCCGGCGGTGACGTCGAAGGCGCCGTCGGTCTCGGCGTAGATTTCTTTGGCTTGCAGCAGCAGATGGAAGAAGCCCTCTTCGATTGCGATCGGCGCGTAGTCGGCGGCGGCGTTCAGCTTGGTCGCTTCGCTGTCGGTGCGATAGATCGAGAGCTGCTGTTCGTACTCGTCGATCATGTCGAGCCCGGCGACCGCCCCTTCGGCGGCGAGCCGATGTTGCCCCGCGTTCAGGAAGATCGCGAAGGTGCAGGCCATCGCCTCGCGGCTCACTTCGATCAGGTAGCTCGACTGCGGCTCTTCCGGTTCGCTCGCAGTCGGCACAGCCGCGGTTGGGCCATCCGCCGATTCCGGTTTCGCTCCTTCGTCCGCGGGGCGAGCTGCCGGTTTTAGCGATGAAGGGGGAGGAAGGGGCTGCGCCGTAATGTCATGCAGCGCGTCGACGGCCGATTTTCCCCGTAAAAAGTCGCGTCGGTTCGATTTACGAGCACTCATCTGGGCCGTTTTAGGTTCGATTGCTTGCCGAAAACTGTTTCGTCGTCGATACTTCGATTATAGCGCTCCTCGCAGGCGACGTATGCCTGCCCCCCAGCGAAAAGGATTCTTCTCGTCATGCGAACTTCCCGTTTCCTCGCTTTAACGCTTACGATCGCCGCCATCGCCACGGCCAGCGCCCAGCAGCCGGAGCGACGAGCGAAGTTGCCGGACAACTACGACAGCACCGGCGCGTCGTTCGTCTTTTCGCGGGATGTGTTCGGCGAATTGCTCAGCGGACCGCGCCCGGCGTCCCTCAGCCAGAAAGCGACGGCTCCGGCCATGGTCGCCAGCGGTGGAGGTGGAATGTCAGGCGGCGGTGGTATGTCGGCGGCTCCGGCCGGCGGCGCGTCGACCGGGGGAAGCGGCGATTGGAGCTTTATCACGGCGGAAGTGATTCAGGATGAAGTGAAAGCGCTGAACCTGGAACTGGCGCCGATCGCGATGAACATCCGCGAATTCAAAGGGGGCGGTTACGCCGTTTGCCGGCGCAACTTTACCGAACTCGCGATGCTGTTTGAGATCATCAACAAGAAGTCGGAAGACGTCCGCTGGAAAGAATCGTCGCTCGCGGCTCGCGACGCTTTCTGGAAAACGGCCGACGTTTGCAAGGTCGGGACCGATCAGTCGTTCGCTTCGGTCAAAGACCGGGCGCTGATCCTGGACGACATGGTTCGCGGCAGTACTCCCAAATTCAATGAAGACGGCAATCCCGATGCGACCTGGGAAACGATCGCCGATCGTCCGCCGCTGATGCAGCGGCTCGAAGCTGGCTTTGATAAGAAGCTGAAGCAGTGGGTCGCCAGCGAAGCGGAGTTCCGCAGCAACAAAGCGGAGATCCTGCACGAAGCCCAAATCATCGCCGCCATCGGCAAATCGATGAAGCAGGAGGGATTCGACTATGCGGACGACGACGACTACGTCGGTTTCTGCGATCAGATGCACAACGCCGCGCTTGACATCATCAAAGCGGCCGAAAGCGGCGATGCGAACCTGGCTCGCGAAGCCGGCGGACGGCTCAACGCCTCTTGTTCCGATTGCCACGGCAACTATCGCTAGTTGTTCGCCGGTTTTCCCAAGCGGGGAAGCTGGATGATCTCGTCCTCTCCCCCGCCATCGACCGCCGCAACGACGACCCGCGTCGGTTCGATCCGAATCTGATACGGCGCGCCGGTCAACACGTTGATCGGCGGCGCCGGCACAGGTTCTTCTCCTAACGCTAGCCCAAGCGCCAAGTTCCACGCGGTCGATAGAGCCTGATCACGCGCTGCGATCCGCTGCTGCTTGTCGACGTCGACCAACAACCAGCGAGCGGCGACAGTTGGATAGTCGTTCGTTCCTTCGAGCGCCGCCAACTGCGAGTGAAGTTGCGACAGCAACTCCGCACGTTGGTAGAAGGGGAGACGGCAGCCTTCGATGAGTGCCCGCATCTGTTTGAGGTAGACCACTTCGTCGCTATTCAAATTACGTGCGACGGCGCGGGTGAGCGCTTCGAGTTCGTTCTCCGCCTTCAATTGCTGGTATTCGTCGCGAGGGACAGTTGAGAGGAATTGCCCGTCGCGAATCAGTTCGTATTGATGCAGCCCGCAGGCACGGTCGGCGATCCACGCATCGGCGTCATTGGGCCACGCGGCGACATGGCTGGCGAGCGTCTTCGCGATGGTTGAAAGTTCGTCGCGGGTCACATTGGGCTGCTGAGCCAAGGCGGCGATCGCCGGAAAGGCCTCGGCGCGAAGTTCGGCCGCGGTTCGGCGTGCGTACACAAGATTGACCTGGCCCAAACGCGACGCCAACTCCAGGGCGAAGGCGATATGAATGGATGCGGCGTCCAGGTCTTGATCGGCCAGAGCGACGGCGGCCGAGAGAATCTCGAGCCTGGCGGCGGCTCGGGTGCATTCGACGAAGTGGACGTCGGCCATATAGCCTTCGGTCGGCTGCCAGAAGTATTTCCATTGTGGCATTTGCAGCGCGGCCCGTCCGCGGTCAACCTTCTCGCGATGGCGGACGACATAGGCGTGGATTTTTTCGAGCGTCAGCGGCGCGAACTGAAATTCTTTGTTCGGCAGCCAGGCGTTGGTGCTGTCGATGATCTGATCAGCGAGCGGGCCGGGATAGATCTTCATCAGCGCCGCGACGCCGTTGTTGGGCGGATCTTGATCGGCGGCGAGTTCTTCTTCCAGTCCGAGCGGAGACTTCCCTTCGTCGACGATCGGGCTGACCAACTGCGACAGCTCTGGATGATTCACTTGCCGGGTCAGCGTCAGCCGTCCGTAGTCAGACGGCTTGTTCGGATCGTGCACGATCTTGCGTTCGCCGCAGCCGATCACCAGCAATGCGGCGAAGCCGAAAAGCACGAGTTGCAAGTTGCGGACGAACATCGATCAGTAGCGCGCCAACCGTGGATGAGGCGAACGAGGGGGGACTGATCGCAGATCGTAGCAAAAGGGGCTTATAAAAGCTCGACCAATTCGGCGAGGCCCGCTTCGGCCAGTTCGGGGCCGGTGACGAACTTGCCGGGATGAGTCCAGCGGTTAATCAGCTTTTCGTCGACGCCAAACAACTGTGCTAGCAGTACGTCCATTTCTTCGTGCAGGAACTTGTAGTGGCGGACCCATTCGCGGGCTTCGGCCAGCGGGATGTTCTCTTCGCTTTGCCACTTCATGGGGTGGAACAGCAGGACGCTCCACCGGGTGACGAAGCGGCGACGGCAAGCGGCGAAGGGCCAGATCGCGGCGGAGGAACATTCGCCGATGACGATCCCGGTCGCATCGAGCCGCCGCAGTTTGATCAGTGAAACAAGGGCCGACGCAGCGTAGGAGCTCCCCCCGGGCGAATCAAAATAGAGGGTGCATTCTCCACCTTCCGGCACGGCGAGGAGCTTCTCGTACAGGTCGACCATGTCCTCGCCCAGCTCGCCGGAGATCGCGATTTCGTACTTTTCGGGCTCTTGGTCGTCGTCTTCGTGGTCGTTCACGCGGCGTTCTCGCTAGAAAGTGGGAAAAACGGAGAGTTCAGGCGAAAATCTCCGTGGCAACTCGGCGGCAGATCGCTTTCGCCCGGGAAATCGGCTCCGGGGGAGGCGAATCGCCCATCTGGCATTGTATGATAAAGAGACGTCTCGTCGCGGACGCGATGAGGATGAGACCAGCCGAAAATTTCCTTCCCCCTGACCCTACGAGAGGTATTCCGTGCGACGCAATCAAATTCTGGCCGCTGTGGCCGCCGCACTTTTCCTGGGAACCATGTCGTTTGCCGCCGAACCGACCAAGCTCGAACTGTCGGATGGCAAAATGTCGCTGGTCGCGCCGGAAAGCTGGAAAAAGGTAGAGCCGAAGGTGCGGATTATTGACTATGAATTCTCGGCGCCGGCCGCCGAAGAAGGGGGCGAAGCGGGTCGCATCACGATCATGGGAGCGGGCGGCAGCATTGAAGCGAACGTTGATCGCTGGGTCGGACAATTCGCCGGCGCCGTCAAACAGCCGATGAAAGAAGAGAAAATCGCGGGTCAGACGGTTTATATCGTCGACATCTCGGGCGACTTCCGCGATCAACGCGGGCCGTTCGCCCAAGCCGAGATCAAGAAGGACTACCGCATGTTGGGGGCGATTATCAAGAGCGAGAAAGCCGGCCAATATTTCATTAAGTTTACCGGCCCCAAGGCGACGGTCGAACACAATGAAAAGGCGTTTAAATCGATGGTTGATAGCCTCGAAGTGAAGTAACGCGGCGTCAATTACGCAACGAGAAACAAGCGGGCGAGAAATCGCCCGCTTTTTTATTGCGCCGTAGATGAATGCGTTTTCACCTCGCGATTATCCGCGGCCCTCCTTTTGCTTAGCCGAGAGCTATATTAGCTTGGTCAATTCTAGCGGACCGGGCAGATTGTAAGCACTTTGACGACGGTAGCGATCGTAACGGCAGTTTCGATCGTCCGAAAATCGGTGAGGCGAATCGATGAAGGTTGAACAGTTTCTCGAGCACCACGGCATCCACGCGAATCCGTTTGCGGTCGAAGACGCGCAAACCGACACGGTGTTCAAGACCGGCTGCATCGACAGCACCTATCACCCGGCCTGGCAAAAGGTGTACGGCGATCCCCGCGATCCTTCGACGTCGATCGTCTTCGGCGAAAAGGGCGCTGGCAAAACGGCGATGCGTCTGCAGATCGTCGAGCATGTCGCCAAACATAATGAAGACCATGCCGACCAACGCATCTATATCATCGAATACGATGACTTTAATCCCTACCTCGATCGTTTCCGCGATCGAATGTTCGGCCGCAATCGCTATCCCGAAAAAGCGCTGAAGCAGTGGAAACTGTGGGATCACATGGACTCGATCCTGTCGATCGGCGTGACGCAGCTGATTGATCAGATGCTGCAAACTCGCAATGCGAAGCCGTCGGCCTGCAAGATTGAGCCGGGGGACGCGAGCAAACTCGATCGCGGTCAGGCCCGTGATCTGCTGCTGTTGGCCGCTTGTTACGATCAATCGACCGCCGAAACGTTCAAAGAACGTTGGTCGCATCTCCGCAGCAAGTTGCGGTTCTGGAATCCGCGAGCCTGGTGGCAATTTGGGGTAGGCGCCGCCGTTTCCGTGGCGACGATCGCCCTGCTGATCGCGATGCTTTCGCGCGGCAGCGAAGCTTCGCAGCCCCCCTGGTGGTTATACCTGGTGATGCTGGTTGCCGGCTGGGCCCCGTGGCTTTGGAAAGCGTTTCGCTCGACCTGGAAGGGTTGGGGGATCGTGAAGCATGTCCGGACCGGCAATCGCGAGACTTTCTCGCTCAGCCGGCTGCTGATGAACTTCACCCTGCCCGAACTGTCGTCTCAGCCGCTGCCGACTCACGACCGGACCGACGACCGGTATGAGATGCTCGACAAGTTCTTTGGGGTCCTCCGTTCCCTGGGCTGCACCGGGATTGTGGTGATCGTTGACCGGGTCGACGAGCCGCATCTGATCAACGGTTCGCCGGAACTGATGCGTCTGCTTCTCTGGCCGATGCTGGATAACAAGTTCCTGAAACAGCCGGGGATCGGCTTTAAGTTGC
This sequence comes from Blastopirellula sediminis, assembly GCF_020966755.1. Taxonomy (NCBI): domain Bacteria; kingdom Pseudomonadati; phylum Planctomycetota; class Planctomycetia; order Pirellulales; family Pirellulaceae; genus Blastopirellula; species Blastopirellula sediminis. The sequence continues at coordinate 324,897 of NZ_JAJKFT010000004.1, forward strand.
TGCTGCCGATCGAGTTAACGCAATTCGTCGATCGGGAGACGAAGGAGTTCTACCAGCGAGCCCGGCTCGACAAGCAGAACATGATCCCGTCGCTGCAGTGGTCGAGCGAAGCTCTGCAGGACGTGGCGAACGCTCGTCTGGCGGCCGTGGCCGACAAAAACCCGGCTCCGACCCTGCGGGATTTGATCGACTCGTCGGTTTCGGACCAGCGGCTGCTCGAGGCGCTCCGCTCTTTGCGGGTGCCGCGGCACTTGTTCAAGTTCCTGTACCGGCTGATGGTCGCCCATGCGAACGCCTACACCGATCAGGCGCCGCAATGGCAAGTCTCTAGCCATACGTTCGATTCGACGCTAGCAGTCTATCAACGCGAGCAAGACGCGTTCGATCGCGGTCTGGGCGCGGGCTAAGTCGCCGCTTGTCGATCGCATGGCGGCGATTGACATTGACTCGATTCGGCAGCTTTGCAAGATTTGCGCCTGCGAAGCGCAGCTTCGTCCGGCGATGCGCGTTTTCCAAGGAAGGAAAGAATCATGCTCTATCAACGTTGCGCCCTACTGCTGTCGGCAGCCATGCTGCTGGTCGGCTGCAATAACCAAAACAACCCTTCAGTGTCGGAAAATACCGGGGAAAACGTCGAAGTCGCCCCCGTTCAAGATCCGCTGGCGATCGCCTCGATCGATCCGAAAACGGCGGTCGAATCGTTTCTCGCGGCGCTTCGCGACGGCGACAAAGAACTGACTTCCAAGTTGCTGACGCAGAAGGCGCGTCAGGAAACTCGCAAACACAACTTGGCGATTGATCCGGTTGGCGCTTCCGGCGCAAAGTTTGAAGTGGGCGAGACGATCTACATCACTTCCGAGAAGCGAGGCGCTCACGTCGAAAGCCATTGGTTTGACGTCGACCCGCAAGGGAAAGCGGTTTCCTACGATATTGTCTGGATCATGCGTCGTGAAACTGGCGGATGGCGCGTCGCCGGCATGGCGACCGAACTGTTCGCTGGCGAACCGCCGCTGGTGTTGCCGTTTGAGAATCCGGCCGAGATGTTTGAGGCCCAGAAACTGGCGGAACGAGAAATTCTTCGCCGAGGGGGGACCGGTTCCTCCGAAGTAATGCCGGCAAGTCACACCGCCAGACCCGGAGAAGGCTCCGGAAGTCAGTACTTTCAGCGATAGCAATTTCGGGGGGGTGAGGCGAGAATTCGCCGCGCCAATCGGGAATTTACGGTGCTAGCAGACACAAGCCCTCGACTTCGAGGGCTTTTTTCGTGCGCCGATAACGGTCAAAACGGATGTAACCTGCAAATCTTCATGATCTTACGTGGGTGACTTAATTTTACTAAATTCCGGTTTGGCTGGTTGACTTCGCTTTTGGAGTTGATAATTTAACGGCCTATGCTGCGTAGTGCATGCGACCTGCGTATTCGGCAAACTTTATCACAGGATGTTCGCTGAATAAGCAGTCGGTAGAGCTGGGGTCGATTACCCATGTCCTCGCAGAGGACGCGACCTACGGCTCTTGCGTTGTGGCGTGAAGGTTCCCCCCTTACGCTTCAAGTACTGTAGAGTTTCTTGGAGGATTCTGACATGAATCGCATTTTTGGACTTGGCATCGCGATTTTCTTCGCGATCGTCGGAATTTCCTTGGTCGGTGGAGAGCGTGAGGCGACCGCCGCCCTGGGTTGCAATGGTTGCAGCGAAGCTCCGGCTTGCTGTGGCGTCAAAGATTGCTGTGGTCTGTTCGGCCTGAAGTGCCGTCCGAAGTGCCACTGCGGTGGCCTGTTCTCGCACCACAAAAAGTGCTGCGGTCTGTTCGGCCTGAAGTGCAAGTGCAGCTGCTCGGCTCCGAGCTGCTGTGAACCGGAACCGACCTGCTGCGAACCGGAACCGACCTGCTGCGCCCCGGAACCGAGCTGCGCCGCTCCGGAAGCTGCTCCGGCTGAAGCCAGCCCGAGCGACGAAGCTCCGGCCCCGCCGGCCGAAGCCAGCATCCGCATGCCGGTTCGCGTCCATACCGTCAGCTTCCGCCGCTAGTCGACGGAGGGGAATGCACACGGCGGTCGCCCTGTGACGGCCGCCCGCATGACCTGACGATGGGTACAAAGATCGGGCTTCCAACTTGGAAGCCCGATTTTTTTATGCGCTTACCCAATTTAACGCGTGCTAGCTTTGATTAGACTAGAAGTCGCTACATTTTCGCGTGCCTTCCTAGATTGTCTAATATGTCCGCACCCCAACAGACGACCGCCGATCCACAACCGCTTTCGAGCAATGTGCGATCGATTCTTTCGCTGGCGTTGATTCCCTACCTTTTTGGACTTTGGGTCCTCCTGAGCTGCCCGCTCGGAAATGAGTACATGTCGGGGCTGCACAAGCGGCTGGGCGGTCTCTATCAGGCGACGATGGGGGAAACGCTTGGCATCAGCGTGACGGGGTCCCCTTACTTCGTTCATAGCGGCGAGCCGTTTAGCGAAGACCATCTGCTGGAACTGGAACTGACCGAAGGCCCCGGCGCCGGCGAAACGATCGTTTTCAACAACGCGTTCGTCCATGGCTCGCAAGCGCAGCAGCGCGTTGGCACTCTAGCCACCTTCATGGCGGTGCAGGCCAGCATCGGCGAAGACGGCATTCCAGCTCAGTTCGCCAAGTCGCTTTCCGCTCACGCGTTTCATGACAGCGGCGCGAAGCGCGGCGTCTTTCGTCTCCGTCGCCACTTGTTCCAGCCGATGGACCTGGGCGTTGGCGCGGCGACCGATCCGAACGCTCCGAGCTATTTTGAAAAGGTGTATGAAGCCGACGTCTGGTTGGATCGAGACGGACAAGTGCAAGTGTTGAAACGGGATTCGATCGAGCACGTCGCGCCTGCTGTGGAGAGCCAAAAGTGATCGCCGCTATTCAAGAATATTTCGCCGACCTGGCTCGCTGCACGACCGCAGCGTGGACCTACTTTTGGTTTCGCGCGTCGGACGCCAAGACCCTCAGCATCCTCCGCATCGCTTTGGCGTGCGTCGCGCTGTTGTACATTCTCGGCTACACGAGCGACCTGACCTTCTGGTTCGCCGCCGACGGCGTGATGCCGGTCGCGCGCGTTTATGAAATCACCGGGATTACCGATCCCGAGTACGGCGCCGCCTACTGGTCGCTGCTTTACTACTTCCAGGATCCGACCGATTTGTGGATCCTGCACGCGGTTACCATCGTCACGCTGCTGGCGCTGGCCGCGGGCTTCTTTTCGCGCGTCACCGCGGTCATGGCGTTTGTGTTGGTGTTGTCGTACGCCCAACGTTCGCCGATTGTGCTGAGCGGGCTGATCGAACCGCTCCTTTGCCCGCTGATGCTCTATCTGTGCTTGGGACCGTGCGGAGCCCATTATTCGATTGACGCGATTTGGCGTCGTCGCGCCGGCAAACCGGCGATCGGCAAGACGTACGCCGCGAACATTGCGACCCGCCTGACGCAGGTTCATCTGTCGATGTTCTTCGTGATGATGGCGCTCAGCAAACTGGGTGCGAGCTACGTCTGGTGGAACGGCGCCGCGATGTGGAACGTGTTGGCCCGGCCTGAATCGCCGCTGGTCGACTTCAAGTTCCTGCGCAGCAGCCCTCTTTTGGTCTACGCGTGGACGCACGCGATGGTGCTGTTCGAGCTGGCCTATCCGGTGGCGATCTGGGTTCGTCCGTTGCGTCCGCTGATGATCGCAGTTTCCATCCCGATTTGGATCCTGTACGCTTTAGCAAGCGGCAATTGGTTGTTCGCTCTGTTGATGCTGGTGATGAACCTGGCGTTTTTCACTCCGCTCGAGGTGAAGCCGAAATCGGAAGTCGTGGAAACCAACGGCAAAGCCGAAGCCGCCGCCGATCGCATTCCCGCCCACGTCTAACGTTCGCTAGACGTCCAGCTCACATCCAACAGGTAGGAGACCTCCCTGTGCACGAGACCACGCTCAATCGTCGTCAATGGATTGCGGCTTCCGGCGCTTTGGCCGCCGCCGCTTGGAGCGCCCCGAAATTGGCCATGGCCGCCGAGCCGATCGCCAATCGGACTTCGCCCCATTTCAAGCTCAGCCTGGCCGCCTACAGCTATCGCAAGCTGTTGCAAGGGAATAAGCCGGAACTGACGCTGGCCGACTTCATCAACGATTGCGCGAAGATGCAGCTCGACGGAACCGAGCTCACCTCGTACTACTTCCCGCCGAACGTGACGACCGAGCAACTGCTGGCGCTTAAGCATCAAGCGTTCCTCCTCGGGCTCAGCGTCAGCGGCACCGCGGTCGGTAACGACTTTGGTCATCCTGCCGGCGAAGAACGGGAGAAGCAGATCGCCGGCGTCAAAACCTGGATCGACAACGCCGCGGTGCTCACCGCGCCGGTGATTCGCATTTTCGCCGGTCACGACAAAAAGGGAGTCGCCGCCGACGAGTCGCATCGCCTGATGGTCGAAGGGATGCAGGAAGTTTGCGACTACGCCGGTACGAAGGGAGTTTTCCTCGCGCTCGAAAATCACGGTGGGCCGACGTCGACCGCCGAAGGTTTGCTGAAGTTGGTCAAAGACGTCGATAGCCCCTGGTTCGGCGTCAATCTTGATACCGGTAACTTCCACAGCGACGACATCTACGGCGAACTGGCGCAAGTCGCTCCGTACGCGCTGAACGTGCAGGTGAAAGTGGTCGTCTCGGGGCCTGACAAGAAAAAGGTTCCGACCGACTTCGCTCGCATCGCGAAGATCTTGCGCGACGCGAACTATCGCGGCTTCGTCGTGCTGGAGTACGAAGAAGAGGCCGATCCGCGGGAAGAGTGCCCGAAGTATATTGAGACGCTTCGCGAAGCGCTTGCGTAAGAAGTTGTAGGGCAGGCCGTGACTGCCGCTCTTCTTGCGGGCGTTCGCATTTCGGCAGGCACGGCCTGCCCTACGTTGTTAGCGGCCGAGCATCTTCTGCATCTCGGCCCAGCTACGCGTGTTCGCGACGTCGGCTTTGGTCAGTCCGCCGCGTCGCGCTTGGAGAATGCCGTACCGCGCCTGCAACAAACCTTCGGTCCGGTGGGCGTCGGTGTTGATCACGATCGGAATGCCGCGCTGTTTGGCGGCGGCGCAGTAGACGTCGTTCAGGTCGAGACGTTTCGGCGCCGCGTTCAGCTCGAGGAATTTCTTATTGGCGATCGCCGCCTGAAAGACTTCTTCCAGATCGACTTCGTACGGCGGGCGATTGTTAATCAAGCGTCCGGTCGGATGGGCGATCATGCAGACGTACCGGTTTTCTAACGCGCCGATGATTCGATCGGTGATCTGCCGCTTCGGTTGGTTCTGGCCATAGTGAACGCTACCGATGACCCAGTCGGCTTGGGCCAGCACTTCGTCCGGCAGATCCATTCCGCCCTGTTCGAGGATGTCGCACTCGATTCCCTTGAGGACCAGGAAGTCGTCATCGATCGTCTTGCGAAACTCATCGATCATCTTCCATTGCTCGAGGAGCCGCTCACTGTCGAGACCGTTCGCCATCGACACACGCTGCGAGTGGTCGGTGATCGCGATGTATTTCAGCCCTTTGGCCCGCGCCGCGGCGACCATCTCTTCCAACGAGTTGGCGCCGTCGCTCGCATGGGTGTGCATGTGCAGGTCTCCCTGCAAGTCGCTTTCGACGATCAGCTCCGGAAGTTTACCTGACTCGGCCCAGCGAAACTCTTCCCGGTCTTCCCGCATCTCGGGCGGAAACCAAGGAAGATCGAGCGCTGCGTAGACGTCCGCTTCTTCGGCGCCGACGACGTACGTTTCGTCTCCGTTTTCTTCGACCCGGAAGACGCCCCACTCATTCACCTTCAGCCCTTTTTGCTTCGCGATGCTGCGAACGCGGACGTTGTGCTCCTTGGAGCCGGTGAAGTACTGCAGGGCGGCGCCGAACGACTCGGCCGGAACGACGCGCAGATCGACTTGCAGACCAGTCTCCAACCGAACTGACATCTTCGTATCGCCGCGAGCGATCGTCTCTTCGACCAGCGGAAACTCGGCGAAACGGTCCATCACCTCTTGGGAATCGGTCGAGACGCTTAAGAGGTCAATGTCGCCGATCGTCTCTTTGCCGCGACGATAACTGCCGGCCGGTTCGATCCGTTCGATGCTTTTGCAGGTCTTGAGATGCGCGAGAAGATCTTGCACCACCAGGTCCGCTTTCGACCAGTAGGTTCGCTCATCGGCTGCGGCGGCGATCTTGATCCCTTTCAAGATCGTCTCTTCGGTCTTGGCGCCGAAACCTTTCAGCTCTTTCACCCGATGCTCGACGCAGGCCTGCTTGAGTTGATCGAGATCATTGATCCCGAGCTCTTTGTGGAGCACCGCCGCTTTCTTCGGGCCGAGTCCCGGGATGCGCAAGATCGCCAGCACCGTCGCGGGGATTTTTTTGAGAATGTCTTCCAACGCCGGCAGGTGGCCGGTGTTGACCATCACGACGATCTTCTTCGCCAAGTCGTCGCCGATTCCATCGAGCTCAGTCAGATCGCGTCCCTGATCGACCATCGTCGACAGCGGATCTCCCAAGTCGTGAATCGTGCGGGCCGCGTTGCGATAAGCGCGGACGCGGAAGGAGTTCGCTCCGTCGAATTCCAAAAGGTCGGCGAGCGTTTCAAAGCGGTTGGCGATTTGTTCGTTGGTCATTCTCTCGGTTCCTGCGCGCAAGCGGCGATTCTGGGTCAGCCTAGCGGACGCGGCGGGAGATGATCAACACCCCGGAAAGAAATGACGAAGGACGAATTCGAAATAGAAAACGGGGCGGACAAGCGTCGCGCCCCGTTGGGGGAGTTTTACGTTGTTCGCAAAAACTAGCGGCCGATTTGATGCCAGCTGCTTTTCTTCGCCGGGATCGAAACGGTCGGCGTTTCGTAGCTCACTTCACGAGCGACCGGCTTGGCGACTTCGTCCCACGCGATCGGCACGATCTTGGCCGTCGGGATCAGGGCCGATTTGTCGTTCGGGTTGAGCAGAGCCGGAGCCTGTTCGTACGAATCGGTGCGAGTCGGGAAGTAGTCCGGATCCGGAATCGGCTTGATCAGCGGATTGAGTTGCGGACGAGCGAGCGTCGTCGGCGGCGTTTGATTGGCCGGGGCCGACGAAGGAGCGTACGGCGTGAAGGCCGAACCAAGCGACTGCGGAGCAGTCGGTGTGGTCGTACCCGGCGTCACGCTCGGGCTCAAACGCATCATCGAGCTCGAATCAGTCGACGGCGTCGTCGCCGAGGGGGAAGTCGCCGGCGAAGGTTGCGGCGACGGCTTGATGATCGTGGCGCCAGGAGTCGGGCTGAGGACCGAGTTTCCTTCCGGAGCGACTCGCAGCGCGTTCTGGCTATCGTAGTTCGGCTGCGTCATCGTGCCGGGGCTGAGCGACGGCGGTTGATCGGCCGGCGAGCCACCCTGATACGGAGCGCTTTGCCCTTGGTACGGGGCGACTTCATATTGCGTGCTCGGCATCGGCTGCGACATTCCTTGCGGATAGGCGCCCGGCGGATTGACCATCGAGCTGACGCCGCCACCTTGAGCCGGAACCCATTGACCTTGGGTGCTGGGCATCGACTGAATCGGAGCGGAGAACTGCGCCGGAGCGCCGCCGCAGCTGTTGCACGAACCGACGACCGCCGGAGGAGCAGCTTGCATCGCCGGGGCCGCTTGCATGTAGCCGACGGTCGCACAGCTGTTGACTTGCGTCTGGACGTTTTGGATCACCGGCTTGTAGGTGGTGAATGGAACGCGTTCCGTCTCCCAGCGATAGGTCGTGCAACCGTTATAAGCCAGGGTCGGCACGTTGCTGCCAGGCAAGTAGACGGTGGTCGGCTGATAGACGGTGACCGGGACCGGCTTGTAGGTGGTCGTATATTGCGTTTCCGGAATGTAGCGGACCGACGTCTGATTTTGGAAAACCGGCGCGCAGGTCATCGGCGCCGGAGGTTGAACGTAGTTCACCTGGTACGGCTGCGGCGTGGGGCACGCGGCCGGCGCATAGTTGGTCGTGACGACCGGTTGCGCCGGTGCTTGATTGCCATGCAGCCAATCGGTGAGCCAGCAGCCCGCATGGGCGGCGTCGCCGATCGACATCAGCAAAATCAGGGCCAGGATAGGGGTTCGCGACATCAGAATGCCTTTTCTTTCGCACACTATTTTTTGTCGCAGATCCGTCGCGTTTGCTTGGGGCAGGTCCATGCCGCCATGGATCGCCCAAAAAACGATCCTAGGAAAGGTAGATCAGAAACATAAGCCAGAACAGGAATTGCAGCCCGAATTCCCCAGAAAATCGCCTCTTTCAGGGCGGTGGCGCCGTACAGAAAACGGGCGCCGCTTGGCGAGTTTTCGCCACGTGCGGAAACTTTAGCGGTTGTGAAAAATCAGCGGAGACTTTTTGCGTCGTCGTCCCCGCTTGAGCGCAATTCTCGTCGCGACTCGTACAAGTGATACAACTGGAATAACGTCTCCCGCAGGTCGGCGCCATGTTGTCGACAAGTCGCGCGGGCATCCTCCGCGGTGACCAGCAGCTCGACGTCACGCTGTAACATCTCGGTAAGCTGGATCGCCATCTCTTCCGAAGGCTCCGTCTGGAAGACGATCGGCAACCCGATCTCGGTATGCGTCGTCACCAGTAGTCGAGAGCCTGCAAAAGCGCATCGCGCCAAGAACCACCGTCGCTTTAGCCAACTGAGTTGTTCAAACCCGTCCACTACCAAGATTTCGTCTTTACCGGGCAGTCGGATCGTGCCGGTTGATTGGCCGTCGCTATGGAGGGTGACGCGCTGTTCGGTTAGGCCGTGATCACGCCAGAGGGGAGAGAGGGTGTCGAGCAGCGTCGACTTGCCTGATCCATGGGGACCGAGAATTGCGCCGCGCCAATTGGCGTGGCGGAGTCGCTCGATGATCTGCTCGGCCGATTGATCTTTTGAGAATTGAAAGGGGATCGCTCCCGGACGAACCTGTCGACTGGCGAAAGGGTTCGTGCTAACCACGCGACGCTCCCGATCCGTTTTCGGCTGGCATGTCGGAGTTGCGGCCGCCGGAAGGAGTCAGTTCAAACTCCAGCTCTTCGACCAGGTCCCGTCCCTTACCGACAAAGACGCGGACTCGCACGACCCAGTGGATTTTGACGATCTTGCCGTTATACGACAGAGGACTCCGGGGCAGCCGCGTTTTTAACGATTGCAGTCGCGTCAGATCGCCGTCGGCGTCTTCGCCGGGAAGGAGCCGGACGAATTCGTGCGCCGACATATCTTCTTCGCCGGTCCCTTCGGTATGCCAGAGGACCGACGCTTCGATCGCCGTGATGTTGGCGGCCGGGAGATTGCTGATTTCAAACCGCGCAACGAGCTCATCGTCGGCCGCGTATTGTCGCGACGGCCGATCTAGCGAGATCGAGATGTGCGGTTCGTCAGTCATGTTTCTTATTGGACCGGCGGATAAACGACGATCGGAAAACTCCGCAGTTGTCGACCGGCGCCTTTGGCGTCGAGATCGACCAGCAGCTTCCAGTGGACCGCGTTGTGACTCGATTTGAACGAGTGCATTGCGGAGAGCGGAATCTGAAAGTGGAGCATTTCTTCAAACGGGGCGCCAGGACGAATCACCAGCCCGCGGAAGTTCGCCACTTCGGCGTCATAGACCTTTGCCGTTTCGGTGCGGACGTCAGTGCCATGCAGGAAGGTCGCTTCTTCTTCGCAGACCAGCGTGACCCGCATCTTTTTGACGTGCATCCGCCCCGCTTGCGAGAGGTGAAGATTGTAATCGCGCCCTGGCAGCAGGGGGTGATTGGAGATTTCGATATAGGTCGGACCGACGCGGGTATGCAGCGCGATCTGACGCAGGAAGTGATAAATCGACCAAACGCCGACCGCGATTGCTCCGATGGTCAGCAAGATGAGGAGCCAATTGAATTCGCGGCGTTCCAAATCGGCGAGCACGCCGAGCGCGAAGACCGCCGTCATGCCGCTCCAGATCAAGCTGAACAGCAGCGTCGCAAACAACCACCAGGCAGGCGAAACTTCGATCGGCAGCCGATAGGCCAAGCGAACGCCGGGGCTGTTGGTCAGATTGTCGGCGCTCGGAATGTTGGGATAGGCGGACGGGGGCAACAGGTCGCCGATCAGTTCGATCTTCTGCGCACTTTTGGCAAGGGCCGATCGTCGTTCGGCCGAAGCGCCGAAGAGGAGCAGCGTGTAGAACATACCGATTGCCCCAATCGCCGCAAACGAGGCGAAGACGAGCAGGATGCTCCAAAGGGCGAAGTTGGTTGAACGTCGCAGAATGACGGTCGACGGATCGTACGACGCGTACCAGCAAGGATATTCCCAACCGGGGCGGAAGCCGTCGACGATTTGTTCGGCCGCTTCTCGGTCAGAGTACCAGGTCGGATTGCGGCGATAGGTCCAGCCGTAGTAGTCCTCGGTCTTGGTGTGGACATGAACCAGGATCCGGGGCTGATAGCGGACGGCGCCGCCGTCGAGCTGTTTCTCGCCGAGGGCGGTCTCCATCACGACGCATTTACCGGCCGTGTAGGTCGCTTCCGGAAACAGATAGGTTGCGACGACCGATTCGAACGCAATCGACGCCACCACTGCGACCAGGCCGATTGACCCGAGAAACAGTAGCGAAGCGAAAAACATCGCCTCACCCACGCTTCCGAGTAATGGAGAGCCTGTGCGACGTTTTCCTCGTTTTTTCTCCCACAGTCGGGGCCAGCGGGCCATGCGCGAGTCGATCCTCGAAGATTAGCAGCAAGTTGAATGCTGGGTGGAGTCGTTCCGGTACGCTAAAATATAGTCCGACTGACCCCTTCGCCACAGGACGCCGCGCTGATGATCTGGCTACGAAACGCGCTATTTTTCCTTACGATCCCCCTAATCGCCGCCGTCAGTCGTGCTGACGAGTGGCCGCAGATCTTGGGTCCGACCCGAAATGGCGTCGCCGCCGGCGAGAAACTGGCTGACAAATGGCCGGAAGAAGGTCCGCCGCTCGCCTGGAAAAAGTCGGTCGGCGCCGGATATGCCGGCCCGGTGATCGCCCAAGGCCAAGTGATTCTGTTCCATCGGATCGGCAATCTGGAAGTGGTCGAATCGCTCGATCTGCAAACCGGCGAAAAAAATTGGAGCACCAGTTTCGACGCGACCTATCAAGGCTCGATCGTGCGTGACAATGGTCCGCGCTGCACGCCGCTGGTGGCAGGGGATGCGATTATTTTGCTCGGCGCCGCGGGAAACTTGTACTGCGTTGATTTCGCTACCGGAAAACGACGCTGGGATGTCGATCTGGTCGAGAAGTATGGCGCCCAGGATGGTTATTTCGGGTTTGGCAGTACTCCGATCGCGATCGACGGCAATGTGCTGGTGAATGTCGGTGGCCGCGGCGATGCGGGGATTGTCGCCTTCGATCGACAGACGGGGAAAGAGAAATGGAAAGCGACCAACTTCGCCGCGAGTTACGCCGCTCCGTCGTCGGTCACGATCGGCGCGAAGACTTGGGCGATCTTCGTGACGCGGCTCGACGCTTGTCTGATCGATCCTGAAACGGGACGAATCGGCTTTCAGTTTCCCTTCGGCATGCGGGGGCCAACCGTCAATGGCGCGACTTCGATCGTGTGGGGCGATCACTTGTTTGTGACCTCCAGTTACGGCGTTGGGGCAAAGCTGGTCAAGTTTACCGATCACGACTCGAAGGTTTTGTGGGCGAACGACAATTCGATGTCGAGCCAATACAACACGCCGATTTATCTGAATGGCGCGCTGTATGGAATCAATGGGCGCGAAGATGTCGGCACGGCGTCGCTCACATGCATCGATGCGATGACTGGAAAAGTTCACTGGACGCGCGAAGGATTTGGAACGGCCCACCTGATTCTGGCGGACGACAAATTGATCGCCATCGCGAACAACGGCGCCGTCTATTTACTGAAGCCAGATCCGAAGCAGTATCAACAACTGTCCGGCTTCCAAGGATTCAGCGACGTGCCGCGCGCGGTTCCGGCGCTCGCCGACGGCTTGTTGGTTGCACGGGACACGTCCGATTCAGGACGCGGGCAATTGAAGTGCTTTCGCGTCGGCAAGAAATAAAAGGGCCCGCAGTCGAGAACGGTCGACCGCGGGCAATGTACGCTTCCCTGAATGGAATGATCGCTCCTCGCGCGGGCAAGTCGTTAGACTGCCATCGGCTGACGGGCTTTGCGGTAAAAACCGATGCTTTCCAGCGATGCGTAGACTTCTTCCAGCGTCTTCTCACCGAAGTTCGAGATGCTGAGGAGGTCTGCACGCGTGCAGTTGAGGAGGTCTCGAACGGTGAAAATGCCACGTTCTTCGAGACAATTCGTCGTGCGAACCGTGAGGCCGATTTCCGCGGTGCTCATTTCGAGCTTGGACATCAAGCTTTCTGATTCTTGAGCAGCAGCATTCAGAGGAATTCGCGTCATGGGTTCCCTCCCAGGCAATAGAGTGGAGAATGGTTGCGGTTCTTCCCTGGAACCGCCAATCGGGGCATTCGTTGGGGGCGACTGCGGCGCCACGTCCTTCGAACTTGAGTTAATATACTCGGCGCGCCCGTTTTGCACAGGACTTTACAAAATATTTAACGGAACAACATTCGTAGTGCTAGCACTTGTTGGCTATCTCGCTCCTCCTTTCAGCATGTAACGGATGACAGCAGACCCTCATCAATCGCTTACCGATCCGCAGCGCGAAGCGGTGCTGCATGTCGAAGGACCGCTGCTTGTTTTGGCAGGTCCCGGCAGCGGTAAGACACGAGTAATTACGCATCGAATCGCACATTTGTTGTCCGAAGGAGTGCGCGCTTCGCAGATCGCTGCGCTCACCTTTACCAACAAGGCGGCGGACGAAATGCGGACTCGCTTGGACCGTCTAGCGCCCGGTGAACATGTCTGGATCGGGACCTTCCACCGATTTTGTGCGCGCCTCTTGCGGCAATACGCCGAATACCGCGGACTGCAGCCGAACTACACGATCTACGACGCGAGCGACTCTTTATCGCTTTTGAAGCGAACGATTCGCGAGACCGATGTTCAGCTGACGCATGCCACTCCCGAGCAGGTCGCATCCGCCATTAGCTGGGCCAAGAATCATTTGATCACGGCCGATCGCTACACCGGCGGCGTTAATGCGACCGGTTCGATCGTCGAACGGGTCTATCCCAAGTACCAGGCCGCGCTGCAACAAGCGAACGCCGTCGATTTCGACGATTTGTTGATGCACGTCACGCTGCTGCTGAAAGAGAACGAAGAGCTGCGGGCCACGCTCGACGATCGGTTCCGCTATATCCTGGTCGACGAGTATCAAGACACCAACTTGCCGCAGTACGCGATCGTTCGTGCGCTATCGATCAATCATCCCAATCTGGGCGTCACTGGCGATCCCGACCAATCGATTTACGGGTGGCGCGGCGCCAACCTGAAGAATATCTTGGAGTTCGAAAGCGACTTCCCCGATGTGAAAGTGGTGCGGCTCGAACAGAACTATCGCAGCACGCCGAACATCCTTGCGGTCGCCGACGCGCTGATCGCGAACAACAAGCAGCGGAAGAAGAAGTCGCTCTTTACCGATAACCCGGCCGGCAAGCCGGTCCGCTTGATCCAGTACTCGACTCATAAGGAAGAAGCGCAAGCGATCGCCGCGCGGATCGCCGCCAACGTCGCCCAGGGCAAACGACGTCCCCGCGACTACGCCATCTTCTATCGGATCAACGCCCTGTCGCGCACGTTTGAAGATGCGCTGCGACAACAGGGGGTGCCGTACAAGATTGTGAGCGGAGTCGAGTTCTATCACCGGAAAGAAATCAAGGACCTGCTCGCTTACGCGCTGCTAATGAACAACCCCCGCGACGACGTGGCGTTTGAACGGATCGTCAACGTCCCACGTCGCGCGATCGGCAAGGCGACGCTGCTGAAGCTGCGCGTCCATGCGGCGATGGAAGGGCTGTCGATGCTCGAAGCGGCGCGAGAGGCCGGCATGGTCGAAGGAATCGCCAGCCGAGGCGCCGTCGCGCTGGCGAAGTTCGTCGCACTGTTCGATCGACTTTCGACCAAGATCAACGATCCAGTCGAAGAGATCTTGGGCTTCATCCTTTCTGAAACCGACTTCAAGAAGCAGTACGAAGATTCGGACAACGTCGAAGATCAGAGCCGCTTGGAGAATATCGAAGAACTTCTCTCGTCGGCCCGCGAGTACGACGCCGAACATCCGCATGACGGGACGCTCGAGCACTACCTGGAAGAAAAGACGTTGGTCAACGAGACCGACGACTTTGACGCCGAGCTTGATCGCGTCACGCTGATGACGTTGCACGCGGCGAAAGGGCTGGAGTTTCCGGTCGTCCATATCGTCGCCATCGAACAAGGACTGCTGCCGCACGAACGCTCGCGCGAGAATCCGGAGCAGCTGGAAGAAGAGCGGCGGCTGTTGTTTGTGGGGATCACCCGGGCGGAGGAAGAGCTCGATATCAGCCTGGCCCGGTATCGCGACTTCCGCGGGAAACGGAACCTGACGATCCCGAGCCCGTTTTTGATGGAATTGCCGCGGGAAGAGATGGAGGTAACGGAAGAACAAACCGCCTTTGCCCCCGATTATTCGTACGAAGAGAGCTATTTTCCCGAATTTCCCATATCGGGTGAAAGGCCACTCGATCTGCCAAGACCTGTGCCGCCGCTCGGGATTACAAATATACGCACGGCCGCTGATCTGTTGGGAGATCGGGGCGACGACGCGAAACCGCGGGTCGAACCGAACGCCTTCGTACAGGGAATGGTCGTCACCCACGACGAGTACGGACTTGGCAAGATCATCGCTCTAAGCGGCGAAGGATCGAAACGGACTGCAACGGTTCGGTTTGCCAGTGGAGCAGGGGAGAAGAAGTTCCGGCTCGCCTACAGTCCGCTCCGACCCGCCAATACCAACCGGCCGTAATCGGGCCGCGTAGTCACCAAGAGAAGCTCGTGAAATACGAAAAGATCGCCCAGCTGAAATCGGTAGAACAATTCCGCGAACGTTTGGAGACGCTCGGAATCTCGCTGCCGTGCGACGATGAGATTTTGACGGCCGAAGCGGGATCTCCGCTCGCCGAACCGCTCGCCTGGGGATCGCTGACGGCCGGCAATCGCTGGACGATTCATCCGATGGAAGGTTGGGACGCCAATCATGATGGATCGCCTACCGAGCTGACGATTCGCCGTTGGCACAACTTTGGGCTCTCTGGCGCGAAGATGATCTGGGGTGGCGAAGCGGCGGCGGTGCAACCGGACGGTCGCGCCAATCCGCGGCAGACGATGGCGATCGACAGTAACCTCGACGGCCTTGCGCAGCTTCGCGGCGCCGCGCTCATGGCGCATCAAGAGGCGTTCGGAAAAGTCGACGATCTGATCATTGGATTGCAGCTGACGCACTCCGGACGTTTTTGTCGTCCGCTGCCGGATCAAAAACTCCGTCCGCGAATCGCCTACCATCATCCGCTGCTCGACGCCAAGTTTCAGATCAATCCGAGCGACGACTCGGTCGTCTGGACTGACGAAGAGATCGAAGGCTTGATCGACAGCTATGTCAACGCGGCGCGACTGGCGCGCGAAGTCGGCTACCAGTTTGTCGACGTGAAAGCGTGTCACGGCTACTTGTTACACGAGTTCCTGGGGGCTCGCTTGCGTGAAGGAAAGTTCGGCGGCGACTTCGAGGGACGGACGCGGTTGCTGAAGACGGTCATTCAGCGGATCAAGACCGAGCTGCCAGGAATCGAAGTTGGCGTTCGTTTGAGTGCGTTCGACTTCGTTCCGTATCAGCAAGGGGATGCGGTCGGCGAGCCGATGGACTTCTCCGGCTGTTTGCCTTACCAGTGCGGCTTTGGCTCTAGTCCCGATAATCCGCTCGAGATTGATCTGACCGAACCGGTTCGTTTGATTCGCGAGCTGGGAGAAATGGGGGTCATCGGCGTCAACATCAGCTGCGGCAGCCCTTATTACAACCCGCATATTCAGCGGCCGGCGATCTTTCCGCCGAGCGACGGTTATCAGCCGCCGGAAGATCCGCTGATCGGCGTCGCCCGGATGATCGACGTCGCGCGGAAGTGCAAAGCGGCGGCGCCGAACGTCACGATGGTGGCGACCGGCTTCACCTATCTGCAAGACTATCTGCCGCATGTCGCCCAAGCGGTGGTCCGCGAAGGTTGGATCGACAGCGTCGGTCTGGGCCGCATGGTTCTTTCATGCCCGGAACTGCCGGCCGCGACGTTACTGCACGGCGAAATGCAGCGTAAGAAAGTTTGTCGCACCTTCAGCGACTGCACCACCGCGCCGCGCAACGGCATGGTCTCAGGCTGTTATCCGCTCGATCCGTTCTACAAAGATCGAGATGAAGCGAAGAAGATGCGCGACATCAAGAAGGCGCAAGTGCCGACCGGCGCCTAGCGATTCGCCCAAACGTGCGGCCGACTACTCGTCGGCCTTTTTCGTTTCTTGCCAGTCGCGGAGCTCGAAGCAGGCCATCTCTTCGCCGTTTCGCAGGAAGAGCTTGCCGTCGGCGACGACCGGATGATTCCAGGTCTTGTTGGCGAAGACGCGGAACTTGGTAATCTCTTCGTGTCCTTCCGGAGTCGCTTGGACCAGGGCGAGTTCGCCATCTTCGCTGACGACGATCAAGACTTTGGCGTCTTCGACCAGTAACGTCTGGCCGTGACCATAGCGGCCTCCCTTCCAGATGCGATCGCCGGTGGCGACGTCGATGCAGGTGAAGATCCGATCGTCAAAGCCGTAGAAGTGGCCGTCGAGCTGCACGAAGTCGTTGAAGTAGGGCTTCAGGTTGCGGGAGGTCCATTCTTCGGTCGCTGACCAAGCTTCGGCGGCATGCTTGATGTCGAGCTTCCGCGTTCCCATGCCGAGTCCCGTGCCGACATAAACCGAATCGGCGACGATTTGCGGCTGAACCACGCGATTACCGGGCTCGATGTCCCACTCGTTTTCCCAGAGGATTTTTCCGTCGGCCGGCGCGATTCCTTGCACGCCCCAGTCGGAGATCATGATCACCTGATCGACCCCACCTAACTTCGCCAGGTGGGGCGAGCAATAGCTATGCTTTCCTTTTCCTGCGGTCCATTTCAAATCGCCGGTCTCCGCGTCGTACGCGACGACCGATTTGTCGGCCTTGGATTGATCGCCGGCGAATGCGATTACGAGGTTGCCGACGACCAACGGCGAGCCGGAGAAGCCCCATTCCGGCGTTTTCGCGTTGAGATCCTCGACCAAATCGCGTTGCCATACTTCGGCGCCGTCGGCGGCGTTGATGCAGGAGACGTAGCCCGAGCCTCCTTGCGTGAAGAGTTTGCCATTGTGAAAGGTGGGGGTGGCTCGCGGACCAGGTCCCGCCAGCGGTTCCTCGAAACGCGTTTCGATGGCGTATTGCCAGACCGGCTCGCCGGTTGATGCGTCGTAGCAGGTGACCAGTTCTTCTTCGCCACGTTGTTCTTGAGTGACGATCTGTTGGCCGATCACGCAAAACGACGACCAGCCGGGACCGACGCTGCGGCGCCAAAGTTCCTTCGGCGGTTCTTTGTCCCAATCGGTGGCGAAGGTGACGCCGCGCACGACGCCATCACGCTGCGGACCACGGAAGCCAGGCCAGAACGAAGTTGCGGCGGTGAGCGACTCGGCGTCGGGCGCCGCCTGCGTTTGCGAAGTTTCTTTCTGGTTGGCCAGCAGCGTCTCCTCGGTTGTAGGGCTCCAGCGCGGTGCAAAGTCGGCGGTAATCGTGCCGCGAACCCCTTCCATGCGGAGACAAAGCACGAGCACGGTCGTCGTCACCATCACGGCGACGAGCGCCGCCCGCTGGACCGACCAACCAAGCGGGATCGCCAACAGGGCGACTGCTCCGCAGGCGACAACCGTCCAGGGAAAGATCACCACGCCCAGGACCATCGCGTTCATTGACGAGTGAGAAAGGAAGATCGCCGTCAGGATCAGCGCCGTCACCAAGGCGATCGCGCCCAGGCGTTCCTTCCAGGGGATCTGCGAGAATGCGACCAACCACAGCCCGGTTAGCCCCATTCCGATGAGCGCACCCCACATCAGCGACATAAAATGGAACAAGGTGCTGGGAGCGATTTGGCCTGGAATCGTGATAGCCGCCAACAGCAGCGCGGCAATGACGATCAGCGGCCAGATTCTCGGCTGGGGGACCGTCGCCGCCGGAGGAGTGGACGGATCCTGGTTTTCAGGTCGATTTGTCGAGATATCGCTCATTTTGACGCTCCTGATATCGCCGCGTTGGGTTGAATTCGCTATCGATAGGTTTGCGAAACGCAGCTAAGCGGAAATTTATAGACCGGTACACAATTTGTCAATCAAGCGGCTGTCAAGATTTCGAGAAGCGATTTGAATTCAGAAGAAGTAGCGGAAAAAATCGGGCGATTTGGGAAGGCGTTTTCCCAGTGGCTGGAAGTTGAAATGGCCGCCGCCGGAACGACGGCGTCGCGGGCTCGACTCCTTTACGCCCTGAAATGCGGCGGCACCAGCAAGATGAGCGATCTGAGCAATCGGCTGCAGGTCACGCCCCGCAATATCACCAAGCTGGTTGACGCACTGGAAAGCGAAGGGCTGGTCGAGCGCAATCCGCATCCCGAGGACCGCCGCGCTACGCTGATTTCGCTGACCGATCGCGGCATGCTGACGGTCAAAGAAACGATTCTGAAGAACGACGTGGTGTTGCAATTGTTTGAAGAATTGCCGGACGCCGATCGGGTCGAACTGGGGCGAATTCTTGAGCAACTATTGGGCGGACTGTCGCGACGCGGGTTCTCGGCGTAGGCGTCGCATGGTTCGTCTGGCGCGATAATTCTTTCGCACTCACAATACTACCTTCCCATTAATATGGCATTAATGGGGGCATGTGCGCGTTTGCGCGGTATTTCTCGCCAAAGGTTGACACGAACTCTTTCGTGCACGAAAGTAATGCAAGCCCTACTACGATGTATCTGGAAGCTTGCATGGGAGTTCATGACCCATTGGAAGAGCAGATCGCGTTCGCTTTACGGCGGATTATGCGGTCGATTGATCTCGAGTCGCGACAGCTGTTGCACGAGATCGGGCTCACCTTCCCGCAACTCGCCGCGCTTCAGGCGATTGGCCGCTTACAGCCGACCACGGTCGGTAAGGTCGCTAGTTCCATTCATCTTGGTCACGCCACGCTGACCGGCATTCTGGACCGCTTGGAAAAGCGCGGTCTGGTGGTTCGCGAACGTAGCGAAAATGACCGTCGCCACATTAGCGTTCGTCTGACCGAGTCGGGTCAGACATTGCTCGATAAGGCGCCTCCACTGTTGCATCGTCCGTTTCAGCGCCAACTCGATCGGTTGGAAGTTTGGGAGCGGATGCAGGTCGCCGCGACGCTGGAACGCGTCGCCTCGATGATGGAGAACTCGGGCGGCTGGTCGGCCAATGTGGTTGATCCGCAATCAGTCGACGGGGCGGTCGACGACAGATACGCAAGCGAAATCGACTCGGCACGCCGCTTGCAAAGTAAAGACGGACTTCGTCCAGGGAGGCGATCCGATCCTTGACCAACCCAACGAAATTCGAGCGTTCGACTATTTCCAAAATCGTCGAACGCCAGACAGACAGAGGGAGGTAGTTGATGTATATCCAGCTCATTAGTCTTCATGGGCTCATTCGCGGCGCGAACGTCGAAATGGGACGCGACGCCGATACCGGGGGCCAAGTGAGATACGTGCTGGAATTGGCTCGTAACCTGGCTGCAATGCCTGGAATTGAAGGAGTCGACCTGTTCACTCGCCGCATCAAAGACAAGCGAGTCTCGACTGACTACTCAGAGCCGATTGAAGAGTTGGGCCCGAATTGTCGCCTGGTTCGCTTGCCTTGCGGGCCTAGCCGCTATCTTCGCAAAGAGCGACTCTGGCCCTACGTCGACGAGTTCGTCGACGCGATGATCACCTTCACGCGTCGCGAAGGAAAAACGCCGACGCTCGTGCATGGCCATTACGCCGATGCAGGATACGTCGCGAAGGAAGTCGCTTCGGTCTTTGACGTGCCGTTTGTCTTCACCGGCCACTCGCTGGGCAAGCCGAAGCTCGAATATCTGATGTCGGAAGGATGGACCCGCGACGACGCCGACAAAGAGTTGGCGATGGAACATCGGATGCAGGTCGAGCAGGATTGTCTTTCGGTCGCCGACTTGGTAATCACCAGCACGCGGCATGAGCGGGATCAGCAATACGCCGAGTACTTCAAAGAGGACGATCTGAACTTCAAGGTGATTCCTCCGGGAACCGACCTCGAACGGTTCTTTCCGTATTACGACTACGAGCTGAACAGCAACAACATTGACGAGCAGTTCAAGCAGGCCCGCATGCGAATGCGGCGCGAACTGAATCGTTTTCACTTCGCTTCCGACCGGCCGATGATCTTGGCCCTTTGTCGCCCGGACCGCCGTAAGAATATCAACGCGCTGATTCGCGCTTACGGCGAAAGCAAAGAGCTGCAAGCGATCGCCAACCTGGCGGTTTTCGCCGGGATTCGTGAAGACATCGAATCGATGCCGGAGAACGAGCAAAAAGTTCTGACCGACATGCTGATGGCGATGGATCGCTACGACTTGTACGGCAAGATGGCGATTCCGAAGAACCATAGCTCGGAATTCGACGTGCCGGAACTTTACCGCCTGGCGGCGTCAGGACGGGGCATCTTCGTCAACAGCGCGTTCATCGAACTGTTCGGGTTGACCTCGATCGAGTCGTCTGCGACCGGCTTGCCGTTCGTGGCGACGAAGGAAGGGGGACCGCAGGACATCGCCGAAAATTGTAAGAGCGGCTTCGCCGTCGACGTGACCGACTCGAAGGGGCTGACCGACGCGATGCTGACGCTGCTGACCGATCACGAAAAGTGGGACGAGTTCTCCGCCAACGGCGTGAACCTGGTGCGGAAGCTTTACTCGTGGGAAACGCACTGTCAGCACTACGTCGAAGCGATTCAAGAAATCATCTCTGCGCCATCGCGCACTCCTTCGGCAGTCGGCAAACCGGCGGTCGGACCGCGGATGGTTAACGTCGAGCGGATGTTGATCACCGACATCGACAATACGCTCCTCGGTGACGATCAGGCGCTGGCTCAACTGAAGCAAGTCCTCAAAGACAATCGCTCGCGAATCGGCTTTGGCGTCGCGTCGGGACGTGCCTTGGAGTTGATTGACGACGTGCTGGAGAAGCACGGCATCAAAGATATCGACGTGATCATCAGCTCGGTCGGCGCCGAGATCTACTACGGTCCGGATCGGGTGCCGGTGAAGGGATGGGGAGCGCATCTTCGCTCGCGGTGGAAGCCGGAACGGGTTCATGCGGCGCTTGACGGGTTGCCCTTTTTGCATCTCCAGCCGGAGTCGCATACCCAGCGCGAGTTCAAAATCAGCTACTCGCTCGACGATTCCTTGCCGCCGAAAGAGGCGTTGCCGCTGATTCGGGACGCGTTGTCTCGCACTGGGGTCGCCCATTCGTTGATCTTCTCGCACGGTCGTTACCTCGACATCCTGCCGCATCGCGCGTCGAAGGGAAAAGCGATTCGCTATCTCTCTTCGAAGTGGAACATTCCCCTCACCAACATCGCCACTGCCGGCGATTCGGGGAACGACATGGACATGTTGACCGGCGAGACGGCCGGCATCGTGGTCGGCAATTACGATCCGGAGCTGGAGAAGCTGCGTGAGAGTAAGTCGTCGCGGGTCTACTTCGCGCAGGCCCATTGCGCTGGGGGAATCCTGGAAGGACTGGCCCACTACGGTTTCATTGGATCGCCGACAGCTCACTTGCGGGCGGTTGGCGCGTAGCGAGCCGTCCGAGGCTTATAGTTCCGGCAACTCGAAATCAACCTGATCCAGCGACGAGAAGAGATCGTCCGCTTCGGCGGAGTAGGTCTCTTCGGCCAGGGTCAGGTCCTGAGCGAATTGATCTCCCCACGCGTCCATCGCCTCGACGATCGTCGGCATTGATAGCGTCTCGCGTCGCGCCAATTGCGTTGCGGCCATATCGGCCAGCTTGTCGCTCTTCTGCGAGATTGCGCCGCCGAGCGTTCGCGGAGCGGTCGGCGAGTGGCTCGCGATGCGAGATTCGGCCAACGCGTCAATCTCCCCGCCGAAACGAAACGCGACCTCCGCCGCGATCGCGGCGACTTGGGCCTGAATCGACGTTGCGGAGACTTGGGGAGTGACGTTGCTGACGTCGATCGACGTGGTAACGGAATTGCTTTGCAGCGATTGGGCCGTGGAGGAAACGAGTTCCACGATCGACGCGGAGCTGTTGATCGCGCGCGTCGGCGCTGAAATGCGGAACGACTCCGATACGGTGCTTTTGCCGTTGGTCGCGGCGACCGTGATGATGACGTCGCCGGTGAAATCGGCCGGACGATCGACGATCAGTTGACCATTTTCGACGCGAGCCGTGACGCCGGAGCTCGATTCGACGGCGTTAACCAGTTTGCTCGGATCGTTATAGAAGGCGATGTCGAGGGTCGCGACTCTTTCGCTGGCGTTGAAGTTCCCCTTCCACTTGAAAACGACCGCGTGGTCACCTTCCTTGGTGATGTAGTACCACTGGTAGTTGGCGTCGCGGAGGAACTTTTCCTGATGTCCGTAGGCGTTGTAGCCGTAGTTGGTGCGAGTCAGGAACGGATCGCTGACGAAGTTCGCCTGCTTGTCGAGCGCGTAGGCGCTGGCGTCGCCGACGGCGGTAGCGGCGACCGAGAAGGTCGCCGACGTGTCGCCGGAGAGGTATTCACGCAGGTCGAGCACGTAGCGGGTTTCGCCGCTGGGGAATTGATCGTTGGAAATCGGCGCCAGTTGGAGCGTCTGCGATTCAAATACGACGTCGATCGAACGAATTTCGGTTCCCTTCGAGCCGATGGCCGTGACCGTCAATGAAACGCGACCGGAGAAGCCGTCGCGCGGCATCATGAGCAGCATGCCGGTTTCTGGATCGATCGAAACGTCGACGTCGGCTTGCGGCGTGCTATCGACAACTTGATAGAAGAGACGCGGGTCGTTGTAGTAGGACAGGTCGAGCGTCGCGACGACCGTGCTGCGAACGAAGCTCCCCTTCCAGGCATGCAGCAGCGCGTTTTGTCCGTCGCTGGTGACGAAGTACCATTGGCCATCCGCCGTCTTCAGGTATTTTTCTCCCTGACGCTGAGCGTTGTAGGCGAAGTTGCTCGACTCGAGCCAGTCGTCCTTGATGATCCCATAGTCGTTTTCACCGCTCGTAGCAGTGCTGGCGGTCGTTACCTCGAAACGAGTCGCCCCTTGGGCAAAGTCGTAATGCGACAAGTCGATTTCGAGCGACTCGCCCGCTTTGCCGTTGAACTCTGCCGGAAGCGGATCGAGCACGATCGGGGCCGTGACGTCGATCGAAAAGGACTGCGTCGCGGTCGATGCGCCGTCGGAGACCGAAACGGTAACCTGCACATTCCCGATGGCGGCGCCGGTTGCGTCAAAGCGGAGAACGCCGTCGACGACCTGGACGCTGACCAGGTTTCCGTCTGCGTCAATCGCGGTGACGATATAGGTGAGTGCATCTCCATCGCTGTTCGCGACCGAAAGAGGAATTTCGAGCGATTCGTCTTGTTGCAGCGTCTGATCGTCGATCGGGCCCAGCTCGACCGCGTCGTTGGTCACCGTCACGACGAAGTCTTCCCAGACTGTTTCTCCTCCGCGCGTCGCACTGACGCGAACCGTAAACTCTCCGGTGAAGCCTGCGGGAGGGGTGATCGTCAGGCGATCGGTTTCGGCGTTCCAGGTCGCTTCGGCCGGTACGTCGCCCAGGACTTCTGCGGTAACCGTGGCGCCGGGACTGGTCGCGACGTCCACGTCGACCGTTTCTTGCGAATGGTGAATCGTTACGTCGTCGAGCGGGTCGATCGCCAGCGGCGAAGTGACCGAGAAGTGCAGACTGAATAGGTTGAGCGTACCAACGTCGGAGGCGAACGAGTCGCTCACCCGCAGCGTCCAGGTACCCTCAGTCGACATTCCTTCAAGTAGGGACAGATTACCCGTTGGACGGAAACGCCCGGTGAAGGGGGCCTTGCCGCTGCCGATCAACGTGGCGGCATCGTCGTCGAGGATCGTTCCTTTGAAACCATCTCCCGAGCCGCCGACCGCCGAGAAGAGGGTGATCTGCGTTCCGTTCGGCGCGATCAGCACCACGGTCAGGTCGGAGTCCCATGTGTGGTCGATGTCGAGCCAGATGTCGGCGTCGGCGATTTGAAGGTTGTCCGAAATCGTCAGCGGAATGTCGATCGAACCGTAGGTCGGCAACTTGATCGGCCCGGTCGTTTCGTAGGTCGCAACGTCCGACAGGTCGATTGTGAATTGTCCCGAGATTCCCGTGCCGCCGTTTCCATAAGGATCGGTGACGGCGCCGTCGGCCAACTGATACGAAACGTTCCCATTGTCGTACGGCAGTTGCAGCCAGAACCGAGCGGTGTGATCGTCGATCAGTTCGACTTTCGTGACCGATCCGCTCGAGAGTTGCAGGTCGGCCGTCGACAGGGACGAAGGATCAATCGCTTCGCTGAAGGTGAGTTGCAGGTATTTGGGAATGTCGGAGAGCGTCGCGCCGTCGGTGATGTTGGTATCGGTTACGGTCAGCGGCGCCGCATCGTAGAAGAACTCGCGTACGAACGTCGACAGGGACAAGCCGTCTCCATTGCGCTCGACCGAGCCGGCCAGCAGTTCCATCCGCTGGGCGCCTTGCGTGGTGATCGGCGACTGCGAAAAGTGGAACGTGACCGTATTGCCGTCAACGATCGTCAGGCTATCGGCGGCCTGGCCGTTGACCAAAAAGTCGCTCGCTGCGACGGTCGACGGATCAAAGGCGCTGCTGAAGTCGATCGTGAAGTCGGTAATCGGAGAATCAATCGACTCTCCGTCGTCGATCGACGCGTCGGAGACGCTGAAGTTCAGTTGCTGAAGCGTGCCGAGTGCGTTGAGTCGTCCGCCGGTTGAAACTTTCCCCTGCAAGCTGGCGACGTCGTCGGCTCCGCCCAGAATCGCCGCTTTGATCTGATCCATCGTCGCCGAGGGATTGACCGAGTAAGCGAGCGCGATCACGCCGGAGACGTGTGGCGCCGCCATGCTGGTGCCGCTGAGCGAAAGGTAACGTCCGCGAGTAATCGTACTGACGATCCCGACGCCAGGCGCCGCAATGTCGACGCTATTCGCCCCGTAATTGCTGAAGCTTGCGAGTTGATCATTGGCGTCGGTCGCCGCGACCGAGATCACGTTGTCGAGCCCGTAGTTGGCCGGGTACTGCGGGGTGACGTCGTTGTTCGTCCCGTTATTGCCGGCGGCCGCAACGAACAAGATGTTCTCGTCGCCGCTCGCTTTGATCGCGTTGTAAAGCGCCGAGCTATACTCGCCCCCGCCCCAACTGTTGTTGGTCGCGACGACGTTTACGCCGTACAGCTTTTTCATCATGGTGGCGTAGTTCAAGGCGCGGACGGCGTCGGCGGTGCTGCCGGAGCCGGATGCGCTGAGGAACTTGAGCGCCATGATCGACGCGGACGAAGCGACGCCGATCACCCCTCGCCCGTTGTCGCCTTCGGCGGCAATAGTGCCGGCGACATGCGTTCCGTGCATGTTGTCGTCCATCGGATCGCCATCGTTGTTCAAAAAGTCATAGCCGTAGACGTCGTCGACGAAACCGTTGCCGTCATTGTCGATTCCGTCCCCGGCGATTTCACCGGGGTTGACCCACATGTTGTTGATCAAGTCTGGGTGCGTATAGTCGACGCCGGTATCGATCACGGCGATGACGACGTTCGGATTGCCGGTCGTAATCTCCCACGCTTCCGGCGCATCGATGTCGGCGTCGACCGTGCCGCCGGTTTGGCCTTGATTGTCGAGACCCCACAGGGAGTCCGCCTCGGTATCGCTGGTCGCCAGGTGAGCAGGCAGGAGAGCGTTCGGCTCGAAAGTTTCGACAATCGACTGACCCGCAAGCCAGTCGGTCACTGCACTGATTTCCGCGTCGAACGTGCGAATCAATAATTGTCCGCTCAGTCCGAGCCCGCCGATGATTTCAAATTGGAGCGATGAACCGTCGAGCAGCGACGCCACATCGGCGAGCGACGAGATCGAAACGGCGAGCGACGCATCGAGCTGAATGATCCATTCGTCGTTGTAGACGTCGAGGGTTGTGTTCTCCCAAACGACCTGCGACGTCGACTCGGCGAAGGTCGCGTTGCCGGCGTCGATTTGCGAGTGGGCGGACGTAGAGAGTTGCTCGAACCAGATTGGTGAGAGGAAGTTCGCCGTGTCGCTCGCGAACATTTCGCGCACTTCCAGACGCTCAATCTGACCGTAGGTCGGAGCAAGGGAAATGTTCTTTTTAGGAAGGGGCTGAATCTTCGTCAGCGCGTATCGTCGAAAGATGGACATGCGAGTTGGCGGCGGGATGGAAACGCGGGAGGTTGGGGGAGGAAACGCCCCAAAAGGGCGCAGCCGCGTATCGTCTGGCGAAAATGTCGGCCGCGAAAAGATAGGTCGACCGTCGCGATTGGGCGAAAGGGAATTGAATTCCGCGGCTACTTCGAGGCCGATTGTGCCGCTTGTAGCGATCGAAGCGATGTCGCGCTTTCGTTTCGCAAGCTTCTGCTATTAATGGTCCTGCGTTGGCGCCGTGAGAAACGCATCGATCTCGGCGTCAAAGCGAGACGACCACTTGTGCCCAAGTCCAGGATCTTCGAGCAACGTGGCCGTGCAACCTGCTGCACGGTACTGAGATGCGTCTTGGCGAACCGCATCAATAACCAGATCGCTTGTGCCAACGACGAGCAGGATCGGCGTCATCCGGCCGATGACAAGTTCTTGCGGTTTTGCGCCCGAGTGGGCGACGACGAGATCAATGTCGGATCGCGCTTGCGCCGCCAACTGGGCGAAGGTACCGCCGTTCGACATCCCGACCAGAGCGACGCGATCGGTTTTGAGCTGATTTTTCAACCGGTCAAGCAGACGGTCGATTAGCGGAAGATCGCGATTCTCTCGAAAATCCTCGGGCTTCGCTTTGTGGATATCCCACATTCCCATCCGGGTTTCTGGGTAAACGACATACGCTTTGCCGGCCGCGGCCAAGCGATCGAGTTGCGAATAGGCGGCCATCGATTCCGGCGTGTCGCCGATTCCGTGAAAGACGAGAATGAGCGGCAGCGGGGTGCTGGGAACCGTCTCTGGTACTGCCAATCGATAGCGACGCGTCTCACCTCCCGCGTCGATAGTCTCAAAGGTTACCTGGGCAGAGGGGGATTTCCACCAGAAGGTGAAAACAAGCCCAGCAACGAGCGCTACAACGGCGGCGACAACCAAGGCCAGGCGGAACCGGGGATGAGAGGAAAGCATGTCGATCATTCGATCCCAAAAACGGATTTTTCGCCACATGTTTGGCAAATCGCATCACAAACTGAAAATGCGTCTCATTTGCCTTGTTGAATGGGGAGGACTGCGTGGAAATGATTGACTTTGAGGGATACGGCAAGTAGTATCGCCAACATAGATCTACGCGCGGCGGCCGACGGAGTGGCTGAATTTCTGCTCGCCTTTGAGAATCACTCCATGTTGGAAGAAACGTCGGTATCGAGCCCGTCTCGGAAGAGTGCGAAAAGTGACGTCACTCGCATTCCTCACATCGAACCTCTGTTTGAAGACGTCACCTTCGTCTCGGAATATAGTCGGCTGACCAAACGTTACGCAGGCGCCGACTACGAACCCATTTTGAAGTTTGCGCTGGCCGAGCTAAAGCAGGTCGAACAGCCACGTGTTTTGGAACTGGGACCGGGGCCCGGTTGGATCGGCATCTCGCTGGCGAAGCGTCGCCAAGACATTCGCGTGACCGGGGTCGACATCTCGAGCACCTACGTCGATATCGCCAATCAGAATGCGGCCCAGGAAGGGGTCGACGACCGCGTCGACTTCCGCAAGGGAGACGCATGTCGATTGGACGACTTCGCCGATGGTACGCTTGACGCGGTGATCTCGAATCAAAGCTTCCACTACTGGGAGCCGCCGGGAGACGTGTTGCGAGAAGTTGCTCGCGTGCTGAAGCCGAACGGCATTTTCTGCATCGGCGACGATCGCCGCGACTTGACCTTCATGGCCAGCGTCGTCGTGCTGCTGACGAAGTGGTTTCTGACCGCCAGCGTCCGCGAGAGCTGGATGCGTTCGCTGCAGGGAAGCTTCACCGCTGCCGAAGTGAAAGAAATTATCGAGCAATCGGAATTGAACGGGCACGCAAAAATCAAACTGTATCCCCGCATGTTCTTCGTGCAGGGACGTTTGACCAAGTAATGGTCCACTGTATACAAGAAAGCCTCGCCGGTCGGTGAGGCTTTTTTCATGCGCCTACGCGATCAAGTCTTGCAGCACGCGGCCATGCACGTCGGTTAGGCGACGATCAATGCCGTCATTGCGCACCGTCAGCTTACGATGGTCGATTCCCAAGAGGTGCAAAATCGTCGCGTGCACGTCGTAGACCTGCGTCGGATTGTCGCGATCGAGCGGTTTGTATCCCCACTCGTCGGACGGACCGTAGCTGACGCCTCCTTGGATGCCGCCGCCGCAGAGCCAGTTGGTGAAGACGTACGGATTGTGGTCGCGTCCTTTGCTCCCCTGCGTACTGGGCATGCGACCGAACTCGGTCGTCCAGAGGATGATTGTGTCTTCAAGTAGTCCACGTTGCTTCAAGTCTTGAATCAGCGCCGCCGTGCCGACCGCCATTCCGCGGGCCAGCGGACCATGATCGCGCTGAATATCTTCATGGCTATCCCAATTGCGGCGGGGGAAGCCGTTGTCGTTGCCCGACCAGATCTGCACGAAGCGAACGCCCCGCTCGAGCAACCGTCGCGCGACCAAGCACTTGCGGCCGAAGTATTCCGCTTCTTCCGCCGGGTTGATTTCGGCAGGATACTCGGCCCCGGCGCGGTCGAGCCCGTACATCTTCAAGATGTGATCCGGTTCTCCCGAGATGTCGAGCGCCGCCGGAGCGCTGCTCTGCATCTTAGCCGCCAGTTCGTACGAGCGAATTCGGGCTTCTAAGCGAGAGTCGCCGCTCCGCTCGGCAAGATGCTGCTGGTTCAGCTTCGCAAGCAGTTTCAGTCCTGCCGCGTCGCCGGCGCTGGTCACATAGTCGGCGTGGGCGTGCAGGTCTTCGATCGGGTTGTCGCGCTGCGGAAAAATCGCCGTTCCTTGCGAACTGGCCGGTAAAAATGCGGAGCCCCAGTTCTTCGGACCGTTGCTGGCGAAGCCACGATGATCGGGCAGCACGACGAAGGTCGGCAGATTGTCGTTGATTGAACCGAGCCCGTAGCTGATCCAAGCGCCCATGCCGGGGAAACCGGGACGATCAAATCCGGTCGATTGCAGATAAGTCGCCTGCGAGTGAACGCCGGTCTTGCCGACCATGTTGTGAATGAACGCTATGTCGTCGACGCACGCACCGAGCGGAGCGACCACTTCGCTGATCTGCTTGCCCGACTGACCGTAGGGGGCGAACTTGAAGGGGGACTTCATCCAGGGGCCAAGTCCGTTTTGAAACGCTTCGACATGTTCGCCGAAGTCGGACTTCTCGCCATGATGCTTGTCGAGCATCGGCTTGTGATCCCACAGATCGACATGACTCGCGGCGCCGGCCATGAAAAGCTGCACGACGCGTTTGGCCCGCGGCGGATGATGCAGCACCGAAACGGCGCCCGGCGTTTGGGCCTGCGATTCTTCCTGCAGCATCATCGCCAGCGCGAGACTGCCGAGACCGGCCGATCCTTGGGCGAGAAAGTTTCTGCGACTGAGCATGGGGCGTTTCCGGTTAATCGACAAAGACGAATTCACTGAGGTTGAACAGCAAGCGGCACAGATTGACCAACTGGTGCTGCTCGGCGTAGGCGACCAGTTCCGCACGCTGGGCGTCGGTCGGCTTTTGACCGGTCGTCAACAGGACCGCACGATCGACCTGCTCGGGAAGAGTCGGATATTCTTGCTGCAACCCGTCGGCGAACTTCTCGGCCATCAGCAGATTGAACGGATTGTTAAGTAGCGATAAGGCTTGAAGCGAGGTGAGCGTTTCATTGCGTCGCGGCGTGCTCTGCGAAGAGTCGGCGCAATCGAGCGTGGTCATCCAGGGATCGGGCTGCGAGCGGACGATAAAGCGATAGATGCTGCGACGATGCGAGGCCGGATCCGAGGGATCGAACTTGTGATACTCGTAGTGGGGCGAGTGCTCGGTCTTCTCCAGGGCGAACAAGTAAAAGCCGGGGCCGCCCATCTTGGTGTTGAGGGCGCCGCTGACCGCCAGGATCGAGTCCCGTATTTCCTCCGCTTCCAAACGGCGCCGATTCATTCGCCAGAGATATTGATTTCCCGCATCGATTTCAGCTTGCTCCTCATCATGGGCGGAGGACTGGCGATAGACGTTGCTGGTCACGATCATCCGATGCAGCTTCTTCAGCGATTGGCCATCATCCCGAAACTCGCAGGCGAGCCAATCGAGCAGCTCTGGATGCGTCGGCTTTGCCCCCATCCGGCCAAAATCGTTCGGCGTAGCGACGATTCCATCACCAAAGTGATACTGCCAGATCCGGTTGACGATCGATCGCCAAACGAGCGGATGATCCTTGTCGGTCAACCAACGCGCCACGGCGGCGCGACGTTCTCCTTCCGGCATGTCGGCGGAGAATCGCCAGTTGGAATCGGAAGCGAGGGGCAAGACGCCGGGGGGTAATTCTTCTCGCGGGTTTTGAACGTCTCCTCGATGCAAGAGACGAATCGTCCGGGGCGCGCCTCCGGTCGCTTTGAAGTTCCCCTGCGTCGGGAATTCGGTCGCGGCGGCGTAAACCATCCGGCTTTTGGGAAGTTCCGTGATCTTTCGCTCGATGGAAGCGAGCGACGTTTGCAGTTGAGCCAGCTGTTGCTCGCGCTCTGGCGAAACGAGACGCTTACGTTCGGCAGTCAGTTCGGCGACCTTTGCCCCGCGGTCGGGATTCGGATCGCGGGCCCATTTTCCGTCGGTCAAATTGGTGCGGGCCCAGCGGATGGGCGCTTCGATCGAATCGAGCGAAGTGACCTTGGCGCCGAGAGCGACATTTTCGCCCGCTGCGTTGATCGCTTCGACCTCGGACAGGGCGAGAATGTAGTCGTCTTTCCGCTCCGTTAATTGGGTAGCGGTGACGCGGACAAAGCGGATTGGCTCGGCGGCGCCATCGATCATCAATGGCGTCAAACCTGGATTCGGAAAATCCTCTTTGGTGTGATCGGCGACCGTCACCCACTCTCCCGCCGCTAGGGCGACCTGAACTTGAAAGCGAACCGGAAACCCAAACCCGGCGCCGATGCCGCCGAACTCGTCATGGCAGGGATGAATCGCGAGTTGGGCGATCTTGGCCGGCTGACCAAGATCAACTTCCACCCACTTCTCCGTCGTCGGGCTGGCGACGATCGCGCTGTGATAGCCGAACTCCGGCGTTTTCTCGACCGCGGCCTGCGACTTCAGTTGGGCGAGCGACTTCTCAATTTCCTCGAGTCGTGGTCCGCCGTCTTGTTTGATTTGCTGATCGAGCTTTGCGAGGTCCGACTTGAGTTGCGATTTCTGCTTTTCAAGTTCTCGCTGTTGCTGCAACACCTCGGGAACTTGATCGTAGGGACGTTCGGCTCGATCGATCGCGGCGAAGGCGGCTTGGAGACCGTAGTAGTTTTCCTGTGTGATCGGATCGAACTTGTGGTTGTGACAGCGAGCGCACTGGACCGTCACGCTGCAAAAACTATTGATCACGTTGGAGACGACATCGTCGCGATCGAGATTGCGCGCCACTTTCCCGTCGATCTTCGATTCCGGCACTTCGACATGGCCGATGAAATCCCACGGCCCGGCCGCAAGGAAACCAAGTCCCAGCACTCCGTCCGGCTCGCCTGGGAAAAGAACGTCGCCGGCGATTTGCTCTTGCACGAAGCGGCCATACGGTTTGTCTTCGTTCAGCGAGCGAATGACGTAGTCGCGATAGGGCCACGCGTTGGGGCGAAGCTTGTCTTTGTCGTAACCGCATGTGTCGGCGTACTTGGCGACGTCGAGCCAATGCCGGGCCCATCGTTCGCCGTAATGATCGGACGCTAACAAGCGGTCGACCAGCTTCTCGTAGGCCTGCGGATCGTTGTCTTGCTCAAACGCGGCGATTTCTTCTGGCGTGGGAGGAAGTCCGATTAGGTCGTAGGTGACGCGGCGAATCAGCGTCCGGCGATCGGCCGCGGGCGAAGCATGTAGCCCGCGGTCTTTCCAGGTCTGCAGAATGAAGTGATCAATCGGCGTTCGTGCCCAGCCATCGTCCGCTTCAGGAACCGATGGGCGAACCAGCGGTTGGTACGACCACCAGGTGAAGTCAGCGACGGCCGGTTCTTTCAAAACGAATTCTTCCGGCCATTTCGCGCCGTTATCGATCCACTTGCGGATCACTGCCAACTCGGCCGCCGAGAGGGGATCCGCGTCCTTCGGCATTTCGGCGGTCCCATTGGTGGGCGTGATCAGCTCGACCAGATGGCTCGCCGCTGCGTCCCCTGGTTCGATGTAGCCGTCAGCCAAGGCCGCACTGGCCGATTGCAGGGAAAAATCCCCCTTCGGTTCGGCGCCGCTGTGACAGCTGAGGCACTTCTTTTGCAGAATTGGCGCAACTTCGTCCTGGAAAAAATCGGCGCCCGTTGCGGTACCAAAACCCAGAAAAAGGAGGAGACCCGCAAGGAGCGTGTTTCTGGCGATCCATTTCGGCGTGACGAGCTTCATGGCGGGGATTTCCGGGCAAATCAGGCGGGAGAGGAGGGGGCTTTCTAAGAATTGACCCGATCAGCGGCGAATTGGTACCGAAAAATCGACGCGGGAAGGATTTTCTCGGTACTAAATTGTCGGCGGTAGCGCCATTTTCTAATAGCCACCCGGCGGCTTGCAGTCGTGGCTCCCGCTTGCCAGTTAAAATAGTGAGCGTCACGAACGACGAAGTCCACCTTTTGGCCGGAAATGAACGGCACGCCGTGCACGAAGAGCAGCCCCCACCGACAAGCGACTACGAAGATTTTCTTCGGCTGTTCACGCGAGATCAGCTTCGCGTGTTGGCCTATATCCGCGCGCTAGTGCATGACCATGCGGTGGCGAGCGATGTGTTTCAGGAAACGAGTCTCGAACTGTGGCGGAGCTTTGCGACCTTTCGCCGCGACGAAGAGTTCGCTCCCTGGGCGCTCGGCATCGCACGTCACCAGGTGCTGAAGTATTGGCGAACGCGGGATCGCGATCGGCATGTCTTCAGCGAGACGCTGTTGGCTGAACTTTCGACCGCCGCGATCGACATGGCGCGTGAATTGGAGCCGCGGCAGGAGGCGCTGGACGAATGCGTCGGCTTGCTCAGCGATCGCCAACGCGAGTTAATTCGCTTGTTCTATGGTGAGAACCAGTCGGCCGCCGCGATTGCGGAAGGTTGGAACCGCTCAGTCCATGCCGTTTACAAGTCGTTGAAGGTCATGCGCCGCGCACTGCTGGAGTGCGTCGAGTCGAAGCTCGGAAACGATACGGCGTAATGCCGACCATTGCAGAGAGAACCATCGTGACAAGCTACGAACAAATCCTGGAACTGGCCGATCGGCAATTCGACGGCTCGGCGACGCCAGACGAAATTGCGCAGCTCGAGACGTTGCTCGCCGATGACGCTGGCGCGCAGAAGGCGTATCTCCGTTACGCGCTGATGAATGGCCAATTGCCGCTCTCGCCGCCGGCGCTGGGGAAACCAACAATCGCGCCGACCGAACCAGTCGCCGCGCCGCCGAAAGTCGCTGTACCGAGCCGCCATCGACAGCGATGGTACGTCGGCGTTTGGATGTCGGTCGCAGCTTCGCTATTGATCGCCATCACGATTGGGATCGCGCAGTATGCCGCCAACGAGGAAACGCCTGACGAACTTGCACAATCCAGCTACGACAATCGCCAGCCGCCGCTTGGGATGGTCGGCAAGTTAGGCGCCGACGAACTTGGCCCGATGACGTTGTCGGTCGAGCAAGGGGAAACGGAGTTCGCTTCCAATGGGGGCGCGAATGTGCGGGTCACGGGGCCTGGTATGCTCGGGGTCAATTCGCCCCAAGGGGGCGTTCTCTACAACGGCGCCGTCCATGCGAAACCGGAGAGCCCGGAGTCGCGGTTCTCGGTTACCGCGGCGAATCTGCGCGTCGTTGATTCCGGTACCGAATACCAGGTCGCGATGCTTGATGATCGGCATGTTCGCGTCGAAGTGCTAAACGGCCAGGTCGACGTACAGTCGCGAATTCGGCTACCGCTTTACTATTGGCACTTTGACGATCCGGCCGAAGCGGCCCATTCGGCCGTGGCGGCGATCGCGACGCCCATGACGCTTGGCGAAAAGACGAAGCGCGTGGCCGGCATCATCGGCAGCGGCGCCGTTCGTTTCGACAACACGCCCGCCTCGTTCGTGCAGATCGATGAGGGAACCGGCGGCGAAGTCGGTGAGGGGGGAATGGCTTGCAGCAGCGGCATCACGCTCGAAGCGATGTTCGTTTCCAACTGGTCCGGCAAGCCGTTCGACTACGACGAAATCTTCCGCAAGGAAGATGGCGTCTACCGGATCTTGCTTTCGTTTCAAAATGACGGCGACGTCGGCGATTACGATCAGCCGGAAGTGACGCCGGGGCCTTGTCTCTCGTTTGGTCTGCACATTGAAAAGCAGGGATATAGCGAACTCGATATGCCGCTCGACGGCCGCGATGGTCGACCGACCGTTGCGGAACTGACCGATGGACGTCCGCATCATGTGGTGGCGACCTATGACAGCTTCAGCGGACGCAAGTCGATTTACATCGACGGCGAACTACGCTTCGAACATCAGTTTCCGGTCGGCGGTTTGATCCTATGCGGCGGCCAGGCTCCGGCCGTGATCGGCAATATGTGGCGGATGCAGGAACCGTTTGCTGGCGTGATCGACGAAGTGGCGCTCTATGACTTTCCGCTGACTGCGGACGAGATTAGCGCTCACTATGTAAACGCGTCGATCGGCAAACGTTACTTCGGCGAAGAATCAGGCCCCTTGGCTGCCGGGCGCTGGCGCTCAGTGACGCTGGTGACCGCGGGAATGCCTCGCATCTTCGATAAACAGACGGGCGAGCCGGTTGACGTTCTGATTCCGTAGGAGCATCAACCTTTGACGCGATAGCCGATCGACGTCAACGTTTGTCGCACCCGAGCGGCGTGATCCCCTTGGATCTCGAGCAGATCTTCTTTCGGCTTCACCGTGCCGCCGCTGCCGCAGTCGGCCTGTAGTCGCTTGAGCAGTGCCGGAAGATCGTTCGCGACGTCGGTAAGACCGGTAATGACGGTCGCTTTGCGGCCTCCCTTGCGCTTTTCGATCCGAATAACCGCTGTTTGCTGTTCCGCGGGGAGCCGGGCCGCTTCTCGCGCCTCACGCGCTGCTTCTTCCTGACGACGCGCTTCTCTGGCCGCTTTTTCGGCCGGCGTACAGGTGCACTCCGACTCTAGCTGACCGCAGTCGTCGCACTTTGGCGGAATATCAAACGGGGTTCCAGCAAACAGACGCATAGCAATCGACCACAGCCAAGGAAAGTCATCAGAAGAATGACTTTTATTGTAACAAATTCCCGCCAGTTGACCGCACACTAGCCCGCAGCGCAAGCGAGGGAATGCGTTCGGAAATATCTAATGACTAAGAACTAATGACTAAAGCCGAGAAGCAACTTTTCTCCATTAGACGTTAGGCCTTAGTCGTTTCCTTGCGGCCGCAATCCCTCGCTTGCGCTGCGGGCTAGTGTTGGCGTTGTGAGTTCGGCTACTTGTCTTGCGTCATCTCGAGATACGCCTTGGCATACCGCTTGCCTAGTTCGCGGTACGAGGCGGCGTCGAAGTGGACGTTGTCGCCTTTGTGATTCAGGCCGTCCGACGAGACGAACGCGGCGTTGTCGTGGGTTTCGGCGTAGTGACGCTGGGCGTTATCGACGGCATGCGTGTTTTCGTTCCAGGGGCGGGCTTCAAACTGACCAAGCTGGCCGATGATGAACGGGACGTCCGGGGCGTTCAGTTCCTTCCGCAGTCGAGCGACCAATTCGGTGAGGTTCTTTTCGTAGACTTTTGACCGAGTCGGATTGGCGTCTCCTTCTCCTTGATGCCACAGGATGCCGCAGAGGGTTCCTGACTCCAGCGCCTTTTTCGCACGGGGGAGCATGTCGTCGTACGGGTGCGTTTTGGTCGGCGGATCGTAGGCGCCGGGAACCCAATGTTCGATCGGAGTTCCGCCGACGGCGCACGGAATCAAACCGATCGTCACATCAGGATTCGCTTTGGCGATCTCCAAGCCGAAGGTGCGTCCCAAGCCGACGCCGACGATGCCTGGCTTGTCAAAGTGAAGTGGATCGACGGCCGGAGCCCATTGGCCGCCTTTGTTGAGGGTCAGGACGCGCGGGTTGACTTCCTTGTCTTGCGCTTCGACCTTGCCCCGTCCCGCCATGTTCGATTGGCCGACCAGCAGAAAGAGCTGGAATTTTTCCTTCGGCGGCAGCTTCACCAAATTAGGTTCGGCGGCGAAGGACATCAGCGAAACGAAAGGAAGCAGAACCAGCGACAGCAGTGCGGATCGAAGCGACATGGCGTGCGGCATTCCTGAAGAGAGGAGACTGGTAGCGGGTGGCGGAATTTTGAGGGAGCAAGGGTTGCAGCGCTCTATTGTACCTGCGGCTGGGGAGAGATTCATCACCGCGATTGACGATTCGATCTTGAAGCGGACACGAAAAAGGGACCGCACTTTGGTAAGCGCGGTCCCAATAGGTTTACGGCGTAGCATTTGACGGCACAATTGTCGTGCCGGCAATCTACTACTTCGTCAGGTAATCGATCAGGAACTCGGTCGAGCTCTTGTACTTCGGATCTTTGACGCCCGGGTGAACCAGAACGACTTCGACGCCGGTCTCTTCCAGCTTTTCCGCCAGCTTCACGCCCATGACGGCAGAGTGAGTCGGATCTTTCGGCGAGGAGCCGACGACCGGAACTTCGCCGCCGTAGAATAGACCGATCGCGGGATCGTCTTTGGTGACGTGGGCCATCGGCGAATATTCGTTGATCAGCGGCAACAGCGCTTCGCGATCAGAAAGGACCGCGTCCAGGTTCGGCAGACCGAAGGCGTGGGCGCCATACTTGTAGTTCGGCATCCACTCACGCAGCGGCTTCGGATCGAGCGTCACCTGAGCGCCATTGACGGCGGCGCAGTAAAGACGGGTCGACTCACGCGCGATCGGATCGTCGCTCTTTGGGTCGGCCATGTCGTCATGGAACGCGAGCCACAGCGAACTGCAAGCGCCAGCCGATCCGCCGGTCGCGCCGATCTTTTCCTTATCGAGATTCCACTCGGCCGCCTTCGAGCGAACGAACTGCAGCGCACGAGCGGCGTCGCTCAGCGGCGCTTTGACCGGGGGCTTCACTCCTTCTTCGACCGCTTGTTTAACGTAGCGATAGTTGATCGCGACGACCGAAATCCCTTTGTCATTGAAGGCCTTGGGATTGGTCTTCTTGTCTCCCCCTTGCCAGCCGCCGCCATGGATGTAGAAGACGACCGGAGTCGGCTTGTCCGATTTGGCGGGGTAGAAGTCGAGCACTTGCCGCGGATGATCGCCGTACGGCAAATCATGCAATTCCTTCAGCTCTTTGGCGAACAGCGGTTGAGCCAGCAGGAGGAGGGAAAGGGTAACCAGAATACGTTTCACGAGATGGGCTCCTAGGGTGGGAATACGAGGAAGGTCGGGTCTTATTTTGCCGTAAAGAGCAGCGCAATTCCAGTAGAAAATCAGCGTCTACGGCTCTTCGGCGCCGAGCATCTCGTCCAGTTGCCAGACCAGCAGTTTTTCATCGGCCGCGGCGAGCCAATAAGCGTCGGAAGCGAAGGAGACCCCATTAAATAAGGCGTTTTTCGGCCCCGTTAACTTTTCGATCAACTTTCCCTCCTCGACGTTGAATACCATCACGACGTTGTCATTGCCTGTCGTCGCGAGATACTGATCGTCGCAAGAGAACGTTCCGCCATGGACGGCGATCCGGTTCGCGTTTCGCTTCCAAACGTTCTTCCAGGTATGGGTATCCCAGAGGGCAATTTCTCCGTTCCGTTTTTTTCCCTCTCCGCCGGTCGCCAGGTACTGACCGTCGGAAGAAAAGGCGAGGATGCAGCAGTTATCGTCATGAGCTCGAAATCGTGTCAGGCACTTGCCGCTGGTCGCCTGCAAGACGCTGACGCGTCCCTCATGCGCCGTTGCGGCGGCAATTGTTTTTCCCGCGGGTGAGAAGAGTGCGCTGCCAAACTCCGCCCCTTTGGTGGAAGGAAACAAATTCGATTTGCCGGTCGCGAGGTCGACAACGTACGTACAGTCGTCCCATGAACAGACAAGCAGTTTCTTTCCATCGGGAGAGAGAGAGACGTCCCAGATGTAATAGTTTGAGACGGCTGGAATCGAAGTGACGCGCGTCAAGTCGGAGAGATCACGAACGGCGATCGAATCCGGTTTCATCCCGGCGGTAATCAGCCGCTTTCCATCGGGATGAAAGCAGACCTGCGTCGCAGTGCTGTCTTCCACCAGTTGGCAGTCAATCAACTCGCCGCTAGTCGCATCCCACAGGGCGATGTTGTATTTGCGGGGCGATTCGCCGCCGGCGGCCGCCAGGTAACGTCCGCAAGGAGAGAAGGCGACCGCTTGTTGTACCGGTTGACGATTGCCTTGCCAGATTGTCGGTTTGACC
The DNA here is from genome assembly GCF_020966755.1 of Blastopirellula sediminis. Classification (NCBI taxonomy): domain Bacteria; kingdom Pseudomonadati; phylum Planctomycetota; class Planctomycetia; order Pirellulales; family Pirellulaceae; genus Blastopirellula; species Blastopirellula sediminis. The sequence goes on from NZ_JAJKFT010000004.1 coordinate 363,700, forward strand.
GAAGATTTTGTTTTGGCCATGGGGCGATGGCTCGCTGAAGAGAGAAGTGGAAGAGTCGAGGAGGCTGCAACGCAATCGTAACGACTTCCTCGCCGCATCGCCAATTCCAATTGCGAAACGAACAGGCAGTGACTTGCCGTTTCTCTCAGGCCTACTGCTCGGCGTTGGGATCGGAAGTTGCGGCGGGAAGCGAAATGCGAAAGGTACATCCCGATTCCGGCGAACTTTCCGCGGTGATCGTTCCCCCGTGCGACTCGACGATTGTGCGGCAAATGCTCAGGCCAAGTCCGACGCTTCCTGCTTGTCGCGAACGAGGTTGGTCAACCCGATAGAAACGGTCAAAAATGTGCGGCAGGTCTTCGGCTGCGATCCCGGGGCCATTGTCGGCGACCGACAGCTCGACGCGATCTCCTGCTGCGGCGAGCGTGATTGTCGCCGCGGTTTGCGGCGGGCAGTGAACGGTCAGGTTCGTCAGAAGGTTGGTAATTACCTGACTCAAACGATTGCGATCGCCGATTACCAGCGCCGCGGCAAGATTCGTCTCGATGTGGGTCTGCTGGGCGTCGAGCAGCGGTTGGGTCTGGGCCAGGCATTCTTCGACGAGCGGCTTCAGATCGAACGGTTCCTGATTTCCGGCGCCAGCAGCTTCATCGGCGCGAGCCAAAGCCAGCATCGATTCGACCAGCTGACGCATTTGCTGGGTCGCGTGCTGGCACGTTTCCAGCGCTTCGCGATATTCCTCTGGCGAGCGCTGCTTGGCGAGCGCCAGTTGCTGATGCATCTGCATCACGGCGAGCGGCGTCCGTAATTCGTGCGACGCATCGGCGGTGAATTGCTTTTGCCGCTGGAACGCCGCTTCCAGTCGGGCGAACGTGTCGTTCAAGATGTTCGCCAAGTCGGCCAGCTCCATGTCCATCCGCTCGGTTTCGATCCGATCGGCCAGATTGCGTTCCGAGATATCGGCCGCGACGCGACGGATTTCGAGCAAGGGCCGAATGCTATAGGCCGAAACGATCCATCCGCCGACCAGACCAATCGCGAACACGAGCGTGCCGGTCCCGCAGATCAGGAAGAGGACGTTGCGAATGTCACGGACGTCGGGACCGATATAGCGTCCCACCAATACGGTCGAATCTTCGGGGCCAGCGGCGTACGCTTCGCGAAAGAGTCCCCGGTCGCGATAGGTGATGCGTTTGGCGAGCGCTCTCGCATCGATCACTGGAGGATTGAGTTCGCCGATATCTTCGCTGGTCGAAAGGGTCGCAAGTTGACCGCCGGAACGCCAGATTGCGAAGTAGGGCGCCTCAAAGGGGTGAGCGATCCGCCGCGGAGCGAAAGTGGAAGGAACGCGGAGGTCGGCGTTTAGTTTTTCAATGGCTTGAAGAAGTTCAGGAGTGGATGCTGCGCTGGTCGGGCCGCCATGGAGAAAGGCGTCGAGCGTTTGCGAATTGGCGGCTCGCAACTGCCCGGTCAGCACTTCGACGGCGCTGGAGAGTTCGTTGTCAATCTCGTGAAAGCGGTTGGTTCGATGGAGGATATAGAGGACCGATCCGAAGGCGATAATCACCGTCGCGAGCACCGCGGCGTACCAAATCTGGATCCGCCACCGCAGCGATCGAACGCGAAAAAGGCTGGCGCCGCCGGCGCTGTTCGTTTCAGTGGGCCGCTGCGACATCGACGATGTATCCTTGTCCGCGGCGCGTCGTGATGAAGTCGCTCCCTAGTTTCGCACGCAGTCGCGAAATGTAGACGTCGACCAGGTTCGAAAGGGAATCATGATTCTCGTCGAACAGATGCTCGTAGATCATGGTGCGCGAGACGAGGGCGCCTTGGTTGCGGAGCAGCAATTCGACCAGGCGATACTCGCGTGCCGACAGCGTGACGAGCTCGCCCTGAAACGTGACCGTTTGCGCCGCGGTGTCGACGGCGACGTCGCCAGCGGTGAGGACGGAACTGGCCTGACCGGAGCTGCGGCGAATGATGGCCCGCAGTCGGGCGAACAGCTCTTCCAGCTCGAACGGCTTCACCAGGTAGTCGTCGGCGCCTTCATCGAGTCCTTGAATGCGATCCTGCAGTGCGTCTCGCGCCGTTAAAAGTAGGACCGGCGTTTTCTTCGCGGTACGAAGTTGACGCAATAGATCGAACCCGCTCATTCCCGGCAGCATGACGTCGAGAACGATCGCGTCGTAGTCGTACGAACGCGCCTTGAAGAGACCGTCGTCGCCGTCGGAGGTTATGTCGACGGCGTAATTCTCTTCGCGCAGCGCTTGGGAGAGGCCGCGGAGCAAGTCGGGATCGTCTTCGACAATCAGCACTCTCAAGGAATTATCCGCCGGGCCTGTATTACGAAGAGCGTCCGTTCGACCAGTCGAACGGACGCGGGAATTTCTCTCGAAGGTTCAATTCTACTTGACCAGCGTCAGCGACGTTACCTGGCCGTTGGTACGAAGATCTTTGCCGAATTCAATCTCGGCTTTGACCTCCACGTCAGGATAGCCGGCGATGACGACTTTCGGCGGCGACGAGTACCCGGCGCCGGGGTTGTCGATCTTAAGGCCGGTGACCATCCCATTTTCGATGATCGCCGTCGCTTTGGCCGGGGTATGCGTCCAGAGTTCCCCATTCTGCGGGCGATAGCGATAGTAGTTCGAGACTTCATCAAGCCGATCGTTGGTGACGCCATGCGGGCCGAGGGCGTTCATCAGCACTTCTTTGTTGCGTCGCGCTTCCTCGCCGGTTGGACCGCGACCGCGAGCGGGGCGGACGCCGCTGAACGCATCGCGGAAGACGTCCGAGGTGACGCCGAGACCGGCGGCGACCAGGACGACCGGACGACCGCCGTCGCGCGGATCAGTTTCGTACCCTTGCTGAAAGACGACCGTTCCCGGCGCGAGTTTAGAGAGATCGACCGTCGGCTCTTCACGGCGGGGAGGACGACGATCGTCGCCGGGCCGCGGCGGACGACCATTCGGATCACGTTCATCACCAGGACGCGGCGGGCGGCCATTGGGATCGCGATCATCGCCAGGACGAGGAGGGCGGCGTCCTTCATCTCTCATCTGCGGATCTCCTTTGCCGGGACAATTTTGCCCGGGAGGGCCATCGCCGTTTTCGGGACCTCTCGGTGGCGGCGCCAAGGCGTAGGCCGCGGCCGCAGCGGACAAGACGGCGAAAACTATCAGGTATTTCATCGTGACGTTCCTCTCTGTTGGGGCGAGTGTCGCGAACCGCTGTCGCGATACGTCGAATTATCCAAACCCAACCTGAACAGAACGTGAATCGGCGAAAAAAAGTCGACGCCGCCGCAAAAGTCGAAATGAGAAAGAAACTTACGGCGTTTCGACCACCTTGCCGTTGAGCTTATTGGTCCCCTCATATTTGACGTCGGCGCCCAGGGTATTCAGGTTCACATTCTCGATAACGCAGTCCTTCAGCAGCAGCGTGCCGCCGTTGACGCGGGCATGACCCTTTTCCTCTTTCTTGTCGGTCGTGATCGATACTCGCTCCAAAACGAGATCAAACGTTGCCTGCTTTTCGCGCGGGCCCCCGTTCAATGCGGCAGCTGACGTCATGTTCACGATCTGACAATCGATCAGACGGTGCACCTTACCGACCAGCAAGACGTCGACGTTGACGTTGCCGTAGAACTGGCAGTTGCGATAGACCGTTTCGGTAGAGTTCACGTCGGCGATTCCATTTTCATTTCCATAGAACTTGCCGCCGTTAATCTCGCACTCAGCCGACTCATGCGCTGAGAACCCTTCGTCGAAGCAGTCGTAGCCGTTGATATTCTCAAACTTCAATTCGCGGCAATCGCCATGCACGTTGAAGCCGTCGTTCAAAAAGTTACGGGTGTTCAAATTGCGGATAACAAGCCGCTTGCATGGTCCGCCGGTGGCGATGCCGTTGACCCGCGTTGACCACTGGAGGTTCTTGGTGGAGCCGCAGACGTAGAGCCACCCTTGTTTGTCGTCGATGTTCTCAAAGCAGAACTCGCCCGGCTTCAGTGCCGACGGTGGTGGAAAGTCGGGGGAGCCAGCACTCTGCGTGCGCCCCATCCGCTGCATCACGCCGTCGATGATCAGCAAATGGCGATCGAGCGGCGTCCGCTTCATCTGACGTCGATAAAGATTGGCGCCGACTTTCTCCCAACCATCTTCCGGCAGAGGATCAGCGCCATCGAGCGTCACGCCGTTCCCTTCAATCGTGATCGCACTCCGATTGCCGAACGTGCCGGCCTGGCGATAAACGGCGCCCTGCGGATGAAGCTGAATCACATCTCCTTCCTTCGCCGAGCTAATCCCTTTCTGCAAAGTCTTCAGCGGCTTCTCGACCGTGCCAGGGTTCGAGTCGCTGCCGGTCTCGGCGTTAACATGCAACTCAGCGGCGAGCAGCGAGCTGGCGATCAGACAGAGTCCAAGGGCGAGCGTATAGGTCTTCAGCGCGTTGTTCATGCGGCGGCAATTGGCAGGAAGGAATGAGACGGGTATGGGGAGAGCGGCCATCTAGATCATACTTTGCGTTTTCGCCGAAATCCATGTGGATTGGTCACTTGGGAAGGGAGGCCAGGTGTCCGCGGCAAGCCATGTTCACGCTTCCCTCTTGCCTTGGCGCCTAAGATAGAGGGGAAGCAATTTGAAAGGGACGCGCTATGAAAAAAGTTGGCGACACGATTCGATTTCTCTCGGGCTCCGATCGGGGCGATCAGGCTCCTGCTCCGCGACGGGCCAATCCGGCCGACGCGGAAGTTCTGGACGCCTATTCTCAGGCGGTGATCAACGTGGTGGAGAGCGTTTCGCCGGCGGTCGTCAGCGTTTCCGGAGAGCGGGGCGGGGCTGGTTCTGGATTCCTGATTACGCCGGACGGTTATGCGATTACCAACAGTCACGTCGTCGGCGGACGGGAGCGGCTGTATGCGGAAACCAATGACGGCGATCGAGTCGACGCGAAGGTGATTGGCGACGATCCTTCGACCGACGTCGCGCTGTTGCGTCTGGCTTCGAGCGATTTGCCCTATGCCGAATTGGGAGATTCTGGCGCGACTCGCGTTGGTCAACTGGTGATCGCGATGGGAAGTCCGCTCGGCTTGCACTCGACCGTCTCGACCGGCGTGATCAGCGCCGTCGGCCGTACGCTGCGCGGACAGGATGGGCATCTGATCGAGAACATCGTTCAGCACACCGCCCCAATCAATCCGGGCAACAGCGGCGGACCGTTGGTCGATTCGCGGGGACGCGTGGTCGGCGTCAACACCGCAATCATCGCCATGGCGCAAGGTTTGGGCTTCGCCGTTCCAAGCGATACCGCGCAGTGGGTCGTTTCCGAGATCCTGGCGCATGGTCGCGTCCGCCGCCGGCAACTGGGAGTCACCGCCGCCGCCCAGCAACTGAGTCGCGCCGCAGTTCGGCAATTCGATCTCCTTTCAGAACATGTGGTCGAGGTTGTCGAAGTCGCCCCTGGCAGCGCCGCGCAGAAGAGCGGCATTCGATCTGGCGACGTGATCGTCGCGATCAACGACCGCATTACGGCGAGCGTCGATGACATCCATCGTCTACTTTCAGTCATGCCGCATGATACGCCGATTACGCTATCGGTGGTTCGCGGGAATCGGAAGCTGGACTTGGCGATTGCGTGGGGGAATTAGGGGTCGTAGGGGAAAGACGTGACAACGCTTCCGCCGCCGGCGAGAATTCGGCTTGCCTGCCCCTCGATTTAGGCGTTTCGGCTCTTTGCCGATGGGAAATGGCAGTCAACGGCTCATCGGGAACGTCAATCCACAAGGAATCCCTTCATGCATCGTCGAATTCTCGTTTTGATTGTCGCCGTCGTCCTTATGCATAGCTCAACGCAGGCGTTCGGCCAGGAGGCGAATGTCGAATTGCTCAAGCAGCGTGTTGAGTATCTGGAACTGAAGCTGCAACTCGCCGAACAGGAAGCTGAACGCCTGGCGAAAGAGTGTGAAGAGCTGCGAAAAGAGAATGCGAAGCTGAAGGGGGAAACCACCGACGGTACCGTCGATGAAAACGACCCGTTTAAGAGCGGGGTCGTCTGGGTAGGCGAGGGCCGAGGTAGCGACGAAGCTCCATTTCGCTGGGCCCTTTCCGTATCGGATCGTAAAGGGGGCGCCTTCGAAGGAGCGATCGCGATCATAACCAAGGAAGGTAAAAAGATCGAGCTTCCTGTTGCGGGAAAGGCCCCCACTCGCGGAAATGGGGTGGTCGAATTTGAATCGGCGCTTGTCGGCCGCGCGAAGATGTTTATGCGCGGCACGCTAAGGAATGGAGCGATTGCGTTGGCGTTTTCCGGCACTACCCCGCTCGGCAGAAAAGTTTTCGGCTCTGCGACGCTGGCGCCGAAGAACTAAGGTCGCCCGTAAGGTCCAAGAGAAAACGCCCGCGAGTCGCATTGCGCAACTCGCGGGCGTTCGGTTTTTACGCTAGGCGGTTACCTTCGTAACGACGCCGGAACCGACCGTCTTGCCACCTTCACGGATCGCGAAACGGTCGCCGAGGTTAACGGCGATCGGATGCAGCAGATCGACCTGCAGCTGTACGCCTTCGCCAGGCATCGCCATCGTCATATCGCCGACGACATGCGTCTTGCCGGTGACGTTGGCCGTGCGGAAGAAGAATTGCGGCGTATAGCCGTCGAAGAAGGGCGTATGACGTCCCCCTTCGCTCTTCGTAAGCACGTAGACCTCGGCCTCGAACTGACGCCGGAGCGTCACCGAGCCGCGAGCGGCGATAATCTGCCCTTTGTGCACGTCGTCGTACCGCGTCTTGCGAAGCAGACAACCGACGTTGTCGCCGGCCTGACCCGACTCGAGAACTTCGGCGAACGACTCGACCTGGGTAACGATGTCGCTGACGGTCTGATCGCGGAGACCGACGATCTCGATCGCATCGCCGGAGCGAACGGTCCCTTGCTCGATTTTTCCGGTCACGACGGTGCCGCGACCAGCAATCGAGAAGACGTTCTCAATCGGCATCAGGAATGGTTTGTCGATCTCGCGGACCGGATCAGGAATCGACGTATCGAGCGCGTGGAGCAACTCGTTGATGCACCGACTTGCCTCCGGATCGGCCGGAGCGTCATGCGCGAGCTTCGCCGAGCCGCGGATCACCGGGATCTCGCCGCCGGGGAAGCCGTACTGCGTCAGCAAGTCGCGCACTTCGAGTTCGACGAGCGTCAACAGTTCGGCGTCTTCGACCAGGTCGCACTTATTCATGAAGACGACCAAGTGCGGAACGCCGATCTGCCGCGCCAACAGCAAGTGCTCGCGCGTCTGCGACATCGGACCGTCGACCGCCGAGACCAACAACACCGCGCCGTCCATTTGGGCCGCGCCGGTGATCATGTTCTTGATGTAGTCGACGTGGCCGGGACAGTCGATGTGGGCGTAGACGCGACTTTCGGTTTCGTACTTTACGTGCGAAGCGAGAATCGTGACCGTCTTTCCCTTGTCGCGGACGATGCCGCCACGGGCGATCTCCTGATACGACTTCACCTTGGCCAGGCTCTTCGCCGCTTGGACGCGCAGCAGCGCCGCGGTCAAGGTCGTCTTGCCGTGGTCAATGTGACCAATGGTTCCAACGTTAACGTTACGTTTGGTTGCCATAGCTCAAAACCTCCTATGGTTAGGAACGACATGTCCGCTGACCAACTACGAAGGTGAGCAGCCTGCGCAGTCTTTTTGTGCCCGTGCATCGCCAGAGCAGCCGACATGGAAAACAAAGATCGAACGTATTCACAAAAAAAGCCCGCCGAGTCGGAGAAACCAGGCGGGCTTGGGAGTCATGCGTGTTGTTGCAACGACATACCGTCACCGCCTCATCCGTCGTCGGATGACTGCTGGGAGTCTGACTGGTTGTCGTACAGCGAATTCATGGGATTTTTCCTTCTGACGGAGAAGGACACCGAACGACCAGCAAGGTTCGCGGCTTTGGACGGAGAAGATATGGGAAGAACGGGAGCCGAAATCGAGTAACTACTTGGCTGTCTTCAGGAAGAAGCGAATCCGGTAGGTCGCGGGCTTCCCTTGGGGAGTTCGCAGCGTGACCATCGTCAGATTGGGAACCGGGTAGCGAATGTCGACTTCCCCTTCTTGCAGATCCTTTCCTTCGGCGCCGGCGGCCCAGTCGCGCGCCACTTCGCAGTCCCATTCTCCATCTTTGAGTTCGATAGAGAGAATATTGGGGGCCAAACTAGAATTCTCCGCCATGGCGTAATGCCACATTTTTCCATTGACGCGGATGAAGGGCCCCCATAAGGAAAAGTTGCCTGGGGGAGTATGTTGTCCCGAGGCGTAGGCCAGCGCGAATCCGGTGAAATAGTGGTCGTCTTGCTCCGTCTTCCTTCCAAAGCGACCAATGTTGAACGTGACCTGTCCTTGCAGTGGAATCTGTATATGAAAGTTGTCGACTGGTCCGTTTTCGCTGATGACGGGACGATCGCCGGGAGAATTCTTAAATGGGGGACGCTGGGTGAAGACGAACGGCATGGCGACTTCCCGGACGATCTGGTCCCCAATCTTCGCGCGGATTACGCAATCGATGGCGCCCTTTCGGGGATCATCGACATGGACCGTCGAAGAATCCCAGGTCGCTGCAGGAAGGAGTTCTTCTCCCCGGTGCAGGTCTTTCACGGAGACCTTGACGCCTCGTCCGCTGCGCAGCTCGAGACTCGCTTCGTCATTAGGAATGCGGACGAGTCGAGCGACGTCTGACAACCGAGTTCCCGTCGCCCCATGAATCACACGGTCATCGATTTTCAGCAGTTCCTTTTCGGTCGGCTTTGTAAAGGAATGCCCGCGACGCAATAGCAAGGGAAGATCCTTGCGCGGGTCTGGCGTCAGGTGAACGACAACTTCGTCCTTGTCTGCGGGCAATGAAGTTTGCGTGGTGCGCCATGTCTCGCCATCGGCGCTTACGGCGACTTCAATGGTATCAGGACGAACGGCGCCAAAGTCGGTTATGACGCGAACCTGAAAATCCATCGCTTGATTGCGATCTTCCCACTTACTCACATCGTTTGCGGCGCTTAGGCCGGGTTGCTTCAGGAACTCGCGCAGCCGCTGGTAGCTGATCGCAAAACTTGTCCCTACCGCAGGAAACGCCATCTTCCTGGCGACCACTCCCAGGACGCGACCTTCCGCATCGACAAGTGGGCCGCCCGAGTTGCCAGGGTTGACCCCTGCGTTGAACTTGATGTCGGTGTAGTTCCCGTTTTCGTCTTGCGGCAGGGAAGTGATCTGGCCTGGATCGCGCGTGATTGATGGGTTCTTCCCCTCGGGAAGCGTCCCGAAGGGAAAACCGAAGGCGAGGACTTCATCTCCCAGTTCAAGCTTTTCATTTTCGGCGAGAATATCGAGCGTCGGCCAGTCGTTTCGACCGTCGACTTTCAACAAGGCGAGGTCCCACTCGAGATTGGTGCTAAGCAGCTTCGCTTTGACTTCTTGCTGTTTGTCCCCTTGTCCGGAGTTGATGACCAGCGTCGTCTCGCTGAGTAACTCGAGTTGCAGCAAAACGTGACAGTTGGTGACGAAGAGGCCGTCGGCGCGAATGCAAAACGCGGTCCCTTCGCCAAGCTCCGTCTGTTTGACGAACGCCGTCGCCGCCGCTGCTTGCTGATTGACGTTCTGGGCACGAGCGAAGCCGCAGCAACTTAACAAAAGTGCGATGGCGATGACTTGAGGCGTTTGGCGTGCGATGCGTTCCAGCTTCATTTCGTACTCCGGGCCGGTCAATCGACAAGCTTCGTAAGATCGACGACCAACAAGATCTCGCGCGTCAGGCGTGCGCCTTCCGCGGAAGGATAAATGCGTCGATGAACAAGTATTTCCGACCTATTGGGATGAACGCGAAACGTAGAGCCCTCGATGAAGAAGCCGCGATTTGCGCTGGGATTCAACATGATAACTCGGTCTGGCTGTGCATATCCTACAATGGTCCAAACGCCATCGGCGGTCCCGCCAAGCTGCGTGATATCGTCCTGACGCAGCTCCATCGCCAGAGTTTGTCGCGAATCAGGCGCAGTTTCCGCTGGCGAACTAATCGGCGTCGAAACGAATCGACGGCCGTTCGCCATCAAAATGTTCGAGCCATCTTTCCGCCAGGCGAGCACATCAACTGCCTCTTTGTAAATTGCGATCTGACGAAGCGGCTCGCTTAACGCCTCCTTGGCCTGGGAAACCTCTTTCTTCTGGTTCAGGTCAAACAGCGTTACGGTTGGGCTCGTACCGCTACGCCAGTCGACGAACGACGGCGTCGCGATCGCCATCAGGTCAAGGCTTGGATGCAGCGCCCACCGATTGGGGCTGCGGGGAGAACCCGATCGCGTCCACACAGATTGCCAATCGACGGTGGAGTAGATTGTTGGACCGAACGCGAGCCACTTTCCATTTCCAGAATAGGCGAGACTCTCTTGCGGTCCGCGAAAGTTGAATTCGAGCGTTTTCACCGGTTTGTCGGACTCGGGTGCGTAGATCTCAGCGATTGAGAACTCTTCCCAACCGCGCATGCCTCGTTGAAAACTTCGATCGCTATCGGTCTTACGAGTCTCAAACCGCGTCACGGCGATGTGCCCGTCTGGCGATACCGCAAGTCGATTTATCTCGGTCGAAAACTTGAGAAGCGTCTCGGGCTCCGTTTGCGGCGCTTTCCAGCAAAGTATTTGAACGCGACCATCATTAAAGCGGGGGTCAAATTGGCTCGACACGACTGCAATGGCGAGAATCGAGTCGCCGCCGGGGCCGTAGGCGAAGTCGTCCAGGCGTTTAAGGTTCGTTTCTCCCCAAATCGTGATGGCCGAATCGGGCGCCTTGGTACGTTTCGGCCCCGTGGACGCCTTGGGAAGTTCTCTCGAGAGGCCATCGGTCAGATTCTGCGAAAAGATCGGTTGGGTTCCGAGTTGCAGAAATACGCCGATGCCTACGAGGATTCGCACTAGCGTCATTCGCCAAGATGGATTCATGCGTTTCTCCACCGTTTCGCGGCGTTAGAAGCCGGCAGGAGTCAAGCGTCGGCGAGTTCATAAACCAAATCGCGCGAGCCATCCGCGGATTCGTAGGAAGAGGAGATGAAAAGGGATGCGTCGAACGCTGCGTTGAATTAAGTCTAGTTCCAAAAAGTGGGCGAATGCAACACGATCTTCGTTTTGGATTGGCGGCGGCTAATCGGATAGACGCGGTGTAGAAGTTGAACTCTGGACGTACATTTCTAGTGAGGGATCTTGGCGCCCGTCCGTGGCTGAAAGTTCGTTCGCTACGTTTCGTTCCGTCACAGTGTTGGTGGAAATTTGACACCATCGGAGAGGGGGGCTATCATTCGGGCCGACAATGTAGGGGAAGATTTGCGATGCGTTCTCTGCGAGATTTTTAGGAGACGCGACGTTCTTCCATGATTCCCTCGCTCGCGACTGTTCGACACCACGCGTTGAATTGGGGGCCCGTCTTTCCGACGGCGAAAGAAATTGTCCGCTCTGAATTATTTGCGCCTACGATCTCTGATTGCGATCCTAGCGGCCATGAGTCTGGTCAGCGGCTGTCGACCGACGAACGAATACCACGAGCCTCCTCCGCCGGATGTGACGGTTGCAAAACCGCTAGTTAGAGAAGTAACGGTTTATCTGGAAGAGACCGGAACGACCGAAGCGGTCGAGCGCGTCGAGGTGCATGCTCGCGTTAGCGGGTTTCTCCAAGAGATCTTGTTTCAGCCGAATGACGATGTGACGCAAGGGGACGTTCTCTTTAAGATCGAGCCGGAAGAATTCCTGGCGAAGCGTGATCTGGCCAAGGCCGAAGTTCGCCTGGCGGAAGTCGCCAAGGCGAAAGCGGAAAACGATCTGGCGCGTCAAAAGGAAGTCTTTGAAAAAGGCGCCGTTTCCGAAATGACGATGGTCCGTTTGCAGGCCGAAGTCGACGGCTCGGCCGCCCAGATTGACGCCGCCAATGCGCGACTCAGTCAGGCCCAACTCGACGTGGACTATACCGAAGTCCAATCGCCGATCACGGGGCGGATCGGAAAATCGCTTGTGAAAATGGGGAACCTGGTTTCGTCCCAACCTTCGACCCATTTGGCGACGATCGTTTCCAATGACGCCGTCTATGCGAATTTCACGATTAGCGAGCAGTCCTATCTCAGCTTTGTCGACGCTTACGATCCGCAGGAAAAGAATGGACGCGACGTCCCTCTCTATCTGGCCCGCGCTTCCGACGAAGGATTTCCGTATCAAGGGACTTTGAACTTCACCGACCTGACGGTAGAGCAGGGGACCGGAACTTTTGCAATTCGGGGCCTATTCCCGAATAGCGACGGCCGACTGACGCCTGGGTTGTTCGTGCGGATTCGATTTCCTGTTGATCGGCAGAAGGATGCGCTACTGATTCCCGATCGGGCGACCGCCGTCGACCAGGCGGGAAGCTACGTCTTGGTTGTGAACTCGGAAAATATGGTAGAGCGCCGGGATGTCGTCGTGGGGGCGAAATTCGGTCCGATGGTTGTGATCTCCGCAGCGCCCAATGCGGAGGAGCCGATTACAGCGGAGGATCGCATCGTTGTGGATGGCGTGCAACGTAGTCGCCCTGGGGCGGTGGTCAATCCAGTAGGGACCGAGCTGACCGTGGATGAGTCGTTGCTGAATCCTGAAAAGGGGACCGCCGAGAAACCTGCTGCGGACGAAGTTGAGAAAACGGAAAACTCCCAGTAGCTATCCTTACCGATAGGCGCAACTTATGTCACGCTTTTTTATCTATCGGCCTATCTTCGCTACGGTCATTTCGATTGTCATCATGCTCGCGGGCGCGATCGCGCAGTCGAGTCTGCCGATCGCGAAGTTTCCGCAGATCACGCCTCCGACGGTGCAAGTGACGGCAAACTTCCCAGGCGCCAATCCGGGCGTCGTATCGGAGACGGTCGCCGCGCCGATAGAACAGGAGGTGAACGGCGTCGAAAACATGATCTACATGTCTTCGACCTGCACCGACAACGGGGCTTACACGTTGAACGTGACGTTCGAGACCGGCACCGACATGGATATGGCGACCGTTCTGGTGCAGAACCGCGTGTCGATCGCTCAGCCGCGGTTGCCGGAAGAGGTGCGCCGTCAGGGGATCACGACGAAAAAGCAATCGACGCAGATCGTGCAGTTCATTACCCTCACGTCGTCCGATTCGCGGCATGACAGTCTGTTTTTAAGCAACTACGCCACGATCAATCTGCGCGATCAACTGGGGCGCGTGGAAGGGGTCGGCTCACTCTCGATTTTTGGCGCCGACGATTACAGCATGCGAATCTGGCTGGCGCCGGAGAAGCTGAAAGCGCGGAATCTGACCCCGCAAGACGTGATCGCGGCGGTCCAGGAGCAGAACGTTCAGGTCGCCGCCGGTCGAGTCGGCGAACCGCCAACGTCGGACGACACCGCGTTTCAGTTCGTCGTCAATACGAAGGGACGTCTATCCGAACCGGAAGAGTTTGAGGAATTGATCCTCAAGACGACGGCGGATGGGGCGCTAACGCGTCTCCGTGATGTGGCGACGGTGGAACTGGGCGCTCGAACTTACAACTACACCGCGTCTACCAATGGCCAGCCATGTGCGGCAATCGCGATCTATCAGTTACCGACTGCGAATGCGCTCGATCTGGCGAGTTCGATCCGCCGCGAGATGGAGCGGATGAGCAAGCGGTTTCCGGAAGGGGTCAGCTATCAGATTCCCTTCGATACGACCCGATTCGTCGAGGCCTCGATCGCCGAAGTCTATTCGACCCTATTCGTCGCCGTTGCGCTTGTCGTGTTGGTGATCTTCATTTTCCTGCAGGATTGGCGAGCGACGATCGTCCCTTCGGCGGCGATTCCCGTCGCTTTGATCGGAACGTTCGCCGTGATGGCGGGCTTGGGATTTTCGATCAACATGCTGACGCTCTTTGGAATCGTCTTGGCGATCGGGATCGTGGTCGACGATGCGATCGTCGTCGTCGAGAACGCCTATCGCCATTTGGACGCTGGTTTGGGACCGAAAGAAGCGGCGGTAAAAGCAATGGAGGAAATTACCGGCCCGGTAATCGCCACCACGCTCGTCTTGCTTGCCGTGTTTGTGCCGACGGCGTTCATGGGGGGAATCGTCGGTCGCTTGTATCAGCAGTTTTCGCTCACGATTTCGGCCGCTGTGATAATCAGCACCATCAACGCGCTGACGCTCAGTCCTGCGCTGTGCGGGATCTTTCTTCGTCCAGCGCGAGAGTCATTTGAGAGCAACTCGTTTTTGCCAGCCGGGTTTGTCGGCGTCTTGGTTGGTGGGACCGTCTGGTGGCTCACCCACGCGGCCTTGGGATGGCAGGCGGCTGCGGGACTCGCAGTTGTCGGCGTCGCTGTCGGTTGGCTCCTCTCGCCGCTCGTCAATCGGCTGCTGAAGATCTTCTTTGTGGGATTCAATCGCGCCTTCGATGTATCGACCAGCGGATATTCGGCCGCCGTCAAATTTGGCGTCCACAACATCGTGTTATCGATGGCCATCTTCACGTGTCTGCTGGTCGTAACGGCATGGGGCTTTCGGCAGGTTCCGACCGGGTTTTTACCGACCGAGGACCAAGGGTATGCGTTCGCCAATATCCAACTGCCGGACGCCGCCTCGTTGGGACGGACTCATCACGTGATGGCGAAGGTCGACGAGATATTGAAGCGGACCGACGGCGTTTCGGACTGGGTTTCGATCAGCGGCTATTCGATCTTGAGTGGAACGGTCGGATCGAACAATGGCTTTGTCGCGATCGTGTTCGAGCCTTGGGAAGAACGGACGAGCAGCGAACTGAGCCAAGACGAGATCATGGGACGCATCCGGGCGGACCTGCGGAAGATTCAGGATGCGGAATGTATCGCGTTTGTTCCTCCTCCGATTGATGGACTGGGAAATGCCAGCGGCTTTCAGATGCAGCTTCAAGATGTCGGCGGGATTGGGCTCTTGAACATGCAGTCGCTGGTCGAGGAAGTTGTCGTGGACGGCAACGCCCAATCAGGTCTGACCGGGATGAACTCGACGTTCCGCGCTTCCGTTCCGCAGGTCTACGCCGAAATCGATCGAACGAAAGCCAAGAAGCTAGGGGTTTCGCTCGGATCGCTATTCGGAACCTTGCAGGCCTACATGGGATCGGCCTATATCAACGACTTCAACCGCTTTGGGCGAACGTGGCAAGTCCGGGCTCAAGCCGAGCCGAGCGCACGCGTACTTCCCGAAGATCTGCTGCGCGTCGACGTACGCAACGCCGACGGAGAAATGGTCCCGGCCGGGACGTTGATGGAGATCTCGACGATCGTCGGTCCTCAGGTGATTCAACGTTATAACTTGTACCCGAGCGCCCAGATCAATGGGACGCCTGCCCCGGGGTTCAGTTCCGGGGAAGCGATGGAACTGCTGGAACAAATGGCGGCGGAGAAGTTCCCACCATCCGTCACCTTTGAATGGACCGGAATGTCGTATCAGGAGAAGTTGCTGAGCGAGGCCGATTCGCCGTTGCAATCGCCGGCCTTCATTCTGGTTCTTTCCATCGTTTTGGTGTTTCTCGTGTTGGCCGCCCAGTATGAAAGTTGGACCAGTCCAATGGCGGTGATCGCCGTCGTGCCGCTGGCGGCGCTAGGCGTGGTGATTCTGCTCGTGCTGAGAAACGCCGACATCAACATCTACACGCAAATCGGGTTGGTGTTGCTCGTCGCTTTGGCAAGTAAGAACGCGATCCTGATCGTCGAATTCGCCGCCGAACAGCGGCGCGATGGGCTCTCGATTCAGGAAGCCGCTTCCAAAGCGGCCTCGCTCCGCTTTCGCGCGATTTTGATGACCGCGTTTTCCTCGGTCCTTGGATTCCTGCCGCTGCTAATCGCTCAAGGAGCCGGTGCGGCAAGCCGGCAAGCGGTTGGAAACGCCGTCGTCGGCGGCATGATCGCCGCGACGATCTTCGCGCTCCTATTCGTGCCGTCGTTCTTCGTGGTGTTTCGCTCGCTTGGGGAACTCGGCCAAAAAGAACCGCCACCGTCGTCGGAGTGAGAATTCGATATCGCACTTTCCGGCCGTCGGATCAGCCGGAGCGTCATGCACGTTTCGCGGCGCCGGCGATTTTACTGGCACAGTTCGAGAATGCGTTTCGCGTTGTGGAATAGCCGCTTCAGGACGTTAATCAGATCGGTTTGGATTCGAAACGGCTGGATCGCCTCTTCCCCTCCTTCGACCAACTGGAGAGCGAGTTTTTCGGTCGCCTCTTCCGCTAGCTGATCGACTAACGCTTGGCGGCTCTCAATCTCGATCGGAACTTTCTGGTCGTCTGGCCGAATTGCTTGCACGGCGGCTTGCATCGACTCCAGGACGATTTTTTCCAGCGGCTCTTGGACCACGGCTGGGGGGAGGCTCACCTTTCGTTTGATTCGCCGTTTTCCTTGGGTCACCAGGTTGGTTTCGATCAGGTCGCCGCTATTCTCGAGATAATTTGCGACCAGGATCAGCGTCTGGATTTGACTCGCATGATCGGGCGTCAGTTCCGCTCGTTGTATCTGCCGCAGATAATCCAGAATCGCTACGTGCAGGATGTCGACGTCATCGTCGAGATGCTTCAGTGCACGTAAGTCCCCCTTGTCGCCATATAAGACGGCGGTCGGCGCCGATTGCAACATTTCGACGATCAGCTCTCCCATATGCGTCAGTTCCAGACGAACTCGATCCAAAGCCAAGGCGGGGGTCTGCAGAAACTCGGGGTCGAGGTACATCGGTTCGATTCGCTTGACTTCCTCGATCGGCGGCTCTGGCACAATTCGAGTGGCCAGCTTCGCGATGGGGCCTGTAAACCAGATCAAAATCAGCGTATTAGCGACATTGAACAGAGTATTGGCGTTGGCGATCTGACGCGGCGTTTCGGCTGCCAGCCGCTGCGTTCCTTCCAGGTTCGGGAACTCGGGAGAGATCCATCGAGACATCTCCGCGAGGTAGCCGATCAGGAAGACCCAAAGCAACGCTCCAAGGACGTTGAACATGACGTGGACGACCGCCGCGCGGCGGGCGTCGACCGGTTTACCAATCGACGACAGGATGGCAGTAACGCAGGTGCCGATATTTGCGCCAATCGCCAGGGCGATTCCCGCGTCCAGCGACAAGACTCCCTGCGACGCCAGCATGATGACGATGCCGGTGGCGGCGGATGAACTTTGAATCACAGCCGTAAACGCGGCGCCGAGCAAGATGGCGAGCGCCGGATTGTCCATGCGCCCCATCAAGTCGATAAAGGGCTCGAACGAGCGAAGTGGATAGGTGGCCGAGCTCATTTGATCCATGCCGAGAAAGAGCATGCCGAGCCCGAGCAGCATCGCTCCATAATTGCGCAGTACGGCGCTGCGGGAAAACGACCAACTGCCAAATCCGACCGCGACCATCAGCCACGCGTACTTGGTGACCTGGAAGGCGATGATCTGCGCGGTGACGGTCGTGCCGATGTTGGAGCCCATGATCACGCCGATCGACTGCTGCAGCGTCATGAGTCCGGCGCTAACGAAGCCTACGACCAGGACTGTCGTCACCGAGGAGGACTGAATCACCGCGGTCACTGCGGCTCCAGTAAAGACGGCGGTAAATCGATTCGTCGTGAGCCGGCCGAGCAAGACTTTAAGACCGTCGCCTGCGACAGCTTTCAAGCCATCGGACATTTGGTGCATGCCATAGAGAAACAGCGCCAGCCCGCCTAGCAAGCCGATGCTGATCTCCAATGCGTTGATTGTCGTTGCCGCGAATAGCATTTCCTGCCGCCGACCGGTCCGCCAAAACTAATTCCCGCGTCCATCGTAACCAGGAATTGTTTTCCCGATAGGCGGGATTCAGATGGCGGCGGCAATTTATTGCAGCAAATTGGGCCACGTGCCGGCGTCCGCGTAGACAGGGTCTTCAATCGCAGCGCGTCGCCTGCCATGCTCGCACGGCGATTGGCTCGGCGCACAGAAGATGCGGCTCGCCGGTCAATTCGAGCCCCAGCGGAACGCACATCGTGTTCTCGCGTACGGTCCAAGTTGCGTGGGATAGGGACCAGGGATCGTGGTCGATCTCGCCGCGATAGACGCGGCCTTTGCGATCCGAGCAGTAAAGACAGTAGCGGGCCGTCAGCCAATGTTCCAGCGTCCCGGGCTCGGAATGAAACGGTTCGCTCGTCGCTTGATAGCTCGCGTCGAACAAGGCGGGCGGTTCTCCTCGGTGCGTCCGCTGGCTGCGGTAGTCGATCTGTTGCGAGTCGTCCTGGACCATCGACATCCTGGCGTCCATGTACGGAAGATGAAACGTCGCCCTGGCGGCACGGACCGCCAAGCGACTGGCGGCGTCGAGCGAGAAAAACCAAACGCCTGGCTTGTCGTCGCGCGTCACGTAGGTGCGGACGTTCAGTTCCAGAAAGCGGCTCAGTCTGGGGACGCCAGGAAAGCAGCGAGGCGCGACGTCGGACATCAAAAACGGGACGACGCCGATCCATGCTTGGCCATCCCTCGTATCGAGCTCAAGTCCAACTGGCAATAGAGACGCCAGGGCGTTGGGGTCGACCGGCCAATGGGCAAACAGCAACTCTGACCAGGTCATCCGCATGATCCAGGGACGCGAAGGCAAATCCCAAGTCCGATCGGTACGCCCCGTCATTTCAGATTCTCGATGTTGGCTTTTGGTGACCTTTGCCGATTCCACTATGGTAACCGCAAGACCCCTTCACCGATCAACAGCGGTTTTCATCCGCTGGGCCGCCGCAATCGTTACGCGACGATCTCCTTAATGACGTTGCCATAGACGTCGGTCAGCCGGAAATCGCGGCCCGCATAGCGATAGGTCAGTTTCTCGTGATCGAGTCCCATCAAGTGCAGGATCGTGGCGTGCCAGTCGTGGATATGGCATTTGTCTTCGACCGCTTCGTAGCCGTATTCGTCAGTGGCGCCATAGCTGAAACCCCCTTTGACGCCGCCGCCGGCCATCCAGGTCGTATACCCTTTGTTGTTGTGGTCGCGACCGTCGGAGCCTTGCGCCGCCGGAGTCCGGCCAAATTCGCCCCCCCAAATGACAAGCGTGTCGTCGAGCAGGTTTCGCTGTTTCAGGTCAGCCAGTAGCCCAGCGATCGGCTGATCGCAAGCGACGGCCCGCGCCTTGTGATCTTCGGTCAGATTGCGATGCTGGTCCCAACCTCCATGGGTAACTTCGATGAAGCGAACGCCTGCTTCCGCAAATCTTCGCGCGAGGAGACATTGCTTGCCGAAGGCGTCGGTCGGTCCGCCGTCGGCGCCGTACATCGCCAGCGTCGCCTTCGACTCGTCCGAAAGGTCCATCACCTTCGGCATCGTGT
Organism: Blastopirellula sediminis; assembly: GCF_020966755.1. NCBI lineage: Bacteria > Pseudomonadati > Planctomycetota > Planctomycetia > Pirellulales > Pirellulaceae > Blastopirellula > Blastopirellula sediminis. The sequence continues at coordinate 383,034 of NZ_JAJKFT010000004.1, forward strand.
CTTGCATGCGGAACGCCAACTCATACGACTCGATCATCCCTTCCACCGCGGGCTGATACTGTTCGCGCTCGAGCTTCTCGCGATTGAGAAACTGGATTAGATCGAGCTGCTTCCGTTGTTGGCGGCTGGAAAGCCGTCCGTTTTTAATGTCGTCGACGCTCTCTTGGTTCGACGCAGGCATGAACTGTCCGACTCCGCCGCCGCGACCGACCTTGGTCCCACCGTAAACGGCCGGCAAGAAGGCGCTTCCCATGTTTTGGGCGGCGCCGGCGGGTGCGCTCAGCGAAACGAAGCCGGGAAGGCTGCTGTTCTCGGTGCCGAGCCCATAGAGCGTCCAGGCGCCAAGCGACGGGCGAATGAACTGCACGGTGCCAGTATGCATTTGCGTCATGGCGCCGGGGTGAAGCGGCTGATCGCAGTGCATCGAGCGAATCAGCGTCATTTCGTCGGCATGTTCCGCCACCTTGGGAAACAGATCGGAAATCCAAAGCCCGCTGTCGCCCCGCTGGCGAAATTCCCAGGGAGATTTCATCAGCGAACCGCCGTAGCGTCCCCGTCGGCCGTGATCTTTCGCAAGCTGCGGCTTGTAGTCGAAGGAGTCGACATGCGAAGGTCCGCCGCTCATGCAGAGGAAAATGACCCGTTTCGCGCTGGCAGGAAAATGTGCGGCCTTGGGCGCCAGCGGATTATCCGGTTTCGCGTTCGCCGCTTCTTGTGCACGGGCTCGCTCGGATTGAGCCAATCCTGCGAAAGCCAGGTAACCGAAACCGGCCGAGCAGCATTTCAAGAGTTGACGTCGATTGAGCATCGCGGAGCCTCGCGTAGGAATAGATAGAGGGACTAGTCGATCAGGCGAAACTCGGCTGACGCCAGCAGAGCCTGACAAAAGGCGGCCATGGCCAACGGACTGCCGGGCGTACGGCTACGCTGCGAAGCGCTGGTCTCGTTGAACTGGCGGAGGAAATTGGAACTGGCGGTTCGCTCGTCTACGGTTGGCGAACGGCCGTAGCAAAGCTGAAACGCAAGATCGATTTGATCGCCGAGAGAATTATGTTCCTTGGTAACTCGTCCCGCGAGCGCGTCGGCTTGTTTCAGCACGAACGGGTTATTCATCATGTAGAGCGCTTGGTTCGGCGTGTTCGACGACTCGCGAACGCCGGTGATCGAGTTGGGATCGGCGAAGTCAAATGCCTCCAGGCTGCGGGGGAGTTCGTCCCGCACGATTGGCAAATAGACGCTACGGAACTTCGCGTCCTCCATGTCGAGCTGATGCGTCACGCTGCGCATGGCGTTGGCGAAGGCGTTTGGTTGATTGGGACGCGGCATGAACGGGGTGCGGAATCGTCCACCGAAACCCCCTTGGTTCATTCCGAAGCCGCCGCCTTGGCCGCGCTGGGCGTTCATGGCCGATTGGAACATCGCGCGAATGTCTTCGGGCGATCCTCCCAATGTTCCGCCGCGAACTCGGGTATAGCCAGCATCGTATACCGGACCGGCGTGCGGTCGTTCTTCGTCGAGGCTGCCGCTGATCGCCAGCATCGCGTCGCGAAGCGATTCGGCGTCCAATCTTCTTGGGTTGGCCCGCCAGAGGAGCCGATTGCTTGGATCGATTTCGTGTGCACTGGGGGAGAACGCGGAACTGATGCGATAGACGCGAGAAGTGGCGATCTCCTTTACCAGCGTTTTCACCGACCAGTTCGACTTGACGAACTCTAGCGCCAGATGATCGAGCAACTCGGGATGCGTCGGACTTTCGCCGGTCACACCGAAGTTCTCTGGCGAGCGAACAATTCCGTAGCCGAGGAGGTTCTGCCAAATCCGATTCACCATCACGCGCGAGGTCAATGGGTTGTCAGCGCTGCCGACCCACTCGGCGAACTCGCGGCGTCCGCTGCTTTCGCTGGGAATTGCAAAGCTCTCGGTGGCAAACACCTGCGGCAGACCGCGCGGGACGACGGCGCCACGCTGATCGATTTCTCCGCGGATCAGGACCGGGAGATCTCGTGCCCGTCGTTCTTCTTTGACTCCCATGCAAAAGCTGATCGGAATGCCGTTTTCGTCGACGCTTCCCAATTTGGCGGAGAGTTCCGCCAAACGGTTGGAGGTCCGAATGAGCCGCATTAGCACGTTTGCCTGGTTGTCGCCCGATCGCATATCGCGTCGTACTTCGGCGGCTTCCTCACGCAACTCCTTCATCTCGTCCTTCATCTTCTCCATCTGCACGGACGTGTATTTCGGCTTCGCGTCGTTCGGATCGTCGACCGGCAGCGGAATTAAGCTGCTGGTTCGTTGGACCTGAACTTGCCGGTAAGGCCCGTAGTCGGAGGGAGGTGCGCCGAAGAAGGTCGTCAGGTTGTTGAACATGCCGGCCAGGGCGTAGTAGTCAGCCTGGCGAAATGCGTCGAACTTGTGGTCGTGGCAACGAGCGCAGGAAACGGAAGAGCCAAGGAAGACCCGCGTCGTCGCGTCGATTTGCTCGTCCACCAGATCGGCTTGAAATTGGATGCGATTCCGCTCGTTGACGTTTTTCGGGCCAATCGCCAGAAACGTGGTCGCGACGATATTCTCCGCCGATTCTTCATCTGACTTCGCCGGAAGCAAGTCGCCTGCGAGCTGCTCGACGGCGAACTCATTGAACGGCTTGTCGGAGTTGAACGCGTCGATGACATAGTCGCGATATCGCCAGGCGTGCGGGTAGGTCATGTTCACTTCGCGACCGGTCGATTCGGCGTACCGGACGACGTCGAGCCAATGCCGACCCCAACGCTCGCCAAACTGCGGCATCTCGAGCAATCGATCGACGACTTGCTCAACCGCATCGGACGGATTCTTTTTCCAGACGTTCTCGAAATCTTGAATCTCCTCCGGCGTCGGCGGAATCCCGATCAGATCAAAGTAGAGTCTGCGCAAAACCTTTTGGGGTTCGGCGTCGGCGGCCGGCGGCAGTTCGTTGCCTTCGAGCTGCGCCAGGATGAACCGGTCGATGTCGGTAATGGCCCAGTTGGAATCTTGCGTCTGGGGAACCTCCGGCTGACGCAGCGGTTGATACGCCCAGAATTGTTCGCGGGCCTGGGCGATATCTTCGGCGGTGACGCTCGGCTGGATCTGTTCGACCTGACGTTCGCGGGGATCAGGGGCGCCCATTTCAATCCAAGCGCGAATGTCGGCGATCACTTCCGGCGCCAGCTTGCGATTCGGCGGCATCCGGAAGTCTTCGTGATTGACCGCGTTGTAGAGGAGGCTCTGTTCCAGGTCTCCAGGGACGACTGCTGGTCCGTTGTCGCCGCCGATGTGGGTCAGCTCGCGGGTATCGAGTCGCAAGCCGCCGCGGATGTTGCCCGCCTTTTCGCTGTGACAGCAGTAGCATTCTTTGACCAGCACGGGACGGATTTTCGCTTCGAAGAAGGTCAGCTGTTCCGCGGAGTATTCGCTCGCCGCGTCTTCGGCAAACGCGACGGGCGCGATCAGGAAGAGCAGGAGCCCGCCGCTGAGGAGGCTGAACAGCGATCGCGAATGTTCGTGAGTCAGGGGCATATGATCCAGACGTCTCATCTTTTCTCACTCCAAGGCAGCGGACCAGGCAATCGCGTTATTGATTACTTACCCGCAGCCAGGCGAATATGACGAAGTTTTTTTGAACAGACGAAAAAAGGGGCGTTTTACGGATCGCTGGGGTACGTTCCCTGCGTCAGCGATGCGTCGACAATGACCCGGATCTGATCGATGAGCGGTCCCCAAACGGAGACGTCGAGTCGGACGGTTCGCCGATCTTCGCTCAGGACGATCCCGTCTCCGAACGGCGATCCGTTAAGTTCCAAACCTCTTTTAAATTGCGGCACGCGTCCGCCTCGTAAAGAGAAAACACCGTCGGTAGCGCGAAGTTCTTCTTCGCGAACAATCAGGCCCAAAATCGGCTTGGTGAACGTGATGCTTCCTTGGATCCGCTTGTCCGATTCGGGGGCGGCAGCGTCTTCCTGGTCTTCGGGATTGAACTGCAGGATAAAGCTGCGGACGCGAGTTCCCGCTGGGATTTCGCCGCCGGTAAGTTGCAGTTCACGCCGATATCTCCCCGGGGCGTCGATATTGACGGAGCAGGGATGTTCCAACACGACCGGATAGCCTTCCGGAAAAACGAAGATGTTGGCGTCGCTTTCAATCCAATCAAGTCGCCGCGGCCAAGGCGGAGCGAACCGAAACGCGCCGGTCGACCTGACAATCCCGGATGCGGCCGGCCATAGTTTCTCGAAACGCTTGGGACTAAACGCAACTTTGCTGACTGCCCCCTGTGAGTTCAGCTCCAGCGATTCCCCTTCGACGAGCCGCCGCTTTTCGTCGCTTTTCCCAATCACTTCGACCTCGCCGTCAAACACGGTGACGATCGACGAGCCATCCTCATTCAGGGCGACGCCAAACGCGGTTCCCAGGTCAATGATTTCCGATTGCGGCGTTGTGACGACAAACCCTTCGGCCCCATCGGGAACTGTTGCGGTCAATAAGCCGGACAACAGATGGGTGCGTTCAACCGTTTCGATTTGGTACTGAGCCGGCCCCTCGAGCGTCACTTCCACGCCGCTATCGAATTCCAAGTGCAAAACGCCTTCCAACAGGTGAAGCTGATCGGCCGCCAGGCGATCGCCAGCGTGCAGCTCTTGTCCTGTCGCGGTACGAACATTCTCGACCAGCGTGATGGTGACGAACGAGTCGTCGACTTCCTCGACCTGGGGAGCGACGTCGTTGGACGCCTGGTGGGAATCGCCATACCAGTAAGGAATGCTCGCGATCAGCAACAAGCACGCAGCAAGCGCCAGGCAGATCGCGATAATTCTTGCGGGGCGTACAGGCTTTCTCGAGACCGGCGTCTCTAGATCCTCGGCGGAGAACTGTTGCAGCTTGATTTCCGCTTCGAGACGTTCGTCGAGATAAACGGTCTCGGCGAAGCGTCTGGCGTTCGCCGGATCGGCGTTGATCCACGTTTCGAGTTCGGCGAGCTGCTCCGGCGTGAGAGTCTCGTCGAGGTAACCATGCAGAAGGAAGTCGATGTGGGAACTCATCCGCTCGCTCCCTCCGCGGCCGCTTTCGCTTCGACGCAGTCGCGCAGTTGTTCTCGGATTCGCTGCAGCGCTTTGGCGACAGTGTTCGCCGTCATCTTCACTTTTTCGGCGATCGCGGCCGGCTTCAAATCCTGTTCGTAACGCAAGTCGCACAGCGTGCGGGCTCGACCTTGCAGCTGGGCGATGCACTCTGGCAGGAAGTCGAGCTTGGCGGCCGGAGTCTCGGATAGAAACGTTGCCTGAAGATTGGCGATCGTCTCTTCGCTGAAAACTAACCGGTCCCGTTTGCGACGTCGCAAGTAGAGACCGATCTGATTTCGCGCGACGCCGATCGCCCAGGCTTTGAACGGTTTGCTCGGCTCATAGGTTTCGAACGACTTCAAGACCGCCAGGGCGGTCTCTTGCATAACATCGTCCCGGTCGGCGCGGTCACGCACGACCGAAGCGACAAACGCCGCGACTATCGGTTGAGCCGACGTCCAAAGCCGAGTTGCGTGTAAGGTCGAATCGTCCAAATCCCCTCTCCGAAAGTGCCGCTAAAGGTAACTTATCCGCCGCCCGACGTTCGTGACGCAGAATCTTGGAAAATCGCGAGGATCGGTTCGGCTAGTTCGCAGTCGGAGTCGCTCGGTGTCGACGTAACCTGCTTGTAGATAGCGGTTTACAAGGTAGCTGGCGGACCTGTCATTCCAGTCCTGGAATTAATCGCCGCTTCCAACATTACCTTCGCCGGGTTGCCAGACCATTGCGCGGGTGAGTTTGCACCTGAGGCGACACCTGACCTGCTTCGTTCCTGCCGGTGGCATGGCTTTTGCAATTCACCGTGATCCGTGCCCGATTGGGCTTCACACCGTTCGGCTTGTTGGGATTGTCGCAAGAGCTGCGAGGTCAATTATGAATCTGTTGACCGCACTGGGCGCCGCGTTGCTATTGGGGGGACTCACCTTTTCGCTCGCCAGCGTGTTGGTGATCGCGGGGCGCTTTCTGGCTGTCGACGAAGATCCGCGGATCGGAATGGTCGACAAGATGCTTCCCCAGGCCAATTGCGGCGCTTGCGGGGTCCCTGGCTGTTCCGCTTTTGCGTCGGCGGTTGTCGCGGGAACTTTGCCGCCGGGGAAGTGCACGGTCAGCTCACCGGAAGAACTTGCCAGACTAGCTGCGTTTTTGGGTGTCGAAATTGGCGCTGAAGAACGACTGGTTGCGCGGATCGCTTGCGCGGGCGGCGTGAACGTCGCCAAGTGGAGTACCGAATACGCAGGGACCAAGTCTTGCGCCGCAGCGACGCTGGTCGGCGGCGGGGGGAAGGCCTGTTTGTACGGTTGCTTGGGGCTCGCTGACTGCGCCGTCGCTTGCGATTTTGACGCGATCGTCATGAACGAGCATAACCTGCCGGTGGTGCTGGAAGACCGCTGCACGGCGTGCGGCGATTGCGTCGCCGCCTGTCCAAAAGGGCTCTTTACGCTGCAACCAATCAGCCACCGATTGTTTGTCGCATGTGCGTCATTGGACAACGGCCGTGGCGTCCTCGACAACTGCAACGTCGGCTGCACCGGCTGTACGAAGTGTGCGAAGGATTCGGACGGGCATATCGAAATGCAGGGACATCTGCCGGTCATCCTGGGACCGGAAGGGGGACGGATGAAGTCCCCGATCGACGGCTGTCCGACCGGAGCCATCGTTTGGCTCGATCCAGAGCTTGGTCCGCAAATTGGCGAAACGGCGCTAAAGAAGAAGCGCCGCAGCGAAATGAAGGAGGAAGTCTCGTGAGTCAATTATCGTGGCCAATTTCAACCTTCTTTCGCGGCGCCGAACTTGAAGAGACCGGCCATGGGTTTGTCGAATCGCTGGTCGCGTGGGCCAAGTCTTCTCTTGGGGGCAAAGGTTTTGCGCATGGGATCCACCCGCCGGAGAACAAAGACGACACGCGCGATTTGGCGATCGAGCCGTTTCCGCTGCCAGAGTTGCTGACGATTCCGCTAGCGCAACATATCGGCAAACCATCGAAGCCGGTGGTCGGCAAAGGGGACAAAGTTACGCGCGGACAATTGATCGCTGAGCCCGACGGCTTCATGTCGGTCGCCATCCATGCTCCGGTCAGCGGCGTGATTCGAAAAATCGCCCCCGCGCCAAACATCAAAGGAAAGATGGAGCCTGCCTTCTTCCTGCAGCCCGATGAAGATGCGTCGCAAGAGATGCCGGCCCAGGAAAGATTCGACTACCAGACCGCTACGCCCGCGGAGATCATCGCCGCGATTCAGCAGGCCGGCATCGTCGGACTTGGTGGGGCGGCGTTTCCAACCCATGCGAAGATCAAGGTTCCCGAAGGGAAGTCGGCCGATACGCTGCTGATCAACGGCGCCGAGTGCGAGCCCTATTTGACGACCGATCACCGTGTCATGTTGGAGCATGCGGACGACGTGATGACCGGGATCGAGTATCTGTTGAAAGCGTGCGGCGCCAAGCAGGCGATCATCGCCGTAGAGGCGAACAAGGAGGACGCGGCGGAAACGCTGCGTGCCGCGATTCGGCCGGGACGACCGGTCACCGTCGAGGTGTTGCCGGTCAAGTATCCGCAGGGCGCCGAAAAGATGCTCGCCAAATCGGTGCTGGGACGTGAGGTTCCTGCCGGCGGTTTGCCAATCGATGTCGGTATCGTTTGCGTGAATGTCGGCACGACGGCGAACGTCGGTCGCTTGCTTCCCCATCGCCTCGGGCTTTACGAACGGGTCGTCACGGTCGGCGGACCCGGCGTGAAACGAAAGGGAAACTTCCGCATTGCGATCGGAACTACGCTGCGATTCATCCTCGAAACGGTCGGAACCGAGGAGGACATTTCGACGGTCGTCATGGGGGGACCGATGATGGGGAACGCGGCGTCGAGTTTGGACATTCCGATCACCAAAGGTTCGACCGGGGTGATCGCCATGACGCAGCAGCAGACCGGCGTGATGATCGATCGCAAGGAGTATCCCTGCATCACGTGCGGCGCCTGCGTTGACGCCTGTCCGATGTTCCTTAACCCATCGCAACTCGGGTTGCTCTCGAAGAACGGCCGCTTCGACACGATGGCGAGCGACTATCACTTGATGGCCTGTTTCGAGTGCGGCTGCTGCTCGTACGTCTGCCCCTCCAAGATTCCGTTGGTGGAACGATTCCGCGTCGCCAAAGCGGCGATTCGTAGTGGTGGAGGAAAGCGATGAAACTGCTCGAAAGGCCGCTGACGATTCGGATGTCGCCGCATATCGGTGCGGTCGCCAGCGTCGATGCGATTATGTTCAACGTCGTGCTGGCGCTGACGCCGGTGGTTGGATACGCGATTTATCTGTTCGGAATCGCGGCCATCCTGGTCATTGCGACGGCGACCTTCTCATGCGTGCTAAGCGAACATCTGCTCTGCAAAGCCAGCGGCAAAGCGACGACGATTGGGGATGGATCGGCCGTGATTACGGGGCTACTGTTCGGGCTGACTCTGCCGCCAAGCTTACCCTTGTGGATGGCGGCGGTCGGCGGCGTCATCTGTATCGCCATCGGGAAGTATATCTTTGGCGGTTTGGGCTTCAATCCGTTCAATCCGGCGCTTGTCGGTCGTGCGATCATGCAGGCCACCTTTCCCGCGCCGATGACGACCTTCTTCCCCCTCTCCGAAGATCGCTTTCATTCGATTCCTACGTCCACCTTCGCCTTCCCGTTTACGAAGCCGCTCTATGACGGCTTGTCGGGAGCGACGCCGCTGGCGGATTGGAAGTTCAACCAGACGTCGACCGCCGCTTCCGGACTACTGTGGGGAAATGTGCCTGGTTCGACGGGGGAGACATGCGCCGTTTTGATTATTCTCGGCGGGGCCTATCTGGTCGCGCGTGGGATGATGAGTTGGCGAATCCCAGTGTCGATCTTTGCGTCGGTCGCGGTTTTCTCAGGCGTTTTGCACCTGATCGACCCAGACCGGTTTGCCGGCCCGCTCTTCATGCTGCTGTCGGGCGGCCTCGTCCTTGGCGCGGTCTTCATGGCGACCGATATGGTTTCGGCGCCGATCACGCCTCGCGCTCGGATCGCCTTCGGCATTTTGATTGGCGTCCTGACGGTGACGATTCGCGTCTGGGGAGGCGCATCGGAAGGAGTGATGTACGCGATTCTAATTGGCAATGCGCTGAGCCCTCATCTGGACGGTTGGTTGCAGCCGAGGTTGTTTGGCCGCGTGCGGGAGTCGTCGACATGAGTCAGGTAGAAACGAGCCATGCAGAGAAGGTCGAAGCGGTCATCGCGGTGGAGCACGTCTCCCCAGCGGAGGAGTCGTCCGCCTCTTCGATTCTGCGCATTTACGGAGTTGTGTTGGCCGTCGGTCTAATTTGCGGATTGTTGATCGTCTCGGTGTTCGAGATTACCAAACCGATCATCGCACGCAACCGCATCAAGCTCCGCGAGTCGGCGATTCTCAACGTGATCGACGGCGCCACGGCCAGCGTCGGCTACGCCTATGACGAATCGGCGAAAAGCTTTCGGCCGGTCGAAGAAGGGGCTGACCTGTTCGCCGGTTTTGACGACGCCGGCAAGCTTGTCGGCATCGCCGTCGAGACTTCCGCAATGGGCTACCAGGATAACATTCGCATCTTGTACGGCTACGATCCCGCGACGGAAACGATCGTCGGCATGAAGGTGCTGGAGTCGCGCGAAACGCCGGGGCTGGGGGATCGGATCGAAAAGGATCCCAACTTCATCGCCAACTTCCAATCGCTTGACGTGGCGGTCGGCGGCGACGGGCTGGCGCATCCGCTCGAGTTCGTCAAAGCAGGCGGTAAAACGCAAGACTGGCAGATCGACGGCATTACGGGCGCAACGATCTCGTCTCGAGCGACCGCCACAATGCTGCGAGAGAGTACCAACGTTTGGATGCCGAGAATTCAGGCTTGCAAGTCGCAGTTTCGCCAAGAGGAGCCCTAGGTTATGTCCGCCGGAACGATGAATGACTTTACCGATGGCGTTTTCAAACGGAATCCGGTGTTCGTACAAGTGCTGGGAATGTGTCCGGTGTTGGCGGTAACCAACACGGCGATTAACTCGTTGGCGATGGGACTCGCAACCGCCGGCGTGTTGCTGGCGTCAAGCGCCGTCGTCTCGTTGATCCGCCGCATCGTGCCGAGTGAGGTGCGGATCGTCACCTTTATTTTGATCATCGCGACCTTTGTGACGATGGTCGACTACCTGATTCAAGCGATCAGTCTGGAACTGCACCGCACGCTGGGCGCGTTTATCGCGCTGATCGTGGTGAACTGTCTGATCCTGGGGCGGGCCGAAGCGTTTGCGTCGAAACACCCGGTGCAAAGGTCGATTCTCGACGCGGCCGGGATGGGGGTCGGATTCACCGTCGGGCTCCTCTGCCTGGGAAGCGTCCGCGAGATCCTTGGCGCCGGAACGTGGTTCGGCATTCCGCTGCTTGGCCAGTCGTTCGAGACCTGGACGATAATGATGTTGCCGCCGGGGGGCTTTTTTACGCTCGCCGGCTGGCTGCTGTTGTTCCAATTCCTGAAGCAAAGAAAAGCCGCAAGCCGTGAGGCGACCGCATGAACGACGAATCACTCCCGACCATCTTCATCAACGCCTGCTTGGTGAACAACTTCGTGTTGGCGTACTTCCTGGGGATCTGCCCCTTTCTGGGCGTTTCCGGAAAACGAGACACCGCGGTCCGCATGGGAGCGGCGGTGACGTTCGTGATGCTGGTCGCTTCGATGGCGGCCTATGGGATCCACGCACTGCTGACGTGGGCAAACGCCCCTTATCTGGAATTGATCGCGTTCATCGCGGTGATCGCATCGACGGTGCAACTGGTCGAGATGTTCATCAAGAAGGTGAGCCGTCCGTTATTCGAGGCGCTCGGGATTTTCCTGCCGCTGATTACAACCAACTGCGCGATCCTGGCGGTGGCCCTGTTTCAAACCAACAAGGGATACGGCTTCTTGCAGGCCTTGGTCTTCGCTCTTGGCGCCGGATTAGGCTTTACGCTGGCGCTCTTCTTGATCTCAGGGCTCCGCGAGAAGCTGGAATTGGCTGACACGCCGGAGATGGTTCGCGGGACGGTGGTGGCGCTCGTATTGGCCGGAATCCTTTCCGTTTGTTTCATGGGCTTTGCCGGACTGTTCACCTGACATGATCGAAACGCTCTTGAAGGCCGTCAGCGGCATTTCCATCGCGATCGTCGGCTTGCTGGTCGTGCAAACGCTGCTGGCCAGAACGAATCGGACTCCGGCGGGCGAAGATCCGCTGGAAGGAAGGCTTGGCTGCGGCGACTGCGGCTGCGGTTCGGCGTGCAAGAAGCGGAATTGATGCAGCCCCAATCGTCTGCCGCGAGACGAACGCCCGTTGAATGACTAAAATTTGCGGATCTTGGCGAGCGCCTTTTCCAGAATCGAAACGTCGTCGGGCGCCTTGCCTCGATCGAGTGCGCCCAACCAACGATCAAACGCCTTGTCGACGACTGCGACCCCTTCTTCCGTCAAATCGGATTCCCAGATCTCGAACGACTCGTCCGGCGTTTGCCCCTTCTTGAGCAGCTTCCGAGCGGTCAGGCCGTTGTCTTGCAGGAAGTTGACGAACGCAACAAACCAGCGTTCCGTCTCCATTCGCCCTTGGGGACTCGGATCTGCCAGCAGAAACGTTTTGATGTTGGTGACCGGTTCGTCATTGGAGCGATCTATCACGCTGGGCTCTCCTCGGGGCTGGAGCGACCGTCGTTGTACTCGTTACCTCTTCTGGAAAATCTCCGGGCTCGGCCAACGGTCATCTTGGTTCCGCACGCATTCTTCCATCGGCGGTTTGACATTCGGCCAGTTTTGCGGGCGGATGCGAGCGACGCGGCCTGGGCGGAAGCCTTCCAGGATCAGCGGAACTTCAAACTGGATTTGAATCCCACTGCTACCGAGCGGCGGGTTCTCTTCGATCTTTTCGACCGCGACAATCTTGCCGTCCATGCCGTCGTGGTCCTGCCACCAGGTTCGCAAAGTGTTTTCGGCGGCGGCCATCTTGGCGCTGATGCCCGGTTTGAAGTCGGCGTACAGAGACTCGTCCATACCGCCGAACAAGGTCGCGGTGACCGTCGCGTGGCCGAATTTGCCGTAGTTGATCGTTTCGACGCGAGCCGGCATCCAGCGGGTGTGAATGTGATGGATATGGACGCCCCTTTGGCGTTCGGTCGCGACTTTCATCGCGGCCTCGTCGAGCCAAATATCGGCGACGTGAAACTGTTGATAGAGATAGCGGGGGTGCCATCCCAGAGCGAGTTGAACGGCCTGACCGTCCAGTTGCTTGGAACCATTGGTCGGCCAGGTTCCATCGGCGACCAGGTCATTGAGTCCCAGCAACTCTCTCCCGCGCCAGATTCGGGTCGAACTGTCGATGGTGAACTTGTGCTCGCCGCCGAGTCCGTCCCCTCCCTCCGGTCTTTCCAGACTAGCGACCAATTCTCCTTCGCCGCCACGAAAGTTCACTTCCTTCAGCTTCCAGGCTTTTCCTTCTCGCAGGCAAAGACTGGGCCCGTCTTCCAGCAGGATCGCGTGGTTTTCGCGCGGCGCGGTGACGTTGTTCCCGTTTGCGTTCGGCACGGCCGAAGTCTTGGGATCGGGCGGCAAATAAAAACGCCCGTACAAAACGGTACCAATCGGAATATCTCGCAAGTCAGCCGGAGCGCCGCGATAGAAGATCTCGCCGTAGGGGAGCATCGCGAAGTGGTGAAGCTGCCCTTCATGGTAATGGCCGTCGACATGCAGACGAAGGCTGCCGCGGCGGTTGATATGATCGACGAAAACGAGCTCGCCGCGGTAGGCTTTCGCCTCTTCCAGCGGCGGGAACTGATTGTCTGGCGAAGGGCGAAATGGCTCTTCCCCGCGCAGCGTACTGACGCTTAGCAAAGTGCACACCGCCAGCACAAGCTTCGTCAGAGCGTTACGTTCGATCAGTCGTCTCATGCCAGATCCAGTTCGCTATTGCTATCGCCGAATTTTTCGGATTCCACGCCCATCTTCTGCGCCATCGTCAGCAGTAGATTGCTCATGTGGGCGTTCACGTTCACCGGACGGCTGCAGAGATGATAGTGCTTGCCCGGCTCGTTGAGCTGGTAGCCGTCAAAGTGACCTTGGTTAAGGTCAATATGCTTTCCATGTTTCAGGCCGCAGCCGGTTCCGCCGGCCAAGACAAGGGGCAAGTTGGCGTTGCCGTGTCCGTGCCCGTACGCCATGCCGCTGCCGAAGAGAGACATCGTCGTTTCGAGGAGCGGGCGACCGTTCAGGTCAGGAGTCTCGGCCAAACGAGTCAGGAAATAGCTGAACTGTTCGACGCTAAACCGATCGCTTTGCGTCAGCTTCTCCATGTGATTGGGATCGCCGTTGTGATGGCTCAGTTCGTGGCGTGATTGGGAGATCCCGAGTTCCGGAATCGGCAGCCCTTGTCCTTCGATCCCGCTGCTGAAGGTAATCACGCGAGTCGCGTCGGTCTGGAACGCCAGCACAATCAAGTCGTAGATCGTGCGGAAGTAATCGCCGGCTTGCGTTTGCGGCACTTCGCGATCGGTGCGACGACGATCTTGTTCCAGGATCTCCGGACGGGGAACGTCAAGCCAGGCGTCTGCCCGGATGGCGCGAACTTCGGTCTCGCGAACGGCGGTCAAATACTGGGCCATCCGTCCTTTGTCTTCGTCCCCCATCTTCCGCTCCAGCGAGCGAACTTCTTCCAAATTCGCGTCGAGGACGCTCTTCTTGCGACGCAACGTGCGACGCTGAGCGGCGGTGCCGTTCTTCGGCTCTTCAAAGAGGTAAGCGAAGATCTCGCTGCAACGGCTCATCCCCGGCAGACGAATGCCGTCCGCCGTCCAGGCCAGCGATTCTCCCTTGTTGGCGATCTCTAGCGAATGGAACCGCGTGAACGGTGAGGTCACTTCGGCCATCTTCTGGTCGACGGAGATCGTATTGCGATCGGTCGGACCCAGTTGACCGCCGGTGAGCCAGATCTTCTGGCAATTGTGGTGATGCCCGAGACCGCCGGGATGATGCATGCCGCTGATCGGGGTGATGACGCTGCGATGTTTTTCGAGCGGCGAAAGGGACTTCGACAGGACGTAGTTCTCGCCGGGCGTCGTGATCTGATAGTCGAGCGTGTTGACGCCGTTCGGGATATAGACGAAGGCGCTACGGCGCGGCGACTCCATCTCGGCGCCCATCGCCGGACGCATGCAGTTCAAGAGCGGGAGCGCAATGAAGCTGCCAAGTCCACGCAGGACATGGCGACGATCGATCTGCCAGGAAGGTGTCATATTCTTGCTCTTAAAGGTTGTCCGTAATTTGCTTGAATCAGCCTACCCGAGTCTTATCTCTTCTTCATCAATCCCGACAAGGCGACGGCGCGCACAATGTCTCGCAACTGATAGTTCTTCGCTTTCGCCTCGCTGACGATCGCTTGAACGTCTTCTTGATCATCTACCGTCAGCACGCGACGCAATCCGTACGAGCAAAGGTGCTCGACAATCGCCGTCAAAAACTGATCGCGGTCATCGAGCAGCAGTTGCTTGAACTCGTCCGCGTTGGCGAAAGCGCGACCGTCCGGCATTTTGCCGCTCGGATCGACCAGCGGGTCGGCGCCGGTTCCTTTCTCGACTCGTTCGTGCGTGCGCCACTGACCGATCGCGTCGAACTGGTCGAACGCCAAGCCGAGCGGATCGATATTGCGATGGCACGCCGCGCAGCTCGCGTTGTGCGTGTGGGCTTCAATCTTTTGGCGGATCGTCGCCTTGGGACTGTCTGGCGGATTCGGTTCGATCGGATCGACATTCGCCGGCGGAGAAGGGGGAGTCTTGCCGAAGATCGCTTCGCTGACCCAAACGCCGCGATGCACAGGGCGTTGCCGCGTACCGTCCGAAGTCAGGCCAAGAATCGCGCCCATCGTCAACAGACCGCCGCGATGGTCATCAGGCTGCAACGCCACCTTCTGCACTCCGGACTTCTTCGGCATCGGGAGCCCGTAGAATTCGCAGAGGCGGGGATTGGCCATCGTCCAGTCGGACTTAATGAATGCGTCGATCGACAGGTTATTCTGAAAGACTTCGCGGAAGTATTGGACCACTTCTTCCCGCATGCTCGCTTCGAGCCAGACGTCGTATTCGGGAAACAAATTGCCGTCCGGCGGAAACATCCCCAGCCGATGCAACTGCAGCCATTGCCGGGGGAAGTCGTCGACGAACCGATCGGTCTTCGGGTCGGCCAGCATCCGATCAACCTGCTCGGCCAGAGCCTCGCCGTTCAGTTTTCCTTCCCGAGCCGCGTCAAACAGCTGCGGATCGGGCATCGAGCTCCAGAGGAAATACGATAGCCGGGACGCAAGTTCCCAGTCATTTAGTTTCGGGCGAGGTTGCGCGTCCCCTTCGACCAGATAGGTGAAGTTGCGGCTGTTCAGCACGCCGAGCAGAGCGAGTTGGTAAGCGGTAGTCGGAGTTTCGCCGGCCGCAAGTTCGGACTCATACGCTTGCAAGTAAGGGCGCAGTTCCTCGTTCGTTACCGGTCGCCGCCAGGCTCGCTCGGCGAAGCGATGAAGATGACTCATCACGACGTCCGGCGTCGCCTCTTCCGGCGGATAGACGTCGCTGCGGGTCGCTCGTTCGGCGTCGCTCTCAATCGGGCCTTCCCATTCAATCCAATCGAGCAGCACGAAGGAGAAAATTCCGTTCCCCTCTTCGTCGAAGAGTTTGGGGCCGGTCGGATTGAGCAGCTTGGTTTCGCTGGTATGGGTGAAGATGTAGTCTTGCCCACCAAGAATGTTGCGATGATGGGCGCCTTTATCGCGATTGATGATGTCGGTGACGACGACGTTGAATTCGAGACTGGTCGGCATTTCGAGAAAGACCTCGAACTCGATAATCTCCGGCTCGTCTTCAGGCGCCAGAATATCAAGCTCGATCAGACCTTCGTTCGTCCCTTCGCCAGTGCTCTTGCCGATTCGCAAGTGGGGCGTTTGACCGCCTGGAGGACGAACGCCGCTGATCTGCATGCGGACGCGATAGAGCCCGCTTGTCTCAGAACCGTTGCCGAACCAATGGGGGCGGAGCGCCTGCAGTTCGCGGCCGGGAAAGATCAGGGCACGCAGCGGACGCTTGATTCCAAAGCGATCGAGGAACGCTTGCTGTCGCTCGCCGCCGTTGTAACGCAACTCCGCCGCCGTCTTGTGAACCTTCTTCGTCTCGACCCCCTTTTCCGGAAAGGCGCGGCTTAAAACGATTTCGGAAGCGCGGTAGTAACGCTCGACGTGCGAAGGCGCCAGCGAAAGCTGCGAGCCGATTCGTTCAAAGCCATGCCACAGGGGATCAGCGTTCAACTCGCCTGGCTGGGTCGGATCGTAACGGACTCCCAGCAGATCGTAAACCGTGTTCTGGTACTCGCGTCGGCTAAGCCGGTAATGGGCGACCGGAGGTCGCGCCGCCATGCGGGCGGCTCGTCCGGCTTTGATCCGTGCGTCGATCTGCGAAACGACCGCGGCGATTTCGTCTTCGGTCGGTTGAGGTTCGTCTTCCGGCGGCATCTCTCCCGAATTGATCCGTTCGACGATTTCCCCCCAGAGGTGCGAGTCGGCGCCTGACTTGAAGTCGCGCGACAGTTGATCTATCCGCAAATCCCGCTCTACCAATTCCGGACCATGGCACCGGTTGCAATGCGTTTCGAGAAACCCTTCGAAAGGCTCTGCGGCGGACGCGATCGCCGAGCCAGTGAAGCATGCCAGCGCTAGGAACAGGAAACGCATGAGGGATGGCCTGGTTCGAGGAAGGATCAAGGCTTGGGGGGCGATAGGCAGGAGGCGAAAGCGATTGTGCGCGTTCTGCGAGCATGGGCATGATCGAGGGGGCTGGATCACACCAACATCCATACGTTTTCGCATCAGCCATTCTACTTCAATTCGTAGTCGATGGCATAGAACAAAGCGGGGGGCATCATCGTTGAAGCCAGGGACCATCACGATCCCGGATTCTCCCTCCTAAGCGAGCGATATTTACCGTTTACGGGATCTATCAATGGTTAAATGCCGATACTGTTCGCAACACTTCACTAGCAAAGTGTCTTCGTGCCGTCCCTTAGGAGACTCTGCATCGACGAATGCGTTTGAGAGTCGCTTCGATTGCTAGCCAATCGCGAGTCGTACCTGCTGCTGCGAAACCGAGAACGTCGCGATGTCGCCGCTGTTGAATTCGATGAAGTCGTCCTCGACGCCGTCCGAGAAGATCACTCCTTGGGTTGGCATCTGCGAACCGATCACCAGTTCGTCCTCGTCATTGAGAATTCCGATCACGTTTTCCGCGCTGGAATGACGGCTGACGAACGGTTCGCGGACCGCCCACATCAGCTTGCGTTCATCGCGGGCGAGCGTCAGTTTTTGGACATCGCCGCCGCTCACAAATCGACTGACCCCGGCCGCCATGTTGAAGACCGACGACATCCAGCCGGTCGCTCCGGCGCCGGTCGAAATAAGCACGCCGCTGGACGATTGGGCTTCGCGATTGCCGTTCACATCGAGCGTGTACCGCGCCGAAGCGTGCGAACGGCAGCCGACGAAAAAGTCGTTGAAGGCCAGCATTCGCTGCCCGGTGATGGTATTCACTTCGGCGAGTGTGATCTTCTGGTAGCGGGCTCGCTGATTCAGGACGCGCTGCACCGCCGCTCGCGCTTCGCGAACTTGAAACGGCAGGAGCAAACCATCGTAGCGGGCCGGATCGGGATTCACCCCAATCACCGGCAAGTCGCCCACATACTTGGCCGCGTTGGCCACCAGCCCATCCTGTCCGATCACAACCACCGCCAGGCAGCGGCCGAAGTCAAAGTTCGCCAGAAAGCCGCGGTCGACTTCCCGCACCGGAATCCCGAGATCAAGTTCGCGGAATAACTGCTTAAGCGATTGGTTGTACTGCGTGTCTTCCTGCTCGTACGCTTCACGGTCGGTCAGCGCGACGGCGGATTCAGCAAATGCGTCAATGTCCTGGTCGCTGACGGCCAGCCCCCGTTTCGCCCGGACCTTTCGGCGGCGTTCCACTTCGTGACCGACGGCGGCGCCGAGCAGAAAGTCGGCCTGGTTCGACGTTCCCCACCGCTGCTTGAGTCCTTCCAAGCGAGTATCGCGCGTGACGACGGCGATCATGTTGGAAATCATGCCCATGAGTTGGCTCCTTTCACGCGACTAGCGTTTGCGGCGTTTCCCTTCGCCAGACGAATCTTGTCCGTCCAGCAGCGTCGACAACAAGTCAGGCGAGATGTTCAAGTTGCCGATGTTTTCGGCGTTGTCGGCCAGGTCGCGGAACGCCATCGCGATCAACTGATTGGCGTCCAATCCGCCGGGGGCGGCCGCCAACAGCGTTCGCCAATCGATGTCCTTCAGCGGTTCGAGCATCGCCTTCAAAGCGTCGGCCTTCGCCTCCGATTCTTTCCGTTCGTTCTCGATCTTGCGGTCGACCAGCGTCGCACGTTCCTGTTCGATCGCGATATCGGCCTTCAGTTTCGTTTCGCGAACCTGACGCTGTTTTTGCTGGACGGCGATCTCGGTGTTCAGTTCGTTCTCTTTGATCTGACGTTCGAGTTCGACCGCCGTATTACGACGAGCGTAGATCGCTTCGTCCGCTTCCAACAGCAGCTTTTCGCGAGCTTCGGCCTGGAGCGCTTTCGCCATCTCCGGCGTCGCTTTGATCGACAAGACCGAAAGGTTCATTACCTCCACGCCGAGCAGCGCCACGGCGGGCGAAGCGGACAGTTGGGCGAAGACCTGGGCGACGAGTTCGTCGCTGCTGGTCAGCAACTCGCGTAGCGACTTCTTCAGCGTGAAGGCCCGGGCCAACGTCTGCGTGGTGTGAATCAAGCGGTCATTGAGTTTCGTCGGGTCGTCCGATCGGTACCGTCCCCAAGCGTCGACGCTGAAATCCAACAGCGTCGCGAGCTTGCCGGGGTTGGTCACGCGGAACGTCAGCTCTCCTTGAATCGTGGCGTCTTGAAAGTCGGCCGTCACTTCGTTGAAGACGAACGGCACGTCGGTACTGGCCAGCGGAAGTTGAACGAGCGTCGACGTGGGAGCGAAATAGAAGAAG
This sequence comes from Blastopirellula sediminis, assembly GCF_020966755.1. Lineage (NCBI taxonomy): Bacteria > Pseudomonadati > Planctomycetota > Planctomycetia > Pirellulales > Pirellulaceae > Blastopirellula > Blastopirellula sediminis. The sequence goes on from NZ_JAJKFT010000004.1 coordinate 402,177, forward strand.
GATAGACCGGCGCCTTCGCAGACGACTTTGCCCCTGCGGAACAACATGACATGCGTCGAAGGGGGCGCCTTCACATAGCTGATCCCGAACATTGCTGAAGTCCTTCAAAGATGAGGTTTCACCGCTCGAATTGAACTGTTGTTACACTAAGTGTATGTTTTACACTTTCTCGGGTCAACAATTTTGTTTTCACGATTTCAATATCTGTGAATTCCCTGATTTGGCCCCAAAATAAGCGCCAAGATCTCCCGAAGAAGGACGCGCCTCTGGTGAGAGATGTTCAGGGAGAATCAGCTGCGACTTGCGGCGCCGCTCGGGTTATCTGGCGCCAGCAATTCCTGCGGCTTCACCCAGCGCCGCTCGCGCCAGGATGTCATCCCGGCCTGAGCCAACGCGACGCCGTCGGCGCCGGAGCGGATTGACCAGGGAAAGTCCCCTTCGCCGGCTACGTGCTTCAGGAAGAGTTCCCACTCGGTTTTGAATGCGTTCTCCTCGTGCGTTGCGCTGGGCAACTTGCGCCACCCTTCGTAGAAGTTGATCGGCTGGGGTATGTCCGGATTCCAAACCGGCTGCGGGGTCGAGCCAAGGCTTTGCACCCAGCAGTCGCGCAGGCCTGCGACGGCTGATCCGTGCGTGCCGTCGATTTGAATCGTCAGCAGATCGTCGCGGCGGACGCGCGTAGACCAGGAGCAGTTGAATTGGCAAATGACGCCGCTCGCCATTTCAAAGATCGCATAGGCGGCGTCGTCCGCCGTGCAGGCGTACGCGTCGCCTTGTTCATCGATCCGCTCCGGTATATCGATCGCCGCGTGAGCGAGGACTGACTCGATCGGGCCAAGCAAGTCGTTGAGCACGTATTGCCAGTGGCAGAACATGTCGATGATGATCCCGCCGCCGTCTTCGGCCCGATAGTTCCAGCTCGGACGCTGGGCAGGGCGATCGCCATCGTGACCCGAAAAGACCCAGTAGCCAAACTCGCCGCGGACGCTCAGGATCTTGCCGAAGAAGCCTTCGTCGCGCAGCGTCCGCAAGTGGCGAATGCCAGGGAGCCACAGCTTGTCCTGCACCACGCCATTCTTGACGCCGGCCTGCTCGCAGCAATCGGCGAGCTCGAGCGCATCGGCCATTTCAATCGCAATCGGCTTTTCGCAGTAGACCGCCTTCCCCTGCTCCACCGCTTGGCGAATAACGCTGGGGCGATGGGGAGTAACGCCGGCGTCGAACACGATATCGACGCGGCTATCAGCGATCACCGCGTCTAAGTCGGTAGTGAACTCCACCGCGCGGCCGATCTCGCGCACGGCGACTTCCTCCGCCAAGTGTCGCAGCTTCGACTCCTCGCGGGCGACCAAGATCGGTTCGACTTGCAGCATGTCGCCGCTGGCGAGCCGGACGCCACCTTGTTTCATGATGGCCAGAATCGAACGCATAAAATGTTGATTCGTTCCCATCCGGCCGGTGACGCCATGCAGGGCGACGGTCAACTTCTTATCCATCTTGTTCCTCGCGACCAATCGCCGGCATGCTGCGGGATGCGAAAAGTGTGCTATCGAGTCAACGCTTCTAACCGCAGCAGAATGTCATGCAGGATTGGTTCGTCCGAATCAGGTCGCTGCGGGCTGTTCGGATGCGTGAGCGAAGACTTGATCCAGCCTCGATCATACAGGAACTGCGCCGCGCTATGCTTGTAGGCCGGGACCGGATTTCGAAACGCGAAGAAGCCGAGATACTGCAGCAAATCGTTCAGCTCATAAAAGCGAGGATCGCCGCTCTCCCAATAGGCGTCTCGTTTGGCGAATTCTTCCGGAGCGAAGGTGCTCAGTCCCAGCAGGTAGTCGCTGCCGTACATCACCATGTCGATCGCCAGGTCGTTCCCGGTGAAAACGCGAAAGTCCGGTCGCAGCTTGTTACGCAGCGAAAGTCGCTGCCATTCCAGTTCGCGGCTGAGAGACGAATGTTTCGCTCCGCTGCACTGTTGGATTCCCATCAGCTCGGCGTACAGTTCCAACGAATAGATTTTGCCGAACGGAGCGAACATCGTTCCCAGCTCAAAGCCGATGAACTCGCCGGCACACTCGCCCAGTTGGCGATAGGCGTCGGCAATCGCGGCGTCGCTTTGGCCGGTCAAGCCATACGACTGAAAGATCACCGGCGTCCCGGTATATTCGGTGATCAAGTCGATCTGCTGGCGATAGGCGTCCAGGTTAAAAGCGTCGCCCGGCGTGTCGCCGACAAAGGCGCCGGCCACAAACTGGCGGTCCCCGATCAACTCGCGCGTCAGCTTCAGCGCCTGACGCCGGATCGTATCGTCGATCAAGTTGCCGTAGCCGGTATCCATGTTCACGGCCGGGGCCAGTCCGGCCGCGTCGGTTCGCTGCACATGGGCCGCAAAGCCGTCCCAGTCAATCGCGCCATCGGCCGCGAAGGGGAGCAAAATCGCCGACATCCCGGTGATTTTGCGCCGCGGTTGAAAAAGCTCCGCCAATGTATCGGCCGTCATCGTTTCTTTCTGAATCACCGCTGCAACGAACCTCAAACAGTTGAATTGTCCAACTCCCAATCCGCCACTTGCCAATCGGGCGGATCCTGCGAAAACAAGACGCGAGCTCGCGGAGTTGTTCCTGGTTGTACTCGAAATCAGGGGCCATTGCCTTGCAGATTGGGCGAATTCTCGGATGGCAAATCGGGCGTCCTGGGCCAGAATCTTGCACTTAGCGCGTTTTCGCCAGCGAGAAACGCATCTCGAGCAAAAGCGGACCGGACCGCTGTCCGATTTTTTTTCGCGTCGACCTGGACCAACGTGATTCGTTTGCGCTCAAACGGACAGTGGACTCCAGCGCTACATTTTTTTTGAGGCGCCGATCTACGCAACGCCCGGCGCCCGGCGCCATGCTCTTATCGCGTCTTCGCGAGAAGAGCATGTCTTCCAAACAGTGGGCTGGACTCGCCCCCATTTTTTTGAGCCCCAAAAGGCCTCGCTCATCCCAAAGCGGCAGAACAAATCAATCGCCTCCGATGTCGACTGGACCGCCGTCCCCATTTTTTTGCGCCACGCGCTCGTTCCGGGTGGCCCGTCCAGTCTCTCCAAAGACTGGGCGGGTCGCGTAGCGACAAGATGCCGCGCCATCCGGCCGGATCCCTTGGGCACACTCGCCCAGCAAACTGGACTGGACCGCGCGCTCTCCTTTTTTTTCGTGCGGAGTGGACTGGACCGCTGACGCATTTTTTTCGCGAACCTACTCTCCCGTCCAATAGCTCCCATTTGCTCTCACGCATTCTCCCCAGGCCGCCTATCATGTGGACCGCAGCACGCGATTTTTTTCGCCACACAGTGGACTGGACCGCAACCAAATTTTTTTAGGCGGTCCCCACCGAAACCTCGCACCAAAAGATCGCAGCCGCGACCGCCAGCGCGAATCGCCCCAGCCCAAAAAACGGCCGGCAATTCGCACTTCCAAAATCAGGACGCACGACTTTAAATCACCCCGCAATCGATCACGAATCCGTGCGCTTTGTCAAGAGACAACGTTGGGCGATCCGGTAGGCTGGATCGAGACCCAGCAGAACCGGAGACGGGACAGAGTTTTCAGACGCGTTAGAAACGAGTTCGACGATTAGCGGCAAGACGCTTGTCATCCGCAATTTGCGCAAGCTGGGACTCGACCATGCCTGCGAGACAACGTTGGCGTCGGCCGGGCTCCGTCTGGGCCATCGATCACGGCGAGCCGCCCCAGCCGATCGATGGTCACTTCCGCCAGATCCTGGCCGTTCGTGATCTGGCAAGCGGCATGCAACTGGCCTGGACGCCGGTGGCGGAAGCCACCGCGGCCGAGGCGGTCCCGGTGCTCCAGGCTCTGACGCTTGAGTATGGCGCCCCGCTAGCGCTCAAGAGCGATAACGGCTCGGCCTTCAAGAGCGGCGACTTCGGCGCCTGGCTGTCGGAGCACCTGGTGGTACCGCTTCTCTCACCGGTTCGTATGCCACGTTACAACGGGGCGTGCGAGGCGGGAATCGGGGCGGCGAAACGCCGCACCGAATACCTGGCCGCCCGCCAGGGACGTTACCTTGACTGGACGACCAACGATCTTCATGCGGCCCAGCGTTGGGCAAATGAAGAAAGCTACCCCGGCGGCTTCGCCGCCGGAACGCCTGCCAGCCGCTTCGCGGCTCGCGTTCCCATCGACGACATCGAACGTGACACGTTCCGCGCCGCCGTACTACAATACGAACGTGAACGAAACCAGGAAGCGTCCACCCGAGGCGATGCACTGACCGACATGTTACTAGCGATTCATCACCGTCGAGCCGTCCGCCATGTTCTTGTCGAACACGGCTATCTCGACATCACACGGAGGTCCGTTCCTCAACCACTTCCTGCGAAAAAATGCGCAAAGATTAAGTGAGGGGCACACCAGACTCAGCAAAGGAGCGAACAATGCTCCACGCTATTCAGACGGGAAAGATTCAAGCAGGTGAAGCTGGTCTGCGTGGCCTGCGACGAAAATTGCAGAGATTGCTCGGCATGGATGTGGATCTTTCCGTTATCAGGCGTGGCGGCCCGTTCGATCAGCCGCCAACTATTCCTGTACCATAAGCATCGCAATCACTTGGAAACTCAAATGAACCTCTTTTGCAAAATCTTTGTTGACATCGATATCTCAAAGGAAGAGCTTGTGCAGAGGATTGCGGACTGCACAAGTGGAAAGAACGAGCGATGGTCAGTGCGAACGAATTGGGGCGAGATTGATGTCGTGAACAATGAAGACTTTGACGAAACTCGGAGGTTACAGGCCCCCGATGGCTTTCTATTCTATCGGTTCTATTTGGAAATGGAGCCGGAAGAATACGTGCCGGAAGAAACGTACATCAAGTCTGTCGGCACGTTGCTAGGCGATCTGTGGGAGTGGAATGTCAAGGCCATAGCAGCATGCGATTTTGAGAAGAGCTTGCCGATGAAGGGGGGATATAGCTCGCCGAAGAGTTGTTGACGTCGTCGAAAGTCAACAACGTCCTGTCATTGGCGAAAATGGATACGAAAGACTGCAAGCGTACCTCACAGGCTTCGTGCGGACCGAAAACGACCAAGAGTTTCAAGCGGTCGGGGAGCGATACAAAGAAGATCTGTGGTACGAACTCACCTACAGCCGGAACAATCTCAATTACCAAGGAGGTTTCGCTGAGGGCTTCTTCATTGACGGCGCCTGGGGGAATGTGACCGGACTCATTGAATTAGGGAAGATGGCGTATACGGCGAATCAGTGGTTCGCCCATCAAGTCGGAAATCTGTTCCTCGTCGGCAGGGTGGCGCTGTTAGCCGATCTCTTCCTTCGGGTGCCACTGTCGTCTGCGACAGTGCTCTTCAACCAGTTCGCGCGATGGGGTCGGCATCGTAAAACGTTCAGGCAATTACTATCAAGCCATTCTTTTGACTTCCGTTCCACAATGCAATGCTGTGCTGATTTGAAGCTCTACCGGTAGGCAAAAGAGACTGTCGCAGACGACAATAGCGCCCAAGAAAGACGATAAAGCAGTGCCACCAGGACGCCCAAGCAACTCAATTCGCCGCAAATGCCTCGCCGTTGGCGAGGATGAATTGATAGAGAAGGATTCTAAGACGATCAAAGTCGAGTCGCTTGGCCAGGGCGGAAAGCGACTTGCCAAACGCTTTGAGTTCGGCCCCGCGCATTTCCTTTAGACCCGCTCTGGGATTCTCGCCAAGTTCGTCGAGAAGCCAGGTCAACGCGTTGACATGCGGCGTGGCCTTGAGCGTTCCCAACGACTTGAGCGTGTACCGAAAACGCTTCTCCGACGTTTTTCGCGCGAAGGCCAGCAGCCCGTCTTCCGGTTCCTCGACCTCGTCGATGTACTTCGACGCGAAAGCGACAACTTTGACGGGACTGGAAAGCGACTTTAGCGAGGTTGAATTGACGGCCTCGACGGAAGCCCGGATCGGGTCGTGCGGCCAACGCAATTTGACTCGTCCGAGCAATCCCAGTCGTTTCACGTCAGGATCGCTATGCCGACTTGCTGTTGCGAGTATGGGTTCAAAGGGGGCGTTTTGTTTCCGCATCGCCAGCCGAACCACCCAAGTGAGAATCAAGTGGGAACGCCGGTCATTGCCTGGGCGATCGCGATCGACTCGTTCAAAAATGGTCAGCAGGGAATCGGCCGACACATCGGAATCCAATTCGCAAGCGGTACGAAGAATCGCCGCTAACGCCGGATTCTCTGGGTTGAGCATTTCTGCCGATACCAGCTCCGTTTTCGCCCGTTCCGGATCTAGAGAAGCGACAAGTGAGGGAACGTCTGGGAGAAATTCACTCGGCCAGGTGCAAAGCCGGAGCAAGAGGCTGAATACTGCGTTACGCGACGAGCCCTGGAGTCTGTGTTGTGCGATCGCGCTGCGCAGACCTTGCAGCGTGGCTGAGATCAGCGCGTCGTCGCGCGACTCCATGGCCGTCCTCAGAATTGCGGCAACGTCTTCTTGCCGGTTTTCGGACTGATATTCGGCAATCACGGCTCGGAATCTGGCGGATCGGCGCTGGAGTAGCTGCGGAGCGTCGTCTTGCAATATATGCGGGTGATGGCGAATGATAGCGCGGGCCAACGCTTCGTTCGCGGCGATTGCGTACTTGGACGCCTCGTCAGCATGGTCGCCGCCGCCATCCGCGAGAACCAGCGGCACTTGTTCCATGTATTCGGGTTGCGCGTAATCCAAAGTGCGATACGCATCCCAGGCAATTTTCTCGTCGTCAAGCCGACGAAACATGACGACAAGCTCTTTCAACACTCTGCCCTTGCTTAGGTCCTGAATCTCATTCCATTTTCTATCTGCTGGATGCGATTGTCGATCTCGCGAAATTTGTTCCTTTGGATTTGCTGGGAGACCCAAAACACGGCAGATAAGATCACGATACAGAAAACCACGATGCCGGCAATTGCGCCAATTGTTCGAATGCCATTCATTTGGGTAAATGCCCTGACTGTGGGGAAAGAAAATGAACGGGAGGGACACTTCGTGGCTAGTTCTTCCCGATCGTGGTTACGGCGACGAAACCGCCCGCTTGCTTAGATTCTAAGCCGCAATCGATAGGTCTCACAGTTTGCGTAATGAGCGATTCGACCCGTTGCAAATGGTCGCTTTGGAGCATCATCTCACGCTCGTCACGCCGGGAAATTTACGAGAAATCCGCTTGACGCGTGGAGTGTGTAGTATATAGTACACACATGAGCAGTTTTGGCGACCATTTACGAAAACTTCGAGAGCAGCGGCGTGCCGACGACGCTAGTTTCTCGGTGCGTCAACTTGCCGTTCGGGTCGGCGTTGAGCCGTCGTATCTCAGCAAGGTGGAGCGCGGGCAACAGCCTCCTCCTTCCGAGAAAACGATTCTGGCGATCGCGGCTGAGTTGGGGGAAGACCCGGACGTGTTGCTGGCGTTGGCAGGCAAGGTTTCGGGCGATTTGCAGGAGGTCATTCTCCGTCGCCCGCAGCTATTCGCCGAGTTGATCCGTCAGCTCAAAGACATGCCGGATCATGCGGTGTTGCGGATCGTACGTGAGGTTCGCGACGGGGAATGGTAACTGCGACCGACTGAACTTATCTGTTTCATTAGGGGGAATCGAATCATGATTGAACTCAAGTCCGACCAACTCGTTTTTACGTTTCCCGAAGTTCATCCGCAGGCGAAACTGAGCATCAGTTTTCAACGGACGCTGCGCATTCCTGATGACGACAACACTTACCCGTTGCCGCCGGGGTTGGGCGAATTCCCGCTGCGGCATGTTGATGACTTCGCGGAATCGGTTTCCGCTCAATGGCTGAAGCGGGGGGGCGTCATGCTGCCGATGTATCAGTCCGAAGCGATGTGGTTGAACTTTGATTCTGAGTTTGTCGATGGGCATGACGCAGCGTACCCATTTGCCATAAAGATCGCCGCGGGGAAGCAGTGCGCCGTCTCGGGACAGGCCTGGCAAAATGGGCTGCGCCGCGAGTCGCAAGACTACCTGGTTGTTCCGGAACAGCCTTGGTTGGATGGTTTTGTCGTCGAAAAGGGGTTGATCCGTCAGTTCGTCGCGATGCCGCTGGGAAGCGGCTATTCGGCCGAAGAGCAGATCACCGGCAACGCCGAATATGGCGGTTTGCAGATCGCCGTCTGCCCGATGAAACGTGACGTATTTGAAAGACGTTTTCCCAAACGTCGAGAGGTGGGACGATCTCGTTCGATAATCATGTCGGAACTCCATTGTAAGGTGGCGCCAGACATGGGCTTAGCGCCAGGGGGCATGATGCGACAAGAGGTTTACGATGACCCGTACGACTTCACCGACTGGCAAACCGCCGTCAGCAGCCGTTGTTTCGTCCACCTCTGCAACTCGATGGTGTGGCAATCGATCACGAACTCGCCGCCGCCGCATCCGGCGCCGACCGCGAAGAGTTACAGCCAAGCGGGGCTTCCCTGGTTCGAGTATTACGATGACTCCAAGAGCGCTCTGAATGGCTCCGGGGTTCTCGCTCAACTCCAGAGCATCGCACAGAAGAGTGCGGCGAAAGGAGAGGTTGTGCTGCCCGAAAATGCCACGGCGACGCCTGAAAAGATCGTCGAGTATCGCACAGGACTCCGCCAAGGGCAGGTGCGCGAAGGGAATTTTTAGACGTTCGGTGAAGCGGCGGTATCCTGGTGGATGCCGCCGTTTCGCTTTCTTGTTAGCCTGACTTGGTGACGGAAGCATCCAAGCTCCGACTGCGGCGAACGGGATTGTCGAATCATGCAGACGCCGATCGTATTTATCCATGGAACCAACGCCGGGCCGTGGACCATGGCGAACTTCGCCCACTTTTTTGCCGGGCAAGGGTACGAATGTCACTCACCCGCCTATCGCTACCATGATCCATCGCCGGCGCCGCAAGATGCGGCGCTGCTGCGGGGATTGAGCATCGCCGACTACGTGGAAGATATTGCGGCGTATGTGGAAAAGCTCGCCGCCCGGCCGATCTTGATCGGACATTCGCTCGGCGGAGTCATCGCCCAGAAACTTGCGATGCGCGATTTGGCGAGCGCGATCATATTGCTCAACGGCAGCGTTAACTGGGGAATCTTGCCGACGACCGATCACGAACGGGAGTTGGCCAAGATGTTCATGGCCGCCGGCCCGTTTTGGGAAGAGACGCTCCTTCCCGACTTTGAAACGATGCAGCGCTTTGGGCTGAACAAACTTGCTGAAGAAGAGCAGCGGCGGGTATTCCAGCAATTAGGGCCTGAGTCGGGTCAGGTCCTGTTCGAACTCTTCTTCTGGATGTTCGATCAGAACGAGACGACCAAGATCGACTATGACTCCGTCATGTGTCCGATCTTGATGGTGTCGGGTACGGACGATCTCGCCATCCCTCCGTCGACCGCGCGACAGATTGCCGCACGCCACGGCGAGCGAGTCACGTTTCACGAGGCGCCGGGCTTCGGCCACTATCTGACGATTGAACCGAACTGGAGGGAGATCGCAGAACTTTGCGCGGCGTTGATCGAGAGTTCGGTTTGACCTATCGCTCGCGTTTCTACGCGGCGGAGCGGCGATGTCCGGCAGTAGGATCTTGCTAACGCGTTCCACTTGGTTTTCTCCAGAGAAGGCCAGTTTTCGATGCGACAAGACCTCCTTCAGTAGCGATAATCGACGGTTCCGCCGTCGTACGTTTTCCTCGGACGAAAGAGCCCTTCGATGCGAAGCACGGTTTTACAGACGCTTGGCGCCATCTCGGCAATCCTGTTGCTCGCAGTAACGGCGACCGCCGAAGACTGGCCGCATTGGCGGGGGCCGAATCGTGATGACGTCACCAGCGATCGGTCTGGCTGGTCGTCCGATGGCTGGATCAAGTCTCCGCCGGCATGGACGAAGAACGTTGATGAGGGCTCCAGTTCGCCGATCGTCGTGGGTGATCGGCTGTTTGCGATCGGGTGGAAGGCGAACAAGGATCACGTCGTCTGCCTACAGGCGTCAACCGGCAAAGAGATCTGGTCGGTCTCTTACAATTGCCCGCGATACGGTCGCCAGGCGACCGGCGATCAGGGACTCTACGGCGGGCCAACTTCGACCCCGGAGTATGATCCGGCGACCGGCTACCTTTACACGCTCAGTTGCGACGGCGATCTGAACTGTTGGGACGCAGGGGAAAAAGGAAGACAGGTTTGGAGCTTGAACCTGTACGACATCTACAAAGTTGAGCAGCGTCCGCGAATTGGACGTTCTGGTCGCCGCGACTATGGCTATACCACGGCGCCTTTGGTGCACGGCGATTGGTTGATTGTCGAAATCGGCGCGCAGGCCGGCACGCTCGCGGCGTTTGATAAACGGACCGGAAAGCAGATTTGGCTTTCCGAAGCGAAAGGTTTCGCCGGCCATGCAGGCGGTTTGGCGCCGATCGAGGTCGAAGGAGTTCCCAGCGTCGCCGCGTTCACCTTTCAGGGGCTGCTCGTCACGCGACTCGATCCTGGTCACGCGGGAGAGACGGTCGCCGAGTACGAGTGGATGACCAGTTTCGCCAACAGCATCGCCACGCCGGCGGTCTTCGACAACTACATCTTGATCACTTCCGAATACAACCGCAACGCGATTTGTAAGCTGGAAATCCGCCTCACTGGCGCCAAGAAAATCTGGGAACAGCCGCTGGCGTCGAAGATCTGCAGCCCGATCGTTCACGCAGGACACGTCTATTGGTGTTGGCAGCGGCTCTACTGTCTCGACTTCGAAACGGGAGTGAAAGTGTGGGAAGGGGGGGACTTCGGCGATGCTGGCTCGTGCATCTTAACGGGAGACGACCGCTTGATCTTGTGGGGCGGCCGCGGAACTTTGGCCCTGACGGAAACTGCCCAAAGGTCGCCGGGCAGTTTCCGCGAACTGGCGAAGGTTGAAAACGTTTTCTCGGAGGACGTCTGGCCGCACGTCGTGTTGGCCAACGGCCAAATCTTCTGCAAAGGGAAGAGCGGCGACCTGAAGTGCTTCCGCGTTCCTTAGCGGGTCAAACCAATCGCGAGCATCCCGCCGGCGAGACTGAGGTCTTCGGTATCTCCGTCGCCGATCGTGCCGCCGCTCCAGTACTGGCCTTCAAAGGCGCCGCGAAAGTACCACTCGCCGCCCCAGCGGCCAGGGCGCGTGAACTGGGCGCCGAGTTGCAGTTCGCTGATGGTGAACGTCATGTCTTCCACCACAAAGCCATTGTCGAGTCCGTTGGCCGCGTATTGGAATGAGCTGCGCGCGGTGGCGAAGATGGCGAAGTGTTCGGTGAGGGGTCTGGTCAATTGCACTCCCAAGACCGGTCCCCAGCTATCTTCCATCGTTTCGAAGTCGCCGAAGCTGAATTCTTGGTAGTCGGCGTATCGCAAGCCGCCGCTGATCAAACCTTGCCAATGTCCCAGCTCAAACTTGTCGTTGATTTCAAAGTCGACGACGGTGAGCTGAATGTCGCTGGTATCGAAAAAGTTGGCATTCGGATTCGACGCGTCGTAGTCGAACCAGCGGACGTTGAAGCCAAGTCCCTTTTCGCCCGTATAGCCGAGCGAGATCCGGGGCGCCGCGTGATAGTCAAAACCAGGCGCTTCCCCTTCCGATTGGAAGGGTTTAAGGAGGAGCAGTTCGGCGGCGAAGGTTACGCCGGGGCAAGTGCTGCACGGGTAACAGGGAGAAGAGCAACAAGCTCCCTGCTGAATGTCGGACGCGAGCAAGCGTTCATGCTCGGCCAAGCGAGCGTAGAGATCGTCCAATTCCGCGCGCGTGACGAACGTCGCCTCTTCCGCATTTGCATCGCGGAATCCAAATCCAACGCAGAGTAAAAACGCGATGCCAAGAATCGTGGGGCGCATCGGTATGGGGCTCCGAAGTCTTGCCTGAGACAGGGGGAAGCGTAACGACGTACGCATTACTTCGGTTAACCGCCGATAGCAACGAAAGCGCAACCTGTGAGGAAAAAGCCAACGGTAGAGCTAGCCGCAGCAGAATCGATTCCACCGACAAGGTTTACCGCGGGGCGGCTTCCTCATGGAGGACGCAGAAGCGCAATTTCATAGAGAATTGCTTCTTGTGCCCCCCCTATGCCTACGGTTTTTCACATGGTTTGTTGGAAACTTTCTGGATTTCGTCCTTCTTTACACTTGCACGTATACATGAGTTAGGTCATAACCATTAAACAATATTAACCCTTCTGTGGGTTCGTATTTATGGCGGTGAGTTTTCCTTTGGTGGTCTTTGTTCTCTGCTCGCCATTCCTTTTCTAACTCACTTGTCATTGCTATTTTGCCCCGATGCCTCTTTTCTAGGGAATCCCGTACATGCATAAGTCTCTTGCAAAGCGTTTTGGGCGACGGAAAGCCTTTACGCTGGTCGAACTGCTCGTGGTCATCGCAATTATCGGCGTTTTGATCGCTCTTTTGCTGCCGGCGGTTCAACAAGCGCGGGAAGCTGCCCGCCGTATGCAATGCTCGAACAATTTGAAGCAACTGGGGCTCTCGCTGCACAATCACCACGACACGTACCGGTACATGCCGGTGCTGCGAAACATTGGCGGCGGAAATCATGACCGTCGCAGCGGTTTCATCTCCCTGCTTCCGTTCCTGGAACAGAACAACACCTACGAACTGATCCAGAACGACCTGGGAACGGCGCCTTGGAGCAGCACGACCTATTGGCAGCAATTTAACTTTGATGGTTTTCAGTGTCCGACATCGCCGCCGCCGGCCACTTATAACGGCGGCCAAACGTGCCGACGGAATTACCACATGTGCTTGGGTGATCGCCTCCGCGATCGGGACGGCCAAATGGAGAGTACGCGTGGGATGTTCCAAAAAGGGAGCGGCGCCACCAACGTGGCCCCCAAGAACAAGATGACCTTCGCCGCCGTTACCGACGGCCTCTCGAACACGATGGCTTTTTCCGAGCGGATTTCAATGTTCGCGAGCGCTCGCGCTGATCAAGGCGCCTTCGCCCAGATCGCGCTGACTTCTACTAGTTCGCCTTCGGATTGTACTGCCGCTCTAACGATGACTTGGATGGGGCAAATCGAAGACTCGCGCTGGAACGACGGACGGTCGCCGTATTCGGGTTTCTTCGCCGCAGCTCCCCCGAACAGCGTCAGCTGCACCGGTGACGGCAACAGTGGAAACATCCATGATGGAAGTTATGCGCTGCCGGGCGCAAGCAGCCTGCACCCGGGCGGCGTTTTGGCGAGCCTAGGAGATGGTTCGGTTCGATTTGTCGCCGAGACCATCGATTCCGGCAACCAGGGAGCGAGCTTCAATTTCACCAGCGGAGCTTCTCCGTATGGCGTTTGGGGAGCCTTGGGAAGTCGCAATGGCGGCGAAGCGATTAGCGAATAACGCGCCTGGCGTCGAGTCATCATGCGAACGTCCGACCCCATCGGGTCGGACGTTTTTTCGTTCCACGATTTAACCAACGAAGGTAAGCGGTATGAGCAAGAGTCTTCAGTTGATCAACGCGGCGGCGGTTTGTCTGTTTATGATCGGATGTGGCGCCGGCAATCAGAATCCGCCTACAACTCCGGTAACCGGCAAGGTGACCTATAAAGGTGCGGCCGTGGAGGGAGCTGCGGTCAAGTTTCTTCCCAGCAACTCAGAAGCCAAAATTGCGAACGCCACCTCCGGCGCAGACGGTACGTACGCCATCTCGACTTTCGAGCCCGGCGACGGCGCCATGGCAGGCAAATACAAGATCACCGTGCGAAAGCTCGTTAGCGTTCAGCAGGGAGTTCAACAAGACGGCGAGCACGCCGGCGAGCCAGATTATGTGAATAAGGACATGTTGCCGAAAAAATACATGTCCGTTGACGATACGCCGCTGGAGTTTGAAGTAAACGCCGGTGGCGACAACGCTTTCGATATCGAATTAAAGGACTAATGGCATATCGTTGAAAACGGTCGGGGTGCGCTGTCATCTGCGACAGCGATCTTCCGCCCGATCATCACGAAGTTGCGTAGGCTGGGTCGAGACCCAGCCTTTTTTGTTGGCGACGTCGTAATTGCAGGGGCTCGACCCAGTCTGACTTTCGAGGCTCTGCGGGTAGAATCCTCTACGCAATGATTTTTCGCTAGCGACTTAGTGCTTCGGGAAGCGTTGCGGTGGCCACTATTTTTGACGGTCGCGGAATCTGGATCTGGTCGACTCGCATGAAAGTCGCGCGCACAGAGACGTCTATCTTCTCGTGTTGCGTAGCCCAGTAAGAACAATGGGTTCCAGTGTCGTTTGTGACTTTGCTTTGCCTGAATTTCTCTCCCCTGGGAGTTTACCGCCATATAAAATTCCAGATTGAGATCTTTCTTGACCTCAACCCGTCCCCGACTGCGACTGGCGTGCAGATATGGACTTATGAAGACTTCGCCTCCCAACGACCCGGAAGTAAATGCATGGCTCGCTCTGGCGGCGCAGGGAGACCAGCAGATTCTGGGAAAGTTGTTGGAGCAAGACCGGGAACGACTTCGGCGCATGGTGACGCTGCGGCTTGTCGATCGGCGAACTGGAGCGGAACTAGCCCAACTTCGACTTGGTGAAAACGAAAGACTATATCCCCGCCGCTTTAGCCCTGACGGTTCGTCGTTGTACGTATGGGGGCAGCAAACGAACCTGCTCTACGTTTGGGATCTGCGCTTGTTGCGAGAGCGATTAGAGGAGTGCGGCTTGGATTGGGATTTGCCTCCTTACCCGCCGCCTCAAGTTCACGAAACCGGTATGCGGAAGGTGGTTTTTGATCTTGGGCCTGGTAGATGAGTAAGTGGTTGTAAAGCGAGAGCGTCACACGCGACGGTCAATCGAGTAACAAAGCGTTCAATTCAAGGAGATGAAAATGTTCGTTTGCCGTTTTGGAGTCCGCGACGTAGTCCGTTTGTCCGTACTTGTTGCGACCGGCATGCTGAGCGTGCTCGCTTGCGATTCCTTCGTGAAAGCGCAAGGTCAGGCGGACGCCGCGTTACTCAGCAAACTGCGGGAGACGCAGGATGGGTGGAGGCGATCCCTCGAAGAAAACAGGAGGCTAAAGCAGATCGCCGGTTTCGACGAATCGACGCCGCTCACGGAGATCGAAGCGGAACGGAAGCGACTGGTAACGCGGTTCGCAGACCCGCAGGGTGTGCCGGAGGATCAAGTAAACCTTCGTATGCTCCTCGGGTTTGTCGCGGCCAAGGCCGAAGACCTCTCCAAGCGAAACGCAGCTATGCAGGCCGATGCGGAACAATCGGTCGCCCTGTCGAAAGCCTCCGCAGAGCGACGGAGCCAAATGGCGGCGGCGACCGGAGCGAAAGAAGAAAAGTTGCGCAATGATATCGCCGCGCTCAATCAGAAATACGCGGAGGATCGGACCGAATGGAACAAGCGGGCCGAGTCATTGGCCCAGAAGCTTGCCGAGACGCAGCGACAATATGCCGATCTCGCGGAAAAGCACGCCAAAGAGATCGCGGCGCTCCAAGCCGCCTTACAGCGTTCGGCCGAAGCGAAGGGAGGCGCCTTGAACGGGCCAGTTAAAAGGACTCTCCCCATTCGCAAATGGACCGACATGACCGGCCAATTTTCAGTCCAGGCGGAGATCGTCGGAGTGGAAAACAACGTCGTCACCTTGCAGCGAACCGACGGCAAAAGAATCCAGATTCCGATCGCCAACCTAAGTGCTGCGGATCGAGAATACATTTCTTCATTGAAAGAGCTTCCAGGCGCCGCAATTCAAAGTTCGAAAGAATAGACCGCAGGAAAGTTGTACAGTTCCTCGTTCCGAAATGACCAGGCCTTCGAATTTCCCTGAGATGAAACCTTGGGCCTAAGCGCTTTGTGCGTAGGCAACGGCAGATTGGCGCTGTCGCACCATTCTTTTCTCCGGCGCCACTGACTGAAGGCCGGTGCGCCCAGAGGTTATACTGATCGACGGCGCTCTCCGCGCCCACCGAAATCAACGGAGCGGGAACGACTGATCGTATCGGCTGGTTTGACCGCGAGGTTAATAGACTTGCCGCGTCCGCACTTGGACCTGGAATCTTAGCGTTCCTTGCGTGAGCGACTTACCCACATGAAGCAGAAAGCGTTTTCGGAGGCAGTCGACTTGATGGCGGACTCGGCAGGACTGCGCCGGGTTCCTAGTCGTATTCGGACAGGCAAAAACTGGGTCGGAATCTGTTCCGGCATCTGCGTCATCATGAATCTTGACGCTGTTCGCTTGCAGATTGATCTCTCCTCGCCCAGCCAGTCGGATGCGGCATTAGAAGATTCAACGGATGAAACCGACGACGGCGGGAGTGAGAGCAATTCCGAGCCTGATCAGGCGTTTTTCCGGCGAGCCGCTTCCCGCGGAATTCCAGAAGACTGGTTTGTGCAATACGACGATGACGAGAACTGGGGATTCCAGTTGGTGATCGACAACAAGCGACAGCGAGAACTCGAACCAGGCGCGCTCGACGGCCTGCTCGAAGTAATCGCATCGGATCTGCACGATCTTGGCGCCGAAGCGCAACAGCCTTGTTGCAACTGCCAGCGAGAGGCGACGACGCTCGGGTACTTTGAAAGCCTGACGGCGGGACAATCTTACGCGACCTACTGCACCGATTGCTGGGAACGGCTCCACCACGACTCCAAGGGGGCGATACAGGTCAACGCGCCTCAATCGCTTCGACAAGGGTGGGCCGCTCTGATGATTTCGTCCATTCTCTTTGCGGTCGTCTGGGGAGTCGCACAGCATCCGGCCTGGGGCTTGCCGTTCCCATTTCTCTTTATGGGATGCGTTGGCGCCGGCGTTGCAATCGCGGTTCTCACGGCTTACTTCGCCCAGGGCTCTAGTCTCGGTCTCCGGTTTGGCGTTGCGCTCTGCGTATTCCTTGCAACATTGGCCGGGAACATTGTCGGGATCAAGTTCCTGCTGGGGCCTGCAGTGAGTTGGGTGATGCTGGTTCCCGTTTATTTTCAGCAGTACTTTCCGGCGCACGTCGGCCAAGAGGTCTTGTTCCTTTCTTGCGGAGTGGTGGGCGTGCTAATCGGCTTTCTGATCCTACGAGAAATGGAGCGTTTGCGAGTCCGTTAGAAGCCGGCTAAGTTGTTCCGATACCTGCCGCCTTACGGGCTCTCAACTCGGATCACCACGCGTTGGTAACGCGTAAGCGGTGGCGATCCGGCGTCGGTCGCTTCGCAGATCATGTGGATCTCTTCTCCCGGTTGCGCATCGTGCGGGATCGTGATCTTCGTTCGAGAAGAACTCGACTCGTCCAATTGCTTGCCCGGATAAGTTCCGGCCTCGACGTAATTCCACCAACGGAAGCTTAGCGCATCTCCGTCAGGATCGATGGTCGATGTCGCGTCGAGCGTTACTTCTTGGCCGGGAGAAGCCTTCAAAGCGAGCGGCGTATCCAACAGCTGGACGACCGGAGGATGATTGGCCGCAGCGTAGTCTTTTACGCACCAATCTGCACGGGCGGCGAAATCATTTTGCACCGGCGCCAACCATCGCCAGATCGGCTTGAAGTACTGGGTGCGCATCTGTTGTTCTGGCAGGTCGGCGACATTTTCCAACTTCTTCGACCAGCTGTTGCCAAAATGCCAACGCCCCTCGGGATGCTTCCAGTCATCGGCCGGAGGCGGATCCATCCAGACGTTGTTCCGTACTCGGACATGTCTTCCTCCCCAACCGCCCCAGTCCGGCGAATCGACGCTACGCAGGCCGTTCGGAATCGCGTGCAAGAAGGCAGGCGTATCCCCTTCCGCTTGAAAAGCTCCCTCCTTGGCCTCGTAGGCGGCGCATAACGGTCCATGATCGTTCAGAATATGCTGCCCCATCCACTCCGCTTCGAAGTATCGCTTGGTCTCTTCGGGGAGCACCTTCGGCCAGATGTAGGCCATGCAATCAAACTGATCCGAAATGATCGTCGGTATCTCGAACTGCTCCCAGTTCGGACGAATGTAGCTCTGATAGGTTTCATCCTGTTCCCAGATCAGGAACAGACGCAGCTTCCCTGCAACCTCTTTCATGCGTGACGGATGCTCTTCTTGGATGATCCGCAGCGCCCGAGCGATTGTGTTGCATCCTCCCCAGGCCTGAATCCAAATGGGGCGAGGATCACTGTCGTCCAACAGAATGTTGGCGATGAACTCCGCCCCTTCGGTACGAATCTCATCCTCACCAATCGCGCTGATGTTGCCGACCTTCCAGCGACTCTTCAGATACTCAGGCGACGGATAGTTGGGATCGTGCAACAACAGGTTGTCGTACACTTGGGCGTAAAGGTCGATGTACTCGTCGACCCACGCAACCGGATGGAACGCGTTCCAACCTTCTCCCCCTTCCCAATGAAACTGGGAACTGCTGTTAACGATCGCCTCGACCTCAAACTCATTGCAGGTCAGCAGGAAGCGAACCATCGAGCAGCGATCATCCGCCTCGCCATCGGTGGTGACGATCACCCGCGGCCTGTCGACGATGGGAGACGACAAGTCTTTCGTAGCGGCCGCGTGAGTTTCCGACGCGTCGTCGTCTACAATCGGCGGGTCAGGGGATTCCCTCTGGCAAGCGAGCGATAAGAGGACGACCGATGCAAGGGCCAGATGGATGACGTGAAGAGAGCGGGGCATAGGATCGGCTTCAGACGAGGCGACATGGAAACCGCGTTGAACGAAAAGTCATGTTGCCAATCATTTTACCGACCGAATCCGTTAACCGGCAAATGCAACGCAACTCGGGTGATCCAACCGCCTACTGATGCAGATCCCGCAGCGCCGGTTCCAGCGTCGGAAACTGAAACTCAAACCCCGCTTCCGCCAGGCGCTTCGATACGACGTAACGACCGTAGAGGGCCAGTTCCGGATCGGTGCGAAATACGAGTGGGGCTCCGATACGAACCATCCACTCGAAGGCCGGCAAGCCAATTGGCATCCGAACCACCTGGCGAAGCGTCCGCATGAAGTCGACTTGCGACACGGGATTCGGCGCCGAGGCGATGTAGACGCCTGACATCGAGTCGTCGGTGATCGCTTGGGAGAACAATTTGTTGAAGTCGGCTTCGTGCATCCAGGACATCCCCTGCGTCCCTTTGCCGACTCGACCACCTAACCCAATTCTGGCAAGCAGGCGAAGCGTCGCTAATGCGCCGCCGCCAGCGCCGCGATCTCGCCCGATCACAAAACTGGTCCGCATGATCACGCCGCGCTGTTGCGGCAGCTTGCTTTCGGCAAACGCAGCTTCCCAGGCATGGCCAATGGTGGGCGCGAAACCGATCCCCGTGGCCGAGTCTTCGGTGCAGATGGCCGCCGGAGGATCGCCGTAAATATGGGCGGTGCTCATTTGCACCCAAACCGGCGGCGGGCTGCCGACGGTTCGCATCGCGGCGCCAAGGGCCCGCGTCGATTCTACCCGCGACCTTAAGATCTCATCCTGATGGTCGGGCGTCTTGATGCAGTTCACCGTCCGGCCCGCCAGGTTAACGACGGCGTCGGCTCCGTCGAGCGTGCTGACCCATTCCCCTGGCGTTCGCCCATCCCAGAAAAGATGCGTCCAGCGGCCGTCCGCCTGCGGCCGAGACCGCGAAAGAATGACGACCTCTCCGCCGGCCCTCGACAAATGTTCCGCCAGAGACAAACCGAGAAACCCGCTGCCGCCGGCGATTACGATTCGTTTGCCCGAGAGATTGGTCATCACACCGTTTTCCGGAAATTCCAACAGGCCAAAGCTGCTGGAATGATAACCGCAAATGATGCTCGAAGTTCACTGCAAACGAGCGACGACGTCTGGAGTAACGACGAGCCTAGTCGTCGTCATCATCGTCGTCGTCGTCCTCCACTTCCGCAAAGACGAACGCCGATCGCACCGGGGCCGGCATCGGAGAGTTGGCGCCGCGGACGCTGCGCCAGACGATCTCTCCAAACAACAGGTCGTCGGCTGCATCTTCGGAACTGAGGTCCAACTGCTCTGACAGCTTTGCCCCCCAGGCATACTTGTCGTTCTTGGCGTTCACGTCGACCTGGGCCGGAATCGCCGCGTAGGGAGTTAGATCGGGATCGGCCAGGAAAGAAGCGTGCATCGGCGTGGCGGCGGCGTCGAACTGCGTCATTGGCGGCATGCCGAGAATGAGTTCCATCGTCCGCAACATACTGGAGGTGGAATAGAGCGTGGAGTCCAAGCCCCGCTTTTGCGTATACGGACTGATCGCCAGCGCGACGGTGCGGTGAGCGTCGACATGATCGCTCCCATTCTGCGCATCGTCCTGAACGACGAAGATGGCGGTCTGGGGCCAGGCCTTGCTATGGGAAATGGCGTCGACGACCCTTCCTAGCGCAGCGTCATTGTCCGCCACCATGGCCGTCGGCGTCGGCTTTCCAATCCGCGTTCCGTAGGTATGGTCGTTGGGCAATCTCAAGATGATGAACGAAGGAAGGTTATCTTCCTCGATGAACTGATTCCAGCGGCGGATGAATTGATCGGCCCGCTTCGCGTCGGGGTAGTCGAGGTCGTACGACCGAAACTGCGGGTCGAAGTGGCCTTGGAGGGCTGCTATTTTGGTCGTCGCGGGGGCGTTCGGAGTTTTCCCATTGTCGACGAACTCGCCAAAGCTGAAATAGGAAACGCCTGCTTCCTTGCATTGGTCCCAGATGTAGCCGCTCGACGGTTCGGAGATCTTAAGCTTACCTTCGGAAGGATACGTCAGCTTCCCGCGGCCGCCGCGATAGGAAAGGGGCCAGGTCTTTTCGACGAAGTCGGTCGCGTAGGCGGCCATGCTCCATTCGTGTCCATCCGCGCTGACCTCGCTTTCGACATAGAAGTTGTCGAGCAGCACAAACTGCTTGGCCAATGCGTGATGATTGGGAGTGACCTGTTCCGGGAAGATGCACAAAGTCGGATCGCCGTTCCCCAGTTGAATGTCGCCGAACAGCTGATCGTATGTGCGGTTCTCTTTGATAATGTAGACGCAATGCTTGATCGGACTCGGCTGTCCCACTTCGCGTGGAACTGGATTTCGCTCGTCCACGGCGGCGATGTTGGGGGATTGATCCGCCTTCAAGGGGCTGCAGCGAAACGCCGTCTTGGTCATCTGGCTCATTTCCGCCGGCGAAGGAGACGCGATCAGGCTCAGCGTCCCTTTGAAAAGTCCGGCGATATACTCCCGCACGGTGGCGTCAGCGTTGAGATTGGGATTCGGGCCGTTGCGGTTGGCCCGTGAGGTGAGCCCCTTGCCATTGGTCACCAGGATTTTTTCTCCCTGGGCGTCAAATCGAACGCATGTGGGATACCAGCCGACCGGGATGAAACCGAGCGATTTCGTCTGACCTGGTTTCTTGATATCGAAGACGGCGATATTGTTGTTGTCGGCATTGGCCGCCAGCAGAACTCCTTCGTCCGGCGACACGCAAATGCTGGCCGGCGTACTGCCGTTGGCCGCTTGCGGAAAGAGGGACGTGCGAATGATTTCCTTCTGCCCGCGCGTTTCGGTATCGACCAGGACGACGCTGTTGTCGTTCGAGCAGGAAGCGAACAGCCACTTGCCTCCCCGCAGCAATTCCATTTCGGTGGGATGGCTGAGAACTTCGATTTCGGCCGTCTTGGTCATCGACTTCAAGTCGATCACGGCGACTTTGCTTTTGCCCCAGAGGCTGACGTAAGCGATTTCGCGCGGCGAATCGAGACAGATGCCGTACGGAAACGAATCGTCGTCGAAGGTGACTTCGCCAACCTGCTCTCCGGAATTGACGTCCAGCTTGCGAAGCTTGTCTCCCAGCAGTCCGCAGGCATAAATGTGCTGGTTGTGGAGAGTGATCCCCGAAACGACGAACACGTCCTTGGGATCGGCGACCTGAATCTTCTTCACCGGTCCCAAGGTTCCCTGATCAAAGGGAAACGCATAGATGCACTCGTCTTCGCCGCCGCTCACATAGACTTGCTTGCCGTCGGCGGAAAACGCCAGGCCATAGAATGACTGACGAACGCTCGCCGTCGTCACGATCTTGCCGTCGGCCAGCGAAACGATGCGGACTTCATGCTCGCCATACCCGTTATGCAGCACGGCGGCGTATTTCCCATCGGGGCTCAACTCGACCCGCACCGGAAAGTCTCCCATCGCAACTTGCTTGCCCGCCGGGGAAAGGGACCAGCCGTTGGGAAGCAAAACTTCCTTGTCGCTTTTCTGTCCAGGAAATCGCGGGGCATCCCCGTTCCTCGTCGCAGGAGCGTCCGCAGGCTGCGCGAACAAAACAGCAGGCCCAACGAGCAGACCGACGAACAGGAGCAGAGCAAGGAGGGACTTCATAAGACAACTTGGTGGGAAAGGAGACGGGGCAAAACAGGACGAGCCAGGCGTGCAGGAATCATTATTAGAATCCCAGGCTCACGTAAGATCAAAACCGGAACCGCGGGACGTTGGAATCACCCGTCTGGCTTGGAATCCAAGAAAACGACGACGAATTCGCAGGAAGACCTACCTTCACCACGTAAAACGCAAAGACCAGGCAACCCAACTTATTGATTCACAAAGAGTTGCGTGCGTAGAGTGAATAGGGCTGCGCCTAATGTGAATTTTCTGAACGGTGACTAGCGGAGATCCTGTTTGGCAGTATGTCTTGAAAGGGATTTCCTGTGGTAGAACCTTCAAGTCCATAAAGTCACCAGGCTGAAATCCACTTGCGGGCGGTTCGTCGTAAACACTTGACGGGTTCCACTCATGACCGTAGCGTAAGCGACCTTAGGCCGAGCGATAGTCCGGCACTAGTGGATTTCTGTCGATAGACAAGTTCTCTCTGAGTCATGAATCGCGACAACCCCTCGATGCGCCGACAACTTCAACTGGAACGACTCCCTGACGCGATTGCGGAATGCGAACGCTTGCTGCGTACAGGCTACACGCAGTCTGGGAATTGGACGCTGGCTCAAATCTGCCGCCACCTCCGTTTGACCATCGAGAGCAATATGAAGGGTTACCCGGTATGGATGACGACGCTTGGCTATCCGCTCCGGCCGATCTTGCGCCATTTCATGTTGCCCAGGCTGCTGACCGGAAACTCGCCCAGCGGCATCCGAACGGCCGGGATGTTCGTGCCGCCTGACGACCTGGACGACGCCGTTGAGTTAGAACGCCTGAAAGAGTGCGTGACGCGATTCGTCGAATCAACGCTTCCGCTGCATGCCCATCCCGGATTTGGCAACATGACGCACGAAGAGTTCAACCGTTTTCACGCCGCCCACGCTGCGCATCATTTGAGTTTTTTACATCCGCAAACCGCGGACGCAGGATGACAATGAGAGGCGCCGGATTGCCTCCTCCCGGAAGGGAACGCTCTTCGTAAACGTTCTATGTTTTTCGGGAAGAGTGAGCTGAAACGGTGGCGCGTGCAGCCGCATTCGGTCAAACGGTTCGAGCTTCAATTCGCCTTGTCAACAGGATCCACCCGCGAGGTTTGTCCTGCCGCAATCATTGCCACGTAAGACCGTGGCAATGGCGCCCGTGCCCACTCTCCTCGGCCTTGAAACATGTTGTCGGACGAGCATATTGCCAAGATGCTGCAGTGGACGCGGCCGCGAGTCCCGTCACACAAGAGTCGCAATCTCGAATACTGCCAACGAGTGCATGATCAGTTCAACTGCACTCCGAATTTCAAATGCCCCATTCTCTCCTGCACGATCAATCAAAAGACGGGCTGGCTATCCACCAACACGAAGCAGTTCACGGGCTTCCGCCTGTCCTGCGGCCGGACGGCCATACTCACTGGCTGTGACGCGAGCCAGCGCGCTGACATGCTGCCAGCGATAGGCGGGGCGAGTTGATTGAAAGTCGTCACGCACGGTCTGGAAGTACTTCTCAGCGTGCAATGCACCGTCCTCGCTGACGGCATACTTAAGCAGGGTAAGGAAGATCCGATCCGCAGGCAGATTCAACTCACCGTAACGGTGCGCAATCGCCGTGGCATGCGCTTGTTGATTGAAACGAATTGCTTCATCCAGCTGATTAAGCAGGTCGTCAGCCCCCTGAGCCGTGATTTCGCCCAGATGTCGCTCTGTAGGCAACGAGTCATCTAGTAGATTGGGCGATGCATCGCGGTCGCGTGCGACTTGCCAAGCGCCGATGATCAGGCAGGACAATGCCGCCGAGTCCGTAGTTGCTGTGGCCAGATTGCGCCAAGCATTCGCTGCATCGCTCGCATGCACGCCCACAGAATCACCGTGAACACAACCTGCTGGTTTCCCAGGCGACTCCCACTGTGGCTGGCGCCCCCCATCCAACAACACGAGCCGACTGGCTGCCAGCGACAGGGCTTCACCGATGGTAGTTGGTGCAAAGCCATCCGCCAACATTTCGGCAGCGGCGCGTGCGGCGTCGGATGGAGTCGCCTCGGCAAAAACCCGACTGAGTCGATGTACGTCTTCGTCTGCTGCCTTGCGTCTACCTGCGGAAAGCCCCTGCAGTTTGTATTCATCGAATAGTCTGCCCAGCATCGCAGCATGTTCACTCCAGTCGTCCCTGCGGTACTTCTCGGATTGAAGGCAGTATCGCAGGGATTGTCGCAGCAGTGTCAGTGCATGCTCGGTTCCAACAATCTCCTGCATGTCCCATGCGCGATAAGGCAGGACAGTGCGGTGGACTTCGGGAGAATCATGCACCAGCGGGATGAGTGCATTGAGCGCTTTGACACGGTCAACGTTTACCAGTTGCGCCAGCAGTTGCTCCGACGTATCTACTTGCCGATCTCTCACGGCGTGATGCAATTCAGCAGCGTCTACGTCACCCACCTCGGTCGGATTCATTGTGATTTGATGCAGCACCTCCGAGGCACGACCGCCGAATTCCTGAATTCGATCCGTATTGCGGTACAACACCTTCATGACCGGCAGAGCAGCCTCCGGGCCCTTCAACAGACCTGACATTTTCAGCGCGGGTGCCAGCGCCATGAACGTGTGAAAGCCAATGTAGTCTTCGCCACCGAACGTACGAGCATTTGCTAGTGCGGCAGCACCGGTCAGTGTCTGGAGTGACACTCCGCTATTCAGTTTCACCACCAATGAGCGTTGTAGTCGATCAACACCGGTTTCCTGAAGTTCTCGAACCAGTGGTTCCAGGTCTCCGAACGTCAGTTCGCCATCAAGCTCATTTGCAAAAGCACGAGGGATCAGCGCCATATCGAAGGCGGCCCCTCCCAGCGTCGCTAACAGCGTTCCGCTTCCCACGCAACGTAGAAACCCACGACGCGATGAATAATGTCGACGCATGGCTACTTCTCCTTGCAGATGTCGCAGAAAACGCAGTTCTGGGATTCACTGAATCCAAATGCACGATGGATCGCATGACACACTACCGTGACATCGGAAGTCCATTGTGTGCGAATGGATCTGACGAACACCAACTCGCAAAAAGGGCATTCCCGTAGATTGTAACGGCAGGGTGGCACTGTTTAAAAGCTTTTTCCTTCGGGCGCCACTGTCGTCTGCGACAGTGTCTTCTGTTGGGCGATCATATTGGATCAGCCATATCTTCGAATGCGACAATTCTTTTGACTTCCTGCAGTTCATGCAATACCTTGCCAGGCATGAACGGCGAAGCGTCGCACCGTAAGCGAATATAGCATTGTCACGTTCCTGGGCATTTCCATGAACTGACGTTTTCCTGTTGCCGTCGGAGGCGTACAAACGCCGCATGCCGAATGAAGAGGCTGTCTTAGGCGACATCGCCACTCTCCCGTTCTGCGTAGATCGGCGTCATCTGCGGTTTTTCCACATGCCAAGAGTTGTGGGAACCGCAGATGAAGGAGATGAGAGCAGATGGCTTAGGGAATCGGTGAGCTGGGGAAGGTCAAGCGTGCAACTCGCGCACGTTCGAAGTCGCGGCGATGGCCCCCAAATCGCTTGTCTCGCAGTGGGCAAGCGGTTAGTTGGTCGTTCGATCGAACAGAACGACATGTTTATCTGGCGCCAGAGCGCTGGCGTAGAATTCAAAATCGACGTGTTGCTGCAGGAAGGGCGTAGCCCCGCACCCAGGGACCAGGCATTCCAGCTTTCTCTGTTTGGGACACTTGCCGAACTTACAAATACGCCCCAGATATCGATCGGTTTCCGGCTCAAGCAGGAACATTTCGACCTCATGAGGAGCGACGCCGAGACTTTGTTCGTCGTGCAGTGAATTCAGCGCCTTCGCTTTCGCCCGCTGTAATTCATGGAGGCGAGAGAGATCTCGAATCCAGACCGCGAGGTCGACGTCTTTGCATTCGTGGTAAACCTCAATCTTGGCGCGTCGAAAGGCGGTGAAGCGAGGAATCTCCTTCCACAGCGGAACGGCGACCGACCCGAACAGCGCGACTTTCTCAACTTCCGGAAATGGCTGCAGCGATCGGGCGACCCACTCGGCCGCGATGCGGAACTTTTGTTGACGCTGCAACAAATAGTCGTTTTGCGATTCGATTTCGGCTTTGGTCGGCATAAGCGGCAGGCGGTTAACAGCGAAGGGGGAAAGGGGCCCAGAGTTAGCCTACCGAAACCGCGAGACGCCGTCAGCGCATAAAAAAAGCCTGGCGAAATGGCCAGGCTTTTGGAGGCTCCCGGAAGGGAACGCTCTTCGTAAACGTTCTATGTTTCTGGGCAGAGTGAGCTTAGAGTCTGCGGTTCAAAATTGCCTTCGATCACGCAGGACGACCGTCAATTTTCCCTGTTCATGGGACTCGCCGGCGACCTGTTCTCTGGCCGCAATCATTGCCACGTAAGACCGTGCAATGGTGCCCGTGCCCAGTAGACCAACGTCCTGCAAGCGATCCGCCAACTCAAAGTCGGCGCCCGCCCCGACCCGAATGAACCACGAGAACTCAAACGGCGGGCGAAGGGATATAAGCTAATGCAAACGCCTCTAAATCGTTACGCGACAGCGGCTTAAAGTTAAGATCGTGCCATTCGTGCCTGTGCCCCTTTTCTTCCCTTTACTTTTTGCACAGGACGGTTCGCCACGGTGGGGCGTTTTCTCGTTTGGGGCGTGGTTAGGCCAACTCGGGAAGCATTCGCAACACGGGCCAACGTCGCGGTTTCCCAAAAACCTGCTCAATTCGCTGAACTGACGCTTGCTGTTTCCACAGTTCCATGGCTCATGTGTCCTATACGAAACCGAACGCCGCTCAACCACGGAGACCGAACGATGACCGCCAACGCCCTCGAAAGCAAGCTTCGCGACGCCTTGCGTAAGCTGGACCCGCACCAAGCCCAGGAAATCCGCGAAGCCTACTACAAGTCGGTCGAAGGCCTTCAATCGCTGGCGGAAACGCTCGAGTACGCTGATATCGAACTGGGCGAGACCAACGAACATATTCTTATCGACGAGCACTTGGTTGCCTGCGAAGCGATCGAGGCGATGAACAAGAGCTTGCTGGGGAAGATTTTGTAACACGCTCATCGCATC
Source organism: Blastopirellula sediminis (assembly GCF_020966755.1). Classification (NCBI taxonomy): domain Bacteria; kingdom Pseudomonadati; phylum Planctomycetota; class Planctomycetia; order Pirellulales; family Pirellulaceae; genus Blastopirellula; species Blastopirellula sediminis. Next base: position 429,554 of record NZ_JAJKFT010000004.1, read on the forward strand.
GCCTCCTCGCGAGCCTTCATCGGAATTGGCGAGTCACCGGTTCTTTCCAAGATCGCTTGTTTGCCCGTGAACCTCTGGAATCGGTCGACGATAATGTCACAATACAGCGTGTCAAGTTCCATCAAGTAGGCGTTGCGTCCGGTCTGCTCGGCGCCAATCAAGGTCGAGCCGCTCCCACCGAATAGATCCAGGACGTTCTCACCTGCGACGGTGGAGTACTGCAGCGCACGAACCGCAAGTTCTGCAGGCTTGGCCGTTAGATGTTCCATCTGCTGGGGCGGAATCTTTTTCACGTGCCACAGGTCGGGGATATTTTTCGGTCCGTAAAAGCGATGGGCCGCACCTTCACGCCAACCGTAGAAGCACCACTCATGCGCACCCATGAAGTCTTTCCGAGTGAGAACAGGGTGCTGTTTATCCCAGATAATCGACTGGCTGAAATAGAGTCCGTGCTTTTTCAAAACAGGCGGGTAGTTCGCACAATTCGCATATCCGCCCCAGAGATAGAAGGCTCGTCCGGGAGTGAGAACGCGGGCCATATTTCCAAACCACGCGTCGAGCAAGCGATCGAACTCCTCCTCCGAAACGAAGTCATTCTCCAGCGGGCGATCCTTCGCCCGCAACTTCTTCGGCGTTCCATCCGGCTTGCGTCTGCTCGGGTCGGTGAAGCTGCTATTACCGGCCGCGATGGCGTTCTTCGATCTCGGTTCAACCTTCACGTTATAGGGAGGATCGCTGTTCACGCAATGAATGGCAGCGCCGTTTAGGAGCCGATCAACATCTTCCGGTTTCGAGCTATCTCCACAGAGCAATCGATGTTCGCCTAAGATCCATAAGTCGCCAGGTTGGGAGACGGCCTGATCCGGTTGCTCGGGGATTTCATCGGGATCGGTAAGGCCTTCTTTGCCGTCGGGGTGGAGCATCTTCGCCAGTTCGTCTGCACTGAAGCCGAGCAGCCCAAGGTCATAGCCGAGCGATTGTAAATCCGCCAATTCCAAGGGAAGTAGATTCTCGTCCCATTCCGCAAGAGTCGCCGTCTGGTTATCAGCGATACGGTAGGCTTTGATCTGCTCCGGCGTCATATCTGTGGCTACATGGATGGGAACCAACTCGAAGCCCAGTTTCTGGGCCGCTTTGAGGCGGGTGTGACCGACAATGATCACGCCCTGATCATCCACGACGATCGGCTGTCGAAACCCAAACTCCTGAAGACTTCGGGCTACCGCTTCGACCGCGCCATCATTGACGCGGGGATTGCCGGGATACGGCGTAACGTCAGAAATCTTCCACTGTTCGATCTTCATGAGACGGAGCTCACCTATGCACAAATGATTCGTGCTGGTAGCTCCGAGATGCGGAGTGCGGCTCGTTGCGAGCGGCGGGCAAGAGAACCAGAGACCTCCTGCCACTGAAGATGTCTTCATTCTAACCGAAAATGCTATCGAGTCACTATTGGAAACGTGTCCGATTCGTTAGAAGCTGCTGAAAATTTTGCTGTCGATGGCGCCGAGATTGCGATGCGTGCCCGGCGTCCTTTTCTACCAACGAGTCGCACGATGATGCGCACGCCATTTACCTCTACCATTTGAGAATCACCTTGGGCGTACCAGTCAATCGATTGGGCGACTGGCGTTTGGGAATCCGTTCGTTTCATAAGTTACTCCTTGTCCTGATTGATCAACATTCGACGAAGTACACACGTTGCCAGGGCATGCCCTGATGGGCTGTGTAGTTTCCTTCAGTGACCTTGGCGCTACAGGTTGCCCTCGCTCGTTCGCAAGTTGACGATTCGTTGAACGCACGTGCCCGCCAGCAGGAGCAGTAGGAAGATGACGATGGCGTCGAGGGGACCGACCATGCTGTCGACGGTCATCACGAACCGAATGATTTCGTTGTTCCAATTGCACATCGTCTCGTTCTCCCTTGCTGAAAGCGATTGAAGCTAGATCCAACTGCCGAACCTCTGCCGAACGTTGTGCCGAACCTTGTTGCTCGCATACGTCGTTTCCAGTTCTGGACTTACGTCAAATGCCGAACCTGCCGAACCTTATTCCGGACCCAGTCTTCATCCGTGCGCGTGCATGCGCGCGCCCGTACGTGCTGCGTTGCTTTTAAGGTTCGGCAGGTTCGGCAGACTGTTTGTATCTCGATACTATCCTTGAACTTAAGGGTGCCGAACCTTGGGCATTTCAAGGTTCGGCAGAGGTTCGGCAAAGGCCTATAGGTTCGGCACTTTTTCGGTGAGACCAACTCGATAGACGTTTCCTTTGCGATCCTGCGACCGAATGAATGTCGCTGTGCGACCGTCATTCAGATCGAATATCTCCGCAACAAACCGACCGGCGAGCGAACCAAGCTTGGTGGCCTTCGAGCGAATGGAGCCGTCGCCCAATTCTTCCTGGAGAACTCCCTGCCTGTCGCAGTGCTCCACCAGTTCCTTTGGCGTCCAGATTCCTTGCGGATGATCGGCTAGGGACGCCACCAAGTCACCAAACTCGCGACGCGTGTCATCCAACTGCGTCGCCGCCTCCTCGCTGTTAGCCAAGAAGTCTGGTTCACCACAGACATCGAGGATGCCACCAACGATGTCACCCCAGCCGCGTTTGTTGAATCGTGAGTGAGTTGTTACTCGCGGCATGCCCGACGCCTTCCAGCGTTCGACCATGCCGATAAGTTCGCCGAGAATTTCCAGGCGATGTTCCTGGGCGTAACCTTCCGGGTCAGCGATAGAGAATGTGCGTCGTTCCGGGTTGCCTTCGTGAAAGAGATTGACGACCACGCTCCGGGTCACCAAGTCGCGACTCACATCAGGCGAGTTGGCCGTCAAGCAGAAGATGTGCGAGTTCTCGGCGCGGATCGACTCCGAGCTACCCAGCAGGCGATAGGATAGAATCGGGTCCGTGATCGAACGTTCCAGGCAAGCCGACTCGATGCGCGGATTACGGCCTTTGCCTTTGGCATTGTCAATGATGATTGTGTTGTTCCCACGCCGTACGATCGCTCCCAGCCGCTTCTCGAACTCTTCGTCGTTGGGGTTGTAGCTGGCGGTCTCCACCGTCATACCATCACGCAGGATGGAGATTATCTGCCCCAGGACCGTTTTGCCGAGCCCGGGTTGATTGCCGTTAAACAGGACCGCCGGTTTGGAACCAATGAAGTGCGGTATCAAGAGCGCCGTCAGGAGCATCCCGATGAAGTTGGTTCGGTCCCCAGGCGTCTTGAAGCAGAAGTCGCTTAATAATGCATCGAGCTGATTCGTTCCGGCTCGTCGTTCGACCAGCGGACCTGCGTAGTAGATTTTCGAGTGCGGATCGTATCCGGGCGCCACCAGCCGCCAATCCTGCGAATAGACTGGGTTGCGGGTGAACAACTCGATCGCTTGCAGGCGTGCTCGCTCTCCCGGATGGTTGAGCCAGGTGTTGCCGTAATTGGATGGAAGCGGCTTGTATTGAAATCGACTCCCTTCGACAAAACCGAACTCGACGTAGTAATTGAGAAGTCCCGCCAATTCTGCAGAAGAAAGAACTGGCGTGATGACATCATCCCGCATGTTCACCAATTGCTCGGCGCGGCTAAAGCAACCACCGAACTTGAGCAGTGTATTGGTAATCTGATGCATCGTGTCGCCGACTGGGTTTTTCGACGGATCGATGCTGATAACACGCCTTTTTTTGACGCCTGGGGAATCAACCGAATGATCGCCAACGTCGGGAGGTTCGTCCGCGGCAGCGAAATTCGTAGGGTTGGAGCGTTCCTCTAGAGATGAACGCCGTTGCCGGAGTGAACCACGATAGACGGTTCGGGCAGCTTCGACGCATTCAATCGTTCGCGCACCTCGGAGACAGTGACGTGATCAATGTCACACCACAGTGTACGAATGGTCCGGATCTGCCAAGCGAGATCGAACTGTCCCTCGGCGCCGAACCGCGGGCAAGTCCCGAAGAAAAGATTTAGTCTTTGGTTGCGCCCCGCTCACGGCAAGTGACCTGATCTGCCCAAAGTTGATCCGTTGCATCTCTCGGATGAGTTGTCGTCGCCCAAAAGATAGTGACGCACTGGAGAATGCCATAACCCTTTCCTTCCTTTGGAGATAGGATCCTATGGCGCAGGGCGAATGGCTCTAGTAAGCCAAAAGAAAAACGCCGGGTGCACCTTCAAAGCTGAAGGGGGCGACATCCGACGTAGCAGAGGCTACATTCCGTGTAGCCTCTGAATTTTTTAGAAATTTTTACTCGTTGACGACAGCGCTAAGCTCCCAGGAAATTCCGTCTAGAGGTTGGTACTTGGGGTGGTTCCCGAAGGTGGTGTATTTTGTCAGGTGCTCCGCAAGAGAACTGTCAGCATGCTTGATTTGATTATCGATGACACGCTTTACCGCGCTGCGAAAACTGTCGCGAATGTTCTTTTGTTTGTCGCCACTTTGTTTGAGTCGTCCGCCAATGCCTACCGAAGTATGTATGGTTGATAGGAAAGCTTGTATTTCAACTTGTAGCTCACGAACCAGCACCTCGTTGTTGTCAGCTCGAGCGCGATCGATCTCACCTAATAGTCGCTCTGCTTCGTCGCGATATTGATCAATTGCTTGCTTGTCCGAGATGGCGCCCAACGTATCAAGAAGTGGATTGTGTTTTGACGTAAGTCCATCTTCGATGGCAGTTCTTGCGACGATTAGATAGTTGCAGTATTCCGCAGCTGATCCGCACACAATTTCAACAGCACTTATTGCTTCACCAGGCCTTGAAAGCAACTGGTGAATATAACCAACCCCCTTGTGCCCAAGGACAATAAACTCCTTTCCTCCCTGAAATCGCACTTGCCATGCCTCGCCTTTCCGCCTGAACACGTTTTCCGGTAGATCTTCTTTTCCAAGCTTCGCGGAAACGGTGCAGGGCAGGCGAGATTCGTACACAATCCGAAGCATCGAATCTGGTGGTAAACTACGTTGACGAATGGCCCTCCCATGCTCAGCGAGCATTTTGTCAATTACGCGATTCACCTCCCCTGAATGTTTTTTATACATGTCGAAGCATCTCGGTAATCGCGCTCCAACGCTTTCATCTAGGTAAGGCAGTGCTCTAGCCACTTCCGGGAACTTCTTCAGGAATTGCAGCGGACCATCGATTAGGTCCACCTGATTGGCGCGCTCAAGATAGTTGGCGAACAACGTTTTGTCTTCGTTAATATGTTCGCTCTTGGAGCGACTTTCGGTGAAGATATCCATTCGGTATTGTTCGAGCGGATCATGGTTTTCCAGTCCGGCGGCAAGGATTGCAAATCGTCGATCAATGCATTGTGAGCAATAGCCGCAATGCGAATGTTGATTTGAGATCTCCCATGTGTGAGTGCAACTAATTGAATCCGCGATGAGATCGGCACACTCCGCCCTGGAGATCAGTTTTGCTATCTCACCTTTCGTGTTCCAATGAAAGGGATTATCGACACAAAACGGCTTACCGCTGACGAGAGTCAGTAATGACTGAAATCCGTGGATTACACGTGGATGGGTCGTCCTTGTCGCATTGCCGCCGACGACATGGGCGCAAATCGGCAAATTCAAACTGATAACGCCATTCTCGTAGAACCGAACATGAGATAACCCCAGCATCTCCGCGATGGTTGCCCCCAAAGTCACGAAGAGAAACGAGCGACTTCTTTGAGTGTATTCACGATTCATCGATTTCTTCTTGTTCACCGTGACACGAACGTGGCTCGGTAGATTATTCGTTGCCTTGGTGTTGAGTAATCGTCGCAGTTTCTCGTAGCGGATGTCGAGCTTTTGCGTCGCGCGATGATTTACAAGTAAGACTGGATTCTTCTGATTCACTACTTCTTCAACGGCGCCTCCTACAGAATCCACGCCCCCAGAAAACATGACTACCCGCTCCGGTAAATTCCGACGAACTTCGTCATCGGTGAAGTTTAAGAAAGTCTGAAATGAAGACTGGTGTTTAATTTCCGAGAAGATAAAGTCGTAATGATCATCGGACAGGAACGAGAGCGTCTCACAAAGAACCTTCTGGGTTTCTGCTGATCGCCAAAATTCGAGGTCGCGTACTGAAATGAAAAAATGAAACCGTCGACGCCAGAAGCTGCCAAACGACTCGACGTCTCTGGCGCCGCGTGGGTTAGTTTGATCGGCTGCAAAAACATACGTAGCGATGTCGAGTAAATCCCGAAATCGAGCCGGTACCTCCTTGTACAGCCGCTTCTGAATTTCATCGATTCGCAGATTGAGCTTGCAATCATCGTCGGAGCCATAGATATGAAGACGAGTCGTGTTAGATTCGCATTCGGTCGAGAGTTGCGGCAATGAATCGCCACATATGATGTAGCGATCAATGTCCATTGGCATTTGCTCCAACCCGTAACTCGTCATTGATTTTCTTCAAAGCCCAAGAGGCAAACCCCTGAACCGAATCCCGTGAGATTGCTCCATGTTCTTGGTAGACGTGTAGTGAAAACCACTCGCCCGAGTACTGCTCGACAATCTTCGACGCTTCCCGACAATGCGTTTCTAAGGCGTTGTCGAACTCAGCCATTTGGTTCATGGTTGCAAAGCGTTGCCCATCGCCGAGATGTGTAGCCAATGTACGACTTAGAAAGTAGTTCATGCTCTCACACGTGAGGCGGGAGTAGAATTCACGAGAGAGATGAGCAAATTCTTTCTCTTTAGAAAAGTCGGACAACGCCGCCTTTATGTCGTCCGCTCGCGTGTCAAACAGCGATTGCTGCTGAAGTTTAGGCTCCATCCGAGTAACCACTGCGTCACAGAGGGCACGTTGCGCCAAATCGCCTAAATCCGATCGTGTAATTTCCTGATACGTGGCGTTGTCGAGCGCTTCGCTAAGTCCAACGACAACCTCGGTGATAGAACTGTTTTCAGGAATATTTACGCCGTGTTCGCGCAAATATCCGACCGGATCGGATGACCTGCCAGCTAAACCAAGTTGAGTTAGCAGCCATACTGCGTGATTGTAGCCGCAATCATCTTGAACGAACGAGAAGGATTTCTCAGCTGCCCTAATTGTGGCTTCGGCGACTTGAGCAGTATCCGCGCCTGCGGCGATCAGTTGTACAACGTCACGCCATGCTCTTGTTCGCGGAAGAGCGCCAAGTCGCGTATGTCCCATGTCTAGCTTTGCTTCTCATGTAGAACGAAACGGTCCTCTGTGGGCGTGCTCGTCTCGGTATAAATCTGCAGTTGGGATGTGTGTGCTCGTGTGGTTCAAAGGATCGCATCGTTTTTTATCGCCATGGGAATCGCGATAGTCAAACATTACTCTGAAAAAACTTCCTGACGTGGTTCACTTGTCAGTTCTTTCCACATTCGCCGTTGCTTTCGCCAGTCGGGCGTCAGAGCAATGGGTTGGAGTTGACGAAGGTGCAGTGGGTCGCGCCCGCGATCGGTGTCGGGAAAGAACAGAATGGCTTCCTGGATATCGGGGGCCAGCATCCGCAGGTTCATGATTTGCGTGATGCGGGCACGAGTGACGTGCCCGAGTCGGGCGAGTTCCGCGTAGTCGGTCGCATCGCCAGCCTGGATCAATTCGTCGAAGCGGATCGCCAGCGCCATCAGTCGTGCGACGCGTGGCACACGGCCGCTCGATTCTAGCGTTGGCGTTGGGCCATCTCCTTTATGGACGTTCTTGCGACCTCCGCGGCCGACTCGCTGAAAATGGATCTGCGACACAATCGTAATGGACTGGTTCATGCAGCGCTCTCCGTTTTAGGGCCGGCGATTTTATCGGCCAAAGTCTTGATTCCACTGGGGTGAAACGTGATCGACAACTTCCCCGAAGATCCGTCATAGTCGACCCGCTCAACAATTAGTTGAACTAAGCGAGTCTGTTCTCGCGGTGTGAGCGAATCCCAAACCGGATCGAAAAGGGCCATCGCGTTGATGATCTCGGGCTGGTCAACGATCTCGCGGCCAAGCGTGATGAGCTGTGCGCGAATTTCGGCTTCCCGTTTTTCTGCACCGCGAATCCGATCCTGCAAGTCGGCAAGCCGATCGGTGGCGGGCGTGTTCTCTTCACCCGGAGCAATTTGTCCTACCACTTTACGAATCTCTCCGTTCCATCGCATCAACTCGCGATCTAGTCCTTTTAGTTCAGTCTCGAGGGTGGCGACTCGTGATTGCCCTTGTCTTTGCGCCTGGGTGATCGTTTCGTGAAGGAGCGTAGAATCGCGACCGATGCACTTGATCTGCCCGACTACGAAACGCTCGATCTCGCCTGCGGGAATTGACTTGGAAGGACAAGAGTGCCAACCGCGTTTCTGGGCCGAGGTGCAAACGTAGTAGCGATAGCGCTTTGTCACGTTCTTCGTTGAGTGGGACGGGGACATGGCGCAACCGCAGGGTACGCAGTGGAGAATGCCTTTGAGCAACGCCCCGAATTTGTTCCGCACGGCGGCCCCGCCAGTGCGACCATTGCGAGCCAGGAGGGACTGCACCCGCTGCCACATTTCGTTCTCGATGATGGCGACATGCTCGCCTTCATGGACCTCTTCCTTGTATTTGATTTTGCCGGCGTAGGTGACGTTGGTGAGCAGCTTGTGCAAGCTGGTCTTGGTAAAGGTCTTGCCGCCGCGCTCGTGCCCCTTGCGAGTCGTCCATCGTTTATTAAGCCATCCTCGCTTATCAATCTCCTGAACCGTGGCGATAAGTGATTGATGCTCGAGATAGAGTTCAAATATCGTCTTTACGCGAGCGGCTTCGTCTTCGTTGGCAATCTGTTTCGAGCCACGCGGGTCTACGTCATAGCCAAGCACCGGCATGCCGCCCGACCACTTTCCCCGACGACGGGCCGCGGCGATTTTGTCCCGGGTTCGTTCGGAGATGATCTCACGCTCGAACTGGGCGAAGGACAAGAGCACGTTGAGCATCAACCTTCCCATCGATGTGGAAGTATTGATCAGCTGCGTGACGCTAACGAACGAAATCTGATGCCTATCAAACGTCTCGACCATTTTGGCGAAGTCGAGCAGTGACCTACTGAGGCGATCGACCTTGTAGACGACAATGCAGTCAACCTTGCCTGCCTCCACGTCGGCCAGTAGGCGTTTTAGTGCCGGCCGTTCCATATTGCCACCGGAGAACCCGCCGTCGTCGTACCGGTCGGGCAGGCATTCCCAGCCTTCGTTGGCTTGGGATTTGATGTAGTTCTCTCCCGACTCGCGTTGGGCATCGAGCGAGTTGAACTCCTGCTCCAGCCCCTCTTCGGTCGATTTGCGGGTGTAGATGGCACAGCGGATGGCGGGGGCGGTTGCGGACTTTCGATTTCGGTTGGTCATTGGGTCTGCTCCTTTCCAAGGCGGAAGAAGTGGTACCCGTTGCAGTGCTGGCCCGTAATCGCCTTGGCGACCGCGCTGAGCGACTTGTAGACCTCGCCCTCGAACTCGAATCCCTGCGGGAGCACTTTCACTTGGAGCGTTTGTCCCTTGTACTCGCGGTTGATGATGGTGCCAGGTGGCGGCAAGCGATCGTCACTTTTGGTCACCAACGCCGCGGACCTCGTGCGTGAGGCGGGCGCTGGCTTCGCCGGTTTGGCTTTGGGAGGCGATAGTCGCACGTCGGCATCGTTGGCCAACTCGGCGGCGCGGTGGCGTGCGCGTTCCGACAGGTCGCCTTCCTCCAGCGATTGCAGCCGCCACGCGATCCGCTTGATGAGCCACGGCTTGTTGCCGGCCTTTGTTTCTTCGCCAAACACCTCGGCGTAGCGCCCTCGCAATTCGCGGACGTTCATCCGCTGCAGCGAAGCGACCTCTTTTCCGACGTTCAGATTCATGCGTCTCTCCTTTTCTCGGGGTCTTGGAAACCGTTAACCGTTGTGGACAGTGAGCACGGTTTCGTCCGAAACCTCAAGGCATGAAGAGACCGATTTCGCCAGGTTTTCAAGGGCGGAAGGTTCGGGGGCGTCGTCGGTCCATGCCGCCCGGGCGTGGAGTCGGAGAACGCCATCCGCTAGAATTTGAGCGATGGCAGTGCGACGCTCGTCAGGCGCCATGGAACAAGAATCAGCGAATGGTAGCATGGGTAATCTCCAAATGGAGTTGCCCACAACGACCTTCGCTTGGCGACTGACGCGGTGTCTGGCAGTAACAGAATGGTTAACAGCTTCTATCTGTTAACCTACCCTCTTGGTGCAACAATTGACGGAAAAGTGAAAAATAGAACGGCGACGCAATGATTCCAGTCGAGTTGATACCACATGACCACTCGGATCGCCTGAACCAGGTGGTGGATCAGGCGTGGCACATATTTCAATCGCATTTCATCTACAAGCGGCATCCGATACTCAAGGAGGCGCCGTTCCAGCATCATTTCGCGAACATTCTCTCCGCGTTAGGCTCACTATATTGCGTGGAACGAAGCGACATTTTCTTTGTTGACCTCGAGACGCGGTGCGAAGGCGTCAAAGGCAAATCAAAGTACGTCGATATTACTTGTTCTTTTCCGAATGCAAACGTCTCCTGCGCGATCGAATTGAAATTCAAAACCGCGCAACAAGGCGCACAAGACCATGGGCGGATTGACGCTTACGTGGATATCGAAGCGGTCGAGTTAGTCTGCGATTCGCAGTTCACACTTGGGCGCTTCTTCATGATCACCGACAGCTCGGTGTACGTGAATCCGTCCCAAAGAGGCGTCGGTACGGTGTTTTGCATGCACGACGGATTTCAGGTGACGCCAGGGCAGGAAATTGCGTGCCCCCAGAGCAAAGGCCGAGAAACGGTCGTGGTCCAATTGAAGAACGCACACGTGTTCGAGTGGCAGCAGCACGGTGGCTGGTACTTTCTTGAGATTTGTGTTGGCGATTGAATCGAGTTTCAAGTCATGACGCTAATCCTTGGTCGGATATCGCAGGATCGCATAGAACTCGGGGCAGACGGGCTCAGTACCAGTTCGGGATTGAGGGGCCAGCCTGGTCGGACAACATTGCAGAAGCTCTTTCCAATGGAAAGCCACCCCATCGCTGTTGCGCAAGTCGGTGCCAACTCGGTAAAACGTAATGGTCGAGATTCAAGTCTCTCGTGCCTTCTGCGTGAGGCGCTACGACTGATCGAAACCGAAAACTCTGGGATGGCTGTCGAGCACGTAGCATCAGCGTTGGCTGGTCGCTTGTGGAGCACCTGTGAATCTGGGGATTTCAACCTATGGGTGCTGGGGTTCGAACAAGCAAGCGGCAGTGCGCGAATATTCCGTGTTGGAATTTGCAAGTCAGCTGCCGCACATGGGCCGCTCGTTGAATCATCCGACGAAAAGGCCATCGCTGACGGTTCAGGAAAGGCATTCGTCAACTCGATATGCGGCGACCTCTATGCCGCATTCGAAACTGCGCTTAAGAGCCAGCAGGCTGCTGACGAGTTCACGTTTGGCGGACATTGGCATTCGCTAGCGATTCAAGGGCCACGGTCGCCAGCGTGGACACGTCGACCACGAACTGGGACGCTCGGCATTCAGGAATTGCTTGAACAACGCGACTTAAGCTGCGTCAGTCTATCTGCGGCCTCTCCTCAAGAGGATATCCGAGCACAGATGAAGCAGATGAAGAATGCTCTTTCCCAAAGAGCACAAACGGAAGGCGGTAAACGGCCGCGCACGATTGGTGGTTGTATGGAACACTGGGAGCGAAGCCGGCCCGAAAAGAATCCGCCCAACTGGAACAGAGTGTTTCGGCTCGTCGCGATAGGGGACGAGGCCAACATTGCTGACGCTGACGATGTTTCTGACGATGACGCAGTGCTCTACGCTACTCACGTTCAAGAGTTGACGGCATCGCTTCCCTCCCCGCTCTGACATTGGCAATCGGGCACTCAGATGGTGTCAGGAGGCAGCGTCGGCAATAATTCCTGTGCTCTATCAAGAAGCGGGTTGCAGCGAGAGATGACGTCCGAAAGACTCTCGCTTGTTAGCCGGTTAACGGCGAGCAAACCCACAGTCGTCAGCATGAACCATATGGAGTCCGCTAGAGCAAGCTTGGCGAGGTACAGGTCGGGATCACAGGGCAGTTGGAGCAGGGTCTGAAATCGGGGGTTATTATGTTTGAATCCGCAAAGGAATCGATACTTCTGATACTCCTCCTCAGTGCGATCCGCATTCCAACCGCGCTTGCTGCCTGAAGTTTCGACCACCTTCTTCACCGAATCCATGGAGCGATGAAGATCGGTCCAATTCAGGAATTCTTCGGCTTTGGCATCGTCGTTACTTACGTAGGTGAGGAAGTGCGACTGCTCAAAGAGATTTGCGGCACCGCTTACGGATTGAAATCCGTGTCCGTTGCACGCGAGAAGTTCAACTGCACGCAGTTCCTCGCCAAGACGGCGCAGCAGCAGCCTTTCAATGTTAAGCGATGTGCTCGGCGTCGCCTTAACAATCTCGGGATGCTGTGCGATGTCAGCAACTAACTGGTGGGTGTCAGCGATCACATCGAGCAGTGGCGACAATTCGTCGAGGTTTTGCGAACGCCATTGCGCCTCGACTGGTTCCCAATAATTTGACATGCGACGTGCCTCCGGTTGATTTCGATCATTATGCGCTGCAAAGAGGGGTCCGAAAGGGACCGGCCTGTTAACTTTTCGGGGTCTGTTAATCAGAGACTCAGAGAGTTTGGGCGAGAGATTTCGGGGTGCGGAAGGAACCTTGAAGGTCCCTTTCGGACCCCGGAAGTTCTCTCTCGAACCAGAGAGCGCGACGCCGCTGGCGGGATCGTCGCAAATCCTTGCCAGAACTGGCCAAGAACGCGAAACGCCCGGCAGCCGATCTCTCGACGCCGGGCGTTAACTGGTCGGTGGTTTCTTTCCGCTGAAAAGAAACGAGCTCCCCCGGTAGGACTCGAACCTACGACATAGCGGTTAACAGCCGCTCGCTCTACCAACTGAGCTACAGGGGATCAGTGAAAAGGTATAATTTAGCTTCGCCGGATTGAAACGCAACACCCCATCGCCGCAACTTCGGGCCCGGTCAGCGACTTTTTCGCGCGGTATTTTCCGCAGGACCGGAAGTTCTTCCAAATTTAGCTAGCGGGGCCGAGGCCGACTTCGCTGGTCGCGGCGAAATCTCGCAGGCGAATTCGGAGGTAGGGATGGAGTGCGATCGGCAGGCGGAACAGGTCGTCTGCTGCTGGAAGACTGACAGGTGGCAGTTCACGCGGTGACGCGTTGCAGCGTCACTGGGTGCGGACTTTTTCCATGAAGACGGAGTTGCCGCGGTCGTTGTACTGCACGACAGTCATGTAGGCGTTGATCAGCATCACTCCACGCCCCGATTCGTTCTCCAAGTTTTCCTCCTCGGTCGGATCGGGGACGTCCATTGGATTGAAACCGGGACCTTCGTCGGTTACTCGAAGAGACACACGATCGACTCCGACGTTCATTTCAATCTGAACGTTTTTTTCTGGGTTGTAAGCGTTGCCATGCTTAATCGCATTGACGATCGCTTCTTCCGCAGCCAAATGGATGCCGAACACGTCGGACATGCCCCAAGCGTGCTCTTCCAGTTTCGAAAGGAGCTGCTTGACGAGGCGTTGACCTTCGTGCGTGTCGCTCGGAATCGTTTCCGAACAAGTCCAAAGCCAGTTGTTGTTTGCTCCCATGGTTTCTTGGGGGTTGCGGGAGTAACGGGAGTGCGACCCGATAGGAGTCGCGGGATGAGCCGCTGAGGAATGAAGAAAAGATATTAGGGCGCCGGCCGGCGGAAAATACGAGGCGAGCGTTAGTCGTTACGATTTGAACGCGGCCAAAGCGTCAGGAACGTCGTCACGGATGTCGAACAACTTGTTCAGCTTGGTGATCGCGAAAACTTCCATGATCTCAGGACGAATATTGCTCATGCGGAGCTTGCCGCTGTGAGCTTTGACCTGCTTTTCCAGATTGATGAGCTTGCCAAGCGCGGAACTCGACAGGAACTCAACGTGCGAAAAGTTGAGCAGGATGTTCTTTTTCTGTTCTTGTTCGACCAGCGCAGTAAATTCCTGGCCGATCTCTTGGATTTGGGAATCGTCTAGAATCTTGCGATCATTGAACTGAACGACAGTCACTCCGCTGACTTCGGAAATCCCAAGACGCCGATTATCGGCCATGCATCCACCTCGCTGGCAATGAGCGTGTAGCCGTCGCGTTGCCCAAAAGCGATCCGGCTATTTGACGTAACCCGTTATTTCAAATGATATTCGTGCAAACGGTGCTGTCAACGCCTCCAAATGCTAGCAAGGGGCATCTTCTCGCAGAATTGATCCGCCTTGGGTTCCGATTTTACTGACGGCGACCTTTGAGCGTGACGTGCTCGATCAGCAAGTAGTTGGAACCGCGATACTCGGTCACCACCCCCGAGACGGTCCAGGTGATTTTGCTGGCCGATTGTTCCATTGATTGGGCGACCCGCTCCATCGCCAGGTTCTCCAAGACATGGAAATCCTGCGTTCCGTCGTCGCTGACGAAGTTCATCCGGTCCCCCACCCAGTCGAATTGGCCGACGCTGTCGGTAATTCGCGTCCCTTCGCGGACCCGGTTGCGACGACGTTTTTCGTCGGCCTGGGCGCTGGCGCGGTCGGTCACCACATCGATCTCGGGGGCCGAAATCGGGGGTGGCGACCCATTCTGCTGTTGGGCTTGGGCAATGAACGGGAGAGCCGCGAGGGCCAAGATGGCGAAGACGCCAAGGGTTCGTAACATCGGAGTGACCAAGGGTAGGGATTCGCTCGAACTACTGCTACGTAGCAATTTTAGGACACGCTTTGGGGCGCGCTCGGGTTGCGTTTTGGCGACAAGGTTGCGATTTCGCAACGCTGATTTTTGTTCGCAACGAATCGAAAAGATGTGTAAGGTAATGGAGTGTAACGATTTAGGGGCGGTGGCGCTGCGGCAGGAAGCGATTTGGCGCCGAGGTTGCATTTTGGCACGGAAGACCGTTTATTCGCCAGAATTCGCCGAGCTGCACCATGTTTCTTCGACTTGCCGCACTGCTGATCCTCGGAAACCTTATCGGCTCTCCGCTTCTCGCCGCTGAAGTTTCCGTCACGCTTGAAAGCGGACGAACCGTGGCTGGGGCGGTTTCGGTGAAAACCGACGACGCGCAGCTCTGGATCAACTCGGGGAGCGGCGGGATCAAAGTGGTTCGCCCGATCGACTGGGATCGGATCGTGTCGGCCACGGTCGACGGCGAAGCGATTTCGGTCGACCAGTTGCGGCAGCAGCAGTTCGCTCTCGAGGAGCCGGAAATCCGCATAAAGAGCGAGATCATTGCTCGTCCCGTGCAACAGGCCAGCTACGAGGAAGAGACCTACGTGCCGCGACTGGCTTCGCTGCAGGTCTACGCAACGCTCGAAAACTGGGACTACGACATCATCGCCGACGGGCTGCGATTGACGATCGACGCCCGGGATCAATACGGGCGAACCTTCGACTTGCAGGGGCAATACGACGCCGAGCTCTACGCCTTCAAGCGATATGACTTTTACACCGTTCCTTCGCAGCGAGGCGTCGTTTCGACCCGGATCGGTCGCTGGGGAGGAACGATCGATTCGCAGGCCGGGGCCAATCCGATTCGCCTGACGTATCAGGGGCAAAACCCGGAATTAGACGACTCTTTCGCGCCCGAAGGGCTGTTGAAAGTTCGCATCGTCGTGCCGGGGCAGGGAGTCTTCGAACGTAAAGTCGATTGGGTTCGGATTCGGACCTGGTCACCCTATCGCGATTACTCGCAACTGAACCAGTCGCCCAATCTTCCCTATCACCGCCGCTAGGTTTAGCCGGGCTTCTGCATCGCCAGGCTATGCAGGATCAGCACGCCGCCGACCGAGATGAGCGCCCAGCCGAGCCATTCGGGCGGATTGATCGTCCGCTTGGTCGTGGAGGCTTGCGATTCGGCGGCCGGAACGAACGCGGGGGGGATGTCTCCCGATGCGGCTTGTTGTTGCACCATTCGCTTGGCGATGAACGAGCTCGCTTCTTCGGTCAGGGTCACCGAATCGATGATGCGAAATTGGATCCCGAGCGCAAGCACGATCAGGCCGATCATGAAGTATTGGTTGCGATTCAGTTCCATTGGGGTGGCTCTCAGTCGTCGGGCACGTGAGCAGATGTATCTTTAAGTATCGAGCTAGCTGGCGCTGGATTTCAGCTGTTCCGCCTGGGGCGCGGTTGTGGCGCGAGTATCGATCGCAGGCATATTTCGGGCGAAACGGGCCCCAGAGCGGGGCGAGAGGAGGCAATTTGGCTTAATTTGGCGCCCTTTTGCCTGGTTAGGATGCAAATCTCGCGTGAACGATAGAAGCGAGGTTCTCCGCTACCCACACTAGGTGGATTAGCTCGAATCGGCTACCTTACCGGATTAAATCGCGGTACCAATCTGAAGCTATCCTCCATGAATTCTTACGCCGAGTCCTTGATTCAAGCTGAAGCGGAGAGCGACGCCAAACGCGACGATCTCTGGTCGACCAGCTTTCTTGGATTGGTCGTGACGCAGATGTTGGGCGCGGTCAACGACAACATCTTTCGTTGGTTCGTGATCGGCATCGGCAAAGAGCAAGCCGCACAGAACACCGCTTCGGTGCTGATGGCGGGGACCGCCTGTTTCGTGCTGCCCTATATCTTGTTCGCCGCGCATGCCGGTTACCTGGCCGATCGCTACAGCAAGCGAACGGTGATCGTGTGGTGCAAATGGGCCGAAGTGGCGATCATGTCGCTCGGCATCTTGTTCGTCCTCACCGACAGTTTTTGGTGGTTGTTGGTGACGGTCTTCCTGATGGGCGCCCAAAGCGCGCTTTACGGCCCGGCGAAACTGGGCGCCATTCCCGAAATGTTGAAGATGAAGCACATCTCTTCGGCGAACGGGATTCTCGGTCTGGGAACGGTTGTCGCCGTCGCGGTTGGAACTTTCCTCGGGAACTCGCTGAGCGATTGGACCGATCAAGGCACGACCAACATTGGACTAGCGGCGGCGATCTTGATTGGAACGGCGCTGGTCGGCGTTGGGGCGAGCTTGCTGATTCAGCCGCTGCCGGTCGCCAACGCCAACTTGTCGTTCCCGTGGAGTCCGATCGAAGCGGTCAAAGAAACGATCCACAACCTCCGCGTGCTGGGAGAAGATCGCGCCATCTTGCGAGTCGCGCTGGGAACGGCGTTCTTCTGGTCGTTGGCAAGTCTCGCGCAGTTAAATATTGACCAATTCGCCGCCGACGGCGGAACGACGACGCAGCAGCAAGTTGGGCCGCTCTTAATCGCGCTGGTCGCCGGTACGGCGGTCGGTTGCGTGTTGGCCGGATATTGGTCGCAAGGGCACGTGGAACTCGGCCTCTTGCCGCTGGGCGCCGCAGGGATGGCGCTCAGTTCGTTGTCGCTGTCGTTCGTCCATGGCGCGATCGTCAATCCGGACGAGACGTTGAACGCCGCTTATGGCATCACGTGCGCTCTACTATTCTCGCTCGGCGTCTTCGCCGGTCTGTTCGAAGTTCCGCTGGCGGCGTTCATGCAGCACCGGAGCGACCCACGGCACCGCGGCGTCATTTTGGCGGCAAGCAACTTTTTGACGTTTAGCGGATGCATGCTGGTCGCTATTCTTTTCATGGGGATGCGTTGGCAGATCTGGGAAGGTTCGGTCAACAACATCTCCGCCGCCCAGTACGAGGGAAGCCCCGAGTTTGAGGCTCGTCTGGCCCACGCGCTGGCGGTGCAAAAGAAGGAGTGGCGCGAAGGGGATCGCTCGGAAATCACGCAGGAGCAGATTAACCAGATCGCCGAGAGCGAAGACGAACGCCGTAAGGCGACCGCCGAGTTGCTTTGGGTCGAACTTTCGCAAAGATTCAAACTGGGAGATTCGGTTGACCGGAGCGACGTGCTCGACCGTTTTCCCGAAGATAAGCAGTTAGCGGCGGCCGTGTTTCAACAAGCGTCAGGCTTGCCGCTCTTTTCGTCTCGTTTCATTTTCCTGTTCTGCGGAATCGCGACCGTGCCGGTGCTGTGGTACATCCTGCGACTGATCCCGCAGCCGGCGATTCGTTTTCTCGTCTGGCTCGCCAGCGAAACGTGCTACCGGATCCGCGTTTACGGCCGCGAGAATCTGCCGGTCAACGGCGGGGCGCTGCTCGTCTCGAACCATGTCACGTGGCTCGACGGCATCTTGTTGTTGTTGACCAGCAGCCGTCCGGTCCGGATATTCGTCTGGGCGGGGAACTTCCAGAGCAAGTGGTTCCGCGAGTTCGCCGAATGGCATGGCGCGATCATGATCGACAACGGCCCGAAGGGAATCTTGAAGGCGCTCCGCATCGGCAAAGCGGCGATCAAGAACGGCGAATTGGTCTGCATCTTCGCCGAAGGGGGCATCACCCGCAGCGGTCAGGTGCAAGGCTTCAAACGAGGCCTGATGAAACTGGTTGAAGGGACCGACGCCCCGGTGGTGCCGGTTTACCTCGACGAGTTGTGGGGCAGCATCTTCAGCTTCTCCGGCGGCAAGTTCTTCTGGAAGTATCCGCAAGGTTGGCGGACTCCGATTTCGATTCATTTCGGCAAACCGATCGAGGCGCCATACGACGTGTTTAAGATTCGCCAAGCGGTGCAGCGACTAGGTTCCCATGCTTTCGCGGTGCGACATGATCGCGTCGAACCGCCGGTGCAGGGGTTCGTCAAGTCGTGCAAGAAGCGACTCTTTGTGCGGAAGGTCGCCGACTCGACCGGCGTCGATCTGACCGGCGGCAAGCTGCTGGCCGGCACGATGATCATGCGCCGGCTTCTCAACCGTCATGTGCTGGCCAGCCGAGAAGAAGAGCCGATGGTCGGCGTCTTGTTGCCGCCGACCGGCGCCGGGGTGATTGTAAACGCGGCGCTGGCGCTTGATCGCCGCACGACGGTCAATTTGAACTACACGGTCGGCAACGACGTCCTCAACTCCTGCATTCGCCAGGCTGGCGTCAAGCATGTGCTGACCAGCCGGAAGTTCATGGAGAAGTTCGACTACAAGCTCGACGCCGAAGTCGTGCTGCTCGAAGATTTGAAGACGAAGCCGACGACGATGGACAAAGTCGCGTGCGGCGCCGCGGCGTTCCTGACGCCGAGCCGAATCTTGAGCTGGCAGTTTGGTCTCGACAAGATCGAGCCGGAAGACCTGGTCACGGTCATCTTCACCTCGGGTTCGACCGGCGAACCGAAGGGGGTGATGCTGACCCAGGCGAACATCGCGTCGAACGTCCAGGCGGTCGACCAGATGGGGCACTTGCAGCACACGGACGTGATGGTCGGCATCCTGCCGTTTTTCCATTCGTTCGGCTATACGCTGACGATGTGGCCGGTCTTGGCGCTTGATATCGCCGGCGCATTCCACTTCAGTCCGCTCGAACCGAAGCAGATTGGCCAGCTGACGAAGAAGTTCGCCGGCACGCTGATGTTCTCGACGCCGACCTTCCTGCGCGGCTTCCTCCGCCGTGTTGAACCCGATCAGTTCAAAACGCTAGAAGTGGTGATCGCCGGCGCCGAGAAGTTGCCGGCTGATCTCTGCGACGAATTCGAGCAGCGGTTTGGCGTTCGCCCGGTTGAAGGTTATGGCGCCACCGAATGTTCGCCGCTCGTCTCGGTCAATATTCCGCCGAGCCGTTCGTTCGACAACTTCCAGCCGGACCGGAAGGAAGGGACGGTCGGACGTCCGATTCCGAACGTCTCGGCACGGATTATCGATCTCGATAGCCACGAAGAGCTCGACGTCGATCAACAAGGGATGCTGCAGATCCTGGGGCCGAACGTGATGCTCGGCTATCTCCACTTGCCGGAGAAAACGGCCGACGTCATTCATGAAGGCTGGTACACGACCGGCGACATGGCGGTGATCGACGAAGATGGTTTCATTCGCATCACGGGGCGGATCAGCCGATTCTCGAAGATCGCCGGCGAGATGGTGCCGCACATCCAGATCGAAGACGCGCTTGTCTCGACGCTAGGGCCGACCGAAGACGAACGGCCGCGGATCGTCGTTTCGGCCGCGCCTTGTCCCAAAAAGGGAGAGCGGCTGATCGTACTGCATACCGAGATCGACAAGACGCCGGAGCAACTGCGCGAAGCGCTGGTCGAACGTGGATTGCCCAACATCTTTATTCCGGCCCAAGACGCCTTTTACCAGGTGCCGGAACTGCCGGTCTTGGGAAGTGGGAAATTAGACCTGCAAGCGATTAAGCAAATGGCGCTGGCACAAGCCGCCGCTCATGCCGAGCGTTAATCGCTAGCGACGCAGGTCGGCCGTCCGTTTACGCGGGAAGGGCCCCGCGATTTCGACCGGAACGATCACCACCTCTTCCGGCTCCTCGGCCGAAAGGGGGCGAATGCCTTCGTTTCGTTGGGCGACGAAGGGGCGCGGCGAATCCTCATCCGTTGCGACGGAGGTCGTATCCATTTCGACTGCCTGGGCGCCAACTTTTTGCTGGGCAGCCTGACTTCGCTGGTAGACGCGGTGAGTCGCCTGGACGAATTGATCTCGCAGCGCGGGATCGATTTGCGTCAGCTTCTGCGACAAGTTCTGCATCCCGGTAAAGTTCTCTTCCGAGCTCTTCGAGATCTTGCCGAGAAACGCAGTCGTCTCGGCGAAGTTCGCGTCGGCCGTTTTGCCGATCAGCGGATGAAGCGTGCGGGCCAGCAGATCGGCGCCTTTGTGCTCAAATTTGACGAAGACGTCGAGTTGGTTCGAGACGAACGTCTTGTTCATGTCGGCCGGAGCGTAGCCAGTTTTCAGGACCAGCACGCACTTCGCATCAACTTTGCCGGGCGCCAGCGGACCTTCGTAGTAGCCGTTGGCGATCAGGATGTGCGTGTCGCGGTTGCCGTAAACCAGTTCCACATCGCTAACCGTACCGGCGCCATCTTTGGCGTGGAACGAGAACTGACCGGTTCGCTCAATCGCCACGTTGGTGATCCCCATCAAACGCCAGATGTTGACGATGATCTCGGGATAACGAACCAACAGCAAATAGAGATCGGGATCGCAATCGATCACTTGGACCGGCAAGCGGCGGAAGATGCTGGGGCTGGTGACTACATAGCGAATGTCGTCGCCGGCTTGCATCGTCAGCTTGTCGAACGGGATTTCGCGAATCGCAGCGTCTCGATCGCCTCGGTTGAAGGCGACCGTTTCGTTCGGATAGCCGGTAATTTCTTGCGCCGCCGCGACATGGGCGCAGCTGATCAATACGGCAATCGCCGCAAACCAACGTCCTGCACGTACATATCTTTGGTTCGCGATGCAAATGGCATCTCGGACTCTGCGCGTCATACGTCCCCCGGAAGCAGGTCGACCTCGCCGACTGGTAATCTGTTTCGATCCTGATGGTAATTCGGCTTAGGGAGGGGGGATTCCTCAGTCAAACTCGCCGCGTGCGCCGAATCCCTATGAATGCTAGCGGCGCCAGCGCCGAATCGCCCTTGTCGCTGGCGGCGTCGGCGATATCATCTCGACTCGCATGCGCCACTTTCGGGCCCAGATATGTACCAGCTCTTATTCAGCCCACGAGGCCTCGCCTCACTATTGATCGTCGCGATCGCAATCGTCGGCGCTGCGCCCTATATCTGCGCTTCGTATCTCCAGTCCTATGCCGACGCTCAGCTTGCGCAAGCGCCGGACGATGATATTGAGTTCTATTTGCGCCGGCAGCTTGAGATTTCCAGCCATCCGGAAGAGGATTTGATCGATGCGCTTAGTAGCGAGCGGGCGCCGCTGGCGCTGGCCGCGACGAACGTATTGAAACAAAAGCGGGGACGGTGGCGAGATCAAGCGGCGATTCGCTATCGCGACGAAGCGATCGAAATCGCCGTGCAGTTGTCCGCTCGCTGGGAACAGCTATCGCCGACCGCTCGTCAGGCTGCAGTCCATTTGGCCGAAGATGTCGCAACTTGGAATCTCGGACTCGAACCGGAGGAGTCGCGGCAGTTCAACGAAGCGATCGATCAGATCCTGCGGCGGTCGGCCGCGGCAAGTCCCGCCGATGATTCGCGACCGCTACTTTCTGCGCTGACGATGTTGCCCCCGCCGCAGCAGAGCGCTCGCCCTCACGAATATGAGACGCCTGAACAGATCGCCGCGGCGCCAGGAGGCTATTTATCGGTCGTTCCAGAGCATCCTGACGCGAAAGTCGCTCGCCAATTGCATGCCCCCAGCGGATTCCCTTCGGCCGCGGCGCTCACCAGCAAGCCGATTGATCCGCAGGGAAACAATCGCGAGCCGTTCGGCTCGACGGGAAGTATGGGGATCGCTCCAGGCGTTTTGCCAGAGTCGGCGCGTCCTAGTTTTCCGACCGATTTGACGAAACTGGCAGATGTCGACGTCATGCATTGGCTGCATGACTCGCGACCAGAAGTGATCGAGCTCGCCGAAAAGGAATTGCTCCGTCGACGGTTTCAGCCGTTTGAACTCGATATGGCCCGCAAGCTGACGAGTCCCAGCGTACAGGATCGACTTCGGCTGGCGAAAGAATTGTCGATCGAGACCGATTTCGACCGGAAGATGTGGCTGGTCGAACTAGCGCATGACGTCGACGCCGACGTACGGATCGTCGCTCAAAAACAGCTCATGCAATTGCGCATCACGGATCGCGGCGCCCCTGCTGAAACGCCGCGATAAACGTTCGTTCGATATCAAGAAGCGGACGCGCGTCGAGATTAGGTTAGCTTGACCAGCTTCTCGAGCGCTTCTTTCGCGCGGGCGACGCCGCCGATTTGTTCGACGAATTCCTTGGTCTTCATCAGGTCGTCGATGGTCAACGCGCCGGTCTTGGTTGCGCCGCTCTTCCGTTTATCCATCGAGAGGATGGTGCTGACGTACTGCGGGGTGACGCCGGGGAGTTGCTTTTTGAGCGCTTCGGAAATTGCGGAAGGTCCGGCCGAAGGATTCTCGGCTTTATATTTACGAATGGCATTCGCTTTGTTGCCTTTGGCGGCGGCGGCTTTTTTCGCCATGACGAAGGAGGCTCCGAGTTGATGTGCGAGTATCGAAGGAGAAGATAAGTCTGCCAGTCGTCAAACCGAGAGGTGACCTAAGTTAGGTCTAACTGACTCATACGTATCGTTCTAACACAACATATTATGTAGTATGTGCAAGCAGCTATCTACCGCCCCTCGGTAGATACTGGCGACCCCTCAGATAGCTGTACGCCAAGTGGAGTGTACCAATCAATTCAAAAGATGTGCTTTTGACGATAGGTGTCGCCGGCGCTCGAGTGGACTTACCCCCTCTGTCGGCGCAAGAAAAAAGGCTGGCGAGCGGTCGCCAGCCGTAGCGTAGTGGGGATGACAGGAATCGAACCTGCACTCCGTGAGGAACTAGAACCTAAATCTAGCGCGTCTGCCAATTTCGCCACATCCCCATACTCTGATGTCAGCGTTTCCCTTCAGGGAAGCTTTGAATTCTAGCATTCTCGCGACTGCGCACAACTCCGCCCTGGCGTTCAGCTCCCCTATGTTCCAAGGGAGATAAAGTCGACAATAGTCGATTCGGAACCGGCGCTACGGCGTACGTTTGCAGAATAGGCGTTAGGAAAATAGCATGAGTTTGCGCGCAAAAAGTAACATCGACGCTGTCGTATTTGACATGGATGGCCTGATGTTTAACACCGAACTCTTATACCCCCAGGTATCCTACGAATTGCTAAGACGGCGCGGGCACAAACTGGAGCCGGAACTCACCAATGCGATGATGGGACGCCCCAGTCGGGACGCGTTTCGCATCATGATTGAGTGGCACCAGCTCGAAGATACGCCCGACAATCTGGCGGAAGAATCGGATCAGATCTTCGTCAAGATTCTGGACGAACATCTCGCGCCGATGCCGGGGCTGATGGCGCTGCTCGGCGCTTTGGAACAGGCCGCCGTTCCCAAGGGAGTCGCCACGAGTTCAGGACGTCCGATGGCGGAGAAGATCTTGGGGACGTTCGACATTCTCCCCCGACTCAAATTCCTGCTCTGCGGAACGGACGTCGAGAACGGCAAGCCGAATCCCGAGATCTATCTGCTAGCAGCCGAGAAGATGGGAGTCGCGCCAGATCGCATGCTCGTGCTTGAGGATAGTCATACCGGCAGTCGCGCGGCGATCGCCGCCGGCGCGTTTGTAGTCGCTACGCCGGGAGATCATAGCCGCCATCATGATTTCTCCGGGACGCGGTTCGTCGCCGACACGCTGGCTGATCCGCGGATCTATGAAGCTCTAGGAATGCCACGTGCTATCTAGCCGTTCTGTTTCTCTTGACCCATTTTTCCTGGGGGTGCTACATTAGTCGCACGGATGACGGTCTCAAATAATCTTGCCGGCAAAAACTTCCAAGGACGCCGAAATGCTGAAAAACCTCGCCATTCTTCAGATTGATACCGTCAACCAAGAGGGCGCTTCAGCACGAAGTCGAATAGTGCCGTCTCGCTTGGCGCAGCGGATGATCGGCGGCAAGCCGTTGATCGAATGGCTGATTCGGCGTTTGGGAGAAGCGCACGTTGACGGCGTGATGGTGGTTTTGCCGGAGGACGCCGATACCAATGCGTTGCTACCGCTGATTCCGAGCGATACGCCGGTTCATATCAGCCGCAAACAAGATTCGCTCGGTCGATTGGCCGATGCGATTCGCGAATATCAGCCGCGCGGAGTCGTTCGCATCCCGGTCGAAAACCCGTTTGTCGATCCGGCTCTGATCGATCGCCTGCTCACGAACGCCGCGATGTTTGAGAAATGCGACTATGTCGCCTATCGCTGCGAAAACGGCAGCGCCGCCGCCGCCTCGCCAGTTGGTCTGTTCGCCGAATGGTATCGCGCCAAAGCGATCCTGAAGGCGGATGAAATTGTCGAAGACGCCTCAGAGCGAGAAAACGTCAGCGCGGCGATTGCGGCCCAACCTGACTGGTTCCCGCAGCACTTGTTGCCGGTTCCGAGCCAACTGGAAGGCGCTGACGTTCGCTTGTCGGTGATCGACGAAGAAGACTGGGAAAACGCCCTGGTGATCGTCGATGCGATGCGTTGTCACGATCTGGCTTGGCAAGATGTCGTGCGATTCATTCGCGAAACGCCTCATCTGCGGCAGCGGATGGAGACGATGAATCAAGTTGGCTAAGCGTTCGCGGACGCCGCTGCGTGGTCCCGTGAAATAGCTGGATAAGTTTCGCCAGGCTCGGGTAAGGCCGGCGACTTTGTCAAAACGGAGCGAATGGAGTCGCTCGCGATGGAAGACGGAGAAGGGTACGCCGACGAGTGGATCGTCTCAGCCGGCGCCGGGCTAGCAAGCCGTTTAACGATCGTCGTTGACCCGAAAAACTCGCTGTTTGACGCCACCGTCGGACAGCGATGGCTTTTTCAATTGATCGGCGCTCAGCGTGAAGAGGCCGATTTCGCCGCCTTCTTTGCGCAGTGGTCGTCCGACTATGCGCCTGCCATCTGGCGCGGCGAGCGTCCTTATTGGGACGCGATGAAAGAGTATCTGTGCGGCAAAGGTCTCTCCGGCGGGCACGTCGACGAACTTTGGCGGGCCGCTTCGCGCAAATTCCCCGAGTTGGAATTCGGCGGGAAGACTTCCCCCGAAATCTTGCAGATCCTCGACAAAGTTCGGGAGTACGGCGTGCAGCTCATTGCGCTGTGGGAGACGACGCAAGCGGTCGATTCCCGACTGCGGGAACAGGCCTGGGTAAAAACATTCGACCAGGTCATGGCGACGCATGAGTTGGGCTGCGACGCCGGCGATATCGCGGCGTATCAGCGACTGCGTGGGCAGATCGGCGATTCGGTTTGCGTGATGCATAGCGCCGACGCACGCTGTATCACCGCCGCTGCAAAGGCAGGTTGGCTGACGCTAGCAATCGGCCGCAATGTTCCCGCTGCGGCGTCGGTCTCGCTGATGACCTGGGCCGATCTGATCTCGTGGGCGGCGCTGCGAGGCAATTGTCAGGCCGCGTAGTAGCATCGCTGTCGTCGAATATTCCGGAAAATCGGTACAACCGGAATAAGTTCTCTAATTTCCACAATCGGAAACTGCCGATCGTGTTGGTACGGGCGCATAGCAATGCGCTCCTTCGCCAGTTTCGATTCGTGGAAGTAACGCAATGAAAAAATTGCTCGCTATCCTGTTGGCCGCGACTACTATCAGCGCCGGACTTGGGTGCACGATGTGCGCTCATCCCAACGACTATTGCTACGCTGTCTACGACGAAGCCCACGCGTATGGTCATCGAGCCGGCTCGGCTTTTAGCCCGGTCTCGTATAGCAGCGGCGAAACGACCGAGTCGGTGCTGGAAACGGTCGATACCGACGCCGTTTATGATGAAGAATACTACGAAGTGGGAAGTTAGCTTCCTTAATATGCCTGTGTGGCATTTTATTCTTCCCAAGCCGGGGCGCATGCGTTAGTCTCGTAGGTTCGCAGCCGTCGCAATTCTTTGCGCGCGGTGGTCACCTCTTGATTCACGCCCCAATTAGTCAGTCCCCGCTTGAGTACCACCCTCCCCGAAACCTCTTCCCAGCTGGAAGAGGATCTGCTTCGTATTGAAACGCCCCCAGAAACTCTCGGCGCCACTTTGCGCCGGATTGGGCCGGGTTTGATCGTCGCTGGCTCGATTGTTGGATCGGGCGAACTGATCGCGACCACCAAAGCAGGCGCGGAAGCCGGCTTCTGGCTGCTCTGGCTGATCATGATCGGCTGCGTGATCAAGGTCTTTGTGCAAGTCGAGTTCGGCCGCTACACGATCTACAGCGGCAAAACGGCGTTGTACGGCATGAATGAAGTTCCCGGCCCGGCGATCTCGTATCGGCTGGTGACGCCGGCGCGGGTCAACTGGTTGATGATCTATTGGTTCATCATGACCGCCGCCAGCATCGCCCAGTTGGGCGGCATCGTCGGCGGCGTCGGCCAAGCGCTGCAGATGGGGCTGCCGCTCACCGAAAAAGGACGTTACTACAACGAGTTCGGCGATTTGCAGACCCGGATTCGGGTGACCGAAACGTTGATCGGCCGCGCCGCGGAGCGAAGCGATGCGGAAGAAGAAGCCGCTCAAAAAGCGACGCTGGCGAAACTGGAAGGCGAACTTGATGAGCAGGGGGCTCGCTATTTGGCGCTGCGACTCGCGATCCAAGAGGAGAGCAGGACGTTGGCCGCGCTCGATCCGGCCAGCGCTGAAGCGGAGAATCTGCAAGCCGAATTGAAGGCGCAGAAAGACGAGCGGAAAGCGATTCAGAATAACATCGAACCGATCGATGATGAGATCTGGGCGGCAGTCTTGGGGATTGGGACCGCCATTCTCTTGCTGGTCGGACGCTATCGTTTCATCGAATCGATTTCGACCGCGCTGGTTGCGTCATTCACGTTGGTCACCGTCGGCAATCTGCTCGCGCTGCAGCTCAATCCTGACTGGGCGGTGACGCCGCAGGAGTTTTTGCGGGGGCTCAGCTTCCGCTTTACGCCGGAGTCGGAAGCGATCGGCGTTTCGCCGCTGATGACGGCGCTGGCGACCTTCGGCATTATCGGGGTCGGCGCTACGGAGCTGATCGCCTATCCCTATTGGTGTCTGGAAAAAGGTTACGCCCGCTTTACCGGTCCACGCGACGATTCGCCCGAGTGGGGCGAGCGCGCCGCAGGCTGGATGCGGGTGATGCGCTGCGACGCGTGGTGTTCGATGATCGTCTACACCTTTGCGACGCTCGCCTTCTACCTGCTGGGAGCGGCGATTCTGGGGCGGATTCACTTGATTCCGGAAAGCTCCGAAATGATCCGTTCGCTCAGCGTGATGTATGAGCCGGTCTTCGGCGCGTACGCGCCGCCGATCTTCCTGTTCGGCGCGTTCGCGGTCCTCTACTCCACGTTCTTTGTGGCGAACGCATGTCACGCGCGGGTGAACGCCGACGGCTTACAGATCTTCGGCATGCTGGGACAAGGAGACGCGACCTATCGCGCCGGCGTGAAGTTTTTGTGCGGCTTCTTTCCGCTGATCTGCATTGTGATTTACATCGTTTATCCCCATCCGACCTTTCTGGTAATTTTCAGCGGGATGATGCAGGCGATCATGTTGCCGATGCTCTCGGCGGCTGCGTTGTACTTCCGCTATTACCACTGCGACAAGCGAATCGCTCCCGGCATCGCGTGGGACATCTGCTTGTGGCTGTCAGCGATCGGAATGTTGATCGCCGGCGGCTATCTGGCCTATGCGAAGACGCCGGAGCTGGTCAGCAACATCGTCAATCTGTGGAATTAGGCCGGCTTCCCCCGGACAACCGCTACAACCGGACATTCGCGAGAATCCCCCCAGCGCCGCACCGGATGGATTCTATATTTTGGTGGACGATTGTTTTCTCCCCCGGAATGCTCGCGATGGACAGCCCCACCAGTTCGCCCTCGGCTGACAACTTTCACAGCGTTTACGTCGACGCAGTACCGCCGACGTTGCCTGCGCAGAAGGCGGAAGTTGGTCTGAAGAAAGTGCTCCATCTGATCAATGGCGAGCACTACTCCGGCGCCGAGCGCGTGCAAGATTTACTGGGGCTTCGTTTGCCGGAATTCGGCTACCACGCCGACTTCGCCTGCGTCAAACCGGGGAAGTTCGCCACGTCGCGACGTGCGACGGAGTGTCAGGTTTTTGAATTGGCGATGCGACATCGCTTTGATCTATGGCGATCGCGCGACGTCGTGGGGCTTGTTCAAGAACATGGTTATCAAATCATTCACGCGCACACGCCCCGGACCGCCCTGTTGGCAATGTTGGCGGCACGTTCGTGCGACGCGCAGTTCGTCTATCATGTTCACAGTCCGACTTCGCGCGATTCGACCCGCCGTCTGACCAACTGGATGAATCAGCAAGTCGAATCTTGGGCGATGTTCCAAGCGGCTCGCCTGATCACTGTTTCCAACAGCCTGAGTCGTCACCTCGCGCAGCTTCATGTTCCAATGACGAAAGTCCGCGTCGTCCATAATGGCGTTCCGTCGCTATCTGACGTTCCACAGCGCGATGCGCCTAACGGATCGTGGACGATTGGCTGCGTCGCGCTCTTCCGGCCTCGGAAGGGAATTGAGGTCTTGCTGCACGCTCTCGCCAATTTGCGTGGGCAAGGTCACGACGTTCGTTTGCGAGCGGTCGGGCCATTCGAGACGCCTGAGTACCAGCGCGAAATCGAAACGCTGGTCGCCAAATTGAATTTGCAGCACGCGATCGACTGGGTTGGTTTCACCCAGGATGTGAATCGCGAATTGTTTCAGATGGATCTGTTCGTCCTCCCCAGCCTGTTTGGGGAAGGGCTGCCGATGGTGGTGCTGGAAGCGATGGCGGCCGGCGTGCCGGTGATCGCATCAGACGTCGAAGGCGCCTGTGAGGCGATTCAGCCAGGATTCGATGGTTTGTTGGCGATTCCGGCCGATGTCGACGACCTGACGATGAAGATTTCGTCGGTCGTTTCGGGAGAAGTTGATTGGCTATCGCTCCGTCAGACGGCTCTTCTGCGACAGCGCGAATCTTTCTCGGACCGGAGCATGGCGGGTGGAACCGCCGCCGTTTACGACGAACTGCTCGGCTAGACTCCCGTTTTTCTCGCAATTTGCTCGCTGCGCGTGACCAAACGTGTCACGCGCCATTCGTACGCTCGACCTTTGGGAAAAGCTCCTGCGGCTTTTCCCTGCCGCCTTCGGCGGGTATCTTGAGCTTTTCCAGAGCAAAGGCGAGCCATGTCAGGACGACCAAACGACTTAGCGCGATTTTTTCTCGGCTGGGATCGCCCTGCGCTCCTAGCGGCTGCTGATCATCTGGCCGGTCTGGCTCGCCGCGACGGACCGCTGCTCGATCTGAGCCAGTATGCCCTGATTCTTCCCGGCGCCCAGGCGGGACGTCGTCTCCGCGATCTACTAATCGAGCGGGCCGAAAGCGAAGGCGCCTCGCTGGTTCCCCCCATGCTTTGTGGGGTGGGGCAAACGCCAGAGCTGCTCTACGAACAAAAACGCCCTTTCGCCAGTCAGCTGACCCAGCAATTGGCTTGGGCCGAAACGCTCCGTCTCTGCAAGCCACAGCAGCTCAAGCACCTAATTCCGTTTCCGCCGTCGTCTGACGATCTGTCGCAGTGGCGCGAATATGGCGAAATCATTCGCAAAACGCACCGTGAGTTGGCGAGCGAAAAGCTCGACTTTGCCGCCGTCGCCAAGCGGGCGATCGAAATGCCCGAGTTCGCCGAAGTCGATCGCTGGACGACGCTCGCTCACCTGCAGCAAGATTACTTGGCGCGACTCGATCGGGTGGGCGTCTGGGATAAAGAGACGGCCCGCTTGTTCGCGTTGCAGTACGACGAGTGCCGCTGCGAGCGGAAGATCGTCCTCATCGGCACGGTCGACTTGAACCAAACGTTGCGGTCGATGCTCGATCAGGCGGCGTCGCATGGCGCCGAGGTCTCCGCCTTGATCGCCGCTCCGCCCGAACTGGCCGATTCGTTTGACGCCCATGGCTGTTTGAAGCCGGATGCATGGTCCGATCGCCGCCCGGCGGTTGATTCGAGCCGCGTTTACCTGGTTGAAGGTCCGGCCGATCAGTCTGAGCAAGCGGTCGCGTGCCTGGCGAACTACGCCGGACGTTACGCTCCGGAAGAAGTGGTGATCGGCGTGCCGGACGAGGCGCTGGTGCCGGAACTGAAACAACGGTTGGCGGAACATCAGCTCGACAGCCGCTTCGGCCCTGGCTCGCCGGTCGTCGAAACGTTGCCGTGCCGATTGCTCCGTACCTTCTCGGAATATATGCGACGTCGCAGTTTCGCCGCATTGGCCGAAGCGCTTCGTCATCCCGACGTCTGGCGCATGATCGAGTCGGAACGCGATCCGCTCGAAACGCTCGATCTCTTCTTCGGCGAGCATCTCCGTGATGCACTCGACGCGACCGAACTCGAAGGGGAAACGATCGCCGACCTGATGGCGCAGATGGATCGGCTCGCGATGCCGCTTTCGCAGCCGGTCTGTCCCTTGGTGCAGTGGCGGCAGCCGATCAGCGAACTGTTGCAGTCGATCTACGGCGATCGCGAACTGACGCCGGGGAGCGTCGACTATCGCTCGATCTATCTGCCGATTGAGGCGATCCAGAACGCCATGGCGACTTGGGAAGAGATCCCAGACACGCTCCAGCCGCTGATGTCGGCGAGCGAAGCGATCGACATTCTGTTGCGACCGTTACGGTCGGAGCTGATCCCCGAAGAACCGCGCGACGGCGTGATCGAACTGCTTGGTTGGCTCGAACTTCCGCTACAAGACGCGCCGGCCCTGATTCTGACCAGCTTCAACGACGGTCTCACTCCCAGCTCGGCGAACGCCGACCTGTTTTTGCCGAACTCGCTGCGAGAGCGACTTGGGATCGAAGACAACGCGCGACGCTTGGCTCGTGACGCTTACGCCTTTGAACTGCTGCTCAACAGTCGACAAGATCTTGATGTGATCGTCGCCAAGCGAACGTCGGCGGGAGATCCGCTCGCGCCGAGTCGCCTGCTCTTCGGCTGCGATGACAAAACGCTACCGGCGGCGGTCGAACGAATGTTCGGCGATCCAGAGCCGATCGAGAACACGGCGGTTCAATTCCAAGAGGGCGAAACCGAACTCTTCCGCCAGGCGATCGAGATCCCGCTGCCAGAGCCGGGCCCCTATCAGGTCGACAAGATTACGGCGAGCGACATTCGCCGCTACCTGTTTTGTCCCTATCGCTATTACCTGGAAAAGATCCTGCGGTTGCATTCGTATTCCGACAGCGCTCGTGAGCTCGACGCCGCCCAGTTCGGTAACTTGGCGCATGACTCGCTCGAAAAGTTCGGTCGGAGCGAAATTCGCAACTCGGTCGACGAGAAAGCAATTCGCGATTATCTCGAGCAGGCGCTCAGCGAGATCGTGAAAGAAAAGTTTGGCGCCCGCGTCTTGCCGGCCGTTCGCATTCAGGTTGAGCAACTACGGCTTCGACTGCAATGGTTCGCCGGCGCACAAGCGCGTCGCGCGGAAGAAGGTTGGAAGATCTACCGGACCGAAACCAACAACGATGATCATCAACCGATCCTGATGGTCGATGACGTGCCGGTTCGGCTGAGAGGGCGCATCGACCGGATCGACCATCATCCTGACACGAACCGCTGGGCGGTTATCGACTACAAAACGGCCGACACCGCGAAAAAGCCGGAGGCGGATCACCACAAAGGGAAGTTCGAAGAGCGGGAGTGGTTCAACGTGCAGTTGCCCTTCTATCGCTTGATTGCCCGCGAACTGGGGATCGGCCAGCATGTCGAAGTCGGCTACTTCACGCTGCCGGCCAAACGCGAAGATACCCGCTATCGCCCCGCGGCGTGGGAAGACGCCGATTTTGATCAAGCGGAAGGGGTGATCGCGGAAGTGGTCCGCCGGATTCGTCGCGGCGAGTTCTGGCCTCCCGCCGACGTCGGACAAAACAGCGACGACTACTCGCGGATCTGTCAGGACGGCGTACTCGGACGTTGGGTTCTGGCGTCCGAAGCGGAGGAGGTCGCCCCATGAGAACGTTCCAGCATCGTCTAATCCGCGCGTCGGCCGGTTCCGGCAAAACGTTCCAGCTTTCCAATCGCTTCCTCGGCGTATTAGCGGCGGGGGACGCGCCGGCTGAAATCTTGGCGACGACCTTTACCCGTAAAGCGGCCGGCGAAATCCTCGACCGGATCATGATCCGTCTGGCCGAAGCGGCGCGTGATCCGAAAAAGCTGGCCGAGCTGAACAGTTTCATCGAAGCGGCGCCGGTTACCCAAGAGGCGTGCGTCGCGACGCTCCGCGATTTGACGCGGCAGTTGCATCGCCTGCGCGTGCAGACGCTCGACAGCTTTTTCATTCAGGTCGCGCAGTGCTTCAGCTTCGAGATGGGCTTTCCGCCGGGGTGGTCGATCGCCGACGAAGTCGATGACTCGGAACTGCGCGTCAACGCGATCGAAGAGCTGCTCCGCGAACATGAAGCGAAGCTGGTGCTGGAAATCGTCCACCTGATGAGCAAGGGAGAGACGACCCGTGGCGTCAGCCAATTGATGTTGGACGCGGCGAGCCAATTGTACGGGCTGTTCCAGGAAACGCCGGGGGACGTCTGGACGGCGCTGAAGACCCTGAAGCCGCCGAAACAGGAAGAAATCGACGCAGCCAGAAAGTTGCTGCTGGAAGCGCCGCTCGACAAGCGGATGACGAAGGCTCGCACGGAAGACTTGGCCCGCTTCGCCGAAGGAGACTTCGGCGGGTTCCTTGAAAAGGGGCTCGCGAAGAAGGTCATTGAAGACGACCTGACGTTCTACCGCGCGGAGATTCCGGCCGATGTCGCTCGCGCGTATCAAACGTTGATCGACGCCGCCGCGTGCGAACCGTACAACCTGTTGGTTCGGCAAACCGAAGGCGCCTTTCAACTGCTCGAGCGATTCGACGCAATCTATCGCCGCTTGAAGTTCCAGTCGCAAGCCTATCGTTTTGACGACGTGACTCGGTTCCTGTCGCGACAAGCCAACGCCGACACGCCGACTCGCGTCGCCTATCGTCTCGACGGCCATATCAACCATCTGCTGCTCGACGAGTTCCAAGATACTTCGCCGGCCCAGTGGAGCGTCTTGCGTCCGGTCGCACGCCGCGTCAAAGCGCAGCCGAACGGCAGCTTCTTCTGCGTCGGCGACGTGAAGCAGGCGATCTACGGTTGGCGCGGCGGCGTGGCCGAGATCTTTGAAGAGGTCGTCTCCGAACTGGGAGAACTGGACGAAGCGGAATTACAGGTCAGCTTCCGCTCTTCGCCGGTGGTGATCGACTTCGTCAATCTGGTTGCTCGCAATCTCCATCGGCACCCGGGGCTCGATCGCTACGAAGATGGGGTCAAGCGTTGGCAGACCCTCTTCGCCGATCATTCGACCGCCAAGACCAACTTGCCCGGCTACGTGAGCGTCGAAACGGCGCCGTACGACGAAGATGGCGATCCAAGCGATGAGGCGCTCTTCGTCGCGGCGGCCGAGCGAGTTTGCCGCAGCTTGGAGAATTCGCCGGGGAGCGAGGTGGGCGTGCTCGTTCGGACCAACTCCGCCGTGCGGAAGATGATCTTCGAGCTGCGTCAACGTGGCGTGACGGCGAGCGAAGAAGGGGGCGGTACGCTGACCGACTCGGCGTCAGTGCAGTTGATGATGTCCCTCTTGCAGTGGATCGATCATCCGGCCGACACGGTCGCTCGGTTCCATGTGCAGAACAGCCCGATCGCCGAGACGATCGGTTTGACGCCGCAGATGGGAACGCACCGAGCGTCCGAACTGGCGCAGACGCTGCGGGGCGAATTGTTGACCGCCGGCTACGGCGCTACGCTCCGCCGCTGGTCGCGGGTGCTGGTTGAAATCGGCAACTCGCGCGAACGACGGCGGATTGAACAGTTGATCCGGCTCGCGCATGGCTATCAAGGGAAGTCGACGCTCCGAACCAGCGACTTCATCGAGTTCGTCGAAACGCAGCGGGTCGCCGATCCGCAAGCTTCGGCGGTTCGCGTGATGACGATCCATCAAGCGAAGGGCTTGCAGTTTGACGTCGTGGTGCTGCTCGACTTGGATCACAATTTTCCCGGTCATCCGCCAGGGTTTGTGATTGAACGCTCGGCTCCGCTGGCGCCGGTGACTGGCATCGTCCGCTACGCGAACAAGGATGTGCAAAAGATATTGCCGCCGCGACTGCAGCGGATGTTTTCGAGCGCCAGTACGCAACAAGCGGTCGAAGAACTGTGCGTGCTGTATGTCGCCATTACCCGCGCCGTCCATGCGATGCATATCGTGATCAAGCCGCCGTCCGCTCGCGAAAAGAACACGCCCCGGACGATGGCCGGGCTAGTGACCGAGGCGCTGGAGGTCAATCGCCAACCGCAAGGGAACGAAGTGGTCTACGAGATGGGAGACCGCGAGTGGTACGCCCATCTGTCTCCGGCCGACGCTCCGCAGTCGCATCGCACGCCAGCGATCGCGCGACGTTTGCCAATCGCCATGGCGCCGGCCAAACGACAGCGCGGCGAGGCGCTCTCGCCATCGAAGCTGGAAGGGGGACCGCGACTGAAGGTCGCCAATCTGCTCGAGACGACCGATTCGACCGGGCGACTGGTCGGTTCGGTAACGCATGCCTGGCTCGAGCGAATCGAGTGGTTAGATGATTTCGAGCTGGACGAAGAACGCTTCCGCGCGGTTGCGCGGGCGATTGTCGGGGACGCCTTGAACATCGACCACCTCCTGTCGCGGTTCCGCAAGATCATCGTGCAGCCGAACTTGCAGCAGTTGCTCGGCCAAGCGACGACGCCGCGACCGAAGGGAGTGAGTGTGACGGCGACCGCCGAAGTCCGTCAGGAGCAAACCTTCGCGATTGCGGTCGAGGGTGGCATTCAGAATGGCTCGATCGATCGACTGGTGTTGTGGAAAGAGGGAGACAAGGTGGTAGCTGCCGACGTGATCGACTTCAAGACCGATCGCCTGGCGGCGGAAGAGACCGACGCGCTCACGCAGCGCGTTGCGTTCTATCGTCCACAGGTGAACGCTTACCGTCGCGCGGTGCAGCAGATGTGGAAACTGCCGGAGAAGTCGGTGTCGGGGCATCTTTACTTCGCCTCACTGGATGCTGTTGTGGAGGTGAAATCATGAGCTTTCGTTTCATTCATGCCGCGGATTTGCACATCGATAGCCCGCTGCAAGGGCTCGGACGAATCGATCCGGCGATGATGCAGCGCGTGCAGTTGGCGACGCGGACGGCGTTTGAAAACGTCGTCGATCTGGCGATCAAAGAAGAAGCGGCGTTCGTCTTGATCGCCGGCGACTTGTTCGACGGGCAGTGGCAAGACATGCGAACCGGGCAATGGACGATCGCCCAATTTCGCCGTCTGGAAACGCAAGGGATTCGCGTTTTCTACATTCGCGGGAACCACGACGCCGAGAGCAAGCTGCAAAAATCGATCCGCTGGCCAGACAACGTCAGCGAACTGTCGGCGAAGAAGGCGGAAACGATTAAGCTCGATGATATCCAGGCGGCGATCCATGGCCGCGGATTTGCACGGCCGGACGTGCTCGAAGATCTGGCCGCCGGATATCCCGCCGCACTGCCGGGCTATTTCAACGTCGGCATGCTCCATACCAGCTTACAAGGTTACGACGAACACGATCCGTACGCGCCGACGACGATCGACACGCTGCGCGGCAAAGGGTACGACTATTGGGCGCTGGGGCATATTCATCTGCGGGAAGAGGCGCCTCTCTGCGAACATCCGTACGTCGCGTATAGCGGCAATACCCAGGGGCGCCATATTCGCGAACAAGGCGCCAAGGGTTGCCTGGTCGCTTCGGTCAGCGATGGGCACTTGGAAGAGGTTCGTTTTGAACCGACCGATGTGCTCCGCTGGAACGAAGTCGAAATTGCGGTGCCTGCGACGGCTGATGCGCAGCAGCTCGACGAACAAATTCGAGACGCTTTATCAGCGGCCCATGAGGCGAACGATGGTCGGTTCACCGTCGCGCGGGTTCGATTGACCGGCAGTTGCCAATTGCATGGGGAACTGAATGATCCGCTGAAGCAAGGGAGCTGGATCGGCCGCGTTCGGGACGCAGCGGCGGCGATCAGCGACGACTTGTGCATTGAAAAGGTGAAGATCCGTACCCGGGCCGAACGGGCTCCTCTGTCACGTGGCGAAGCCGATCTGCTGGGCGAATTGGCGCGCGAAGTGGAGCAGTTGCGGCAAGATCCGGAGGCCCTGGCCGCAATGTCGCCGGAGCTGAAATCGTTGTTTGAAAAGCTGGGCGCCGCCCAAGCCGATCTGAGCGACCAGCGGGAAACGAGCGAGCGGTTGGAAGAGTGGCTCGCTGCCGCCGAGCAAATTGTGTTGACCGGATTGGAGGGCGCCGCGTGAAGATTCAAGCGATTCAATCCGAGAACTTCGGGGTCTTCGCAGATCGCCGCTTCGACTTCGGCGACCGGTTGCAGATCATCTACGGCCCTAACGAAGCGGGCAAGTCGACGCTGCTGCAGCTGATCCGCGAAGCGATCTTCGGTTTTAAGGTTCGCAATCCGTACGCCTTCGGCGACAGCGGCAAGATGGCGGTCGAAGTTGGCGCCTCGCTGGCCGATGATCGCGAGTTGCAATTCCGCCGCACCAAGTCGACCAAGTCGGCGCTGACTGGGCAATTCGTCGGTAGCGATGAGACGTTCGACGAAGCGACCTGGATTAACCTGCTGGGCGGAATGGAGCAATCGGCGTATGAGCAACTGTTCGGCTTTTCGCTGACTGAACTCGCTTCCGGCGAGGCTGGGCTGAAAGCGGCGAGCTTGGACGAGGCGCTGTATGGGGGAAGTCTTGGCGGGCTTGGTCAGCTGCAAACGCTCAAAAAGACGCTGGAGACGGAAGGGAACGCCCTGTTCCTGCCCTCCGGACGCAAGCCGCGGATTAACGAACTGCTGGGGCAGATCAAAGACGCGCGGCAGCGACTGCGGAACGCGCCGCTGCGGCCTGCTCAATATGACGAGAAGCTGCGGGAGATTGATCAGCTGGTCGAGAAGCGGGATCAGCTTTACCAACAGCATGAAGAAGCGTTCCGACGGCAACGGCATTTGGATCGGATCGAAAAGGCGTATCCGGTCTGGCGGGAGATTCTGGTTCTGAACGAACAGATCGCGTCCCTCTCTGGCGAGAAGCAACCGCCGCGCGAAGCGATCGAAAAGTTTGGGGAACAGCGAACGCGGCTGCAATCGCTCGAGGAAGAGCTGTCGCGGTATCGGTCGCAGCTGGAGCTGCTCGCGAAAGAACAAGCCGAAAGCGCCGCCGCGATCAGCGAAGATTTGCTCCGCCAGGAAGATACGATTCATCGCCTGGTGCAGACGGTCGGCGAGATTCGGAGCTTCCGCAATCACATTCCGCTTCGTCAACAAGAGCAAATGGCCGCGCTGGCCGACGCTGATCGAGCGATGCGTGAACTGCACCCGGAGTGGAGCGTCGCCACGTTGTCGCAGTTCGCCCTGTCGCATCCGCAGCGGAAAGAGGTGGAGCAAGCGGCTGCGACCGAAAGCGATTTGCGTAGCCAACTGAAAGTGAAGGAAGACGACCTTCAACGTTTGCAGCA
This sequence comes from Blastopirellula sediminis, assembly GCF_020966755.1. Taxonomy (NCBI): domain Bacteria; kingdom Pseudomonadati; phylum Planctomycetota; class Planctomycetia; order Pirellulales; family Pirellulaceae; genus Blastopirellula; species Blastopirellula sediminis. Next base: position 467,598 of record NZ_JAJKFT010000004.1, read on the forward strand.
GAAATGCGAACGAGCGGAAGAGCGTCTGGCCGAACTTCCGGCCGTCAGCGAGATCGACTTCGCGCCGCTGCTGCGCGAATCGACCGCTTGGAATCGTCGGGCCGAACGAGAAGGCGATCTCCGCCGCGATTTGCAACAACTGACGCAGTCGGCCAAGCCGCTCAAGAGTAGCGCCGCGGCGCTTGCTGATTACGAGAAGGTCTCGGTCACGCAGTTGCCAAGCGATGGCGAGATCGAACGCTTTGGCGACGCATTGCAGCAAGGGGAGCGGAAGCGTCAGGAAGCGGCTGACCGATTGGCGAGCGAAGAAGAGACGCTGGCCGAACGTCAGGCCGAGATTGAGTTGCTCGATCAACGTCATGCCCTGGTCCCGCGTGAACAACTGCAGCAAGCTCGCCAGGAGCGAGACGCCGCGTGGAACGAACTTCGAAATTCCCTTGGCTCGGTAGCGCCGGACGCCGAGAAGATTGCCGAATTCGAACAGCTGCTGAAGAAGCCGGATGAATTAGCCGATCGCCGCCAAGAGCAAGCGGAGCTGCTCGCACGGCGCGACAAGCTGACGGATGATCTCGATCTGACGTTGCGGCGAATGGAACGTTGCCGAGAGGCGGCGCAAGCGGCGGAGACGCAGCTAGAATCGCTTCGCAAAGAGTGGTTGGCGTTGTGGAGCCCGCTGCAGGTCGTCCCTCTTTCGCCTAAAGAAATGCTCACGTGGTGCGACAAGTTCCGCCGGTGGCGCGAAGTGCAAGACCGTATCGCCGATGTCGAAACGTCCTTGGCCGAAATGTCGGTGGCGAATCAGGTATTTTTGCAGCAGCTTGGCGAAGCGCTGCCGGAAGCCAAAGACTTAAACGACATCGCCGCCGCAGTCGATAACTTGCAAAAAGCTGCCGCCGGAGCCGCGAAACTGCGTGACGAACATGCCCAGGCCGCGGCCGAAGCGAAGAAGCTGGCGGCGGATCGAGACGCGGCGATCGACTTGACGCAGCAGCTGAAGCAGCGCCAGCTCGCCGCGATGGAGACGATCCGCACGCTGCTCGCCGCTGCGCCCGATCTCGGTTCGTCCGATGCGCAGATCATTATCGACTTGCTCTCGCGGATCGACGCCGTTCGCGGCATGCGAGATTCGGCGGCGAGCTTGCAGACCCGCGTCTCCGACATGCAGCAAGGGATCGCCGCGTTTGAGCAGGAAGTGGCCACGTGTTGGACTGCCGCTGGGTTTCCGGCCAGCGATCTTTCTGCCGAAAGCCAGGCGATTGAACTCGATCGACGCCTTAAAGACGTCGTCGCCGCCAGCCACCAGAAGGCGAATGCGGAGAAGCAGCTTTCGCGGCTCCAGCAGCAGATTGCCGAGTGCGAAGCGCAGCAAGGAACGATCCAGACGCAACTGGCCGCATGGCGCGAAGCGTCTGGCGTCGCCGATGACGCTGGGCTTGAAGAAGCGACGCATAAGGCTCGCGAGCTGGCCGACCTCGAAACCGAGCGACGGACGCTGCAGGCGCAGCTGACTGGCATTCGCCAATCGGAAGACGCTGCTGCGTTTGAAGCGGCGTTGGCCGCCGCCGATCTCGACCAGGTGCAACTCGCTCTCCAAGAGAGCGAAGCGGAGGCGGTGAGCCTGCAGAAGCAACTGGACGAAGTGAAGGAGTCGCTCGGCCGCACGCGGCAGCAGCAAGAGTCGCTGGAAGGCTCCGACAAGTCGATCGCGATCGCGTCGGAACTGGAGAGCCTGAAGGGGGAACTGCAGGAGAAGGTCGACCAATACGCGCCGCTGGTGTTGGCCCGAGCGATGATCGATCGCGCCGTCGCCAAGCATCGGGCGAAGACCCAGGGAGACATGTTGGAAGCGGTCGGGCGGATTTTCCGCGAAATGACCGCCGGGCAATACCTGGGGATCGAACGGCAACTCGACGAAAACGGCACATTGATCGTCATTCCCCGCGAAGGGAAACCGAAGACGGCCGAAGAGCTGAGCACCGGTACGCGGGAACAGTTGTATCTCTCCATTCGTCTCGCCTATATCGAAAGCTACGCGACCAGTAGCGAGCCGTTGCCGGTGGTGATGGATGATATCCTGGTGAACTTTGATGACGAGCGGCAGCGTCGCACCTTGGCGGTGCTGAGCGACTTTGATCCGCGGGTGCAGATTCTATTTTTGACCTGTCATCAGACGGTGGTCGAAAAGGCACATGGCATCTCCGCTTCGATTCCTGTTCTGTCGCTCAATGACATGCCGATCGAAACGTCTTCGCCGGCGCCGAAGTCTCGCAAACGTTCCAAATCGCAAACCCCCACGCTGTTTAACTGATGGCTAACGAAATCGCGGCGATGTTCGCTTACGGCACGCTTAAGCGGGGCGAAGAGCGGGAAAAGTTCTGGCCAGCTCGACCATTGACCGTGGTGACCGCGTTTACCCAAGGGCGGCTCTACGAACTCGGCGAATTCCCTGGCCTGATCCGCGGTGAGGACCGGATTCAGGGGGAACTCTGGATCTTCAAGCATCGCGACATCGTGCGCGTGATCGAAGCGCTGGATGTGGTTGAAGACTATCCGCGGCTCTATCTGCGGGAAGAGTTCGCGTGCGAGACGTTTGATGGACAGCCGATCTCGGCGACGGCGTACGTTTACGCCCAGCCAGCGAAGCTGACCGACGCGATGCGGATCCTGCCGAACGAGCAGGGCGTCGTTAACTGGAAGCCTCAGTCACGGCTGTAGATCTGGGCGAGTCGTTTGACCCGCTCGGCGACCGCTTTGCGACACGAGGCCGGCGATAACACCTCCGCTTCGGGGCCAAGGGCCAAAACGCGCGGAATGATTTCCAGGTCGTTGGCCGCTTTGACCGTCAGGATCACGCTGCCGTCCTCTTGCGGTTCGATCTTCTGTTCCGGGTGCCAAGGATCTTCTCGCACCCAGGCCGCCGCGAAACTGCTGATCCGAATCTTGAAGTTCTGCGGCTTCTCCGACGCGAAGATGCCGATCGATTGGGCCAGGTGCTGTTCGAGATCAAAGTCCTTCGGCGGTTTGAAGTAATCGTCGAGCGCTTCGGCCTTCTTGAAGCGGTCGAGCTTCCAGTGCCGCACGCGGGTCTCGGGATCTTCCACTTCGCGAGCTGCGGCGACGATGTAGATGCTCGATTGATAGAGGACTACGCCGTACGGTTCGATCTCGCGTTGTTTGGGCGTCGGTTGGCCGAGCGTTTGATAGGAGATCTGCACCACGCGATGTTGCTGAATCGCGCGGTTGATCGTCTTCAGAACCCCTTCCTGATCTTTGTACGACTTCGGCGTGATGCCGCTGACGTGCAGCACTTGGCGATACTTGTGATAGTGATCCCAGATCGAGCCTGGGAGCTCTTCCTGGATCTTGTTCCAGAACGATTCGATGCCGATCCAGAACGGCGTGCCGGCCAAGGGCAACATCAGATCGCGGCCGAGCGACAGGGCGATCAGCTCCGTCGCCGACGCATTGATCTTGTGCATGCCGCGGGCGCCCGATCCCATTTTCCAGACGCGACCGCGGGGCGATTCGTGACTGTCGACGTCGACGCCTGCCGCTTGCAGCGCTTCCAGATCGCGCCGCACCGTCCGCACGTGTAGCGACGTCAGGCCCAACTGCGTGACCAGATCGTCCCGAATTTCTTCGAGCAGGTACCCGTACCGCGAAGGTTCGAGGATCTGCAAGATTTTGTGCTGTCGAATCAGCTGTTCGTTGCGTGCCACCGGATCAGGTTCTTCCGTGAACGAATGGGGAGAATCGCACCACGCGCCAGCAGCGAACAGCGCCGCTGGACTGGCAGTGTAACCCGACGCCGCCCCGCTCGGCAACGGTCGCGCGGCTAATTGAGCGCGGCGCTCGCTCCGGACAGCAGCAAATCAGCGAATTCGGTCGAATCGGTCGCCGTTCCCTCCATGTCGTATTCGTCGGAAATGAGCGTGCCGATAAAGGCTTGCAGGCTCCGATTGGCGTCGGCGTCGGCATGATGGGTCGCTACTTCGCTGGCGAAATTGACCAGGTCGTAAATCCGACAGCGGGCCGGCAAAATACGTTGCCGCTTTTCGGAGAGTGCGTCGAGATTCGCCATGCCGTACAGCTCGTGCAGCCGCCCCGTCATTTTGTGGAAGTCGGGCATCACCGTGTCGATCGAGATCGATTTCCCACGCTCGAACTTGCACAGAATCTTGTAAAGGGAGTTGCACTCGTGCAGCGACGCCCACGACGTCTGGGCGCTTTCAAATCGCTGCCGCAGCGCGGCGTAACCTTCGCCGTTGTCGTAGCTGTCTAGGGCGCGGCTGATGCAGTGGCCGATGTCCTTGCCGAGGCTGACGTCGCTGCGAAAGGCGCGGCTGTAGCCGATCGCCCCGTTGGAGCAAACCATGCGCAGGAACGAAAGAAAGATCCGAGGCTGGCTGAAGCCGTCGATCGGCGTTTCCATCACAAAGCGATGTTTGAAATGATCGCCGCCGATCTGGAACGTGCAGTCGCCGCTGCGCGGGCGATGCGTGCTGGTGATGATCCCGTCGGCGTAGTTGACGTCGGATCCGTCGTAACGCTCGACCAGGTCAGTCACCTCTTCGTGGGTAATCACGGGACGCTTTGGATTGCTGATTGAGAGCAATCGCGATTTCCCTTGCGGCGAACGTTCGACGCAGTAGCGAACCGTGTCGCTTGGCGTACAAGCCGCGATCCGCTGGAAGACTTCGCCATGGTCGAAGTAACGGAAGACGCTTTCGGAAAAACCGAACCGTTGGAACATCGAACGCCAGAAGCGGGGCGTCGGCGTCAGCTTTTCGCCGTGCAAATCGACCGACTTCACATCGACCTTGCCGCTGCGCGTATCGCGCTCGGCGGTGACTTGAAAATCTTTGATCCGAGCCTGTCCGTATTCGAAGTTCCATTTCATCGCGTCGTCTCCCGTGCATGGGTTGAAGGAATGAATGTCGTTCTCATTGTTGGCATGCTCTTGCGACGTCTTCATCGGATGAGCATGACTTTGAGTTTTTGAAAGGCGTTGAAGACATGCTCTTCTCGCGAAGACGCGGCAAGAGCATGGCGCCAGGCCTTGCGGCGTTGTTAAAACCGTTCTTGAACCTGCTGCCAAAACGGCTTTGACGTTCGGGCGGCGGCGACGATTTTCGGCAGCTTCACTTCGGCGCCGGCGATCAGTTGTCGCGTCCGATTGCTGATCTTGCTGATTTCGCGGTTCATTTTCAGGCTGCGCCACGCTTCGCCGTTCCAGACGTATTGCTCGGCCGCCGAGGCCGTTTTCAAAATCGGATGCGGCGTGTTGCGGCACTGCACGACTTGCTTGAAGGGATGGGCCGCATGTTTGCGGAAGACGCGGCCGCACATTTGAATTGTGCAGGCGCGGCTCGAAGGGCGACAAAAGACCGTTTGCAGGTCGGGGCAATCGAATCCTTCGGTCAGGATCGACATATTGATCAGCACCTGGGTGCGGCCGGCGATAAAGTCGGCCAGTTGGCGTTCGCGATCGCTGGTCGCCGTCACCACTTCGCTGCGAATGCCGTAACCGGCCAAGGCGACCTGGGCGGCGTCGCATTGTTGGCGACGATGGAAGAACATGATCGACTTGCCCCAATGCTTCGGGCTGCGAGCGTAATGCTCGGCGACCGCTTCCGGCGTATATTCCGGAATGGTGAAGTGATGGAAGCGGCTCAGGTAGTCGTCTTGAATCAGCTGATGAATTCCGGCGTCTTTGATCACCGTGTCGAAGCAAAGCTTCACGCGGTCGCTGCGAAACGGCGTCGCCGTCAGTCCGAGGATGTATTGCGGGCGAACCGAGCAGTGGAGATTCGCCATGCTGCTGGCGGCGTCATGCTGGGCTTCGTCGACGATCAGCATGTCGACTTTCGGCGGATTCTTGTCGAACATCGAAATCAGCTCGAGCTTCACGTCGAAGCCGCGACGCAGGTTTTCTTCCTGCGCCTGTTGCAGCAGATTGCGACGCATCGCGACCCAGCCGACGCTCAGCCCGTAATGCTTTTGCATCCACTGGGCGATTCCCAGTCCCATCACCGTCTTGCCGCTGCCGGTCGGGCTTTCGATCAGCACCGAAGCCGCCGAAGCGGAGAGTTCGGAGAAGGGATCGGCTCGATGCTGTTCAAACGCCGATATCGCTTTCGAGGCGATCCGCAGTTGATAGGGACGCGGATCGACCAAGGCGCCCTCGAACAGATCGTCCAGACAGTTCTCCTCAAACGGCGCCGCCGGCAGCGAAAGAACGTCGTCATACAGCGGAGCAGGGGAGAGGAGAGCTTCGTGCTGAATCATGGGAAATTTCCTTTTCGCCGAGGGGCTTGGGTTTCACTTCTTGCGGTCGCCTCGTTGCGACAGGAGAGATCTTCGCCCAGGGCTGTGACACGATTGGTCCCACCTCGGAAAAATTTTTTTGAGGAGCCAATCTTCACCAGCCCGCAGCGTCAGCAAGGGAATGCGGCCGCAGGAAAAATGGGACCGGACCCCCTTCATTTTTTTTCAATTCACGTAACGTTGACTCGCCGCATGCTTGGGGCGACGAGGTAAGTCCAAACCGCTTCCCGATTTGCGATCCAAGGGTATCGGGCGGGACCACTCCCGAAACGGCGGACCGAAAAGTAGGACCGGACCGCGGTCCCTTTTTTGGGGCTGTCCGCCTGATGCGATGGTAAGTTGGGCGCTTTTGAGAGCAGGCCAGTGGAGTGGACCGGGCCGCGATTTTTTTTCCCTACGTTCACCGGCGCCGCCGACAGCCCGGCTCCAACTCAAGGTAGATCGCGTCTTGGAGGAACGCGGCGATCTAGCAAGTGGATAGGGAAATCGACCACGAATCTGTGCGCTTTGTCAATCGACAACGTTGCGTGGAGAGAGGGCGAGAAACGACGCCTCGCGGTGATGAGGTTGGTTGCGTCCCAAGGGGGCAACCGCATTCCCTTGCTTGCGCTGCGGGCTAGTATTGCATTTGATTCGCATGAAAAAAGGCCGCCGCGAAATCGTTCGCGGCGGCCTTATTGATTTTGGCGTTAGAGCTTCGCCGACTTACGCGTCGGCTTCTTTGCTGGCTGCGCCGTTCGACTTGGCCAGGCTTTCCGGGCCGTCGTCGACGTAGCGGATCAGCGCTTCGGGGAGCTCGACGCCGCCGATGTCTTTGAGGACCTGCATCATCGGAGGCAAGGTCTTCGACATGCCGGAGAGCCAATCGGCGGTGCTGCTGCGGCCATCCTTGCCATTGCCGCCACCTTCCCAGACGACCACCTTGTCGAACTTGATGTTCGAGATCGCCTTGGCGGACGATTCGGCCAGGTTGTCGAGGTGTTCGAGCAGGAGCATCTGGAACGCTTCCTTCGAGCTGCCGCACGCTTCGACGATCTGCTTGAGACCTTCACCCTTCTTGGCCAGCTTTTCGTATTCACCGCGAGCTTCCGCTTCCAACTTGGCGTAGATCGCATCGGCGTCGGCCTGGGCCAGGATGCGACGCTTGGCCGCTTCGGCCGCCGCGTCGACTTCCATCTTCGCCTTTTCGGCCTTGGCCGGAGCTTCGAGCAACGCACGCTTTTCGGCTTCCACACGTTCCGCTTCGGCGAGCGCGGCCTTGGCCATCGCGCGGTTTTGGGCTTCGAGAACCGCCGCTTCCGCTTCTTTCTTGCGGGTTTCGCCGACCTGGTACGCTTCGGCTCGCTTCACCGCGAGGGCCGCTTGCGACGCGGCGATCTTGGCGTTCGAGAGGTTTTCCCCTTCGATCGCAGTCGCGTCGGCTTCGGCGATCCGAACGCGCTTTTCCCGCTCGGCGTCTTTCACCCGCGCTTCCCGTTCGTATTCGGCGGTGCGTTCGCCGATCGTTTGTTCTTTCTGCATTTCCGCGACGCGAATCGCCTGATCGCGTTCCGCTTCGCGGGTACCGATGATCTGTTCCTTCTGGGCGAGGGCAACCGAGATCAACTTCGCCTTGTCGGCTTCGGCGACGCGGATTTCGCCCATCTTCAAGTTTTCGGCGACGTCGCCGCGGGCATTTTGAATCGCGAGCGAGGCGGCCTTCTGACCGATCGCGTCGATGTAGCCTGACTCGTCGGTGATGTCGGTAATGTTGACGTTGATCAGGATCAAACCGATCTTGTTCAGTTCCGGTTCAAGCGACGATTGAATGTGTTCGAGCAGCTTGTCGCGGTCGCGGTTAATTTCTTCAATCTGCATCGACGCGATCACCTGGCGGAGCTGGCCGAAGATCAATTCTTCGGCTTGCTTGCGAATTTCGCCGACGGTCAAGCCGAGCAGACGAACCGCGGCGTTGTCCATAACGCCTGGCGAAGTGCCGATGGCGACGGTGAAGCAGCTCGGCACGTTGACGCGGATGTTTTCCGACGACAAGGCGCCGCGGAGCGGAATGTCGATCTGGATCGGTTCCAAGCTGAGATAGGCGTAGTCCTGAATCAGCGGAACGACGAGCGAAGCGCCGCCGTGAATCGTTTTCGCGGCGGTTCCTTTGCCAGTGCGACCGTAGATGACCAACACGCGGTTCGACGGACAGCGTTTGTACTGCTTCGCGATGAAAATCATCATCGAGAAGAGGAACATGACGAAGATGCCGACGCCGACGAGCGTCCAGAACATCGTCGAACTGGGGAACTGGCCTAATACCAGCGGAATGTGAGTTAGCATGACGGTCGATCCAATCTGATGGGTGTGAACTTCGTGCCTTAGTAGATGTACGTTGTGCTAAGCGGCGCGCAATCCGATCCCCACGGAAATCGTTCGCGCCAAAGGGCCGTCTGAGCCGATTGTTCCAGCTGCGCCGCCTATGCCGACAAGCGGGCTACTTCCAGGGTCGAGTCGTCGATGACGCGGACCACCCGAACCGAGGTTCCGGTCGCCAGCTTTTCCGTTTCGGAAGTCATCGCCGCGTATTCGACGATCTGGTTATTCAGTTGCATCTGGATCTTGCCTTGGCCCCCGTTTTCTCCGGGGATCGGCACATAGACCTTGGCGGCCTGACCGACGGCGTCGCTGATTTTGGTCGTGCCGTCGACGCCCAACTTGTAGATGAACAACATCAGCCAATGGACGACATACATCGCCGCGATTCCAAAAACAATTGCGACGACCAGCGAAGCGGCGTCGCCGATGTTGGCCGACTCGGCAGCGAGTCCGGCGATGCCGAAGAAGGCGATCGCGGCGACGATCGTCTTGAACGAGAGGACGCCGAAAAGCCAGGTCGAGTGATGTGCCGTCGCGGAGAAGTCGGTGTCATCCGGCAGGTCGAGATCGTCAGGAATGTCCCCTTCCAATTCGAGCGCTTCGCCGCCGATTCCAATCAGCGTTAGCAGGAACTGAATGACGAAAATCGAACCGCCCAAGACGGCGCAAATCAAAAACATGGTGCTCATTTTCCGCCCCTTTCATGAGGAACGAATCTGGTGATGCTTGATAGTCACCTGATATTCGTTTTGGCGGGCCGAATATTGCGGCAATTCCTGTCCGCGGCAGACCCCCCGTATCTTGGGTTTCTCGCCAGCGGTTGTCAAACCAAACGAGCGGGAAATGCCGAATATTCGGGAGATACCGGGACCGTAGAGGGGGAGCCTAAGCCGTTAAAGGTTAGCCCCGAAAGGTTCCCTTTCGGGCGAGTCTACTGGGCGCCATGGCCACGGCTTTGCGTGGCCATGGCGCCCGCGAGATCAGTTGGAACTATTCCGCGTTCGGCGGGGACTGGTCCGAATCGGAGCGACCGAAGCAAAAGCGACTCGCGGCGATAATCATGTTGACGAGGAACATGAAGAAGTCGAAGACGAGCTCAAACAGGCGTTCGACTTGTTCGATCAGAAATTCGTAGCGCATCGCGGACTCGTCGCGTTAGGCCGGGGGATCGTCCCCGGATCGATTCCGCCGCAAGTTGTCGGCGATTTCGGCGGCCCCTTCGACGGTGGATGAAATCCCGTCAGGGACATCGATGTTCGGCAGTTCGGGAAGGAGGTTGGCGGCGAGTTCGAAGATCGCGCCAAGTACCAGAAATACGCCGCGAATCATCAGGCCAAAGAACTGGATCACCAGTTCGGCAAGTTCGAGCATAAACGTCTCCGCATCGGGTGGCGAAACGGGGTTCGCCGAGAGATTCGTCGCCGGGAGCGGAAGATTGGAGGTTGGCGAGATTTTTTTTCCAAGCGTCTGGTCAGGCGCCCAGTTCGTCTTCGGACGGCGGCGGAAAGGAAGGGCCGCGGGGGAAGTCGACGTCCGGCGAATCTTTTTCGATGGCGACGTCGTTGGATGCCGGCTTGGAGCGTGAGAAACTAATCGACAATATGAGATTAAATAGTAATTCGAAGATAGCTCCAACAATTATCGCGACCAATTGGACGAACGCTACGAAAAGTCCAATTACAGGTTCGATGAGCGCTTCGATCATCGTGCGATCTCCACCTCGCCTTGGAAAGTACTCGCCGAGAGGTTCGTCGCAGGGAGTCCAGTATTGGCCCCCCGCGACGTTTTTCTCTCTAAGTTACTTGCAAAGCGTCTTCGCGACTTCGACCAGAGTACGAACGCCGAAGCCGGAGGCTCCGCCGTCCATCCACGGCTTCGCTTTTTCGAGGAAGGCGGGGCCGGCGATGTCGATGTGGGTCCAGGGAGTTCCTTCGACGAACTCTTCCAGGAACTTCGCCGCGGTGATCGCGCCACCCCAGCGACCTTCGCCGACGTTCTTGATGTCGGCGACCTGGCTTTTGATCTGCTCGCCAAATTCCGAGAACATCGGCAGCGGCCACATCGGTTCTCCCATCCGCTTTGAGCACTCGAAGATCATGTCTTGCATCGGCTCGTCGTTGGTCATCAGGCCGGCGACATCGAGTCCGAGCGCCACGACGCAAGCGCCGGTCAAGGTCGCCAGGTCGATGATGCGGGTCGGCTTTTCTTCGAGCGCGACGTTCAGCACGTCGGCCAAGACCAAACGCCCTTCGGCGTCGGTGTTCAGCACTTCGATCGTCTTGCCGCTACGGGCGGTCAGCACGTCGCCGAGCTTGTAGCTATCGCCGGAGACCATGTTCTCGACCAGGCCGACCAGGGCGACGACGTTCAGCGGAAGCTGCAGCGCGGCGATCGCTTTGATCGCGCCGAGCACGGTCGCGGCGCCGGCCATATCGCACTTCATCGTCTTCATGCCGTCGCTCGGTTTCAGCGAGAGACCGCCGGAGTCGAAGGTGACCCCTTTGCCGACCAGCGCCAGCGGCGATTCGCCCAGCTTGCCGCCGCTGTAGCGAATGATCACCAGGCGAGGATCACGCGTCGAAGCTTGCGAGACGGCGAGCAACGACCCGCAGCGTTCGTCTTCCAGCTTCTTCTTGTCCCAGACTTCGATCGACAAGTTGTAGTCTTCGGCGACGACCGACGCTTCTTCGGCGAAGGTGGCCGGATAGATGTCGGCGGCGGGACGATTGACCAGGTTGCGAGTCAGATTGATCGCGTTGCCGTAAGCGGCGCCTTTTTCGATCGTCGCTTCATCGACGCCGTACCAGAAGATTTCTTCCGGCGTGGTGAGCGCTTTTTCTTTGCGGTAGAGATCTTGTCCCTGGACGCCGACGCAGAGCCCGGCGATCGCTTGTTCGGAAAGCTCTTTCGGCCAGAAGTCGTCGAGGAAGAAGCCGACCTTCTTCCGCTTCTTGCTGGCGACCAACCTGGCGGCGGTGGCGGCGGCGCCGTAGACCGTTTCGGCGCAGAGATCGGCTTTGGCGCCGAGACCGACGACGACCACTTCGATGGTCGGCACGCCGGCCGGGGCCAGGATGCGGGTCGTCTCGTACTTCTTTCCGGTGATTTCGCCGGCGGTTTTCAAACGCTCAATCGCGCCGCTGATCGCCGGGTCAAGCTGTTCGGCGGTCGGCGACAGTCCGTCGGAATAGGCGCCGACGATGATGGCGTCTCCGTCGAAGTCCTTGACCGATTGTTTCGTAGATTGAATCTTCATGTCGGCGTCTTTCTGAGCGTGAAAACAGAGCGGGAACCGAATTTCCTCCGCTCAGTTTAATGCGCTGCGTTGGCTCTTTACAGGAGCCCCCGGCTGTTAAGGCTGCGAATACGGGGTACGATTTTGGTCGGTTGTCGCTAGCGGCGCAATTCCGGTCGAATTGGTAATAGTTTCGCAGCCTGTTTTCGGCCGATAGCTGAAAATCTCCCTTTCCTCCTTTTTTTGCTCCTTCGCCAACATGGGTTATCGAAATCTCCGGCAATGCGTCGAGGACCTGCGCAAGCATGGTCGCTTGATCCAGATCGACGACTGCATCGACGCACGCTTGGAAGCGGCCGAGATCCAGCGACGCGTGTACGCCAGCGGGGGACCGGCCGTTTATTTCGCCAACGTCAAGGATTGCCGGTTTCCGATGGTTTCGAACCTGTTCGGCTCGCTCGACCAGGCGCGGTTCCTCTTTCGCGATACGATCGACCAGGTCAAACGGCTGATCGAGCTGAAGATCGATCCCAACGAACTCTGGAAGCGGCCGCTGCGGTACGCGGGGGCGCCGTTCTGGGCGATGAAGATGTTGCCGGCCAAGCGGCGCGGCGGCCCGGTCCTGAAGAACCAGACGAAGATCACCGACTTGCCGCAGCTCGTCTCGTGGCCGGACGACGGCGGCGCCTATGTGACGCTGCCGCAGGTTTATACCGAGGATGTCCGTCACCCGGGGGCGATGAAGTCGAACCTCGGTATGTATCGGGTGCAGCTGACCGGCAACGACTACGTGCCGAACGAAGAGATTGGTCTGCACTATCAAATCCATCGCGGCATCGGCGTGCATCATGCGGCCGCGCTGGAGGCGGGCAAGCCATTTCACGCGAATATCTTTGTTGGCGGTACGCCTGCGATGTCGCTGTCGGCGGTGATGCCGCTGCCGGAAGGTTTGAGCGAATTGCAGTTTGCCGGCGCATTGGCGGGACATCGGATTCCGCTCGCCTATGGCGCGACGGCGCTCCCCCTCTATGCGGAAGCGGACTTCTGCATCGCCGGGACGATTGAGCGGCAAACGAAGCCGGAAGGTCCGTTCGGCGATCACTTGGGCTATTACAGTCTGACGCATCCCTTCCCGGTGCTGAAGGTCGAGAAGGTGTTTCATCGCGATGATGCGATCTGGCCCTTCACCGTGGTCGGGCGACCTCCGCAGGAAGACACGACGTTCGGCGCGCTGATCCATGAAATTACCGGTCCGATCATCCCGACGGTGTTGCCCGGCGTGAAAGCGGTTCATGCGGTCGACGCGGCCGGCGTGCATCCGTTGATGCTCGCGATCGGCAGCGAACGCTATGTGCCGTACGACGAACGAACGCGTCCGAAGGAATTGCTGACGCAGGCCAATGCGATTCTTGGACAAGGGCAGATGTCGCTGGCGAAGTACCTGATGATCATCGCCGGCGAAGATGACCCGAGCCTGGAGATTCATGACATCGATCGGTACTTCATGCACTTGCTGGCCCGGATCGATTGGCGGCGCGATCTTCATTTCCAGACCGAAACGACGATCGACACGCTCGACTACAGCAGCGGACAATTCAATCATGGCTCGAAGCTGGTGATGGCGGCGGTTGGCAAACCGATTCGCGAACTACCGACTGAACTGCCGGCGAATCTATCGCTGCCAGACGGTTTCCATACGCCGCAGGTCGCGCTGCCGGGCGCAATGGTGGTGCAAGGGCCGAAGTATAGTGACGCGAACGAGATGGAACGCTTCTGCGCGGCGTTTGACGCGGCGGCGCCGATCAACCGGTTCCCGCTGATCGTGATCGCCGACGATAGCCCGTTTGCGGCGGCGTCGCTGAATAACTTTGCCTGGATGTTGTTCACGCGGAGCAATCCGGCGGCCGACGTGCATGGGATCGAGTCGTTCACCCACGAGAAGCATTGGGGATGTCGCGGTTCGCTGGTGATCGACGCTCGATTGAAGCCGTGGAACGCGCCGCCGCTGATTGAGGATCCGGCGGTGACCGCGAAGGTCGACGCCTTAGCGGCGCGTGGCGGAGCGATTGCGAAATACCTGTAGCGACGATGGTTTCTGCGTCAAATTGTCGCATTGCGACATTTCGACTCATCGGCCAAACTAGGGGCTACGTTGCTGCCAGCTCGCTCGAATTTTGGACCGCCTGATGTTGCTACTAGCGGACAGCGCGAATCTTCTGCCGGCGCGCCTGCAAATGGCCTTTACGCTCGGCTTTCATATTATTTTCGCCTGCATCGGGATGGGGTTGCCGATCCTGATCGTCTTGGCGGAATGGCTCTCGCTGAAGAAGCAGGACCCGGTCTGGCGGACGATCGCCCAGCGGTGGAGCAAAGGGTTCGCGGTGCTCTTCGCCGTCGGCGCGGTATCAGGAACGGTGTTGTCGTTTGAGTTGGGGCTGCTCTGGCCCGAGTTCATGGGAACGTACGGCCCGGTCGTCGGTCTGCCGTTCACGATGGAAGGATTCGCCTTCTTTACCGAAGGGATCTTCGTCGGCATTTACTTGTACGGCTGGAATCGACTCTCGCCGTTTCATCACTGGCTTTGCGGAATTCCGATCGCGATCGCTGGAACGACGTCGGCCTGGTTTGTCGTGACGACCAACTCATTCATGAATTGCCCGCAAGGGTTTGAGCTCGACGCTGACGGCAAGCTACTGAACGTGCAGCCGTGGACGGCGATGCTCAACCCGGCGACTGGCGCGCAGACGACGCATATGATCGTCGCGGCCTACATGGTGACCGGTTTCCTGGTGGCGGCGTTCTATGCGTGGGAGATCTTACGCGGGCGGAACACCATCTATCAGCGACGGGCGCTCACCCTCGGCATTTTGATGGGAGGGATCTTTGCAATCGTGCAGGGACCGGTCGGTCACTGGGCCGGACATGCGGTCGCCGTCACCCAGCCGATCAAACTGGCGGCGATGGAAGGGCAGTGGGAAACCGAAACCTACGCGCCGCTCCGGATCGGCGGACTGCCCGATCCAGAAACGAAAACGACTCCGTACTCGATCGAGATTCCGGCAATGCTCAGCGTCTTGGCGTACGAAGATCCGGCCGCCGAAGTGAAAGGGCTCAACGCGTTTCCGGAGGATCTCCATCCGCCAGTCGTGATCGTGCACATCGCGTTTCAGATCATGGTTGGGATCGGCACGCTGCTGATCTTGGTGGGACTCTGGTCAGGCTATCTGCTGAAGTGGGGAAAGTCGGATTGGGGTTCGCGGCGGTTGTGGCTGTGGACTTTGTTCCTAAGCGGGCCGGCGACGGTGCTCGCCATGGAAGCTGGCTGGACGGTGACCGAAGTGGGACGTCAGCCGTGGATCGTACATGGCTTTTTGCGCACGGCTGATGCGGTCACCAAGGCGCCTGGCGTCTGGACGATCTTTTGCGTGACGATGTTGATTTACCTGGTGCTCTCGACCGGTTGCATCCTGGTGCTGCGAATCTTGGCGAAACGTCCCTTGCCGGAGTTTACCGATGTCGCCTGAGCTAATTGTCGGAATTGTATTGGGAGCGGCGACGACGCTCTACTTGTTGTTGGGTGGAGCGGACTTCGGCGCCGGCATCTGGGAAATCAACACCGGGTTTCAGTCGGACGAGCGCGAGCGGAATCTCCTCTACCACGCGATCGGTCCGGTCTGGGAAGCGAATCACATCTGGTTGATCTTCGTGCTGGTCGTCTTGTTCGCGGCGTTTCCGTTGGCGTTTCAGGCGCTCTGCTCGGCGTTCATCATTCCGGCGTTTTTGGTTCTCGCGGGGATTGTCTTTCGTGGGGCTGGGTATGTATTCCGCGCTTATTCCATTGACTCCGGATCGCATCAACGGGTTTGGCGAATGTTGTTCGCCGCGGCGTCGGCGGCGGCGCCATTCTTTTTGGGAGCGATTGCCGGGACGCTCGCATCGGGGCAATCGAAGATCAACGCAGAAGGAGTTTATGAAGGAAACTTCTTGACCGACTGGATCACGCCGATGGGACTGTACACCGCGTTCTTTACGGTCGGGCTTTGTTCTTATCTGGCGGCGGTTTTCCTGGCGCGCGAAGCGGATCAAGAAGGGGAAGTCGAGTTGACGCTCGTTTGGCGTCAGCGCTCGTTGGCGACTGGAATTTGGATGGGCGTACTTGCGGCGGTCGGGCTAGTGTTCGTAGCGCTCGAAACGCCGGAACTGGCGCGGGGGTTCGCAACGCGGGCCTGGCCGCTGGTGGCGCTGTCGGCGATCTGCGGCACGGGTTCGCTGTTGTTTCTGTTTCTCAAGAAGTACACGCCGGCGGCTGCCTGTACGATGTTGGCGGCCGGCAACATCATCTGGGGCTGGGGAATCGCCCAGTATCCGGTGATTGTTCCCCCCTATCTGACGCTCGCCGAATCAAAATCGCCAGACTCGGTTTTGTGGGCGATGATCGGCGCCGTCGGGGTCGGCGCGTTGATTTTGGGGCCAAGTCTCGCGCTCCTCTTCTATCTGTTCAAGCTGAAGCCGACCGGCGGCGCCGAGTATTGATGCGGCTGGTCCCGCGCTGCGGGACGCTCTACAATTGGGCCACCTCTGTACCGCATCATGACCCGCGCGAAGGATCGAAGCGAACCGTATGGCGAGAATTACTTTTTACGGCGCTGCCGGAACGGTAACCGGCTCAAAATATCTTGTCGAAGCGGGCCAGGCGAAAGTCCTGGTCGACTGCGGCTTGTTTCAAGGGCTTAAAGAGCTCCGTCTCCTCAACTGGAAGAAGCTGCCGTTCGAGGCCAACTCGGTCGACGCAGTCGTCCTGACGCATGCTCATATTGACCATACCGGGTTTCTGCCGCGATTCGTTCGAGACGGCTTTCGGCACAAGATCGTTTGCACGCCGGCGACCAAAGAACTGACCAAGCTGCTGCTGCTCGACTCGGCGAAGAACCAAAAGCGGGACGCCGACTACCTCAATCGCAAGCATCTGTCGAAGCACTCGCCGGCGTTACCGCTGTACGACGCGCAAGACGCGCGGCGAGCGCTCAAGCGTTTGAAGTCGGTCCCACGCGGCGAGTGGTACGAACTGGCGGATCCGATCTGGATCCGCTTTCATGACGCGGGGCACTTGCTCGGCTCGAACATGATCGAGATGGAAATCCGCGATCGCGATCCGGCGCTGCGGATTTTGTTCTCCGGCGACGTCGGACGTTACGACGCTCCCCTTTATTTCGATCCGTCCCCGCCGACTCCCTGCGACTATCTGATCTGCGAAAGCACCTACGGCGACCGCGATCACCCGGACGAGGACGTGATGGACATTCTCGCCGATCGGGTCAACAAGGCGTACCAGCGCGGCGGCGTGATGCTGTTCGCGGCGTTCGCCGTCGGCCGTAGTCAGCAGCTGATTTACTTGCTGCAACTGCTGATGCATGACGGCCGCATTCCGAAGATTCCGATCTATCTCGACAGTCCGATGGCGGTCGACGCGACCAAGATTTTCCGCACTTTTTCGCAAGACCACGATCTGAGCGAAGGTCAGCTCGCGCCGCCGAATAGCGTGCTCGACGGTCCGAGCGTCGAATTGGTCCGCGATCACAATCGATCGAAGCAACTCAACAACGTCAAAGGTCCCGCGGTGATCATTTCGTCTTCCGGCATGATGACCGGCGGGCGCATTTTGTTCCACTTGAAGCGGCGGCTGCCTGATCCGAAGAACACGATCCTACTTGGCGGCTTCATGGCTGCCGGCACCCGCGGTCGCGATTTGCAGGAAGGACGCCCCTTCATTCGGATTCACGGCCAGGACGTCCCGGTTCGGGCGGCGATCGATAGCGTTTCGGGACTGAGCGGTCACGCGGGGCGAAGCGAACTATTGCGTTGGCTGAAGGATCTGCCGAAGCCGAAAAAGGTCTTCATCACGCATGGCGAGCCCGATAGCGCCGCATCGTTCGCCAAGGCGCTGGAGGAACAATACCATTTTGATACGGTCATCCCGCAATTGGGCGACTCGTTTGAGTTAGGAGAGTAGCGACGTGGAAGGAATGGGGATTCACGACAATTTGGCGATGATTTTGAAGTCGCCGACCTACAAGATGGCGGAGCTCGATACCGACTTCTTGCAGCGCGACGAAATGCGAGCCGTCCGGTTGCAACTTGAGTATCTAAAGCCGGAACTGGCGTTTCGACGGTTGAACATTCGTTCGACGGTGATCGTTTTCGGCGGAACGCAAATTGTCGAAACGCACGTTGCGGAAGAGCGTTTAGAGCAAGCGAAGAAGATGCTTGCGGCGTCGCCGACCGATCCGAAACGCATGCGTGACCTCGCCCGCGCCGAGCGGATCCTCGCGAAGTCGCACTATTACGAAGAAGCGCGGCAGTTCGCTCACATCTGCTCTACCAATTGTCACATTGACGGCGAGTGCGAATACGTCGTCGTGACCGGCGGCGGCCCCGGCGTGATGGAAGCGGCCAATCGCGGTTCGTACGAAGCGGAAGCGCCGACCGTCGGGCTCAACATCACGCTCCCCGAAGAACAGCATCCCAATCCGTACATTACGCCGGACCTTTGTTTCCTGTTCCACTACTTCGCCATGCGTAAGATGCACTTCTTGGTGCGGGCCAAGGCGCTGGTCGTCTTTCCGGGCGGGTTCGGCACGCTCGACGAATTGTTTGACGCCCTCACGCTCCGGCAGACCGGGTGCATGCAGGAGATTCCGATCATCCTGTATGGAACGGAATACTGGAAGAACGTCGTCGATTTCCAGTTTCTCGCCGACGAAGGAGTGATTCGGGACGAGCATCTCGACCTGATCAGCTTCGCCGATTCTCCGTCGCAAGCGTGGGACATCATCGCGGAGTTTCACCGCCATCCCGAAAAGGGAGCGAAGCGGTAATGCCGTCGACGCAAGAAAAACTGCTCGACCTGTTCGGCAATCCCGCGCCGGTTGCGGTGGTGACCGGCAGCGGCGCTGATCGGGTTGGCAAGACGGTCGCCCTCTACCTGGCCGAGCATGGCTACCGCATCGCGCTGCATGCCAACGGCTCGATCGACGAAGCGGAAGCGACGGCGGCCAATTTGTGCGACCAGGGGATTGAAGCGAAGGCGTTCGCCGCCGACCTGGCCGAGGAAGCGGAGATTCAGACGCTGTTCGACAGCATCCATTTCTACTTTGGGCGAATCGACGTCCTGGTCAACACGGCGGCGATCTGGGAGTCAAAGCGGTTCGACAAAGTGACCGCCGCCGATCTCCGCCGGCAATTTGACGTGAACGCGGCGGGGACGTTTTTCTGCTGTCAGGCGGCCGGCCGCCGGATGATCGATCAGCCGAAAGGGGGCGCAATCGTGAACATCGGCGATTGGTCGATCGCACGGCCTTACCCAGACTACGCGGCCTATTTCGTCTCGAAGGGAACGTTGCCGACGATGACCCGCAGCCTGGCAGTCGAGCTGGGAACGCGAAATCCCGGCGTGCGCGTCAACGCAATCTTGCCCGGTCAGGTGATGCAGCCGGAGGAAGCGACCAGCGAGAAAATCGGCCGTGACGTCGAGCGGACGCTGGTTAAGCGCAAAGGGGACCCGGCGTATTTAGCGCATGCGGTGCTGTTTTTGATCGAAAACCCGTTCGTCACCGGAGTTTGCCTGCCCGTGGACGGGGGACGCTCGATCTTCGCGAGCGGCGATTTTAGTGCTAGCGGTTAGCCATTTCACCGCGAAATAGGGGTGAATTCGGCGAAAATCGGCGCTGCTTTCATGACGCCATTCTCATAGAATTCCGCACGATTAGTTTGCAAAGGTACGACCCGACGGTCGCACTCACCCAACGGATGCGGATACGACTCCCGCCGCGACTAAATTAAGGCATGTTCGATGCGAAAGCTTCATTTCCTTCCTTGGCTTCCCACCTTGGCCATTAGCGGCGCCGCTTGCGCCGTTTTGAGTTTCACCGGTTGCGGCGGCGGCGGAGACGCGCCGGCCGCGAGCGTGCCGGCCCCCGCTTCGACCACCACCGCGGATCAAGGCGCCGCGCCGGCTGCGGTTAGCCCGGCGCAAGTTTCCGCTCCGGCGACCGGCAATCCGGCCGCGACCGGAAATCCGAACGCCGGCGGAACGAATCAATTGGCGATGAAGCAGCCCGATGGGACCGCCGCTCCGCAGATGCCGGCGCCGATTTCGGCGGCCGAACTCGACGCTCAGGTCGACATCAACAAGGTGCCGCAGAACGATCCGGTCGAACTGCTGCGATACATGAAAGCGGTTGGCGAAACGAACTTCCCGAACACCGCTTCGCAGAAAGACCTGCACGAGTTCGCCAACAAGGTTTACACGAACATCATGGAAGCGGCCGATCGTTTGTTGGCTCTTCCGGGCGCTACCTCGGAACAACGCCGCGACGCGCTGCAGTTCAAGTTCCACGCTTACGAAGTGTTGGCGTCGATCAATCCGATGCAAGCCGAGCAGCTGATCGCCGATCGAACCGCGCTGGCCCAAAAGCTGACGCAAGATCCTGATCGGGCGATTCGCACCTTCGGCATGCTGTACATGTTTGAATACATGCTGCAGGATTTCGCTTCCGGCAAGCAAGAACTGGGAACGATGGTCAAAGAAGACGCCTTGGCGATCATCGGCGACCCGGGCGCTTCGACGCAGCACTTGGAAGTGGCGATGAACGCCGCCAACGTTTTTGGCCAGATGGGGCACTCTGACGTGGCGGTTGAGATCCTGACGACCGCTCGCCAGACGTTCGCCAAGAGCCAAAATAAGGAACTGGCCGACGCTTCGGTCGGTTTGGACGACCACATCCTGCAATGGAAGATTTTCGGCGCGATGATGGACGCCGCCAACGGCGACGAAGTCCGCGGCCAGGAGATGTTGCAGCTGATTCAGCAACTGGTCGATTCGTTCGGCAAAGAGTCGCTCGAGCCGGTCTCGACGATCCAAGCGATCGAACAAAAGATGGAGGAGTTCAACCGCATGGCGCTCGCCAAGTCGGTCAACGATCTGCTGCTGAAGAACTATAGCGACCATCCGAACGAGCAGGTCGCCGCTGCGATTCGCGAAAGCGCGCAGAGCGCCAACAAGCGTCTGGCCCTGATCGGCAGTCCGCTGCCGCTGGTCGGTTCGAATCTGGACGGCACGCCGTTCAACTGGGCCGACTATCGCGGTCGTTACGTGCTGGTCGACTTCTGGGCGACCTGGTGCGGGCCGTGCCTGGCGGAGATTCCGAACATTCAGGAAAACTTTGTGAAGTATCGCGAAAAGGGATTTGAAGTGGTCGGCGTCAACCTGGACGAAGATCCGAAGTCGCTCGAAGCGTTCTTCACCAAGCGTCAGCTTCCCTGGACCACCGTGATCAGCAACGATCCGAACGCGACCGGGTTTAACAACGTGAACGCGGTCCACTGCGGCGTCGACGGGATCCCGTTCCTGGTCCTGGTCGATCCGGAAGGGAAGGTTGTCGAGATCAACCCGCGCGGCGAACGCCTGGGAGAAGTGCTCGATAGCATCTTCTCGCAGCAAGCTCCGGCCGGAGCCGGCGCAGCCGCCGCCAATGCGAACGCCAACGGCGGCGCCATGCCGCTGCGTTAAACGCGAAAAAATCGAACTGCCGTACGGAAAAACGGAGCCTTTGCGGCTCCGTTTTTCTTTTTTCGAACAGGGCGGTCCCAATCGCGTAGAATAAGAAGATAAGGACAGCGGATGGATTTCGACGCGTGCCGGATTAATTCACGTAACTGGGGAGCGGATCATGAAGACCTTTTCACTACTAGCCTCTCTGTTGTTTGCGACGTTGATTGTCGGAGCGTTGTCGGCCGAAGAGTTGAAGGTTGGCGCCATGGCCCCCAACTTTGAAGTCGAAACGGTCAACGAGGGAATGATCAAGCTCGGGGACTTCCGCGGTAAGAAGTTGGTGCTGGCGTTCAACCGAGCCCATTGGTGCCCCGCTTGTATGAAGCAGATCAAGGACATCCAGGACAACTACGCCAAAATCAAAGAAGCTGGCGCCGAAGTGCTGGTGATCTTCCGCGAAGAGGAAGATGGCGAAAGTGGGTTGGAGCAAGTCAGGAAGATCACCGGCGCCGAGTTTCCGCTCGGGTTGGATCTAACCGCCGTGCAAACTCGCGAGTACAGTCAGGATGGCTACTCGACCTATGTCATCGACGCCAAAGGATCGATTAGCCAGGTCCTGACCGGAACCGATCCTGAACGCCCGCTGGCGGGCAAAATTTTGTCGGCGCTGAAGTAGGCGGCAATTCGTTGTAGAGTGGGTGGAGCAAACGCGGAGAAGCTTGTTTTCGTGAAAGACGTCGTTCGCTTGCGTAACCCACCTTGCGCTTGCAAACGCATTGTCGCCTTGCGTTTCGCTGCAGCCCACCCACGGCCGTCGGTTAGTTCGCAGCGCCGTTCGGCTCGACGCCCGGCGGCGGAAACCACTGCACGACCGGCGGCGTGCTGCTTTCATAGTTCTTGATTGACATCGTCGGTTTGACGTAGTGCTCTGGTCGCCGACTTCCCTGGACTCGGAAGTTATCCCCTTTTTGCAAAATGGGACGGGTCTCCGGCGACTCCCCAATCGGGAATTGGTTGGTCATTTCGGCGATGACCCAGCGGGGATCGCCGACGGCAGGCTTTAGATAGACCTCGGGATAGCAATGTCCCGGCACCCAGACGGTACGAGCCGGAATCTTGGCGGCTCGGCTGAGGGCGACGAACAGGGCGGTCATCTCTTCACAGTCCCCGCGACCTTCTTCGAGCGCCGCGACAGCGCCCTTGAGCGGGCCGTTCTCGTACTGGACGTTCTGGTGAATGTAGTCGTAGAAGGCGGAGAGCTTGTCCCAGTCGTTTCCGCCGGGCGGCGTTAGCTCGGCGGCTAGCTTGGTAATCTTCGAGTGGTTGCTCTCGATCGCCGGACCGGGGCTGAGGTAAACCCGCATGTTGCGATCGAGATCACGGAGCGGCGGCGCGGTCATCTTCTCGGGCTCCGACGGCTTGGTGACGCCGCGGCGAGCGACTTCGTAGACCAGGATCGCCTCGGCGTCTTCATGCGGCGAGAGGGCGCGGATCAAGACCGAGGCCTGCTTCGTCTCGCCGAGCATATCGAACGTGATGTCCGACTCTTTGACGTTGACCAGGCGTTTCTCGACCAGCCGGACCGTCTGCTCCGGCCAGTCAGTCGGAACAGGGAAGGTGGCGACGATTCCTTGGGCGAGCCCGGCGACGTCAAGCTTGAAACCGACTTCGATCTTTTGCAGCGTGACGTCGTCGCCGGTCAGCATCTTTCGCTCGCCCGCCTTCTCGAATTGCGCAGCAGCGGTCGCCGTCAGGGCAATCCAGGCAATCAGTCCTAGCGCAAGCGTACGCATTCCTCTTAGCTCCCCGGCTCTTCGCGAATGAACGTCACTTGAGGCTTGCCGCCGTTGGGGCTCTTCTTACCGGTCAGGTACTCGGCGACGAAGCGAACGGGATCGGTTTTTTCGGGAACGCGGAAGCTATCTCCCTTTTGCAGGATCGGACGCGGGTCAGGCATGTAGCCGAACGCACGCGGTCCCGTGACTT
Source organism: Blastopirellula sediminis (assembly GCF_020966755.1). Taxonomy (NCBI): domain Bacteria; kingdom Pseudomonadati; phylum Planctomycetota; class Planctomycetia; order Pirellulales; family Pirellulaceae; genus Blastopirellula; species Blastopirellula sediminis. Next base: position 491,054 of record NZ_JAJKFT010000004.1, read on the forward strand.
GCGCCGGATACCAGTGGCCTTCTTCGTTGGCGTCTTCCAAGTAGAACTCGGCGTAGCTGCTTCCCGGCACCCAGACGGTGCGAGCCGGAATGTCTGACGCACGGCAGAGGGCGATGAACAAGCCGGTCAGATCTTCAAAGTCGCCGCTTCCTTTGCGGAGCGCGGTGACGGCGGTCGTCGACTTCTGACTTTCGTACGAGATGTTGTCGCGCACCCAGTCGTAGAGAGCCTCGACCTTCTGCCAATCGCCGTCGACGCCGTCGAGGATCTCGCGGGCCTTCTTGCGAACGGAGCTATGACGCGATTCGATGCTGGGGCTGGAGCCGAGGTAGCGGCGGATGTCGCTCGGCGGACGCTTCGGGATTTTCACGCCGGTCAGATCTTCCGGCGGCTTGGCCGAACGGGTTTCGACTTCGAGCGTGATCACGGCGCGAGCCGTTTGGCCGCGACGCAGCGACGGCACGCTGACCATCAGCTGTTTGACGGAGTTCTCGAGCATCCGATAGCCGATGCGCGATTCGTTCGAGACGTCTTCTTCCATCAGGCGAACGGTCTGTTCGGGCCAGTCGGCCGGAACGGGAATCGTGCCATAGAGTCCAACGCAATCGCCCCCGACCGCTTCAATCTCGATCCCTACGCGATATTTGCTAGTTCGAGCGTCGCCGAGAATCGGAGCGTTTTTTGATTCCGAAGGTTGGACCGCTTCGAATTGAGCCAGCAATTGCGAACTGCATAGCAGCAACAGGGCGACGACGGCGAAGGGGGTGAGTTGTCGCACCAGTACACCTCTTGGGGTAAGAAAAACGGAACGGGGACGCGCGCACGATCAGACAGGCGGGGACTATTTAATTGTAATTCAGAGAATCTGGAGGCCCAAAAAAGGCCTGTTGTCGGGCTTTGTTTCCGCCAAAACGTAGCGCGCTAATAGCGATCGTGCAGAATGCGCGGTAGAAACGGCCCAAGAGGACCAGATGCGCAGAAGTATGGACGCTTCGAAATGAAAAGCGCCTCCGCGACGCATATATAGCGCATCGCGAAGGCGAAGTTGAACGGGGAGGCTTGGTAGGGGCGTGTCGATCGCTCAGCAGCCTGTTGATTTTTCAACAGGAAGTTAGCGAGGCGACGGCAGGATTTGCGTGGTCGGTCCGGACGGCTGCACCAATACGGCGTCATCGTACGAAGGGTACGACGAAATCGAGGGGCCGGAGAATTCGGCGCCACCGCAGCAGGCCGGTTCGGACTGACGCCAACCCATACCGCTGCGACAGCCAACAACCGCCACTACCAGCATCGCACTGGCAAGCAACAGCATGGAACGTTTCATTGCAGAAGTCCTCCGCAAATGGAATGTTGGCGAGTCGGGAAAAACTGATTCGAAACTGTGGGTACGCAACACTACATCAGGAACCATGATGTGCAAACGCAACACGAGAAAAATTCGCAACATTCAAGTTGCGACTTTACGACAAGCCGCTTGCTAGCCGACAAAGGGACCTTAGTCGGATTAGTTTCACAGCCATGCAACGAATGTTGGACCGCGATGCCCCCCTTACGATCCTTCCAACCGCGCTTACCGTTACGATCGATTCTTTGCCTCGTGATCTTGGCGATGTGCGCGTATGCGCTGCCGGCGAAGGCCGATTATCGCGATAGCGCTGGCGGCTATTGTTGTCCGAACTATCACGAAGCGATTCGCCCCGGCGATGAGATCTACCTGGTCTCGACTCGCTGCTTGCCCGGCGGTTGCGGTTATCAGTTGCCGGTCGAACAGATGTCGGTGATGCGCTATGACGGCGAAGCGGGTTGGCTGCAGTCTTCGATCGAAGAAGCGACCGCCGACGCGCCGGTCGATTGCACGTCGATCTTCGTTCATGGCAACTGGATGGATAGCGGTTGGGCCAAACGTCGCGGTTGGGCGATGTATCACGAACTGACCCGCGACTGGACGCCGGATCGTCATATTCGTTACATCATCTGGTCGTGGCCGACGCAGCGCAACGGAAAGGCGCTCGCCAGCATTCGCGTCAACAATGCGCGAGCCGACGCCGAGGCGTACTATCTTGGGTGGTTCCTGTCGCAAATGCCGGCCGGCGAAAAGGTGAGCCTGTCTGCGTTCAGTCTGGGGGCGAGCGTCATCGCAGGGGCGATGCAATTGCAGGCCGGCGGCATGGTCGCTGGTCGGACGCTCGATGAACTGTCGACCGGCTCCTATCGGCTCGTCTTCTTTGCGGCCGCGACGTCGAGCGGCGCGTTTTCTCCCTATTGCCGTAATGGAGATGGACTGGCCCGCGTCGAACGCTTCGTCAACTACTTCAACTGCGCCGACCCGGCGCTCAAGCGATTTTGGATGCTGGAAGGGAAAGGGGTCAAAGCGATGGGCTACGTCGGCGCCGGGGGGCTCTCCAGCGACGGCCGGGCCAAGACGACGCAGTACAACGTCTCTGGGATGATGGGGCGTGAACATGACTGGAACACGTACGGCTGCAACCGCTGCATCATGACGACGTCGCGGGAGACGCTGCGATATGACGATTCGCCGGTCGCGGCCCAAGTTGAAGCGGTGAAGACCGAAGCGGCGGAAGAGAACGCGGCGGAAGAGCAAGCGGCCGAGAGCCAGGTCGAAGGGAAAGAAGCGTCGAAACCGGAAGTCGAGCCGGCCAAGGAAGAGGAAGCGGTCGACGTGTAGATAGCTGGCGCCATGCTCATCCGGTGAAGACGCGATAAGAGCATGGCGCCCTTAACTAACTAGCGCGCAGCAAAACGCCGTGCTGCGAGTTTTCCAGCACGGCGCCAGTTGTTCGATTTTGAGCGTGGGCTATTAGAAGCCTTCGCCGTGCAGTTCGGCTTGTTCGGCCAGCGTCTTTTGCATCTGGTCCGATTCGCGCTGCAGGATGAATTCCGGGCCCTTCGGATAGTACTGGACGTCGTCCGTCATGTAGTACGGGCTCGGGAGGGTTTGACCGCCGATGTCGATCTGGCAGCCGGTAGCCGCAGCGGCCATGACCGTCATTCCGCCAACCAAGGCGAACTTCATCCAGGCTTGTCGTTTGACCATTGTAGGAATACTCCGCTGGTATTGCGGTCCGTTGGAACGGGACTGTCGTGGTCCCGGTAGTGAATCTGGCTAATGGGAGTTTCCGAGCTGCTTCTCGGTAAAATCGCCACTATCCGTATCGTCCGAACTGGATGGGATACTTAAACCGATTAACCCGAAAAACCGGTCCATTTTCCCAGCTGTCTGGTTGGTGCGACCTAGATTTGAAGTCCGTCCGGCCTCAATTGCCGCATTTTTGTGAGGTGGGGATAGGTAATTGTTTATAATAAAACCACTTGCGCACTCCTCCCCAATCTGCTAGCTACCGGAATCCTCTTCATGACATCACGGCCCGCAACCGGTTGGCTGATAGCCTTCGTCTTGTTTCTTGCTGTCATGACGCCTGCTAGCGCGCTCTATGCGCAGCGTGGTCAGGACGCGACGAAACCGAACAACGCGTTCTATCTCGGTTTCGGTCCGCTCTACGCGGGCGAGTACTCCGAAGCGCTCAACGTCTTTGACAACGTTTCGTCGAGCGCTCTCGTCTCCGCGAACGGTCGCTGGGTCGATTCGATCTGCTACGCGACGATGAAAGGGGAGTGCTATTACCATATGGGCGCCAATGCGAAGGCGCTAGAACAATACAACGCAGCCGTCCTGCTCTACATCCAACACTCCGACTGGTTGATGCGGATCAGCACGGACACCGTGGTGGCGATCGGCCCGGTCACGACTGATCCCCGTACGTCGATCACGTGGGGCCCTTCCGCTCGTACGACTGCAATTGGCAAGTTTCCTGATACGATGCTTTCGCTGCAGGGGAACAGCAACGCCGAGAACCAGGCGGTCCTCAACAAGGGCGGAACTTTCATGTCGCAGCAATACCATCCGGTGCGTGTGGGAGAAATCGCACGCTGTCTGGCGCTCGCGATCAGTCGCCGTCGCCAACTGCTCGGTCCGCTCGGCGAAAGCGATCCGATCAACAAAAACTTGATCTCGGCGCTAAGTCGTCGCTCGGCGCCGCCGAATCACTGGCTCGGCGTCTGGGTCGAATTGCAATTGGGACTCGCCTACGCGACCGCCGGCAAGTTGCAGGAAGCGATCCCGGCGATTCAGCGCAATCTGACGATCGGTGGACAATACGACCATCCGCTGACGGCGATCGGTTTGATGACGCTAGGACGCTTGGCGCTGGAGCAGAAAAACCTGGAAGCGGCCGAAACCTATTTCGCCGAAGCGACCTTCCCAGCGATCGCATTCGGCCAGTATGACGTGGCCGCCGAAGCGTTCGCCGAACTTGGCAGCGTGCAGATGGTCAGTAAGCCGAATCTCGTTTCCAAGCAATTGGCGACGGCCGCCGCCTGGCGTAACTTCGGCAAGTACAACGTCCTGAAAGCGTCGGTGATGATCGCGCTGGCCGAGCATTACTCGTGCGCCGGCGATCCAGTCAAAGCCGGCGCCGCGCTCAACGAAGCGCGACGTTCGATGACGCGAAACGACATGAGCACCAGCCGGATCGGTGCTCGATACGCTTATCAACTCGCGCTGATGGAGTATCAGCGGGGGAACATGATCGCCGGCAGCGCCGCGCTGAACGATGCGGTCAAGATCCAACGCGTCGCTTCTCCCCGGATCTTCCAAACGATCCTGACCAACGAGTGGTTCGCCGCCGGCGTGTTGACCGAACGGGGCGCCCAACTGTTGTACGACAATCTGCTCCGCGAGCCGACCGACTCCGATTGGGCGACCGATCCGCTCGATACGATTACCTATCAGCTGACTCCCAATAGCATCGCGCTGGAACGTTGGTTCTATTCGGCGCTCGAACGGAAACAGCCGGAACTGGCGCTGGAGATCGCCGACCGGATTCGCCGGATTCGCTACTTCGCGACGTTGCCTCTCGGCGGCCGCGAGATGGCGCTGCGCTGGATTCTCGATTCGCCCGAAACTAGTTTGACGACCGACGCCCGCTTGCAGCGTCAGGATTTGCTCACGAAGTATCCGGTCCTCAAGACGGCGCTCGACAAAGCGGATGAAATCCGTGGACAGTTAAAAGAGTTGCCGGCGCAAGCGATCGAGAAAGAACAATTCATCGAGCAGGAAAAGCTGGTCCAGCAATTGGCGGAAACGGTCGCTGTGATGGAGACCAAATTGGGAGAAGTGGCGCTCCGTCGCGATCGAAGCACATTCCTCTTTCCGCCGTTGAGGACGACCAAAGAGCTGCGTGAAAAGATGCCCGAGAAGCAGGTGGTTCTCGCCTTCTTTAATTCGACCGGAGGCGTCTTCGCGTTTCTGTTTACGAAAGAAGATTACGTCTATTGGAAGGTCGAGAATCCGAATGCGCTGAAGAAAGAGGTCGTCGAACTGTTTCGTTCGATGGGGCTGTTGAAAAAAGATGGGCCGATTGACGTCGAGACGCTGAAAGACGAAGCGTGGAAAGCGAACTCGGCCAAGTTGCTGACCACTCTGATGCCGACCTTGAAGCCGACCTTTTTCGACAACTATGACGAGCTGGTCGTCGTGCCGGATGGCCCGATCTGGTACGTGCCGTTCGAGATGCTCCAGATGGACGACGGGGCAGGGGGATCGGTCTCGCTGACCGACAAGATCCGGATTCGGTACGCACCGTTGGCTTCTCTTTCGGTTCCTGAAATCGACAAACGCCGTCGACCGCTGTTGTCGGCGATCGTGTCGGGACGACTTTACGTGCGAGACGACGCCGAAGCGACCGACCATTACTACAAGCAACTGGAACCCGCCTTCGCGGCGTCGGCGCGATTGGATAAGAAGACGCCGGGACCGACCAGCTTGCTCGGCAAGACTTGGGACAACCTGGTCGTGATGGACGACATGGAAGATATCGAGTATCTGCCGTACGGCTGGTCTTTGGCGCAGATCGACAAAGGGAAGCCGGGGAGCGATCTCGGCAGTTGGTTCCCCTTGCCGCTAGAGACCCCGCAAGCGATTTATCTCCCCGGGTTTCATACCGCCGCGGAAGAAAGTCTGAAGCGGGGCGGCAACGGCGACGAAATCTTCGCCGCCGTCATGGGAACCTTTTCGGGCGGAACGCAGACGTTGGCCCTCAGTCGGTGGCATAGCGGCGGCGACGCTGCGATTCGCATGACGGCCGGGATTGGCGCTCGCATCGATCAGATGCCTGCCAGCCAAGCCTGGCAGGAGGCGATCGCCGAAGTGCGGAATTCGCCGCTTGACGCCGCTCACGAACCGCGAGTCCGCGTGTTGGGCGAGCTGAAGGCGCCCGAGAAAGCAGACCATCCGTTCTTCTGGGCCGACATGATGTTGATCGATACCGGTATTGTGCCGGTCGAAGAAGATTCGCCGTAGGCGGACTCGACTATTCGAGCGATTCCGGCGTTGGGTTGCGGCGGAACTTCAGCCAGCGATGCAAACGGAGCGCCTGGGCTCGCAACATCCATTGCGAGTGATGGCAGATGCGGTAGCTCATCGCCAGGCTCGTACGCCAGCCCGCTTTCGTTTCAAGATGGTTCGGGCCGAGGTCTAGTCGGCGCTCGCCGAGCGAGATGCTGTCCATCAGCCCGTGAGCGTATTGCAGCGTTCCCAGACCAAGATTCTGCAGGTCCGGGTCATGCCCGACTCGCATCGCTTGGATTTCGCCTTGATGGTGGTACTTGTAGCCGAAGGCGATCATGCGTCCGTCCTGCTTCAAGTAGCCGATATCGAGCATTCCGAGCCGGGTCGCCGCTTCGTGGGAATCGTGGAAGAAGTCGCGGACCGATGCATGCGACAGCGTGGTGCCGGTTTCGGAAGATCCTTGCCAACTGCGGGCGGCGAGCTGCATGCAGTCTTCCAACAGAGACCAGCTTTCCTCCATCGAGCCGTTAGGAGAGGCTTCCGGGCGAAATCGATGGAAGGTAATCCCCGAAGTTTCGCCGCGACGGATCAATCGTCGTACGTTTTGACGAAATTTTGATTTGCGTGACTCGAGGTAGTCTTCCCAGGAGTTGGGGAGATCGACCATGGAAATCTCTTTCCACGGGGTGACCAGAGTCGACATTCCGGCCAGGCGAAACGCATTCTCGGTCCGCCCCCGATCGACGGCGTCCATTTCGACCCAGCGGAGATCGAGCAAATCCCAGTCCCGCCGGGTCTGAGCGATGTAGCGGAGGCCAAGAGCCAGCGTCGCGGCGCCGTCGGCGCCAATCGGTCCGTAGAACGAACCCCAGTCGGCCAGCGGATAGGTCAGGACTCGGAAACTTCCGAGCCGGGTTTGTTCGCGGCGAACGACCAGCGGCAGAATTCCAATTGGCTCGCCGCCGGCATGAACGATCAGAACGCGCAGTCTTTGGTCGGCCCCGAAATTCTTCCAATAGGCGCAGAGCCACTGGAGCGTTTGAAAGAACGTCGCCCGCGGCATCCGAGCAAATAGCGTCTTCCACACCGCCGCATAGGCGACGAGGTCGCTGATCTCGCTTATTTCGACCACTTCGGTCATGGAATCGCCATTGGATAGGGGCGCATTGATACCGGCGAGGATGATTCGCAAATCCCGGACCGGCGGCGGTCAGGTACCCCGGCCGCATGCCTAAAACATGCCTTGTAGTACGGGATTACGTCGAATTTGCGCGGCACAAATGATCAGATTTCGTGTTGTAAAAGGGAAACAACGATCGGTTATCCGTTGCAGCGATTCAGCGCGCAAGAATTGACCTCAACCGACCACGATCGGTTACGATGCGAACAGGGCGGTGAATCGAAAGTGTCGAATTGAGGAATTTGACGGGTAAGGTCGAATAGTCCCCCCGTCTAGCAGGTGAAGCGGTAAGCCGCGTCACCCTATGGTTTTACCGCAGCCGGATCGTTGCGCATGAAACAAAACTGGATATAATGTGGATCAAGACTGCGGTCGTACCCCCCAACTTGATTTGCATTGACGATCACAACGGCCCGAGAAGGAGCCCTGAATGCCGGCGGAGTTAACGAGTCTCGTCGCGGAACTGGAAACAAGCATCTCTCGCGTTGTCTTAGGCAAGTCAGAAGTTGTTCGTAAGTGTCTGATTACGCTGCTCGCGGGCGAACATCTGTTGCTGGAAGACGTTCCCGGCGTCGGTAAGACTTTGGTTGGGAAAGCGTTAGCTCGCAGTTTGGATGGTGAATTCTGCCGTTTGCAGTTCACCCCCGACCTATTGCCCAGCGATATCGTCGGCTCGAACGTTTTCAACAACAAAACGCACGAGTTCGTTTTCCATCGCGGGCCGATCTTCGCGAACATCGTGATCGCCGACGAAATCAATCGCACCTCCCCGCGTACGCAAAGTGCGCTGCTGGAAGCGATGAGCGATAACCAGGTCTCGGTCGACGGGGTGACGCATGATCTGCCGACGCCGTTCATGGTGATCGCGACGCAGAACCCGTTCGAGTTCGAGGGGACCTACCCGCTGCCGGAAAGCCAACTCGATCGCTTTCTGATGCGGATCTCGATGGGTTATCCGGATCGCGCCGCGGAGCGTCAGATTCTGGAAACGCATCGTCGCGGCGAGCCGGTCGCCGAACTGACGCCGGTGCTCCACTGCGAACAGATCAAGCAGCTGCAAGACGCCGTTCGCGAAATCGACATGAACGACTCGGTTCATGAGTACCTGCTCGACATCGTTGAAGCGACTCGCGACACCGACGACCTGCAAGTTGGCGCCAGCACGCGTGCGGCGATCAGCTTGTATCGCGCGGCGCAAAGCCTGGCGATGATTGAAGGACGCGATTTCGTCGTTCCGGACGACGTCAAGCATTTGGCCGTTTCGGTCTTGGCGCATCGCGTCATTCCGAAGGGTTATCTCCACGCGGGGCAACGCGAAGCGGTAGAGACGATCGTGAGTCGAATCGTGGACGAAGTCGCCGTGCCGACCTAAGTAGGCGATCCGTTCGACCATCCCTATTCCAGGCGTTGAAGGAGGTTCGGATGTCGTTCTGGAGCAGACAGGGCTCCATGATTACTCGCGAAGGGACTTACTATCTCCTCGTGATGACGTTCATCGTGATCGGCGCCATGATTCGCAACTTCCAGTTGCTGATGGTTCTGGCCTGCATGATGGTCGGCCCTTTGCTTTACAACTGGCGCGTCGTGCAGGGATCGCTACGCCGGCTAAAATTCACCCGCAAGCTCTCCCATTCGGTCTGTGCCGGCGATCCGCTGTTGATCGAACTGCGCGTCGAGAATTCGGGACGCGGTTCGGTTTATGCAATCGTCGCGAGCGACGTCATCGAAGCGGTCGACGGCCCGAATGTCGGCGAGACGTGCGACGTCGAAGTCTTTTTCGCACGCGTCCGGAGCGGAGCGCCGGAGACATCGACCTACAGGGCCCGCGTCCAGCATCGTGGGCGATATCGGCTTGGCCCGCTCGAAGCGTCGACCGCATTTCCGCTTGGTCTAATCCGCAATACGTTGAAGCTGGGCGAAACCGACGACTTGATCGTCTACCCGCGAATTGGGCGTTTGACCCCGGTCTGGAAGCGGCTGATTCAAGACGATCGTTCTGGCTACGCCGCGAGTCGCCGCACGCACGGCATGCATGAAGGAGACTTCTACGGCCTGCGCGAATGGCGAACCGGGGATCCGAAGCAATGGATCCACTGGCGCACGACCGCCAAACGGAACCAATTGGTTGTGCGGCAATTTGAAAAACAGAGCGAGCAGGACGTAACGATCATCGTCGACGCTTGGGTTTCGCCGCAGCCGACTCCGCAGGAAGTTGCGAGCGTCGAGCGAATCGTCAGCATGGCCGCTTCGGTCGTCGCTGATCTTTCGGCCGTTGGCGGTTGTCAGATGTATCTCGCGTGCGCTGGCGCCAAGATGAAAAACCTCCACGGGTCGGTCTCCCAGGCGTTCGTCCACGAGGCGATGACCATGTTGGCCGAAGTGACGCCAGCCCCGCACAAGTCGATCGACAAATGTCTGTTGAACGCACTGCGGGTGGGGCGAACCGGCAAGGTGGTTATTCTCAGCTCGCGAAAGTTGGAGCTCTCGGATACCAACACGTTTCAGCAGGTCTGGAACGATCACAAGCTGCGATCGGAAATTGGACGAGTGATCTGCCTGTCCGACGCACGGGGCGAACTGGAGAACCTGTTTTTCGACGGCGCCCAGATTAACTCCGGAAAGGAGTCGTCATGAAGGTCGAACGTCTGCTGCAAATCAGCGTCGCTGTTTTGGCGGCGCTCGGAGCGATGTTGCTCGGCGGGGGAGAAACCGACGACGCCGCGCTGCCGATCGCCGCGGTGGCGGCTGCATTCATTTCGGTTTACGTCACCGACATTCAGCGCTGGTTCAGTTTGAATCGGAACCTGGCCAACATCGCGGCTTTGTTGGCGGTCGCGTTTTCGATCTCCGACTTCTGGCCCGGCAACAGCACCGAAAAGCTGCAGGCGATCGCTAAACTGCTGATCTATCTGCAGATCGTCCTCTTATTCCAGCGGAAGTCGACACGCGTTTATTGGCATCTCTGCGTATTGAGTTTATTGCAGGTGGTGGTCGCCGCTGCGCTTAATTTGAACGTGTCGTTCGGCTTTATGCTGGTCGCCTACATGTTCGCCGCACTGACGACGCTCAGCTTGTTCTTCATTTACCGGGAAACGGTTCGCGTCGATCCGGTATTGAAAGCGGAACATGACGCGATCGACAATCGCCCCGTCTTCGCTCTATTTGGGGGACGGGATGAGCTTATCGACGTCAGCGCCGCCAACACCGAAGCGGTGGTGCTCGAATCGCGACTTCCCAAGAATCTGGCGACCGTCTTTTCCAGCTGGCAGATGTTCGTCCAGGTCTGCAAGCTCGGCTTCGTCACGCTGATTGCGACGGTCGTCGTCTTTTACGCGTTTCCGCGACCTCATCGTGATCAGTGGGGCGGTGGACTCGCCGGCGGTCTGCGTGAGACCGGCTTTAAGGATCAGATTTCGTTCGATCGCATGGGACGGATCATGCAGAGCGACGAAATGGTGATGCGAGTCGGGTTCCGCAGTCCGGTGACCGACATGCCGAAAGAGTCGTCGCTGGAGCCGTACTTCCGCGGCACCGTCCTCAACCGTTACCAGATTCAGACCTCGAGCTGGATCACGACTTATTCGCCTGATGACGAAGGCGCCACCGAATTGCCGACTCCGCCGCCGGGCGTCGAAATGGTTCGGCAACGCGTCGTTTTGAACCCGCGTACTCGGCTGGTGCAGACGGCGCATGGGCATCTCCTCTTTAGCGTTTATCCAGCGTATCGCGATCGTTTGACTTCGCCCGAGATCATCGACGACCGATTGGCCGGGTTTTTGTCGTACGCGACGCCCGACGCACTTGGGGCGAAGCCGTCGCAGTACAACGTGTTGATCCCTTGGCGACCTGCCGAGTTGGAAAACCGACTGCTGGCGGTGGAAAGTCGCGGCAAGGACAAGGATAATCTCGACTGGCGCACGGTCGACTATCTCTCGTCGCTCAAGAAGGTCGAAGTTTTCGCGTTTGGGCAGCTGCAGCAAACGACTCGGGAAGCGATCGCCGATTCCAAGATCGATCCGAACAACGACTTCGAGGTCGCCCAGACGCTCGAACGCTTCTTCACCGACGACGGCGGCTTTAACTACACGCTTGAAATCGATCCCCGCGTCCGTGATCCAAATCTCGATCCGCTGGAGGACTTCGTGGTCAACCATCGCTCGGGGCACTGCGAATACTTCGCCGGCGCGATGGCGCTGATGCTGCGATATCAGCAGATCCCGTCGCGAATCGTCGTCGGCTACAAAGGGGGCGAATACAATTCGGTCGGCGGCTACTACGCCGTGAAGCAGATGCACGCTCACGCTTGGGTGGAAGCGTACATCAAGCATGAAGATCTCCCCGAAGCGGTACGCGACAGCTACCCGACCGGCGCCTGGCTGCGGCTAGATCCGACTCCCAGCGGCGAAACGCAAGCGGTCTACGAAGAAAAAGAAGGGTTCCTGAGCAAGACGCTCGATTGGTTCGACTATCTCGAACTGATGTGGCGCGATTACGTGGTCGAGATGAACTCGGAGCGTCAGGAGAACGCGATCTACAAGCCGTTTACCGATCGCATCTGGCGACCGCTCGGTGGTTGGTTCAACTACGAAGAATGGCGGCAGTGGGTGAAAGACCATGCTGCCAGCATCGGCATCGACATCGAAGGGGAGTGGTTCAGCTGGTACATGAGCCTGCTGACGATCTTCTGTACGATCGCCGGGTTTGCGATTTATCAGGGAGGTCGCTGGCTCTTCCGCCGCTATGGCTTGCCGCTTTGGCGCTGGGTTCGCCGCCAGCTTCACTTCAACCGCCACGGCGTCACGTTCTACTTGCAGCTCGAACGTCGACTCGCGAAATGCGGGATGCGACGCAATCCCGGGCAAACGCCGTACGAGTTCGTCGATTCGCTCCGCGAACGTCTGACGCCGGTGGCGATGGATGCGATCGCGCCGATCGTCGAGGCGTACTACCGCGTCCGCTTTGGCGGCGTGGTCCTCAGTGAGGATGCGCTGGCCGGCATCGACGAACGGATGCTGATCCTGCAGGGAGAACTCGATCAGCTCAATCGAGCCCCGCGGTTCTAAGAGGTTCCGCCACTTGGTTAGCCCAGATAGCTGCTGCTATCTGGGCGGCGCAGCCGCTGGAAGCATTGGCCAGCGGCGTGCAGCGCGAAAGAAGTTGGCGACTTCAAACGATTGCCATCCTCCGCTTGGATACAGAACGCGGACAGATGCTTCCTGCCGACTTCGTCGGCCCAGATAGCGAGAGCTATCCGGGCGAACCATCTCGTTTACACGTTAAACAGGAAGTGGCAAACGTCGCCGTCCTGCATGACGTAAGCTTTCCCTTCGACGCGCAGTTTGCCGGCGTCGCGGATCGCTTTTTCTGAGTGGTATTGTTCCAGGTCGGCGACCGAGTAGGTCTCGCAGCGAATGAAGCCGCGTTCGAAGTCGGAGTGGATCACGCCGGCCGCTTGCGGGGCGGTGGCGCCGATCGGAATCGTCCAAGCTCGAACTTCCTTCTCGCCGGCGGTGAAGTAGCTTTGCAGGCCGAGTAACTTATACGCCGCCCGAGCGAACGTGTGGAGCGCCGGTTCGGTCAGGCCGACGCTTTCCAGCATCTCCTGGCGATCGGCCGGATCGAGCTCGATCAACTCCGCTTCCAGACGCGCACAAACCGGGACGACTTCGCCCCCTTCTTCCGCCGCGCGGGCTTTCACCTTGGCGACCAGGTCCCCTTCGCCGGAGAGGTTGTCTTCGTCGACGTTGGCCAGGTACAGGACCTTCTTGGCGGTGATCAGGCCCAGCCCTCGAATCCGCTTGGCGACTTCCGGGTCAGTGATCGACATCGAACGGACCGGTTTGCCTTCCGAGAGGACTTCGTAGCACTGGGCGAGCAGCTCAAGCCGAGCCTTCGCTTCTTTGTCGCCGGAGCGAGCCGACTTGGCGGCGCGATCTTTGGCCGATTCGACCGTTTGCAGGTCGGCCAGCATCAGCTCGGTGTCGATCGTTTCGATGTCGCGAATCGGGTCGACCGAGCCTTCGACGTGGATGACGTCGTTGTCGGCGAAGCAACGGACGACATGAACGATCGCGTCGACTTCACGGATGTGCGAGAGGAATTTGTTCCCCAACCCTTCCCCTTCGGAAGCCCCCCGGACGATGCCGGCGATATCGACCAACTGCAGCACAGCCGGGATCACCTTCTGCGTCTTGATGTACTGCTGGATCGTCTCCAAACGGGGATCCGGGACCGGGACGATCCCGACGTTGGGCTCGATCGTGCAGAACGGGTAGTTCTCGCTGGCGATGCCTGCGGCGGTCAAGGCGTTGAACAGCGTCGATTTGCCGACGTTGGGTAGACCGACGATTCCAGCTTCCATAGCTAACTGACTTCTTTATTGGGGATCGAGATATTAGCGCCAAGCGGTTGATTTTACCCGAAAACGCCCCACCGGTAAGCGGTGCTGCCGGCTCGACGTTCGCGGCTTTCCGGAAACGAAAAAAGCGTCGATCGGGCGGATCGACGCTTTTTGTGGGTGGATCGTGGGTCGCTTCGCGGCGGGCGAAGCGGTTTTCGACTAGTACGAGTCGCGCCCCAGGTTGCGGGGGTTCCGCGACGGAACGCTGCTGCGAGTGGTCGTCGTCGAAGTCGGGTAGCTGCTCGACTGATAGGTCGGCTGCGAGAAGGTCCGGGTTGAGCGAGTCGTCGGCTGCGAGTAAACTCGCTGGCCGCTTCCTTGGCTCGTCATCATGGTCGGCGAGTCTTCATAAATGATCTCCCCTTCCTGCGGACCGGCGTAGGTCGGGACCCCTTCGGTGACGACGCCGCCGTGAGCGTGACCGCAACCGCAATCAGCGCCGCAGTCGCCGCCGCAAGCCGGACCGCAGCTGCAGCTCGGACCGCCGCAGGCTCCGCATTCGCAGCAACGATTGCCGAAACGAACGCCGAGCAAGCCCGGATGGCAGATCTTGGACGGATTCGGACCGATGTAGTTGCCGTGGCAATCGCACGGATCGCACTTCGGCGGATCGCTCCACCATTCGCCCCAGTAAACTTCGTCGCCGCAGCCAGCGCCGCAGGTCGCCTTCTTGTGGATGTAGCTCAGGATCACCTTCGGCGGAATGATCGGCAGGCAGAGCTTGAACGGCGAGCAGTGGCCGTGACCGCAGGTCGGTCCACATGACGGTCCGCAAGTGTCGCATGGAGCCGGACCATAGTGCTGAGCGGCGCCGATTTGAGTCGAACCAAGGACGATCGCCATGGTGATGACGGCGATGATTGCTGAAAGTCGCATCGGCGAAATTCCTCTTTGCTGACGGCGGGGGAATGGGCATGCGAGCCCACGGCGTAATGTCCGTTACCCCTCTGTATCGGCGTTACGCTTCCGCTAATCGAGAAAATCCGCATAACCGGCAAAGTTTTCCACTTCGCCGGGCTAGCACCGCGACGCGACGTTCGCAGCCAAGAAAAAATAAAGGCCGTCGTGTGGGGCAGGAACACGACGGCCCTAAAGAAAGGGCGAACCCTCTCCTTTGTGGTGAATTGATAAGGGCAGTTATCGGCTTTCATTCGGTTGCGGTTCATCGCATTTTGCGATTTCTTCCCCCCCGCTATCACGCGAAAACGGCCAGCGCCGATTCTTCCACATATCCCGGATTTTCGTCATCGCCGACCAATCGGCCGTCTCCCCACCCAAGATCTCCGCTAGCGTTTCCTCTTGGCCGCGATAGCCCGGCGGGAAACGCAAAATGACCTGCGATCCGCTCTCGGTCTTCTGCGCCGCCACCGACGCGAGCGTTCCTTTCGCGATCTGCAAGTTGCTCAGGTCGACCAGCGTATCGACCCGCGGCCCGATCAAAAACCGGCGATAGCGGAAGTGCCAACCATTCTCTTTTTTCACGAGCTTACCGAGCGTGAACCACGGCGTGCTCGGCAAGCTGATCACGGTGAACGCCGTCAGCGTCGTCATGTCCGACGTCAGCGGATAACTGCGCCACGCGACCAAGTCCCACATGATCCGTGCGCTCAGCTTCAGCGCTTGCAGCGAGCGGTTCATCGTCAAAGCCGACATGATCAAGATCGGCAACGCGAACATCAGTCCCAGCGCCGGATGAATCCAGCAGAGGACGTACATCGTCACCACGACGCCGATCCGCAGAAAACGCAGCGCCGTGTCGACCAGCGGAAACGGCGAGAGCAGGATGATCACTTCGACCAGATTGCCGAAGATCCAGATTGACGCGTAGAAGCTCAACATCACCACCATCGTCGCGTAGGTCAGCACCTTTTCGGCCAGCGACGGATCGCTTCCCAGGTCCGCCCCCAACAAATAGATGATCAGGCGAAAACCGAACAGGAACCCGACGAAGTTGAAGATCGCCCCCAGGATGTTGAGCGGCGTTTTCAGGTAACTCGCAAAGGTCAGAATCGTGTCTTTGAAGACGACGATCAGACTGCAGATCCCGGTGATGATCCAAAACCAAGGCTGATAAAAGAAGAACAGCTCGCCCCTTTGGTCGGCGTCGGTCATGAAGTAAACGACCGGCCCGGTCACTGACAACACCATCAGCGGCGAGAGCCCGGTCGCTGTCACGCCGACCACGTTTTCCATCCCGCTGGTGATCAGCCCCGATCGGCGGCGTCCGAAGTAATGGGACAAGACATGGCCCGGCGAGGCGTAAATCTCGTCATGCTGGGGCTCGATTTCCCCGTGCTGCGCCACTGGTGCGACGTCCTGCTCTCCCGGCTCGACCGCCCAGGAAAGGGACGGGGTGGCCGTCAGAAGCAGCAGCGTTACTAAGATCGTCTTCATAGATTCGTAAGCTAACGAAGGAAATGAAACGCCCAATTCACCAGCTATTCGTCGACAGTTGGCAAATCTCCGAGTTTGACCCTGTTAATTACCCCGCCCGCCCAGTTATACTATTTGTCCTGCCAAATCGGATGTTGCCAGTTAGTACGATTTTATACCCTCCCGCCTTATGACGCCTCCCTTGCCGATCCGCCGGCTGCAGCACATCGCTGTTTCGGCCGTCGATCCGATCCAGAGCCGCGATTTTTATCGCGACGTACTCGGGTTTCGTGAAGTCGAACGCCCTCCGTTCAATTTCCGCGGCGCCTGGTTGTGCGCCTATGGAATTCAGATCCACGTGATCGACCGGGCCGCGCCGCGCGATCAAGAGATCGGCGCCATCGATACCCGCGCCAGTCACCTGGCGTTTGAGGTCGAGGATCCGTCAGTCATCGTCGAGATCTTGGAAGGTCATGGGATACCGTACTTACAACGCGTAAACGCCGGCGGCATTCACCAAACGTTTTTTCATGATCCGGACGGCAATCCGATTGAGGTCGCCGTTTACCCTGCCGATCCTCCGTTCCTCCCCTAGCCAAATTTTCCCCACCTGGAGACTTAGTCATGAACGCAAACCGCATCGTCCTGCCGCTCGTCGTCGCTCTTTCCGTAGTGACGGTCGCCGATCTGGAAGCGGGCATCTTTGGTCGCCGCCGCGAACGAATCAAAGCCGAAGTCGCTTCGCAGCTGCGCTACGAAATGCAGGGGGAGATCGAACAAAAGGTGGCCGCCGCCAAAGCGGAAACTGCCGCTCAGCTCTCGGCCGAAACGACCGAGCAGATCCAAACCGAAGCGACCGCGCTGAAAGCGGAAGTCAGCGCCGCCCTCGCCGACATGCGTGAGTCGGCCAAGGCGATGCTCGCCGCCGAAGCGGATAAGCTGAAACAGGAAACCGCCGCTGAACTCGCCAAGCTGCGTGCTGACGCCGAAGCGAAACTGACCGCCGAATCGGACAAGCTGAAGAAGCAGGTCGAAACCGCCGTCGCCGGAATCAAGCAAGACGCAACGACCCAAATCGCCGCCGCGACCCAAGACCTGTCGACCCAGGTCAAAACCGAAACGGCCAAAGTCGCCTCGCAAGTCGAAGCGTCGCTGATGCCGAAACTGGAAGCCTCGCTCACCAGCGCGATCGCCCAGCACATGCCGAAAGCCCCGGCCGACGACAAGCAGGAAGAAAAGCAAGAAACGCCTGCCGTGCTGGCGACGGAAACCAACGTCAAAGAAGAGGCGCCGGCCGAAAACAAATAGCGTTCTCGCCGTCCAACTCAAAACCTCTCCCAGCCGCCGAGCGCACCCGCCTCGGCGGTTTTTTTATGTCCTCACCATTCGAATCCTTTCATTAGTAGCCCGAAGCGCAAGCGAGGGAAATGCGGCCAAGAAGCAAAGCGGAAAGCCGACAGCGGCCAAAACCAAAAACACTAGCCCGCAGCGCAAGCAAGGGAATGCGTCCGCAAGCCAATGACGAACGTCGAAGCCCGAATGACGAAAATGGAACCGGACCGCCAACACATTTTTTTTCGCGCAGACTGGACTGGACCGCACGCAATTTTTTTTCAGCCCCAAAGAGGCGTAACAAATCAATCGCCTCCGATCTCGACTGGACCGCAACGCCCATTTTTTTTCCGCGTCGACCTCGATCCACACAATTCCTTCACGCCCAAACGGACAGTGGACTGGACCGCCGCGCGATTTTTTTTTCGATCCGGACTGGACTGGACTGGACCGCTGTCGATTTTTTTTTGCGTCGCCCTGTATCCACAAGATTCATTAGCGCCGAAACGAACAGTGGACTGGACCGCAACATTTTTTTCGCCCGCTGGATCCAACTCCCCGTCTCAACCAACAGCGCGCACCGAAAGCGCAAACGCCCCGCTCCCGCAGCGCGCAAAATAGCTCGCAAGTCAGCTCAACAGCCAACCAGCACGCAGCCAGGCCAAGCAAACCCGCCGCGGTAACACCTCTTCCCAAGCCGAGGCGAAAAGAAAAACCGACGCCCCAGCGGTGATCAAGCGCTAGAGGTCATTTCCACCAGATTTTCCCAGAAGTCGAGCAATTTGGCAAACAGTTTTAAGAAGAGAGCAGGCTGAGGTGATCATGGCGCCCTGGTCGGTTTGCTTGCGGGCACATTCCCTCGGCTTGCGCCTCGGGTTAGTGTGGGGAGAGGCGTGCGCTCGTCATTCGAGTTGGCGTAGCGCATCGCTGTCTTGGCCGGATCGTCAGGCCAAGGCCTGACCTACAACGTCTTCAAGTTTATGAACGGAAGTTTCCATGTCAGAGGAGATCCCTGGTTCGACGGACGGTATCGACGAACGTGAGCTCTTCCTTATCGGGAATCAAGGATACTCCAACATCCGGACCGCGAAGCTGGAGATTACCCCAGATGACGTGAAGATCACGCCGGCCAAAACTGCGTGGGGATGTCTCGTTTCGTTCAACCTGCTTTGTTTGTTGGTTTGGTTCGGCTTTTTTTATCCTGTCTACCTCTACGCGGAGGAGGATCGTCGCGTCTTTGGACTTTTCGCCGTGACGTTGACGATGCTGGCTACCGCCGCCGGCGTGACGGCGCTGACGCTGTGGCAGTTTTGGAGAGAACAAGCGAGAGGGGATTGGCTGATCATCGATCGCTGGAACGGCGTCGTCTCTCTTCCCCGGCAGGGGATCACCGTGCCGATCGAAGCAGTCGATCACCTGCAAGCGATTACCGGCACTCGCTATCAAGAGAGCGGCTGGTCAGAGAGCGAGCACAAGTCCGAACTGAATATTGTGATTCGCGCAGGGGGCGAGCTACGTCGCTTTAACCTGATCACCTATCTGGGCGATAGCGAATTCGAAGCGATGGCGAAGTCGATCGCGACGCTTGAGTTGTTGCCGGTCAAACGGGTCAAATCGATCTGGGAACCCAAGCAGATTTTTGAGACCTGGCTGACGCCTCAGCAAGGATTCAAGTCGCAGGTCAAGCGTTGGCCTGACGTAAAGCGTTGACAAGCAAGGCGACGTCAGGCCAAGTCCTGACCTACGGTTCGGCGGAGGTGGCTGAAAAAATTTTTGCCCACTTGGATGGCGTTTTTCGCGGATAATAATAGCCCGCAACTCTATCGTCATGCGGGAGTTCGCTTCTGTCGCTGATCGTCTTGGAGCTGGTGAGATGTCCAAAACGCTGGATGGGGTTTCGAAGAATCGGGGCCCATGGTGGCATCGATTTGCGATTCGCTTTTGCACGTTCCTGCTATTTCTGCTGATCTATTGGACGCTCGGCTTTCTGACCGACGACATCTGGCAGATTCAGGGAACGCCTCGAGAAGTGGTCGAACGCCAGTATATAGGCGAGTCGCTCCGGGAAAAGCAATCGTCGCTGCAGCGCGAGCTGACCGAGCTTGACCAGCAAAACGCCGATACGCAAAGTCGCGCCTCTCAAGTGGAGCGTTCGGCTCAAACGGCGCAGGTCACCTGGACGCAGCTGCAAAAGTTCCGCGAACAGGCGGTCGACAAGGGAAGGGAACTGTCGGAGGAAGAGCAGACAGCGCTCGAAGATTCGCAGCGGCTGTTCCTCCGCTCGCAGAACGCTTCGTTGGAACTGCAAGCGAAGCTGACCGAAAACGCGCAGCAGCGGATTCGCCTGCAAGGGGAAGTCCGGGCGGTGAAAGAGGAGATTCAGACGAAACAAACGGCGGCGAATCAGGAGTGGACTCGCCTCTACCGACGCCATCAGTTCTGGCTGGCGTTGGGGCAAATTGGCTTGCTCATTCCGTTGATGCTGCTGGCCGGCTGGGCGCTGATGAAGGGGCGGGGCAAAACGTGGGCGCCGTTCGCCCAGGCCTTTGGAGCGGCGGTGCTGCTGAAGGCGCTCGTCACGCTGCACAGTTACTTTCCGGTCGACCTGTTGATTTATCCGCTGGTCGGAACCGGGCTGGTAATCGTCGCGACGGTCTTGTGGTATCTGATTCGGAGTTTGGCGAAGCCGCAAATCAACTGGCTGCTCAAGCAATACCAGGAACGATACCAGGCGTTCCTCTGCCCCGTCTGCGAATACCCAATCCGCCGCGGCCCGATGCGATTTCTGTTCTGGAACCGTAAAAGCATCGCGCGACTCGCCGTATCGGCGAGCGAAACGGAAGCGTCGAACGAGCCGTACACCTGCCCCTGCTGTGCGACGAAGGTGTTTGAAGAGTGCCCGAAGTGCCACGCCACGCGGCATTCGCTGTTGCCGGCGTGCGAGTCTTGCGGGGATGTGCGGGAGTTGGAGGTGGAGGAGAAGTAGCGCTGGAAAAAAATCGTTGCCGACTAACCCATGTATCGCCCAAGAAAGTGAATGGACTGCGTCCAGTTGTCCTGAATTGCGAACAGGAAGGGACGATCGGCGCGAAACTCGACC
This sequence comes from Blastopirellula sediminis, assembly GCF_020966755.1. Classification (NCBI taxonomy): domain Bacteria; kingdom Pseudomonadati; phylum Planctomycetota; class Planctomycetia; order Pirellulales; family Pirellulaceae; genus Blastopirellula; species Blastopirellula sediminis. Next base: position 511,806 of record NZ_JAJKFT010000004.1, read on the forward strand.
GGGACTTGTTTTTCATACGCCGCTCCGCCAATGTGCATCACCGCAGTCGCGGCCGCCGCTTCTGTTCCTTCTTCATCGACTTTGATAAAAGCCTGGTGAAGGACGTCGGAAATCAATAGCCCTTCGGGATCGTCCGACATCCGCGAGAAGTCCGCATCCAGGGTAAACGCCTTCTTGACCCCAAGTCGCTGGAGGGTTGCTCCGAGCGACAGACTTGAATCGATCTGAAAACGGGGCAAGAAGACGTCTACTTCTCGATGCCGAAGTTGCGGCAGACTCTTTGCTCCTTCCAAGGCGAGCTGTCGTACGATTGAGATGACGTCGTATTGCGGTCGCGGCAGAAAGATCAGCATCGAGATATCGCCCCACTCGTTCGATACCTTCTCTCCGTGGTTCATCCGCTCGATCGTCTCTCGACTGTAACGCTGGTAGGGGAGGTTTAAGAGTTGCAGCGATTCGTTTTCTCCATAGGAGAAAGAGCGGCTCTTCCGCATCATCGGAACGCGGATCGCTCTCTCTGGCGAAGCGAAGAAATCTTCTTCGCTGGTTGCGGCGGCCGAGAATGGATATTCCCAGGCCCCCAGAAAATAGATCGCGTTGGTCAGGACCAGCCGCGACATCGGGTTCAGGGTCTGCGGCGGGATGAGTTCGGGGATGCAATCCGCCGTTTGCGCCGCCACCCAAGCGTTGATCTGCTGGCGAGCCGCTTCGGGATCTTGCTGAAAATCAACCTCGCCAAGTTCGGCCCCAAAAGACTCACGCGTGGTACGCAGAAATTCGGGCAGAAAGTGATACGACTGCTGTCCCCAGATTCGATTGGCCGAGCGAAACTCGACTCCTCCAGGACGCGCATTCGCCGCGAGATCGACGAACGCCGTCTGAACTCGCTCGTCGGAAAACGGAAAGCCGAGCGAGTTGGTCAATTCCGACAAGGTTTCTGCGGCGGCGCCTGACATCGTCATGGCAATCGCTGTTGCGATTCCGCTTGGGGAAAGCAGCAAGTTGTCGCAACTCGCCTGGCCGATCTGATCGAACAGCCGAAACCCAAATTGGTTGACGCTTTTGGCGAGACGAATTTGATCGCCGGGATCTTTCCAGGGAGTCTCGGGCTTCATGCGGCGGTTTCGCTTCCTTGACTGATCGCTTGCGTTTCGAGCTTCAAAGGAAAGGCGCCAGGCCAAGGCCTGATCTACCGAATCGACTCTTCCGGCAGTCCCGATTGAATCCCTTCGTCGAGCGGCATTTGATCCGGATTGCCGTTGCCGTGCACCGCGATCAGGCGGTCGAGTTCGGCTCGCAGTTGTTTGACCGTGTCGGCGTAGGCGGGATCGTTGATCAGGTTGTGATCTTCCGCCGGATCGGCTTTCAGGTCGTACAGTTCGGCCATATGTTTGTCAGGCGAGCCGTCGCCGTGCGGGTAGCGGATGTACTTGTACTGGTCGGTTCGCAGTGCCCGGACGTTGGGAGTGTAGGGGAACTGCTTTTCGTAGTTGTATTCGTAGTAGAAGCTGTCGCGCCAGCCGGAGTCGTCTCCTTGGGCGAGCTTCTTCCAGCTTTTGCCGTGAATGTTCTCCAGCGGTTTGGCGCCGCAGACGTCGAGGATCGACGGAGCGAAGTCGATGGTGGCCGAGATGTTTTCGATCACCCGCGGTTTGTCGGTCGGCGTCAGGCCGGGGTAGCGAACGACCAGCGGAATGCGGATCGACGGTTCGTGGCCGGTTCGTTTGTCGACCATGCCATGCTCTCCTTCGAGCAGACCGTTGTCCGACGTGAAGACGATCAGCGTGTTGTCGAGCTGGCCGGTCTTTTCGAGGTAGTCGTACAAGCGACCGACGCTATCGTCGACCGAGAGAATCGTTCCCCAGTAGGCGCGAACCATCCGGGCGAAGTCGGCGACCGCTTCCGGGCTGTCGTCGGGGAACTTCTTCCGCCAATCGAACAGCGGACCGTAGATGCCGTGCCAGGTATTGAGCCGCTTCTTGAACCAGGCCGGTTTATCTTCGAGATGGAACGCGGTTTCCGGATACTTCACGTCGACCTGGTCGAACGTATGTTCGTACTTCTTCTCCGGCAAGTAAAAGCTGTGGGGCGCCTTGTGCCCGACCATCAGCAGCCACGGTTTGTCGCCGTCACGTTTGCTGAGCCAATCTTCAGCCATGTCGGTGACGACGGTCGTGTAATAACCGTCGACCACTTTGCGACCCTGGCCGTTGAAGTTGAACTCGGTGTCGAAGTACTTCCCTTGTCCCTTGTGGGTGACGAAGTAGTCGAAGCCGGGACGAGGTTCGTCGTTCTCTTCCCCCATGTGCCACTTGCCGATGTAGGCGGTTTCGTAACCGGCGTCATGCAGACGCATCGGGAAGCTGACGAAGTTGGAGGGGTAATCGGTAAAGTTGTTGACCACGCCGTGAGCATGCGCGTAGAGACCGCTGAGGATCGACGCGCGACTCGGCGAGCAGAGCGAAGTGGTGCAGAAGTGATTCTTGAAAAGGAGCCCTTCGCTGGCAAGACGATCGACATGCGGCGTCTTCAGGTGGGGATGTCCCATGCAGCTGAGCGCGTCGTAACGCTGATCATCGGTCAGGATGAAGAGGACGTTCGGGCGTTTCGGCTCTTCGGCATGCAGTTGCACGGCGACCCAAAGCTGAGCGACCAGCGCCGCGCAAGCGGCGAAGGCGAACGCCAGTCGGCGGCGATTGTTGGTGGTCGAAGGGGCAGGGAATCGATGCATGAGGTTTCCTCTGTCTTCAGGCGGGGGCATGCTGCGCTTGATCGGAAAAGTAGCGCCGCGAGTTTTTCGGGGCGAATCTTGCGCATAAAAAAACCAAGGGAACACGGTTGGGGGAGCCGTATGACTACGCCTTGGCGGACAGGGACCGAAAGCGAGTCCCTGTAGGTAGTGTCATCTCTTCCGTGCGCTGCGTCAATTCCTAGCCAGATTTCCGGACGAAAATGGGGGAATTGAGCGGAGGAGGCCTGCGAGAATCGCGGCTATTCTCCCTTCGCCTTCTTGATCAGAAACGCCGTCATCGATCCATACGGATCTTTGCCGGCCGTAACGCCGGGCGCCGTCACGATGCACTCGAGCTCTTGCTTGTCCATCGCTTCTTTCAGCTTCAAGCCAAGCAACACATGATGCACCCAGACGTTTTGCGGCGTGTCGACCGTGACCGGCACGTTTCCTTGCGAGTAGGTCATATAGACGCTCGCCTTGTCGTCGTTTGACAAGTGCGTAATCGGCGACGCATCTTTCATCAGCTTGCGGACCGCGTCGGTTTCGACTTCCGCTTCGTTCTTCAGGCCGTAGAACTGCGGTAGCGCGTCATGCGCGACGAGATCAGGAACGCCAAACCACTCGCGATAGGTGAAAAGGTCGTAGGTCGATTGTCCCCCCATCGTTCCGGCGGCCAAGATGCGGGTCGACTCACGAGCAATCGGATCTTCGCTCTTGGGGTCGGCCAGGTCGTCATGAAACGCGAGCCAGAGACTGATCCCGGCGCCGGCCGAACCGCCAAAGCAGACGATGCGCTGCGGATCGATGTTCCATTCTTTCGCGCGGTGGCGAATCGTTTGCAGCGCTCGCGCCGCGTCGTGCATCATGATCGGATAGGGGCCTGCGTCGGACAACCGATAGTTGAGCGACGCAAAGGCGACTCCCTGATTCAGGTAGACTTTCGCCGCGTCAGGATTCATGCCGGACTTGTCGCCGCCGCGAAAACCGCCGCCATGGATGAAGATGACCAGCGGCGTCGGCTCTTTCGCGTCCGGGACAGTCCAGAGATCGAAACGTTGCTTGGCATGTTCGCCGTATGCGACGTCGGCATGCGTCGGCGGAACTTTGGCTCGCGTGGTCTGCGACATGGCGCGACGCTTGTCGCGATAGGTCCGCGCCTCGTCGAGCGTCAAAACGCCATCTTTGTTCGCATCGGCATCGGGGAAGCGTTTGAGAAGTTCTGCGAGTCGAGCGTCGACGTCCTGACGCTCTTGGGCGTCATCTTGGGCAAACGCAAGCGAACTGGTCGCCAGACAAGTCAGACACAACACCAAGGTTCGTAGCATCTTCATCGAGGGTCTCAAGTGCGCCGGGGGAAGGAAGCCAAAGTCCAAAAAACGCCGCAGACTTATCATTTCGCCGTTGGTTCCATTGTCGTCGCCTCGGCTCGCGTTACAACTCCGTCCCTATTTTTGTCGAACGTTTGCAAGAGACGCACCCCTCGCGGATTGTCCGCTTCCTGGCTGTCGACCTTTCCGTCTTGATTGACGTCGAGTCGGGCGAAGACCCGCGCAATCCGGTCGCTGTCGGGCGCCGTCGGTCGGTTGGGGCGACTGCCGGAAGAACGAGGGGCGGGGACGCTGGTCGTCTCTTTAACTGGCGTCTGGAAATGCTTCGCGATGAAAGCAACCGCCTTGCCGGCCGCTTCGTCCGTTTCCGGAATCGCCGGGCTCCCAAAGTAGAAGCCGTGCGGTCCGTTCTTCGGCAGGAAGGTTTCGACCTCCTTCTCCGCTTGCTTGAGCACCTTCACGTAGGCTTCAATCACCGAAGGGGGTGAGCTCCAGTCGTTTTGTCCACTCACCAGAAGTAGCGGACAACGGATCTTGTCCGCTTCCGAGAAGATGGTGGGACCCGGCGTGGGATTGCCGCGAGCGAGCACTCGCTCCAGCGCCGGGCTCAGTTTATAGCCGGTCGCTTTCGCCTTGGCGACTTCCTCCAGATTGATCGCCGGCGGAGCGCAGGCGATCGCACAGGTCAGGTCATAGCGAGCAGCGATGCGAATCGTATTGTGAGCCCCATGGCTGCCGCCGATCATCGCGACGCGCGTTTTGTCGATGAACGGGAGCTTCTTGATCGTTTCGAGCGCAAGCCCGGCATCTTCCCATTCAATCGGAGCGAATTCAGCGCGAGGACGGAAGTCGATCGAATAGATGGCCCAGCCTTGCGCCAGGAAGTTAGCGGTCGGCGCTCCCCGCATTCGTCCGAGCGAGTGCGTTCCTTTTTCAGACTGTCCGCCGCCGTGAATCATCACGACGACCGGAAACGGGCCGTCGCCGGGCGGCTTTCTTAGGTAGGCGGCGATCGGTTCTCCGCCGACGCCGTGGTATTGCGTCGCCATGCCGAGCGATCCATCCGAGAGCGTCTCCCAGTTGTCGTTCTGAGCGACCTTGTTTTCTGATCGCTGTTCTTCGGCGAATGCGAGGCAATTAGGAAACGTGACGACCGCCAAGACGATCAGGCTGGAAAGATGAGCGGCGGAGTAACTGGAACGCGAAAGCATAAGGTCATTCCCCCTGATGTTGTTTTAGTTGCGGACTTCAATCATGCGGCGCATCGACTCGCCGACCATTTCGACAAAGCGGCGCAGCGGCGGCTCGATTTCGCCGAACGCTTGGGCGCGAGCGACGCGCATCATCACGCCGTGGCATTGAATCGCCAGCAGCAGCGGATCCTCTTCACGCACGAGCCCCATTCGTTGCCCCCGCTCGATCACGCGCTGCATGGCGCTCGTGGCGGTCGGAAACTTGCTAGAGAGCTGCACGTGGACGCGGTCACCTAACTGCAGCGCCACGAAGTAGAGATCCCAGTCGTCGTCAAACAGGCCGAACGAGAGTTCGACGATCTGCTGAAGCTGCGCGAACGGGTCGCCGTCCGCTTCGGCGATTTCGGCGGCGGCACGTCCCAGCGGTTCGACCGCTCGCAGGATGAGCGTCTCGATCAGTTCGTCTTTGCTGGGGAAGTGGTAGTGAAGCGTCCCGTTGGAGACCCCGGCCCCTTGGGCGATTTGCCGGAGGTTGGTTTCGGCGATTCCATGCTTGGCGCACAGGCTGGCGGCGGCGCGCAAGATAGAGTCTTTGCGATCGGTAGGCGCAATGTTTTTGTTCACAAGTCTCAGCCAATTAGGCAGTTAAGGTTTTCTGTCGGGCGCACGCCCGAATACGCCTGAGAGTGTAAACGCCGGTCAGCCGCAAGAGTGTTGGAGAAAAGAGAATTTTTTAGAGGTAGCCGCTATGCCAGGCGCAGATCGGGGCGCCGGAGATCGCAACGGCGCCGCCGTTCACAGCTCAACCGACGGTCGCTCATCCAAAAAATAAGAACGATTCGAGCGGACCAACCAGCAATTCGAGGTTCGCTTTGAGAGCCTGGAGCCCGGTGCTGTTCAGGAGATAGTTTTCAAACGCGAAGCAATCGGGCGGGGTCGAATAGGTCCAAACGCAGAAGCCGACGCGGTATTTTCGAAATTGCATCCCGCCATCGTCGTCGGTTTCAAACTCCAGTTCCCCTTGGCCGATTTCGACCGACAAGCGATTGAGGATCACGTCGCCGTGCACTTCCGACGGAATCTCGGTCCGCTGGATTTCTTGCAATTGCTCGCCGAAGGCCGACGAATCTTCGTCGAGCACCAGCGTCGAATTGGGCAACAACAGCGGCGGCAGGCAATGCGGCGTTACCAGCAGATTTCGAACTTCGACGTCGACGCCGGGGCGATCGTCATGCGGATCAAAGGGGCGACGGAAAACCCACGTGATCGACTTCATGCCGAGCACTTCAGGCAGTTCCGCTGCGATGTAGCCAAGGTCGATCCCCTTCGCATCGCCGATGAGCCAGTAGGTGGTAGTAATCGACATGAAATCTATCCGTCGTTTCGCACGAGGCTTCCTCTTCGCGCTAAGACGCCATTGTGAAATAGATTAGAAGTCAGGATTCAGGCGCCCTCGCGATTGGGGGCGGCGAAAAGTGTAGCTGGTCACTATACTATTGCTGTTCCCTGTTTGCGAGGCATTCGCCGTGGCGGCGCCCTAATTATTTGTCGGCCGGGAAGATTGCGGAAAACGTCAGCAGGCTCGCGTCGCCGATGTCGCCGGGCGCAGCAGCAATCGAAAAGCGTTGCCGCCAGCTGGCGAGAATACCGCTGCGCACGCGTGGTGAAGAATCTAGGCCGTTGCGACGAGTCGGAAGAGACGAACTTCGTCATCAGCGTTGAAAAGACGGTCTACTCGGTTACTTAGTGCAAGAAAAACGGCGGCGGCCAGCCGTAGTGCATCGCGGAGAAGATTTTCTGCGAGACACTCAGTCGGCCGCGACTAGCGTTTCTTCGCCGGCTTTTTCCGTTCAAAGTTGAACTCGCCACCGTTGGGGGAGGCTTCGATTTCGCTCGGTTCGATTTCCATGCCGATGAACTTGCTCGGTGCGGCTTGCGCGGCGTCGAAGGTATCAGCCTGAAGGGGCGCACTGTTGTTGGAGGTGATTTTCGCGATTTAGCAGGCAGTCAGCTTTCGCTGGTTTGCGTTGGACGTACGAGCTACGACTCGCGGGGGAATTCCCATCCTTCGCGTTGACTGGTGGTGAGCAGCGCATTGGCTTCCGGTGAGTCGTCGAACTGCTTTGCCGCCTCGTTCCAGGTGACGTTGCCGTTCAAACGAACGGCGACGTTTCCAAGCAGGCATAGCGACGTGAGTTTTGCCCCGTAAGAGAAAGGGCACGTGGTTGTTCCGCCGCTGCGAATCGCGGCGAGCCACTCTTGGTGATGATTGTTGGGGTCTTCCATCGCCAGCGGCGAAAGTTGGAAGCCGTCGGTCGCAGTTCCCGGCACGATCTGGGGCATGCCGCCAAACTTGCCGGCGTAGACCTTCGCCTGCTCGGCGATGATCAGGATGCCGTCGTCAGGAACGTGTGCGACGCCGACCACTTCGGCGGATGGTTTTTGTCCGCCGTCGTACCAGGTGATTGGAATCGGCGCGGCGTCTTCGCAAGCGACCAGGTACTTCACCACGCTCCAGCTGGGAGGCGATTCGCTGGAACCGTCCCCCGAAGTTTCGACCGAGATTGCCGTCGGCGCGGTCAGGGGCAAGCCGCTGACGATTGGATCGAGCAAATGACAGCCGTTGTCTCCCAGCGCGCCGCTGCCGAAATCCCAGTGCCCGCGCCACTGCATCGGATGATAGCCGGGCGCATACGGTCGCATCGGCGATCCGCTGATCCAAAGATCCCAGTCAAGCCACTCCGGTATTGGAAATTCGCCGGTCGGACGAGAAACGCCCTGGGGCCAGAAGGGCGCCGTCGACCAGACGTGGATTGCGGCGATCTTACCGAGTTCGCCGGACTGCAAGATTTGTCGCAACCGGCGATAGCCTCGTTTGGCGTGATGCTGAACGCCGAACTGCGTGACGACTTGCGACTTGGCCGCGGCGGCGGCCATCGTTTGGCAATCGGCGTAATTGTTGGAGAGAGGCTTCTCGCAGTAGACGTGCAGGCCATGCTCGATCGCCAACAGACTGGCGAGGGCGTGCGTATGGTCGGGCGAACTGATCACCACGCCGTCGAGCTCGGCCGTAGCGAACATCTCGCGAAAGTCGCGGTAGTTGGCGGCGTTTGGAAAGCGGGATTTCGCCTCAGTAAGGTAGCGATCGTCGACGTCGCAGAGAGCGGCAACTTCTTCCCCTTGGCACAGGATCAGGTTGCTGAAGCCTTGATTACCGACCCCGATAAAGCCGAGCCGGAGCCGCTCGCTGGGCGATTTGGCCGAGATTGGCTGCGGCGCAGAGCCGGCGAAAAGGGCGGCGGAGCTTCCTAAAAGGAGCGTTCGACGGGAAATACGGTCGCTCACCGGGCGTTCCCCCTCTTGTCGCCAACTCCCTTAGGGCCGAATCTAATAGATTGGTTTCGCTCGCTTACACGAAGAGAATCGCTTTGAACGAAGTTCCCCCGCCGGCCCCGAAATTCGCCACGCTCCAGGAAGCGCTGACCGCGCATGGAGCGCCGCTCGACGAAGCGATCGCCGCTGAGCTCGATAGGTACGTGCAGGTGGTGTGGGAAATGAATCAAAGTTTGAATCTCACGCGTCATACCGACTACGACCGCTTCGTCGCGCGGGATGTGCTCGATAGTCTCGCTTTGGCGGGACAGCTGAAGCCGGGGGATGAGATCCTCGATCTCGGATCCGGCGGCGGCGTCCCCGGCGTCATCATCGCCATTCTACGCCCTGACGTTCAGGTTTCTTTGTGCGATTCGGTGACGAAAAAGGCGAAAGCGCTGGAAGAGATCGTCAGTCGTTTGGGACTTCCGGTCCCGGTCTACCATGCTCGAGCCGAGGATTTGCTCGAAGATTTCCGCTACAACGCGATCGTTTGTCGCGCCGTCGCCCCCCTGAAGAAGTTGCTGACATGGCTCGCCCCCCATTGGGCCTCTTTTGATCAGCTGCTGGCCATCAAGGGGGGGAAATGGGTCGAAGAACGGAACGAAGCCCGGCATTTCGGGCTGTTGAACAATCTTCAGCTCCGGAAAGAGGTCGAATACGAGACCCCAGGGAACGATCATCCGAGCGTGGTTTTGAAGATTTGGCCGGCTGGACGGAAAGAACCGTAAATTTCGGTCCATCTTCGACTTACCAATCGGTTGACGCGACTACTGTTTCCGAAGCATGATACATGATGAGGGAACTCGTCCTCGGGGATAATGCGCGCGACGTCCAAAGCTATTCTGACGTCGCTCCATTCCTTATATTCTGACTTTTCGTCAAAAACTGCGCTCGCAGCGACTTATCGCGTTCGGGAGGATTGCGCCTTGGCTGGAACACTCGGAGACTTCGCGGAAAATCTGATTCGACGTGGAATCGTCGGCCCCGATCAGCTGGCCGAAGCGGAGCAACTGGCGGACAAGAAAAAGATGCAGGTCCATGACGCGCTGGTCGCGCTCGGTTATGCGAGCGGCAGCGACGTGATGAAGGCGCTCGCCCAGGAGCACGGCCTCGAATACATCGACCTCGACTCGGTCCTGATCAACCCGTCGGCGGTCGAACTGGTTCCCGAATCGGTCGCCCGCGAAAACGTCATCATGCCGATGTCGGAAGAGGACGGGGCCCTGCGGGTGATCGTCAGCAACCCGTTCGACCTGGAGGCGTTCGATAAGCTCCGGTTTATCTTGAACCGCAAGGTCGAGATTGCCCTCGCCCCCCGCGAAAACATCCTGGAATCGATCAACCGCTATTACGGCCAGCAGGAAGGCGAATCGGCGGATACGATGCTCCAGGAATTCACCGATACGGCGATCGACTTTACCGACACGATGCAGGAGGACACCCAGACCTATTCCGAGGTCTCGGCGGTCGACGACAACTCGGCCCCGGTGGTCCGCCTGGTCCAGCTGATGATTAACGAGGCGGTCCAGCTGCGCGCCTCCGACATTCACGTCGAACCGTTTGAGGACCGGGTCCGGATTCGTTACCGGATCGACGGCGTGCTCGTCGAGCGGGATAGCCCCCCCCGGCGTATGTTGGGCGCGCTTATTTCGCGTATTAAGATTCTCGCCGGGATCGACATCGCCGAACGCCGCCGTTGTCAGGACGGTCGTATCAAGGCGGACGTTGGTACCAAAGAGATCGACCTTCGTGTCAATGTGATACCAACCAATCATGGTCAATCGATCGTGATGCGTATTCTGGATAAGGATAGTATTAAAGTGGGGATTCGGCAGCTTGGTCTGTCGGAAGCCTCCTTCCAGAAGTTCCAGAGTCTCATCAAACGGCCGAACGGCATCATTCTGGTTACCGGACCGACCGGTTCCGGAAAGACGACCACGCTCTACGCCGCGCTCAACGAATTGAACCGCCCTGACTGCAAGATCATCACGGCCGAGGATCCGGTCGAGTACTACTTGCCGGGGATCAATCAGACGCAGGTCCGCCACGACATCGGGCTCGACTTCGCCCGGATCATTCGCGCGATGTTGCGTCAGGCGCCGAATATCATCCTGGTGGGTGAAATGCGCGATCGTGAGACGGCTTCGATGGGAATTCAAGCATCTTTAACTGGACACTTGGTTTTCAGTACTCTACACACGAACGATGCGCCCGGTTCTATTACACGTCTGGTCGACATGGGGGTTCCCCCCTATCTCGTCGCGAGTACAATTATTGGGGTGCTTGCACAGCGTTTGGTGCGGATTATCTGCGACAAATGCAAGACGCCGTTTACCCCCAGCGACGCGGTTTTGGAGCAAGCCGGCATCTCTGCCGAGCAGGCTGCAACGGCCACGTTCATGAAGGGACGCGGCTGCGGCAACTGCCAGCGGAGCGGATATAAGGGACGTCGCGGTATCTTTGAATTGATGCCGATGTCCGCGAAAATCCGGGAGCTAGCGTTCGAGGGAGCGTCGACTCAAGAGATTCGGCGAGCCGCCGTTGGGCTGGGGATGGCGACGTTGTATGACGACGGCATCGTCAAAGCCATGAAGGGGCTCACCACCCTTGAGGAGGTGTTCCGCGTCGCTAAGCAAGTCGAGAAATAAACTCGGCGTATCCTACTCAGTTGTCGCAGCGGGTGTAGATTACGCCTGCGGGCAGGGTCGGACCGTTTTTGCGAAATGCGCCACAATTCTGGCCATTTCCTTGAGTTGGCTGGCCGCGACGTAAAAATGACAACGATCCGCCAGCTTTCCTATCCCTTTTCCATATACCTCATCCACGGAACAGAACGGATCGCACGACGACATATCCCTCTCCGAGGCGACGCCTCTGGTAGATGGCCCCGAATAGATGGTACGTCGAACGTGATTCATTCCTAAAACCAATACAGAACAGTGACCGGCGCGTCTTCCAAGGCGGAACTCTCGTTCGGCGCTCGCTGTCGTTTTGGCGTCCCTTTCGTCACTGGAAGTGATGCGTTTTCTTGTTGAACGCGTAAAAGGATTCGTATGGCAACGGTTCTGATCGACAAGCTGCTCCAAGCCGCCGTGAAGCAAGGCGCGAGCGATATTCATATAACCGTCGGACAGCCGCCGGTGTTTCGCTTGCATGGCCGGATGCGACAGCTCGATACGAAATCGCTCACTCCGGAAGACACCGTTTCGCTGATGAAGAGCATCTCGCCGGAACGCTGCCAGCGGGAGTTGCAGGAATCGGGAAGCGCGGACTTTGGTTTCGCGTTCAGCGACCTGGCCCGTTTCCGCGTGTCGGTCTTCCGTCAGCGCGGCAACATCTCGATGGTGTTGCGTCAGATTCCGAACTCGATGTTGACGCCGGAGCAGCTCGGCTTGCCGGACAAGGTGATCGAGCTTTGCAAGCGTCCGCGCGGTCTCTTCCTGGTGACGGGGCCGACCGGTTCCGGTAAGAGTACGACGCTCGCCAGCGTGATCAACAACATCAACGAGACGGTCGACCATCACATCATCACGATCGAAGACCCGATCGAATTTTATCACTACCACAAGAAGTCGACGGTCAATCAGCGTGAAGTGGGCGTGGACGTCCCCTCCTTCGCCGAAGCGATTCGTCGTGCGTTGCGTCAGGACCCGGACGTGATCCTCGTCGGCGAAATGCGCGACTTGGAAACGATTGAAGCGGCCATCACCGCGGCGGAAACGGGGCACGTGGTGTTCGGCACGCTCCATACCAACAGCGCCGCCGGTACGATCAACCGTATTATCGACGTGTTCCCGACCAACCAGCAGGACCAGATTCGCACGCAGCTGGGCGAAGGTTTGATCGGCGTGTTGTCGCAGACCCTTTGCCCCCGGATCGGCGGCGGTCGTTGTGCGGCTTACGAACTGCTCAACTGCACCTCCGGCATCAAGAACCTGATCCGCGAAAACAAAGTGTTCCGTATTCCGTCGATGATTCAGACCGGCGCCAAGCACGGCATGATCCTGATGGACGACTCCCTCTACAACTTGTGGAAAGCGGAGAAGGTGTCGCAGGAAGAAGCGCTGGGCAAAGCGCACGATCCGACGTCGCTGGCCAAGCGCATCGCCGACGCCCGACGCGGACTTGATTACGAAGAGCCGGCCGAATCGTCGGCTCACTAAATGCACAAGTGAAAAGCAGCCAAGACTTACTTCCCTCATCAAGACGTAGCTAAACAGCAGTAGCAGCAAGGACTTATCTATGGCGATTCGACGCCTGGGACAGATTCTGGTCGACTTAGGGTTCATCAGCGATGAACAGCTGGTGCTGCTGCTGGAAGAGCAGGAGCAACAAGCCGAGCATCAGCCGATCGGCAAAATCGCCGAAGACATGAACCTGATCACCGATGATCAGCTAGTTCAAGCGCTGGCCGAACAGCTCGGCATGCAGGTCATCAGTCTCGACGACGTGTCGATCCCTGGCGACCTGTTGGCTCGCGTCACCGAGCCGATGGCGCAGCTCTACAAGGTGATCCCGGTCGCGTTCGACGAAGACATGAACGAACTGACGGTCGCGACATGCGAACCGCAGAACTTGTCGACGCAGGACGAATTGCGGCAGTTCCTCGGCTATTCGATTCGGATCGTCGTCGCCACCGAACGCGATATCCAGAAGACGCTCGACCGCTATTACTCGCAAGACACCGAAAGCTTCGAGAGCCTGGTTCACGATCTCGAGGCGGACGCCAGTCTGGCGAAAGCGGCCCAGGCCCTGATGGGGGACGGCCCGATCGATATTACGGACGCCGAAGCGCTGGCCGACAGCGCCCCGGTCCGCAAGCTGCTGAACATGGTTCTGCTGATGGCGATCAAGGACCATGCGAGCGACATTCACTTTGAGCCGTTTGAAGAGGAATTCCGCATTCGCGTCAAAGCGGACGGCGTCCTCTTTGAAATGGTTCCGCCGCCGCGCCACTTGGCGTTTGCGATTACGACCCGCATCAAGGTGATGGCGGACCTCGACATCGCCGAACGCCGGATGCCGCAAGACGGCCGTATCGAATTAACCGTCGGCGGTCACCCGGTCGACCTTCGCGTTTCGGTGCTGCCGACGATGTTCGGCGAAAGCGTCGTTATGCGACTGTTGGATCGCAGCGTCGTGTCGCTCGACCTTGATAAGGTCGGCATGCATCCGGTGACGCTCAAAGAGTTCCGCAAGGTGATGGAACGCCCCAACGGCATCGTGCTGGTGACCGGTCCGACCGGCTCCGGCAAGACGACCACGTTGTATTCCGCCCTCAGCGAAATGAACGAGGTCTCCGACAAGATCATCACCACCGAAGAGCCGGTCGAATACGACATTGACGGCATCGTGCAGATCCCGATCGACGCCGACATCGGCAATACCTTCGCCAACTGCCTCCGCGCGATTTTGCGTCAAGATCCCGACACGATCCTGGTCGGCGAGATCCGCGATCGCGAGACCGCCGAAATCGCGATTCAAGCGTCGCTGACCGGGCACATGGTGTTCAGTACGCTCCACACCAACGACGCTCCTTCGACCGTGACTCGTTTGAAGGACATGGGAATCCCGACCTTTATGATCACGGCGACGGTCGAAGCGATTTTGGCGCAGCGTCTGGTGCGCCGAATCTGCAGCCAGTGCCGTGAAGAGACGACTCCCAGCAAAGACATGCTGTACGAACTGCAGATGAAGCCCGAAGAGTTGGCGGGCCGCAAGTTCTACAAAGGGGTCGGCTGCGAAAACTGCAACAACACCGGCTACAAGGGTCGTATCGGCCTTTACGAACTGCTCCTGATGAACGACGACATTCGCGACATGATCATGCGGAATGCGTCGACCGATGAAATCCGCGACGTCGCTCGCGGCTTTGGAATGACGACGCTTCGCGACGCCGGTATGAACCTGGCGTACGACGGTTTGACGACGATCGAAGAGGTCGTGCGCGAAACGGTGCTCGAAGCGTAGTTGTGAAAAACGTCTTGTGCTCGCCGCGAACTGCCGCCAGCACAGGAAAAATTAAGAAACAAACACGTTGAATTCATAAGAACTGAGCGACAGGGCGAAATAATCGCCCAGCTCCCAATTCCCTTCGAAAAGCGCGACCAGCCGCGCCGCTCGACAAACCAGGCTGCACGCGGGAAAAGATCATGCCTACCTATCAATTCGAAGCGATGGACACCGAGGGTCAGGAGATCCGCGATGTGATTGATGCGCCGACCGAAGATGAAGCGGTGGCCACTATACGCCAGATGGGCTACTTCATCACCCGCATTTCTGAAAAGAAACAGCGGGCGGCGAGCGACGCGAAGAAACGGAAGCAGCAAGGTCGCACCTTTGCGATCGGCGGCGTCAGCAGTCGGCAACTGACCACCTTCACGCGTCAGTTGGCGATTCTGCAAAACGCCGGTCTGCCGATTCTCCGCAGCTTGAAGATTCTCGAGAAACAGTCGAAGCCGGGACGTCTCAAGAACTCGCTGATGGACGTCTGCGAAGACATTGAGTCGGGCGCCGGGCTCTCGGAAGCGATGGCCAAGTGCCCGAAGTGCTTCACCCGCTTGTACGTCAACATGATCAAAGCCGGCGAGGCGGGCGGCGCCTTGGAAGTGATTCTGCTCCGCTTGGCCGACTTCATGGAACGTGACGAAGACCTGAAACGCAAGGTCAAAGGCGCCATGATTTACCCCGCGGTGGTTATCACCGTGGCGGTCGGTATTTTGACCTTCATCATGATCAAGATCGTGCCGGTGTTTAAGCAGATCTTCGACGACTTCGAATTGGATCTGCCGCCGCCGACGCAGCTGCTGATCACCATGTCGACGGCGATCGTTAACTACTGGTACGTGATCCCGCTCATCCCGATGGCGATCGTGCTGTTTATCAAACTGCTACGAAAGTTCAAACATGGCCGAATGGGCTGGGACTTGTTCTTCTTGAACATTCCGATCGCCGGCCGTTTGCAAGAGAAGAACATCCTGGCGCGTACCACTCGTACCCTGGGAACGTTGATCGCTTCCGGCGTGCCGATCCTCGAATGCTTGAACATCGCCCGCGATACGTCGGGGCACGCGATGTTTGAGAAGATGTATCACAACGTCGCCGAGTCGATTAAAGAAGGGGAATCGATCTTCAAGCCGATGGAAGAAAACGCGCGAGCGCCGTTCCATCCGGTCGCCCTCTTCCTGTGGATGCTCTTCCCGGCCCTGCCGGCGTTCGGCCTGATGGTCGTGCCGGGGGATGTGTCGCAGTACGCTCCGCAGGCGATCGCCGTTTGTGCGGTCTGCGGCGCCCTGTGGTACTTCATGCGAATGAAACGCCGCGTCATCGAATTGTTCGTGACGAACATGATCGACGTGGGTGAAGAAACGGGCGAACTCGACACGATGTTGTTCAAGGTCGCCGATACCTACGACGAAGACGTGAAAGTGATGACCGAGTCGCTGACCAAGCTGTTGGAGCCGATCTTGATCGTGTTCCTCGGGGTGTCAGTCGGCTTCATCGTCGTCTCGCTCTTCTTGCCGCTGGTTAGCTTGATTCAAAACCTGTCGTAACCCTTGTCATCGCGGGGAGAGGACGCTCGCCAGCCGTCCTCTCTCTGGCGCCAAATCCAACTCCGTCATCCCCTTAGGAACGAACCGCGGCATCGACGCCGACGCGTTTACCAGGAAAGGTTCGCCATGAATACTCGGGCATTTGCAAAACCACGCGGGTTCACGCTCGTCGAACTGTTGGTCGTCATCACGATCATCGGCATCCTGGCCGGGTTGGCGCTGGTGGCGATTCCGGGCGCTGTCTCGCGGGTGAAGGAAGGTGGGATCACCGCCGAAATCGCGCAGATGGATTCTGCGCTCAAGTTGTTTAAGAACGACTATGGGGCATTCCCGCCGGACGGGAATGCGCCGTTTCTTCAGGCCAAGGGCACTACTCGCCCTCCTGAGTTCAATTCGTTTCTAAACCGACTCTTTCCGCGGCGAAATCGCGCCGGCGACCTTCCTCTGACACAGAAGCAAGTACAGAACATGTTGGACGCTGGAATGATTAATCCAGATGTTGTGGATGCGACGAATTCGTCGACTTACCCGGTACTAGACAACCTAGGTTCGACCGAAGCGTTTGTGCTGTTCCTGATGGGTATGAGCAGCGACGCAGAGTATCCATTGACCGGCGGTGGCGATCGTAAGCGATACTTCGAATTCGCACGGGAACGGTTAGTCGACGCAGAAGGCGATGGATGGTACTCCTATTTGCCCGCGAGTAGCGACGCCCCATACGTCTACTTTTGCGCTTCGCGTTACGGCGCTATTGACGCAGTCGGCAATCCGGCGGCAGACGCTTTTGCTCGATCTGCTGGGACCGGAAGCGGTACAGGTGAAGCACGTCCTTATGTTGAATTGGTAGGAAGTGGTTCAACCGGCAGAATTCAGTTCGTTAATAAAGATTCATTTCAATTAATTTGTGCGGGAATTGACGGGAATTACGGCACTTTTACGTCGACTCCTGGAACAGCGACAGCAATGGCTACTACGACGAAGCTTTATCCTTCAGGATTGGGGATGTCGTCCGGTACGCATGCTGGATCGATCGAGCCCTACACGACTGAAGATCGCGACAACATCACCAACTTCGCTCAGGGGCCGCTGCGTAACAAGGAGCCGGAATAATGTTGCGTAACGACGCGCGAAACGACCGCCGCCGGCGGACCGCCGTTCGACGCGGGTTTACGCTGGTCGAAATGTTGGTGGTGGTGACGATCCTCGGCCTGCTGTCGGGCATGGTCCTGGTCGCCCTGGCCGGCGCCGCTGAATCGGCCCGCGAAGCGCGGACGCGCACGCAGATCGCGAAGCTCAACGAGTTCATCATGAACAAGTATGAGAGTTTTCGGACGCGGCGCACGCCGCAGCCATCGACGAGTTCGGCGTTCGATCTCGGTAGATTTGACAAGAATGGCGATCTTAAGTTCTCGGCGAGGGAAATTCAGGGAGCGCGCGTCGACAATATCCGGGGCCTGATGGTTCAGGAACTCCCAGATCGCAAGACCGATTTACAAACGCCATACGCGCCCGGGGGCGCATTCACCGCGACTTATGCGCGACATCAAAGGGCAGTGATGGCGTTTCGTAATGCGAGCGACTGGCCGACCGCCTATGCGGGATGGTCGGAGGAAAATCAGCAATCGGAGTGTCTCTACCTGATCTTGGCGTCGATCACGGACGGGGAAACAAACGCAACTGAGTTCTTGCACGACAGCGAGATCGGCGACACCGATGACGACGGCGTTCCTGAAGTGCTGGATGGTTGGGGAAACCCGATCGCGTTTTTGCGATGGCCGCAAGGGTATATCGGCTTTGAAAGCTCGCTGCAAGATATTCGGACTTTCGACTCGTTTGATCCTTTGCGAACTCGGACCCAGACGGTGCAGATCGGCACAAGCTATCGGCCGCAATATCACCCGCTTGATCCAAATACCTCAGCGCCAACGACTTTCCTGAATTTCAATTTGACTCCCTTGATCGTCTCCGCCGGCAAAGACGGGATCTTTGACATAATGGGGGACGATTCGGCGACGAGCGGTGGGTTTGATACGGCGCATGGAATTACCGGCAACGGCGGAACGGGGCCTGTTCGATATATGCCCTATCCGATTCCGATGATTCCGCCTCCGATCAATCCCTATTCGCCGACCGTTCGTGATGACCTTCAATTTACTGGCGCCAATGGCGCGGTTGGCGTTGGCGCCGTGCGTGACGTCAACGGCGACGGCTACGACAATTCGATCGACAACATCAGTAGTCACTACCTGGTTGTCGGAGGTAACGCCCCATGATTGGTCTGAAGTTTACAGCAGCCCCGAATCGTCGCGGCGTTACGCTGGTCGAATTGCTGGTGGTCGTCACGCTGTTGTCGATCTTGCTCGGCATTGCGGCGACGGCCGCTCGGACCGGTACGCGTGGGAAGAAACAGCGCGAAGCGGCCCGGCAGGTGAACGCCTTCCTGGCCGGCGCTCGGACGCGCGCGGTCGAACTGGGCCGTTCGGTCGGCGTAGAGATCGTCAACAATCGCCCCAACGAACCGCAGGCCGGCATTACGCTGTTCATGGTCGAGACCCCGCCTGCTTATGCGGGTGACACGACCTCCGCCGTGTGCGAGATGACCGAAAAGCCTTCCGCGGCGCTCGGGGGACGTACCGCCACGTTACGCTTCAACATTTCGACGACCTCTCTCTTGTATGACGATAACTTCCTGAAGGTGAACGACGTCGTTTTTCTCGGTTACAGCAAACAGCCCTATCGCGTCGCTCAGGTCAATCCACTCGATAACATGTCCACCCCTGTGACGCGGTCGGTGGTCATCGCTTGGAATGTCGATCAGCCCGCGCCCCTTTCCTGGATCGGCGCGTCCGGCGTGTTTATGGCGCCATATCCAACATCGACGTTCAGAATCTACCGTCAGCCGCAGCGGAACAACGTTTCGCCGCTGCAAATGCCGACCGGTTCGTGCATTGACCTCTTGTTCTCGGGACTGGGAACGACCGGACAAGAGTTGCGATCGTACGACGACACCAACTCGGCGGTTCCGGACGAGTCGTACCCCAAGATCATGTTTAGCCCCAACGGTACCGTCGACGCCTTTTACGTTCAGCCGAAGGGGACCGCGGCGACAACTTCGATTGCCACCGCCTCCGGACTCCCGACGGGAAATATCAATTTGCTGATCGGTCGCTATGAAAAGGTGATCGCGGTTCGCGAGGCTGGCTTTAATGGCGTTTCCATCGCATCGGCAGGGAACGCTGCGACTGGACCGATCTACGCCATTTTCAATTCGCCCTCGAGCAACGAAACGAATATCGCCGATCCCGAGGCGTTTTGGGTTTCGATCAACCGCCTGACCGGGCATATCGTCACGTCGAACAACGCCATGGTCAATGATCCGGCGAGCTCTCCTTCGGACGACGCTTTGTTGGCCGCGGCGCGGCGCTTCGCCAAGCAGGCTCAGAGCATCTCGGGTCGATAACCGAACACCAACTTAGCGTAACGCAATGATGAATACGAAGCAGCCAACTCGAACTCGTCCGCACGGCATCACGCTGGTCGAAGTGTTGATGTCGACGATGGTCGTGATGCTCGGGATTCTCGGTTTGATCTCGCTGATCCCGCTGGGAAGCCATTTGGCCGAACGCGGGACCCGGAGCGATCGGATCGCGAGCGTCGGTCGGCGTGTTTACCGCGATGTGATCATCCGCCGCGTCTTGAATCCTGCGGTGTGGCTTGATCCTCCCATTATTTCGGTTGATCCCATGACGAACGCCGTGTACGGCGGCCAGCAAAGTTTCCTGGGGACGAACCGGACGCTGCCGGTACGGCAAGCCTATCTGATCGATCCGATGATGTACGACTTCAGCAGCCTCGAATTCAATGCGTCGTTTCCGGCGTTTAACGATCCGCGGAGAAATTTTCCGCTGACTCCGCTCGTCTATCCCTCCCCCGAGGATCCGCAATTTCCCCTTATTCAGATGCGTCGTCTCTCCCTGGGGGCGGCGACTACGAACTTTCCCATGATGAACAGTCGCGCCGAATTGGCGTTCGTCTCCGACGACGACTATGGCGTCGGCAATTCGGGCGGGTACGTTCGTCCCAAGGAACGAGATAATCCGCTGGTACAACAGTTCTTCCAGCGAGAAATCGACGGCGTTCCCGATCTGACGGCGGCCGACAACGTCCGTCGCCAAACGTTGGGGACCTATAGCTGGGCGATCATGTTGGTGCCGGAACTGTATGCCACGGATTTGTCGTATCCGATTATGGCCCCGGATATGTTCCCGCCGATCAGCTCCGGCGGTTTAGCGAACGCTTACATTAAAATCCCTTCCACCGACATTTACACGATGTCGACGATCATTTTTCAGAATCGTGCCGGCGATATTCCGACGGCGGAAGACTACCCGACGGCGACCGTGACTCCGTCTTATGCTGGCGATCCGACTCGATACCGTAACAACGAACGGGTCTTCTATGTGGTCCCGGGCAGCTTTATCAGTGGTGGAGCGACGACCGGAGAGATCCAATTGGCGACGGTTCCAGGCGATGCTGCAACCGCGACCGACGCGGACGTACGTCTCGATCTGAAAGTCGGCGAGTGGATTTGCCTGGCCAAACGGGTGGAAGCGCTTGACGCCTCCAATAATCCAGTGGCATACGTTGGCGACGTTTTCAAATGGTATCGCATCGTGGCTCGTGACGATGCGATCGATAGCCTTAGCGGTGGACAATATGGGCGGCGTTTTTCGATCGATGGGCCGGATTGGAACTCTGATCCAGCGCAAACTCCAACGCAGGCGATTTACATGCAAGATGTCGTCGGCGTTTACGAACGAAAAGTTCGCCTAGAGACGGGCACATTTTAGCAGCCGTATTTTTGTCGAACTCCTTTTCCTCAGAACTACTCAAACCAGCAAATCGAGCGGCCCGGTCGGGGCGGCTTGACCAAAATAACGTCGACGCTTTGCGGGGGCTGGCGTCGCGATTGCGAAAGCAAAGGTATTACCCATGAATCGGAAGCGGACGCCCCGTCGCGGGGCTATCTTGCTCGTCGTCCTCAGCGTCCTGGTGCTGTTCGCCCTGGTCGGAATTACGTTCGTCGTAACGGCGGGCCAGTTCTACCGGGCCGCCGCCGCCGGACGTAACAATCCTGTGAACATCGACGAGCCGACGACCGATGCGGACTCGTTGATAATGGACGTCTTGCGCGGGCCCAAGCTGGGAACCTCAAGTGCGTTGCTCGGCCCCGACCTGTTGCGCGATTTGTATGGCCGCGAATCGCGGCGCGGAACGATTTCGACGGTTCGCAGCGCAACGTTTCCTTCCGCCAATCCCGACGTTACGGAAGACATGGTCTTCATGCTCGTCACGCCGAAGACCGGCACTAGCTTTGTGCCGATCGAAAACTATTACGACGGGTGCGTGATGACGTTTCTGGACGGCGATGCGAAAGACTGCAGCGTGCGGATCTTGAAATACGACATGACCGACATCAATAACGACGGCGTCTACGATTGGTTTGGGTTTTACGTCGAGGCTCCGACTTACAAAGCGCGGGTTAACGCGCCTCAAAATGACGTCCTGATACCGGCGGCCAACGACACGGTGCTGATCAACGGTCGACCGTTCAGCGGGACTGGTTTCGGTTACAGCGATATCAGTCGGTCGTATCGCAACGGCGCTTCGCTCCGGTTGATGGACAGCATTGGCGACATCACGACGGCGGCCGGGCCGGCGATGCAGTTGCCGGTCGCGCTGATGCCGAACTTCTCCGCATACGCCGCGGACGGCGTGGTGACGGATCCGTTCGTTGCGCTTGCTCCCCCTCAAAATCAACGGTTTGTCGACCACGGCGGCGCCGACGAACCGTGGGACGCGCCCGACTACCAGAACATGGCGCTCTCTTATTACTTCAACAATGGGGTTCCAGACCCATTGAACGGCTCGAACGACGTTTTGCCGTCGTATCATCGTCCCGACTTGATCGCCTATTGGTACAAGCGATTGTCGAAAGAATGGTCGGACACGACGAACAACGACGGCTTCGCCGATCTAACCGCCGTTCAGCGGGCAGAAATGTGGTTGCATCCCTACGGCGCCGACAATATTCGCAATAACTCGGACGATGTCGGGGTCGTCGATTTCAACACATTTCCCTTGGCCCATCGCGACGCTCTGGTTGAACTGAAACGCCGGATCATTTTGCGTCCGCTCGTCGAAGACAACCCGAACTTCAACGGCAGCAATCCTGGCTACAATCACACGCGATTTTCGGACATTGCCGCTCTTAGCGCCGGTCTGCAGTGGGACGTCGATAATGACAGAGACGGCATTCCAGACAGCATTTGGATTGATCCCGGTTTTCCGATTGCGACCGACAAAGATGGACGTCGCTATAAGAAGCTGGCGGCGATTCTGGTGCAGGATCAGGATGGTCGTTTGAATCTGAATGCGGCTGGTTTTTACACGCAGTTTCAAACGCTTGATCCAGCCAATTATGTCTATACGCTCATCCCGACGGACGGTACCGGCACTTCGGTCATCAACGCGCCGCTTTACTCGGCGAACGCTTCGAATGACATGAAGCGGCTGTTGGGCGTTGGATACGGTCCGGCCGATCTCGACTTGCGGCGTTTGTTCAACCCGCCGGCGCCGGCGACGCCAATCCCCTCCGGTCCTGAAGAGCTCTACAACATTCTGGCGAGTCGCTACGGACGTGATAACAATCCGAAGTCGGTATTGCCGGGCAAAGATGGAACCCGCGATTACAGCAACGAACGTTTGGAACTTTATACCGAGATCGGTTTGCCGCTGGCGTGGGGCACGAGCGGAATCGGCGAAGCGTATGGTTCGTATCCGCTGATCGCGGACGGGGGGATGAGCTACCTGGACTATACGGGACGTTTGCGCATCGTCTCGAGTCCGATTTCCTATGCTGGGGTGACGATTACGAACTCGGTGGATGATCCTTACGAATTGAACCTGGTTCATCCGCAAGGGACTGACGCGCCGTTTTCGGCATCCGACCTGGAAGCTCTGCTCCGCCGGAACGACTACGACGGCAACTATCTGTCGTCTCGGTTGCAGTTTGAAGCTCCGGTCGTGTTGGCCAACGCTGGTCGTCGCGCCGCGTTGACGACGCATAGCTTTAGTATGAAGACCCTCCCCGCGCCGCCGATTCCGCTCGATTTGCGTCCGGCGTTTACCCCGGACGCATCGGTCACGATACGGCCGCAAATTGCCGGGGACCAAATTAACGGCGGCCGAGCGCAAGCTAATTCCGGGACCTGGTCCGGTTCGACGCCGACGATTTACGAATTGGCGTGCGAACGAGCTCGCCGCGCGCTGCATGACGACGAGCGCGATGCGGGCGGCGGCGTCGTGACCCCGTACATGGTCGACATCGTCGTCGCTTCGACGTTGCCGTTTGAAGTGATTAAAGGCAGTCCAATGGACTTGAATCGCTTGTTCCGCAGCCCGGTCAATGGCGTCGATGAAGATACCGACGGTGCGACGGACGAATACAACGAGCAAATCAACTTGCCCAATCTCGGGAACTACAACCCTCGGTATGTGAACGACTATGGCAACGACCGCTACGAAAGCTCGATAGCGTCGGCCGGAGACTATCGCAATCGAGCGCTCCGAGCGTCCAGCGCCGATCAACGGTTTGTGCCGACGTTCCCCAAGCAACTTTACGCGCGGCATCTGTTCTGCCTGGCGTTGTTGTTGCATGACGCAGGGTACGAGTTGCCGCTGTTGGAGTCGGCGGAGAACGCGGGCTTTACTGCGGAGCAACGACGTGAGCTGACCGTTCGTCGGTTGGCGCA
Source organism: Blastopirellula sediminis (assembly GCF_020966755.1). NCBI lineage: Bacteria > Pseudomonadati > Planctomycetota > Planctomycetia > Pirellulales > Pirellulaceae > Blastopirellula > Blastopirellula sediminis. Next base: position 535,803 of record NZ_JAJKFT010000004.1, read on the forward strand.
ATGGGCGATCAACGTCGTCGACTTCCGGGACAATGACGCGATCATGACGCCGTTTGAGTATGACGCCAATCCGTTTGACGGCTGGGGGGTCGACGGCGACTTGATTTCGGACGAATCGCAGGCGCCTTACAACCTTGAGGATCGCCGCATCGTGTGGGGCGCTGAGCAGCCCGACGTGTTGATTACGGAAACCCTCAATACGCATGATCGCCGCGTCAAAGATACGGACTTCGACGACAGCGCCAATGCGATGAACATGAAGAAATTGGGAAGCGGCGATCTGTCGATGGATCAGTATCGCATTCCCCAAGGTTCGACCTTCATCGAGTTGTACATGGCTCGAAATCTGCCCTATAGCAGCTCGGTCGGCAACGCCACGAAGCTGCCGGCGGAACTTTACAACCTTTCGACCGGCAGGCTGCAACTTGGGAAGCTCGCCCCGAACGGCGCTCCGGTTTGGCGCATGGTGGTGACCAAGAACCAGTCCGCCGCCGGCGACAAGCTGTTGGGACAAATCAAGGACGCCAATGATCGCGTCAATACGATCATGTTTCAGCCGAACGAGGCTCCGCTCAGCGGCACGGTCGCCGACCCCGCGAAGTTTAACGTTTTGAATGGGACGGGCGCTTCCGATCCGCTGTTGGAGATTGATCGCGTCTTCTGGTTTACCAGCGCCACTCTTCCCGGCTCCTTGTCCTATCTCAACGACGTCTCGTTTAAGTATCGCGACCCTGGCACGCTGGAAGTGGCGCCCAATCGCTTCTTTGTGGCTGGTCCGCGTCCGGTTACCTACTTTGGATCCGCGCCAGACGCGGCGTCAACGTATGTTGCGGACATCAACACGGTCGGTGGTCATTATCTTCAGCTAGGGCCGGTCTCTTGGACGAATCCCGCCCTCGCCAATCCCGCGTCGAACGTTGGGTATACGACGGCGATCCCTGGGGACGCCTATCCCGCTTCGACGGCGATCCAAGGAGTGAACTACGGCATCTTCACGGCGCCCGTGCCGACAGGTTGGGCGACGCCGACGCCGACGGTGGACCCGGATGAACTGACGGCGCCTGCCTCGGGCGCGGACGTCGGGATGAATATTTCCGAGCCGTTGCCGGCTGGCGGAAGTTACTACAAGGAGCCGATTGATCCCCAAGGGGAAGTTTTGCGACTTGGTCATTATTCGGAAGCGAATCCGATTGACGATACCAATATGCCCGCGACGCAAATTCCGGACGATCCTTTCGACAGCAAGACGGGCGCTCCGCTGAAGGACGCCGGAGCGCTGGCGACCGGCACGTACAAGGATTTCAAGGGCTTGCTGTTGCAACGTCTGGCTGATCCGACGCGCGAGTATGATCCGGCCTACAACCCGTATATCACCGTCGACTGGGCGTCGCTCGATCTGCAAGTCTTCAATGGCGAAGATCACAATGGAGCGCACTCGGCGAATCCTGATCCGGAAGACGGCAACGGGGACAACGGCAATGCGATCCAATTCGGTTCGCTACAGCGCGGCGTCCGCAACACGGACCCAATCACCGGACGTCCGGACGGCAACGTCCTGGGTTGGGTGGCGAGCGCCGGCAATCTCGTCGACCGAGCCAATCGCACGATCTCGCAGACTTCGACGGAAGGGTACGTCTCTGGAACGACCCCAACGCCGCGCGACGCTTTGTTTACTGTCGGCGGGCAGCAAGAGCACTTTGCTCGGGCGCTGAAGCACTCGATCGGCTATGTGAACAAGAGCTTGGGAATTCCGCTTCCCGGCGGAAATAATCAGGCGGCCGAATACGTCGGTTCGCCGGTGAACGGCGTCGGTCCCGTTGATCCGATTCCATACGCCTTCCTGCACTGGCCGGACAGTCCATTCGTGTCGGCGCACGATTTGATGTTGGTTCCGACGTCGGCGCCCCAACGGCTGACGCTGGAGTATTCGTTATTTAACGCGAACACGAACATTGATCAGTATGGGGGAGCCGATCCCGCGGATGATGTTGAACAGGCCAAGGACTACCTTGGTCGGTTTGGCGGTTTGTTCAACTTCTTCGACTCGCGGTACTCATACGACATCGGCTCCGGTTCGACAGGCGGCCAATATCAGCGTCGCTCTCACATGAATCGATTGTTCGATTACGTGAATGTGCCGTCCCGATTCGTCGGTACGGAGAGGTACTACAACGCCGCCGACTATACCGGTAGCACGCTGACGGACAACATGACCAGCGTCAACGATTCTCGCGACGGCTTCCGGTTCCCCTTCAACAAGCGAAGCGAGTATCGCGATCCGGGAAAAGTGAACCTGAACACGATGGCGAGCGGCTACGTCTTTAACGCGATTTTTGATCCGAACTATTTCCAAGACGCGAATGTCGGCTTCCCAGACTGGACGGCGTTCCAGCAGAGTCGTGCGGGTAGCGACGGTTCGGATCGGTTCAACTCGTCGGCGCGCGATTTCCCGTCGTGGTTCGCCAATCCGTTCCGATCGGCGGGCGCAAGCGATATGATGCCGCCGATCGAACCGCTGAATGCGACGCCGACCTACAACAACGCGTTGCGAGTTTCCGAAGTTGATGCGACGGTTTTGCGATCGAAGAAGCTGCTCGTCGATTCGGCGGGTACGACTCACACGATCGGAACGAATACCGGCGATCAGCCGTTGTTTGGTTTTACGACGCCGAATCCGGCATCCGCCGCGGCCGGTTCGCTCAGCACGCGATATAACGACGCCACGATCAGCCCCGCGAATCGCTACCAGGGGATTCGCCGGTTGGATAACCTCACCACCAACCAGTCCAACGTTTACGCCGTCTGGATCACCCTCGGGTACTTCGAGGTTGAACCGACGCCGATCAGCCCGGTTCATCCCGATGGATGGCGGCTGGGTCAGGAACTGGGGAGCGATATCGGTGAGGTCGAGCGGCATCGGTCCTTCTACTTGATTGATCGTTCGATTCCGGTCGGCTACGAGCCGGGTGAAGATCACAACGTGGAGGACGCGATTTTGCTGAAGCGTCGGATCGACTAAGTCGCTGACCAGGAAACTTATTTGCGTGCTAATCAACTGCCGTCCCGTTTGGGGCGGCAGTTTTTTTGTAGCCAGAAGTTGAAATCGCCCGAAGGAGGATATGCCGGCATTGCGCAGCTTGCGTGGATTGCCTCGCCGAAGCCCTTACACATTAGCGACTTTCGACATCTCTGGGATAAATAGCTAAAATTGCTCGTAAGTTTCTAGAGAATAATGACTTAAGCGACATTTGGTTAAGGTGGAAGGACCGATTGTGAGGAGGGTTGTTGTGAATTTTTTGCACTTTAAATCAAAGGCGGTGTTTCCACCGTTGATTTCAATGGCGGAGTAATGCACATTATGTATGTGAGCCTTGTGTCTAGTTGGGGTTATTGCTCACTTACGGCGAATTGATTGTTCGCCTTCAATCAGCAGGAGCTTGTCGATGAAATTCTCCTTTCGTCTCGCGGAACTTCTGAATCACTCACCCGACCCGAAAAAGCGGCCGGGGACGATCAAGGCGATTTGCGACTACACGGGACTCGATCGTCATCAAGTCTCGTCGCTGTTGAAGAACGAAGCGAAGTACATTCCGCTGACAGCGCTGTCGCAGTTGTGCGACTTTTTGATCAAACACGGATATGCCGACGCCGGCCAATTGCCAGGCTCCCTGTTCTCGGTCGAACCGGAGAACTTCTGGGAACTGCTAGCTCGCCGCCGCCGCATCGAAATGTGCTTGGGCGTTCGTGCGGACGAGAACTGGCCCGAAGGCGCCTGGGTGGTCGCGTCCGATACGATCCTGCAAGGGGAACTGCTGACCGGCATTTCGACCCTGGGTGGGACCGCGAAGTACCAGCGCAATCACCAGACGATGCCGGAACCGGTAATGCTGAACGAAATGGGCGAGCAGATTTTCGACGCTCCCATTCCGCAGCCGGAAGACTTGTTCCAAACGCTCGTCTGGGCGCCGGGACAGGCCGACAACGAAGAAGTCCATTCTCGGGCCAACGAAGTCTATCAAAACTTCCACGCCGCCCAGGGAGACAAAGCGCTGATCTGCCTCGGCAGTATCCGCAGCAACCCGGTCGTCGAAATCTCGATGGCCAGCATCTTCAACTGCGAACCGTACATCAGCCAGGACGAGGTCGAAAAGCCGAGCGATCGCGCCGTGCCGATCTACCTGCGTCATCGCGAAAAGAACGTCGAACATCCGGAATCGTGCAGCGGCGGCAAGCGGCTGTCGAAGACCGAAACGCCGGAGACTCCGGGCTTCTACTACGAGACGGCTGACGGCTCGTGGAAGTGCGCCAAATGGGATGAAACGACCTGGGAGCCGGCTTACGTTCTGTACGCCTATCACGAATCGCAAGGTCGACTCGAAATGTCGCTCGGCGGTTACTCGGGCCGCGGCACGCGATTGCTCGCCAAGACGCTGTCGAGCCGTCCCGAAGAACTGTGGCCCCCGGTTTACACCACCGGCGGCGTGCAGATCGGCGCCTACATCGTTCAGTACGAACTGAAGAAGCAAAAGAAGAACCGCAGCGTCCTGACCGCCGATTACTCGGCGACCACCAAAGTGATTCCCATCGATCCCGAAGTGATCCATCGCCGAATTCACGGCTAACAGCCGCTGCTGCCAAATCGAAAAGCTGAACGGATCGCCGCTGCAAACGGCGATCCGTTTTTTCGTTAACCGTCGATTTCGCGAATCACCAGGTTGCGAATCACCAGGTTGCGAATCTCGGTCATGTCCTCGATGGCGAAGCGAATTCCTTCGCGGCCCAGCCCGCTGTTTTTCACGCCGCCGTACGGCATGTGATCGACGCGCCACGAAGGAACGTCGCCGATAATTACGCCGCCGACTTCCATCTCATCCCAGGCCGTCAAAATCTTGTAGACGTCGCGGGTAAAGATGCCGACTTGCAGGCCATACTGCGTGTCGTTGGCCATTTCAATCGCTTGGTTGAAGTTGTCGAACGGTGCGAGAATCGCGACCGGTCCGAAGACTTCGTCGCACGAAAGAGGCAAATTGGTCGGGACGTTTTCCAGCAGCGCCGCTTCGACCATCGCGCCGTTGCGCTCGCCGCCGATTAGCAACTTGGCGCCGGCTTTCACCGCGTCGGCGATCCAGGTCTCTACCCGCTCCGCTTCTCCTTCCGTGATCATCGGGCCGATGAACGTATCCTTCGCCTTCGGATCGCCTGACTTCAGCTTGGCGGTCGCCGCGATCAGACGCGCCTTCAAATCTTCGTAGTTGTCGCGATGGGCGAAGATGCGTTGGACGCTGATGCAGCTTTGTCCTGACTGGTAAAAGGCGCCGATGATGATTCGCGCGACGGCGTCATCCAAGTTGGCGTCAGCGTCAACAATACAAGCTGCATTGCCGCCGAGTTCCAGCACTACCTTCTTGGCGCCGGCCCGCGACTTCAATTTCCAGCCAACTTCCGGCGAGCCAGTGAAGCTGAGTAGTTTGAGCCGTGGATCGGTCGTAAAGAGATCGGCTCCGTCACGGCGACAGGGAAGGATCGAGAAGGCGCCTTCCGGCATCCCGGTTTCGGCCAGGACCTCGCCGATGATCAGCGCTCCGATCGGCGTCAGGCTTGCAGGCTTCAGCACAAACGGGCATCCGGCGGCGATGGCAGGCGCGATCTTGTGAGCCGTCAGGTTGAGCGGAAAATTGAACGGCGAGATGAACGAACAGGCGCCGATCGGCACGCGGCGCCACATGCCGCGATAGTTGGCCGCGCGAGCCGAAATGTCGAGCGGCATGATTTCGCCGGTGATTCGAATCGACTCTTCCGCGGCGATTCGAAACGTATCGATCAGTCGCGTCACCTCCCCTTGGCTATCGCGAATCGGTTTGCCAGCTTCGACGCAGAGCGTCTCGGCCAACTCTTCCTGTCGCTGCTCAAATTGCTTGACGCAGTACTGCAAGATTTCTTGTCGCTCGTACGCTTTCAGCTTAGCCATCGGACGCGTCGCTTTGGCCGCGGCGTCGATTGCCTGACTGATCAATTCAGGCGAAGCGAGCGGAACCCGCGCCGCGACTTCGCCTGAATATTTGTCACAAACTTCCAGGTCGAGATTCGGCTCGAGCGGGCGGCTGGCGAAAAGCAGCGGATAGGTCTGACGCATCCGATCGTCCTACGCAAAATTGATAAGAAAATTCTAGGCGCACGCGCTCAAAATATAGCGAAAAGAAGCGATTTTGAGAACCTTCAGGGGAATCCAGGGAACTTACCTCTGGAGGGAGGGCGTCTCGGCGTACTAAACTATTAGAGTGCCGTGGATGCGAACTCCGGGGCGATTCGACTTTTCTTCATCCGGACGACGATTCCTGCATGGTGAGCGCCATCGATCCGATCGATTCGCGATTGAAGATCGTGACTCCAGAGAACATCGCCTTCTACTACCAGGCGGCAGGTCCTTTTCGCCGGCTCACTGCTTTTTTGATCGATATTGCGATCCGCGTCTCCATTTACGGAACGATCATGACGATCGTCGTTTGCAGCGGCGTGCTCGATTCGTTTGGACCGATGGCCGAGTTGGGGAACGCGATCGCGTTTCTCTCCTATTTTGTGCTCGATTGGTTCTATGGAGCGCTCTTCGAGACCTACTGGAACGGGCAGACGCCTGGGAAGCGGGCGTTGTCGATTCGCGCCGTGACGGTCGATGGAGAGCCGATCAACGCCCTGCAAGCGTTCGGCCGCAATCTGTTTCGCTACGCCGACATGATGCCGCTGGCGCCGTTGCCGTTTGAGTGGTTGCGGGAGGGAGTCAATTTCGCCGGACCGATTCTGCCGACCTTCCTGATCGGGCTGATCGTGCCGGCGTTCAACAAGCGTTTTCAGCGTCTAGGCGATCTCCTGGTGGCGACGATGGTCGTGATCGAAGATCGCAGCTGGCTCATGAAGATCGCCAAGATCGAAGATGATCGCGCACGTCAGCTGGCCGACTACATTCCGGCCAACTTTGTCGCTCGGCCTAGTCTGTGCAAAGCGGTTGCAACCTACGTAGAACGTCGGCGGTTTTTTACGACGGCACGTCGTCGCGAAATCGCGCGTCACCTGGCCGAGCCGATGCTGCGGCAATTCAACTTGCCGGCCGACACGAGCTACGATTTGATGTTGTGCGCGTTGTACTACCGCACGTTCCTGTCAGACCGATCGGCCGACGGAACTGCGAGCCAGTCGTCGGTTTACGCCGGAGGTCCTCCGGGAAGCAGTCCGACGAGCCTCCCGTCCTCAGTCGAATCATTGATGATCAACCGATAGTAGAGTCCCCCGCGTGAAGGTCGCAGAACTCATCGAAAAGCGTCGCCGCAATTGGCAAGAGCTGGAAGCTCTGTGCACGTCGATGGAAATGCGCCGCAAGAAAAAGATGGGGGCTCGCGCGGTCTCGCGATTCGCTTCGCTCTACCGGGCAGCCTGCGCCGACTTGGCGCTGGCCGACTCGTATCAACTGCCGCCGAACATCGTTGAGTATCTGCATCAGCTGGTGGGGCGCGCCCATAACCAACTCTACCGCAGCCGTTCGATCGACTGGACCGGCTTGGTCTACAATCTGTTCGTTTCGACGCCACGGCATATTTTTGCAGATCGCTGCGTGCAGCTCTGCTTCTTCCTCTTTTTCGGCTTCTTCATTCTCTCGTGGGTGCTCGCCGCCAATCCGTATCTTTATCCCGGCTTCGCCGATGAAGTCGTGGGACGCGATAGTTTGGATATGATGGTCGAGATGCATCGCGACTCGGTCGGCCATAGCGGCGTTTCGCCATCCGGCGCCACCTCGTACGTGCAGCACAACACGTCGATCGGTTTGCAATGTTTCGCCTTGGGGATCACCGTGATCGGCGGCATCGGCACGTTGATGTTCAATGCGACCTATCTGGGAACCGTATTCGGTCACATGTCGAGCCCGACCGTTCCCGACGCCGTCCGCGACAACTTTTTTGAGTTCGTGTTGGCGCATGGCCCGTTTGAATTGACGGCGATCGTGTTGGCGGCTGGCGCTGGATTGCGATTAGGTATGGCGCTGATCTCGCCGCGGCACTGGAAGAGTGAACTGGAGCCAGGGGAAGATCCGCAGCCGGACGAAGATATTTTCTCAAAGACCCGTTTGCTGGCGTTCGATCGGATCGATTCGCTGAAGATCGCCTCTTGGCGCAGCTTGCCGATCATGGGGGCTTCGGCGACTTTGTTTTGCCTGGCTGCGATGATTGAAGCTTGGATCTCGCCGTCGGCGTTGCCGGTCGAAGTGAAGATCACCGTGATGATTTTTTGCAGTTTCCTGCTGATGATTTACTTCATCGTGCTAGGATTTCCGCGAGGAGGGGAGAGTGCAACTCGATAAAACCCAAATCGCGATTCGCGAGCGAGGCTTGCTCGAACTGTTCGACCTGTCGCTGCTGGTGATCAAGCGGTACGTCTGGCGGATCGTCGTGACCACGGCGGTCCTCGCAGTTCCGTTCAGCTTGGTCAATACGGCGATCCTGTGGAACTTGCGTCCCGATCTGCCGACCGAGGTGACTACGGCGCAGTACGGACTGCTGATGGTCATTTTGATTTTTCTGGAAGCTCCGCTCGCCACGTCGTTGGTGACGCTGATGTTGGGGGACGTCATGTTTCATGACGAGCCTGACTGGCGGCGAATGATGTCGGCGCCGTTTTCGCTGATCCCGCGGATGTTCTGGCTGGTCGCCGTTTTGCGGGGCGTCGTGCCCGGGATGGGACTGGTCTTCCTCTGCACGCTGGAAAACGCCGAAGCGTGGGGTTTTTTCCTCTTCCTGCTGGTCGCCTACGCGACGATCCTGCGCGGAGTTCGCCCCTTCGTAGGTGAGATCATCCTGCTCGAACGGAATCCGTTTTACGCTCAAGACGCCAATACAATGACGGTCGGTCGCCGCAGCGCCGCTTTGCACAATCCGAACTTTGGCGACATGGTCATCCGCGCGATGGCTTCGACCTTCGCGATTCCGTTGGCATGCGCCGTCTGCATTAACGTCTGGGCGCTCCGCGGCTACTTGTTCGGCCAATGGGGTTGGGACTCGGTGATGCTCGACATTTTGTTGCCGGCGTCCCTCTGGCTGGTCGCCGCCTTCATGACCGTAGCCCGGTTCCTTAGCTATCTCGATCTCCGGATTCGCCGCGAAGGTTGGGAAGTGGAACTGGTGGTTCGTGCCGAAGCGAATCGCTGGAAAGGAGCGCCTGCATGAGCGCGCTCCGAACCTGCCGAAACGTCGCGCCGATCCTTTTGCTCTTTTCGCTGGTCGCCGTTGCCGGCGCACAAGAGTGGTGGGAAAACGAACGAGCCAAAGGGCACGTCGAAGAGCCTGTGGCGACGACCAAAGAAGAGCTTTCGCAGTTGCCATCGGCCGCGTGGTACGACGCCGAAAAAGATGGCTTGGCCCGCGTCGAGGTGACTCCTCCTCCGACCAACGACTATCGTCCCTCTCCGCCGACCCCTCCGTCGCCGACGAAACGCTGGAGCTGGTGGCCCGATTTTTCGTGGATGAGCGCCCTGTTTGACGGCGGGCTCTGGTCGCTGGCGTCGATTATGTTGTACACGCTGGTGCTGGTCATCTTGGGTGTGATCGCCTATTTGATCTACCGCTACTTTGAGAACGAAGATCCTCTCTCCACCGGATCGAACGATCGCAAGCGGCCGGAAGAGTTCGACACAACGACGCAAGTCGATCGGCTCGAGAGCCTGCCGTTCCAGGTAAAGCGCCCTGACTCAGACTTGTTGGCCGAAGCGCGACGCTGCTACGACAATGGCGATTTCAACGAGGCGATCGTCTACTTGTTCAGCTACGAGCTGGTCGAGCTCGACAAGCGGCAGTTTATTCGCCTGGCGAAGGGAAAGACCAACGGGCAGTACCTGCGAGAAGTTCGCAAGAACCACGCGCTCGAGGATATCCTGGAGGTGACGATGCGTGCGTTCGAGGACGTCTTCTTCGGACAGCGAACGCTCTCCCGCGCTGGATTCGAACGTTGCTGGACGCAATTGGAGCCGTTTCGCCAACAACTAAGCGGAGTGGTGCGATGAATTCGAACTTGATTCGCTTCGTCCTGTCGCTGGCCGTTGCGCTGGCTTGCGTCGTCGCCGGCTGTTCTTCGAAGGAAGTGAAGGTCCCCGCGCAGTATGGCGCTCGCAACGGCTATCAAAAGACGTCGAGCGTAAACGGTACGCATGTCTTGGGCGAGCTGTTTCGTCACGCCGGTTATTCGGTCCGCACCGCCGAACGACTCTCTCCCCGCATTGAGGAGAGCGACGTGATCGTTTGGGCGCCTGATTCTTTCTCGCCCCCGTCCCCCGATGTGCGCAAGTACTTGGAAGAATGGCTCGAAACGCAGCCGGGACGGACGCTCATCTACATTGACCGCGACTTCGACGCGTCGATTGAATATTGGAACGCGATGCTGGAGCAGGCGACTCCGGAGCAACTGTTAACGGCGCAGCGCGAAAAAGGAATCGCCCAGCACAACTTCGATCAGATTTCGGCCGGCGCCGCCAATAAGTTCGACTGCGCTTGGTACTCGGTCGAGCGGAACTTGCCGACGCGGCGGCCGAAGCGACTGACCGGACGTTGGACGCAAGGAGTCGACGCCGCGCAGACCGATATCGTGTTGCGATCGCGAATTGCGCTGTCGGAAGAGTGGGAGAAAGAGGACGATTTCGGCCTGGCCGAGAAGCTTCCGAACAGCGAGGTCGTGTTGTCGACGCTAGACGGCAAAGATCCGATCGTTTTGCTTTATACGGACGACTATGACTTTGGCACGCAACTGATCGTCGTCAACGGCGGCTCCTTCCTGCTGAATCAACCGCTGGTGAATCATGAGCATCGCAAGCTGGCCGCCAGTTTGATAGAAGAATGCGGCTACGGAGAGACCGTGACGTTTCTCGAATCGGGAGACGGCGGCGTCGAGATTATCACCGCCAACGAAGTTTCGGCAGGCCGGTCTGGCTGGGAATGGTTGACCGTCTGGCCGATCAGCCCGTTGGGACTGCATATCGCATTGCTGCTGATCGTCTTCTGTTTTGCCGCGTTTCCGATCTTCGGTCGGCCGAAGCGATTGCCGGAAGTGCGATCTTCCGATTTTCAAAAACATATCGGCGCTTTGGGCGAATTGCTGGAAGCGACCGACGACTACGACTACGCCCAGTTACGCGTTCGCCAATACCAACAGATCGCCCGCGGCGATACCGTCTATCGACGCGTTGGTCGCGCCCGCGTGAAACCTTAGCCCTGGCCATTTGTCCCCACCTGGGAGTCTGATTCGCAACGATGAGTTCGCCATCTTCCGATACGATCGAGTTCGCTTGTTCCGCCTGTAATAAGTCGCTGCGCGTCCCTAGTTCGGCAGCCGGTAAAAAGGCGAAGTGCCCGGATTGCGGTTCGGTACAAGTGATTCCTGACAGTTCGGCCGCCAAATACGCCGCCGCCGAAGAGAAGTTTTCGATGCCGACCGGTTCGGTCAATACGCCGCCGCCGGCGAGGTCTGAGAAGCCTTCCGGTCCGGCATTGTCTCCGACGCAGGTCGGCGCGTTTCGCTCGACGATTGAAGGGCATCACGCCGAGGAAGGGAGCGATACCCGCACGCGGCAGCTGTTCAAGAAGATCACCCGCGAGGTCAGCAAGATCTACGTCGGCCAGGACGAACTGGTCCTGGGGACGTTGACGGCGCTCTTCTCCAGCGGTCACGTCTTGATCGAAAGTGCGCCGGGGCTCGGCAAGACGCTCTTCGTCCGGACGCTGGGACGCGTGCTCGGCTGTCAATTCGGCCGCGTGCAGTTCACGGCTGACTTGATGCCATCGGACATCACCGGCGCGCCGATCTTCGACATGAAGACGAACGAGTTTCGCTTTCGCCCCGGGCCGATCTTTACGCAGTTATTGCTTGCGGACGAAATCAACCGCTCGCCGGCCAAGACGCACGCGGCGCTGTTGGAAATCATGCAGGAGTTTCGCGTGACGGTCGACGGCACCAGCCACAAGATCGAGCGGCCGTTCCTAGTGCTGGCGACGCAAAACCCGATCGAGTCGGAAGGTACCTACAATCTGCCGGAAGCGCAGCTCGACCGTTTCATGTTCAAGCTGCGGCTCAATTATCCCGCGATTGACGAGGAGGCCGAAATCCTGCGGATGCATAGCCGCCAGGAAGATATCAACCGTCGGCTGGAAGAAGAGTTGGCAGTGGTGACGTCGCCGGAGGAAATTCTGGAAATCACTCAGCTCAACAGCGACGTAATCGTCGACGACAAGCTGATCGACTACATCAACAAGATCGTCCGCCTGACCCGCGAATGGCCGCAGTTTCACATGGGGGCATCGCCGCGTGCGGGCATCACGCTGATGCAAGGGGCGCGGACCTTGGCGGCCTTCAGTGGCCGCAACTACGCAGTGCCGGACGACGTGGTGCAGATCGCGATTCCGACCTTGCGCCATCGCGTCATTCTGTCGGCCGAAGCGGAAGTGGAAGGACATGACGTCGACGACCTGCTGACCGAACTGATTCGGACCGTGGAGGTTCCGCGGCTGTGAACTTGATCGTCCAGTTCCTCGAGTCGACGCTGAAGACGTCGCCGGCGACGCCGATCATGATGTTCGTCATCTTCGCGGCGCCGCTGTTGTTCTACGCACGCTTCTGGCGGATCTATCCGACTCGCTTGATGGCGTTGTTGTTCGCTGCGCCGCTGTTGGCGTCCGTCGGCGTCTTGTTTAGCCCGTTTGTGCTGCTGGTCGCCTTGGCGCTCGACGGTTTGATCATTCTGGTCGGTTGGCTCGATCTGGTGACGTTGCCGCAGCGGAAACATTTGTCGGCCGAACGGGAGACGCTACGAATCGCGTCGCTGCAAAAGAAGCATCGCGTCTCCCTCTTGATCGAAAACAGGAGTCCTTTTCGGCTGTCGCTCGCGGTTCGGGACGACGTGCCGCAGGAGTTCACTGCGCTGCCGGAAGAGTTTCAAATGGAACTCGATCCGCATAGTCGCGCTACGGTCCACTACGAGTTTGAACCAAGCTCTCGCGGCGCCTTTACGCTCGAGTACGTCTATATCCAGGTCACCAGCTTTTTCCGCTTGTGGCGGAAGTACGTTCGCGTCCCGGTCGAGACGGAGATCAAAGTCTATCCCGACATGAAGCAGTTGTCGGAATACGCGATTCTGGCTCGCACGAACCGCTTGAGCCTGATGGGAGTTCGGCGCACGCGAAAGGTCGGGCAAGACCACGACTTTGAACGTCTCCGCGACTACACGCCCGACGATAACTACAAACATATCGACTGGCGCACGACGGCGCGCCGCCGCAAGCTGACCGTGCGGGAGTTTCAAAGCAGCCAATCGCAGCGGATCATCTTTTTGATCGACTGCGGCCGCATGATGACCAACGAAGCGGATGGGATCAGTCTGCTCGATCACTCGCTCAACGCGATGTTGATGATGAGCTACGTGGCGCTGCGGCAAGGAGACTCGGTTGGCGCGATCTGCTTCTCGAACGAAGTGCTGTCGTACGTTCCGCCGCGAAGCGGAGCGAACCAGATGAACCATCTGCTGCATGCGTCGTACGATCGCTTTCCGCAACTGGTCGAATCGCGTTACGACTCGGCGTTCATGTATCTGCGAACGCATTGTCAGAAACGATCGCTGGTGGTGATGATCTCCAACGTGATCGACGAAGTGAACGCCCATCAGATCGAGCAATATCTCGGCACGATCGTCGGGCGTCATTTGCCGCTAGGAATTTTGCTCCGCGATCATCGTTTGTTCGATGCCGCGGACAGCGAGAAGCTCTACGGCCGCAACCTGTTTGAAGCGGCGGCTGCTGCCGAGATTCTTACTTGGCGTCACCAGGTGCTGACCGATCTGGCCCATCGCGGCGTGATGGCGATGGACGTCTTTCCGGAAGATCTGACCGCAAACCTGGTCAATCAGTATCTCGAGATCAAAGCTCGCCACCTACTTTGATTCGGTGACGGCGGTTTGCTCTTTCCGCCAATTGTCGAGCTTCTCCTGCGCGTGCGGAATGATGCGACACGCGTTCTCGTAGTAGACCTTTTTCAGCACGTCGTCGGGCAAGCCGATGCCGTAAATCCGCCAAAAGCCTTGCGGCGGAAACGGCTTTTCGGAATAGGGAAAGTACTCGTCGTACGTTTCCAGGAATCGCCAGTAGTAGGTCAGACGGAGTTCGGGCCAAGGGCCGTCGGTGCCGAACAGGATTCGATCGGAGTACTTTAGGAAGAAGGCGCGCGACGTGTAAGGCTGACGCCCCAGTTCGCTGATGCGGGACGCCGGTTCGATCACCAGGTTCGGATAGGCGTCAAGCCACTTTGCGACGGTCGCCAGATCTTCCGAGTTGTTGGCGAAGTGGGCGCCGATGAAGGTGGTGTTAGGATGCCGCGCGATCACGCGATTGCGAGCTTCCAAGAGCGCTTCGCGCGTCGGAAACTTATCGGTCGGAAAGTGCCAATCGGGATGGCGGTGGAGTTCTTCCCAACGTTCGTTCGTTTCGTCAATCGGATCGAAGAAGGCGGCCGGATCGGCGGTGTGAATGATCACCGGCAGACCAAGTTCGCCGCATGCCTTCCAGATCGGATCCCAGCGGGGATCATCGATCTTCAGCAAAGAGCCGTCGGCGTCTTTGTAGCCGAGACCGAATTGCTTGAAGAGCTTTAGGCCGCTCGCCCCTTTCTTTTTCGCATCGGCCAGAGCGAGAGCCATCCGGCGACCAAAGTCGGGGCGCTGACAATCCCACGTCTCGGGCTTGTCTGGATCGCCGTCCCCTTGCCAATCGATGTTGGCGTAGATCAGGAAGCGGTTGGGGTATTTCGTCCAAAGGAATTTGGAATGCTCGTCGAATTCGTCTCCTAAGCGTCCGTCCAAGCTGACGCAGATCGCGATCTGCTGCTTGTCCATCACTGCGACGAAATCGTCCAGTTGCTCCGGCGAACTGCGAAGTCGATAGCGAAAGTGGGTATGGGCGTCGATCACGGGGAACTTCGCCTGTTCGAGCTTCGTTTCGGCGACTTTCAACTTCGGCTGCGGAAAGAACTGATCGAGCGCCAAGTTGCGTCCGTCCCGGCCGTCAAACGCGGCAGGTTCAATTCCAGAGTCTTGCGCGAATGCGAAAGCAGGTAGAAGAAGCGGCAAGAGAAGGGCGTAGCGGGTGACGGGCATGTCGTCCTTTCGCGGGATTCGTCGATCGGAGGGGCGTTTTCGGTTCGATGCTTGTTAGTCTGACCGGGTTACGCCCTTTGCAAAAGGCGCTGGCGGCGAAGTTTTTACGAAGAAGGCAAATTGTCCGACGAGTTGACGTGCCCCTAGGGGGCGAGGGAAACTAGAAGGAGTCACCAGCTTGTCTCCGGAGCGTTTATGTTCAAGATTCATTCCGCGAAACCGGAAGATGCGGCCGAGATCGCAGCGCTGATTCACTCCTCCACCAATTCCTGGTATCTGTCGCATGGCCGCGACAAGATCTTTCTCTGTCCGCCGGAGGATTGCGGGCTCTTCCCGGAAGTGTACGAAGACCTCGATCCTGGTTGCTGCCTGATCGCGCAAAGCGAAGCGAACGGGAAAATCATCGGATCATGTTTCTATCATCCCCGGAAGACGCATATCTCGCTGGGAATCATGAATGCGTCGAGCGAGTTCTCCGGCGCCGGAATCGCCAGCTCGCTATTGGACGATATTATCGGCATCGCCGACGATCGCGAACTGCCGCTGCGGCTGGTTTCGAGCGCGATGAATCTCGACTCGTTCTCGCTCTATAGTCGACGGTTCTTTCATCCGTATGCGGTCTACCAGGATATGTACTTCCGCGTTCCGTCAGGGGGCGGCCTGCATTTGATGGACCTGCCGGTGGAGCGAGTTCGGCCAGCGACGATGGATGACGTTGCGGCGATTGATCGATTGGAACTGGAGATCTGGCAGACGTCGCGCGAAGGGGATTGGCGGTACATGATCGAGAACGAGCGAGGCTATTGGCATTGCTCGGTCATCGAACGCAACGGCGAGATCACCGGCGCGATGGCTTCAATCGGGCATCCGGCCAGCAATATGATCGGCCCCGGCGTCGGCACGAGCTCGATCGAGATCGCCGCGCTGATCGTCGCCGAACTGAATCAATATCCGGGGAAGATGCCGGTGGCGCTGATCCCGAGCGACAATCCGAAGCTGGTCGCCATCATGTACGCGCTGGGAGGACGCAACTGCGAGTTGCATCTCGCCCAGGCGTATGATCGACCGCCGGTGATCGAAGGGATCGTGATGCCGACATTTATGCCGGAGACTTGCTAAGCGGCTTTACTTCTCGAAGCAGTAGAGGTCTTTCGTCGTGCGGAGATAGAGCGAATCTCCCGCGACGGCCGGCGATGCCTGAAAGCCGTCGGGAAGCGAACTCTCCGCGACCAGCTCAAACTTGTCGCTCGCCTTGAAGACGGTGATCTTCCCCCCTTCGTCGAAGCAGTAGAGGTTGCCGCCGGCCGCCAACAGCGAAGCGCGGTAGTTGCCGCCGATCCGTTCCTGCCAGATCTTTTCGCCGGTTTTGGCGTCGACGCAAGTCGCGATCCCCTTGTCTTCGATCATGTACATCCGGTCTCCCAAGATGACCTGCGAAGGACGATAGGGGGCGCCTTTCGACAAACCCCAAGCGATGGCGCTATCGGGAACTTGCCCGCGAGCCGACGGATCCATGGCGAACAACTTGCGATCGCCGTCGCCGCCGGTGATGTAGACCAGACCGTGTTTGTACAGCGGACGGGGAGCGGCGTTCATGCCGCCATGTTTGACGCGCCAGAGTTCGTCGCCGGTCGCCGGATCGTAGCAGACCGTGTCGGATGCGCTGGGCATCACCAACTGGCGTTGCCCGTCATGTTCAAACAGGGCGGCGGTGCTGTAGGCCTTCTTGCGGTCGCCGTTGTCGGTGCCGTAGTCGATATTGCGATCGCGTTTCCAAACGGTCTTGCCGGTCTCTTTGTCGAGGGCCACGGCGTACTGATAGTCGTAGCCGTCATAGGCGACGTAGAGGTTTTTGTCGTCGAGGATCGGCGAAGAGCCGGGGCCGCGCCAATGATCGCAGGGAAGGTCGCGTCGCTCCCAGATCGTCGCGCCGGTCTCGCTGTCGAGACAGGCGGTCCCGAGGCTGCCGAAGTGAACGTAGATGCGACCTTCCTCGATCGCCGGCGTGCACGAGGCGTAGCTGTTCGAGACTTCTTTCTCTTGCGGATCCTTGGTCGTAAAGACGACCCGGTCGATCAGGATTTCGCCGGTATGACGATTGAGGGCCAACACCGATTGTTTCGTGCCATCTTCGGTCGAAGTGGTGACCCAGACGCGGTCTCCCCAGACGACCGGCGAGGACCAGCCGCGATCGTGGATTGCGGTTTTCCACTTCAGTACTTTGGGGTCGCTAAAATCGACGGGAAGATTGTCGCTGTCGGCGACGCCGTCTCCGTTGGGACCTCGGAATTCCGGCCAATTGTCCGCTGCTTTTGCGGCGGAAAAGAGGAGGAAAACCAAAAGAAGGGAGAGCAGGCGGGACATAAATCGACTCCGTCGAGTGTGGATTAAGGGGGGAAGATCCATTATGCGTCTCCAGAAGCCTGGGTCAACGAATTTCGCCCAGCTCTCGCGGCCTACGAAAAACGGATGTTTCAAATTAGAATGGGCAAACAACTATTGTCCTAAGGAATTTATTGCCAATGGTCTTCGACGCTCTGATTTTCGACCTGGACGGAACCCTCGCGGATACGATGCCGGCGCACTATGTCGCCTGGCGTGCGACGATGGAAAAGTATGGCATTTCGTTCGATGAAGACCGTTTTTACGCTCTCGGGGGGCGTCCGAGCGATAAAATTGTCGAATTGCTCTCCGAAGAGCAGGGGATCGCACTCGACCCCCACACGGTCGCGATCGAGAAAGAAGAAGCGTTCCTGTTAGAAATCGGCAACGTCGCTCCAATCGAAGCGACGGTCGAACTGGTTTACGAATATCGGGGTCGCATTCCGATGGCGGTCGCCACCGGCGCGATGCGATATGTGGCCGATCTGATTTTGGGACATATCGGGCTCTCGAATCACTTTGACGTCTGCGTCACTTCGGAAGACACCACGCGGCACAAGCCGCATCCAGACGTCTTCCTGGAAGCGGCGAAGCGACTGGGAGTCGAACCGGAACATTGCCGCGTCTACGAAGACGCAGACCTGGGCGTCGAGGCGGCCCGTCGCGCTGGAATGGAAGTGGTCGACGTCCGCAACTTCTTCACTCCGCGGCGAATTACCGTTTGATGAGGTCACTGGTGGCGGCAATCTACGAACATGAGATCTCGGTCGCGGCGGCCGACATCGACATGCAGGGGCACGTGAATAACCTGGTCTACCTGCGGTGGATGCAGGACGCCGCGGTCGCCCATTCGGTAGCCGAAAACTGGGGGAAGCGGCGGTACGAAGAGCTCGGCTGCGGTTGGGTGGTGCGCGCCCATTCGATTGAATATTTCTCGCCGGCCTTTGAAGGGGAAGAGCTGGTCGTGAAGACCTGGCTCTCCGAGTATTTCACCGCTTCGGTTTTGCGCCAGTACGAAATCTGCCGCGTCAGCGACGGCCGGATGTTGGCGAAAGCGGAGACGAAGTGGGTGCTGATCGATATGGCCAAACGGACCCCGCGGCGGATTCCGGACGAGATTCTAAGCGCCTTCCAGCTGTTACCACGGGACGAAGCGTCGGTATAAGCGGCATGAACCGGACAAAAATCTCCCCTCCAGCGGGGAGAAGCCGACTTCTGAATGGCTCCCGCTGCGCCGCTCGCCTATACTTATAAGCGATCCTTTTGCCTTGCGCCGGCGTTTAATTTAGTGACGCACGCTCTGGTTGTACGTCCTAGACTGAACCGGTACTTCCGTCCCCCTCTCGGCAAAATCACCGAAGTGAAGCTGATCCGCCGCTGCAGCGCCGCTCTATTATTGGCCGCGACTAGTCTCGCGACGCCGGCGGTAGCGGATGTCTTCGTCCTCAATTCGGGCGGCCGAATTGAAGGAGAATTGCTGAGCCCAGCGGCTGAGACTCCGCAAGAATTGCACGTTCGGACGTCGAGCGGCGACATGGTCTTGCCGGCCGACCTTGTGGCGGAAGTGATCGAGAAATCGCCTCAGCTGCGGAACTACGAAGCGATCTTGCCGCAGATGCCTCCGGACGTCGAAGGGAATTGGAAGATGGCGCAGTGGTGCGCTACCAACCAATTGCCGGAACAGCGCGAACGTCACCTACAGAACATCCTGGCGATCGATCCGAACCATGAGCAGGCGCGACACGCGCTGGGCTACATCAACCGCCGCGGCGAGTGGATCATCACCGACCAGTGGTTCAAAGACCAAGGAATGATTCGCCACGAGCGAAAGTGGATGTATCCGCAAGACGTGGCGATGGCCGAGCGAGCGCAAAAGTATGACGACGCCACGAAGGAGTGGCGCGTGAAGTTGCGACAGTACCTGTTGCAGATGCGCCGCGGCGGCGACAAGGCCGCGAAGGTGCAGGCCGAGATCGCTGCGATCCAAGATCCGCTGGCGACCCAACCGCTGATCGAACTCTTGCAGGACGATAAGTATGTGGGAATGCGGGAGACGTTGATCGACGCGCTTGGCAACCTGGTCAACGGACCGTCGACGCTCGCACTGACCAAGGTGGCGCTGGAAGATCCCAACGCTTCGATCCGCGATCGAGCGACCATTGTGCTGGAAAAGCGTCCCAACGATTTGGCGGTCGCGCAGCTGATGTCGCTGTTACACAGCAAAGACAACACGGTCGTCAATCGCGCCGCATCGGTGTTGGCTCGTCTGAAACATCCCGCCGCGATCGATTCGCTGATTGACACCCTGGTGACGTCGCACCAGTTCAAGGTGACGCAAGGATCATCCAATCCGGGCGAAACCTCCGCTTCGTTCGGCAGCGGCAGCAGCGGCGGGTTCTCATTCGGTTCCTCTCCGCCGAAGATCATCACGCAAGAGATGCGAAACGAAGCGGTGCTGCGGGCGCTGATGGAAACGCTGCAAGCGGCGGAACTGAACGCGAACTTCGGTTATGACGAAGCGCAGTGGAAACATTGGAACGCCAATCGTCAGGCGCCGCCGACGGTGGATCTTCGCCGCGACGGCTAGGCGATTGTTGTCGCCATCTCTACTAGCCCGCAGCGCAAGCAAGGGAATGCGGTATGAAATGTCTAATGACTAATACCTAATGCTGAGAAGCAACTTCTCTTCTTCGTTAGACATTAGTCATTGCTCGCGAACGCATTCCCTTGCTTGCGCTGCGGGCTAGTGAAGATGCTGCACGCTACCGAATCAGGTTCAGCAAGATCGGCATCTTCTTCAGCGTGGTGATGATTTCGTCTTCATGCACCTTGTCGTCCCGGTTCCCGTCGATCAAGTCAAAGTAGCGCTGACCTTTCTCGGGGACTTCGGTTCGCAGGATGACGCCGTCGCTGTCGGCGTCGTAGCGCTCCATTAGACGCTTGGCCGCCGCCAGGGCTTTGTCGGCCGGCTCTTCCGCTTCCTTTTCGCCGGGGACGTAGGGGAGGGCGACGTCGAAGTAGCCGATCATCATTTCTTCCCACGTTTGATCTCCCCATTTCACGACTTGGGTTGGATCAGGATTGGCGTTGTTCCATTTCGAGTTGTCGAAATGGGCCTGGCAGTGAATGACGCTGCCGTTGTCAAGCGGCAACGGATCTTTCAGGCGATAGGCGGTTTGCCAGTTGAAATCGTAGGCGGGAATGTCGAGCAGAATGTCGTTCTTCTCCGCTCCCTTCAGCTCATACCGGAACGACTTGCCGCGGAGATGCATGTGGGGCATCATCGCCAGCAGATAGGCGCCTTCGGTCGAGAGTCGCTGAGAATCGGCGTCGACCGCGTAGTTGCCGTCGCCAGCCGGAATTCGGAACGAGCGATTCACGGCGCTCGTCGTTTTAACTTCGTACTTGATCTCTTTCGGATCGGCGAAGACGAGACCGAGTTCGCTTTGATCCAATTGATCGCTGCCGATCGGCGTGTAGTGGACTTGGAAGACGAGACGCGATCCGGCCGGAACTCGCTTCGCCATTCCTTCCGGGAACGGTTCGGCCCGCATGCCGGGAACGTAGCCGACCAGGAAGCCGCGGGCTCCGCCGTCACGCAGATTCTTTTCGCCGGGGGCGACCGCGAAGGCGAGAATGTGATGGACGACCATCCGATTGCCCGGACGAATTTCGGCCGCTTGCAGCCACTTGTCCTCGGTGAAGCCGGGATCGTGAATGAAGTATTGGTACTTCACTTCGCCGGTAGCGGGAACCTTGAACGGCTGGTTGGTGATTTGGATGACTTGGTCAGGCTCAACCGGCAACGTCCAACCGGCGGTGGAATACTCGGCCGGCTTCGGAGCTTGAGACTTGTCTCCTTCCGGAGCGCCGGCGGCGACCCACTTCAGCAGCAGCTCTTTTTCTTCCGTCGGCATCGGACGAGCATTCTTGAAGACGCCATGTTCTGGGGCGGCATGCCAGGGAGGCATTCGTTTCTCTTCAACCACTTCGGCGATCATCTCTGCCCAGCCGGCGACTTCGTCATAGTCGGTTAAAGCGAACGGGGCGATTTCCCCTTCGCGGTGACATTCGACGCACCGCTTTTGCAGGATTCGCGCAACCTGGTTGTGGTAGGTGACCTCGCTGTCGTCTTTCGGTTGACGAACGCGCCCGATATGGCAACCGATCGCTTCGGTCGCGGGAACGGCGACTTGCTTGCCGGCCAACAGGGCTTCGATCGCATCGCGCAGTTCATGCTCGTCGGCCCGATCGCGGACGACGCCGATTTGGTATTGGTCGTCGATGCGTCCCCGATAGCAGATCTTGAGATCGGCGTTCAGGACGACCACTTCCGGGGTTCGTTCCGCTCCGGCGGCATCCGCCAGGCGATTGCCGACGTCTTTGAGCAGCGGGAAGGAGATTTCGTGCTTGCGAGCGTAGGCGGCGATCTCGGTCACCGCGTCGTGCTGGTTCGACATCACGCCGACAATCGCGACTTTCTTCGGGGCGAATTCATCCGCCAGTTCCTGCAGACGACCCCCGTAAAGCTTGGCGAGCGGGCACTCGGTTCCCAGGAACGCCAGGACGACCACCTTCTGATCGGCGAAGTCGGCCAAATTGTAGTCTTTCCCCCGGAAATCCTTCAGCTGGATATCGGGGACGACGGCGCCAATTGGCGTTATGTGAGCGACCGAATCGCGGGCTAGAAGCGGACCGGCCAAGGTTGAGGCCAGCACTACGACCGAGAGGAGCGAAACGCGGTTCATCGATTCGAGCCCGAGACGAGAAGGGGAATGGATGTACAGTAAGGCAGCGAAAGATTCTTCGCTCGTCGTACATTAAAACCCTGCTTCGGGTCAATCGGTTTCGCCGGGGGGAGAAGTTTCTTTCCCCCGGCCAGAGGTGATCCTAGAGAGCCGTAACGTCGTTGTAGGAGATGCTAATCCCGTTGAACGGGACGACGCCGTAAATGCCGCGGGTGAAGACGAGCTCGATAAACTCATCCGCCCACAGGATCGGCTGTTTGGGAACTACAACGATGTCCGAGTCGCGGAGCCAAAGTTCGTCCGACGGAATCGGGCGTTTGCCGTATAAGGCGCCTTGGATATCAACTTTGGTGGCGACCAGACGCCAATCTTCGGCACGACGGAAAATCACCACTTCCCGCAGATTACCGCCGACGTTCCAACCGCCGGCCAGGGCGATTGACTGCATTACCGTGGTGGGGCCGACCAACTCGAAGCGTCCTGGGGTGCGGACTTCGCCGAGCACATAGAGGTAGCGAGGCGCCCGTTCGGTCAGAATCGGCGTGACGCCGATCCCGTCGACCACTTGGGCGTAGCGTTCGTCGACTTCCCGTTTCAGTTCGTCCAGCGTCAGCCCTTGGGCGGGAACTGATTCGATCGCCGGCAGTTGAATCGTCCCTTCCGGGGTGACGCGAACTTGTTGGGACTGACCGCCGCGACCGGCTCGGCTGTCGACGGTAGCTCGCAAGTCTTCCAGCTTGGTATTCACTTGCAGCGGCGTGACGGTGATCGCCGGAACTTTGTAGTACCGCTTGTATTCTTTGTCGAGCAGATCGGTCAATTCGGTAACGGTCTTCCGAGCGGCGTGGACCTGGCCGAGGAGCAGCACGGTGATCGAACCGTCCGGCTGAATGACCAGATCGCGGTTCAAGTTGGGGTCGGTGAGCGACTCCAGTCGAACTTCGTCGCCGACGTTCAAGCGATAAGGAGTCGTCATCTCGTTGCGGGTCAAGCGATAGACGAATTCAAGCTGGTCGTCGACGCGGATGCGATATTCGGGCACGTGCTGCAAACGAGCGGGACCAACGTATTCCCCTTGGGCGAAAATCTGCCAAGGAATCGGACGACGCGCGTTCCAGTGCAACTCGCCGTTGCAGGTCGGATCGGCCGAATCGACGCCGACCATCACCGGGCTCGTGACCATTTCGGCCGGAGAAGGGCAGGGGACGCATGGCGCGGGACCGGCGCACAACATCACGTGCGACGGTTCGGCGGGCGTCTCGAACGCGACCGGCGAGGCCTGCGGAACTTCGGCGGTCGCAACAGCGGCGGTCGTTTTCGCGGCAGGAGCGGATTCGTCGGTAGCGGGGGTCAGCGCCAGACCGAGCCCGCCGGTAGCGAGCAGCAAGCCGGCGACGGCGACAAGCGAGCGGCTAGCTCGGAGCGAGTGTTGCACGAAAATGCGGTTCATCATCTTGCGACTCAACGTTGCTGATAAGTTTGCGGTTGACGGCTGACGTCGGGACGTTGCGGACCGAGCATCGTCTCATCACGTCGCTGCTGGTTAGCGAACGCTTCGGGAGAAACCCAGCGGACGAAATTCCCTTTCGGCGCGACGCCCCCTTGGGCGGCGGCGTACTTCGCTTCCTCACGAGCGAGGTTCGCCATCTCTTGTTCGCCGAGCAGTTCGTGGACCTTCGCCAGGTTGTTCCAAGTATCGGCCAGCGAGTGGGCGCGGAGACCTTTGACGAAGACCGCCTTGGCGTCGTTCAGCTGACCGTAGCGAGCCAAGAATACGCCTAGCTCATTGGCGGCCAGGATGTTTTGCGGATCGGCCAGGAAGGCCGATTGGTGCAGCGCGATCGAACGAGGACCGATGAGCGCCTTGTCGCCGCCGCTGCCTGACTTCAGGTATGGCTGCAATTTGGCCAAGCCATATAACGCGGCCGACGCTTCCGGCACTCCGCCGCACGCCGTCGCCAGGCGATCTTGAGCATGCGAGAAGTATTGTTGAGCGGCGACCAGCGGCGTCAGCTGCGAAGCGTCGACGTTCTTCAAGATCGGCGTACGATGCGACTGAATCAAACGCTCCAGGTTGACGTTCGCTTCCAGCCGCGACCCTTCCGGCACAAAGTCGCTCGCTTCTTCGAGCGCGAGCAAACCTTCAGCGAGCGCTTCGCTGTACTCGTGCGTCTGGCGTTCGGTATCCAGCGTTTGCGTCAGCAGGCGGAGGGCCTGGATCAACTCGGCGCGAGCCGAGAAGAACGCTCCCCGCTGCGCCAGCGAAAAGCTGTGCTCAATCAGCGACTGGGCGCGACCCCGGACGGCGGTCATCGCATGCAGGTCAAGCCGCTTGTCGGTCGGGCTTTGCGGCGGCGCGTTGAACGCTTGCGGAGGAATCGTGAGCGGCGCCAACTGGGCCGGCGGTCCTTGAACCAGCGGCGCGGCCACCGCGGCCGGCGGAAGTTGTCGGACCGGTTGCGGCGCTGGCTCGGCTTCGATACGCGGCATGAAGGCGGGGGGCTGGGCCGACAGTTCCGGGGCCGGCGGCATTGCCGGCAGCGAACGCATCTCGTGACGATGTTCCGGCTCGTTCGGCGTTCCCGGCTCAAGCGGGAAGAGTTCCATTTGGTCGAGCGAGTATTCCGGCGTCTGCGGAGCGGGAATCGCCTCAGGGGTCGGTTCCGGTTTGGCGATCGGCGCGGCCGGGGGCAACGGACTGTTGCTCCAACGCGAGCCTTCCAGCTTCGACGGTCCCATATTTGGCGTGGCGGCGCTCGGGGCCGAGATCTGCGGGCCTTCCAGCGAGAACGAGGCGTCCGGCTCATCCAGTCGGGGCGCCGGCACCGCAACCGGCGCTTCGGATTGCGGTTGCGCTTCGATCAGCGGCATATACCGCGGCGCTTCGGGAGTGGGTGCGGGAGCCGCCGGTTCGGGGGAAGCTTCCGGGAGCGGCGGCAGACCGATCACCGACGAAGCGAACGGCGTCGGTAACTTCGATTGGAGGAAGGGATTTTCGATCGTTTGTTCCGTATCGCCTTCGGTGATCTCCAGCGCTACGGGGCGAACGTCAGCCGGCAAATGAAATCGGCCGGGCGCTTTAATCGAGTTCGCCTGCGAAATGCGAGCGGACGGAGAGGTCGGCGCATCAGAACAGCCAGTCAGCGCCGCGAGCGTCGCGGCGGCTAGCGCCGTCGGCCCCATCCAAATTGGGTGTTTGCGATCCATCGTGATTCCGTTTGAGGAATGCCGGTGTCGCGTCGTACTCCGCCGACGCATTGTCCCTGCGGTCGTATGGATCGTCTCGTTTTGGGACGTGCATTCACTGAAACCGGCTGGATCGGAACGTCCGGATCGGCCGCCGCTTGCACAGGCCGAATACTCGTTACAACGCGTTCGCGGCCTCCGATGTTGAAGTCGCGTCAGCCAAATTTCCGGGCGAGTTCGCCCCTTCGGCGCGACCGCTACAAGCGGATGTGCGATACTGCTATTGTGCGCAAAAGACCTTGCCTTCCCCCCAAGCGTTGAAGGGGATTTATCTGACACGGGCTATAAAAACTAAAGTCAGACGCGGTTGGGCAGTACCGTGAAAGACGAATCAGCGAAATTGTGGGCGGAATAGATACCTATCGCGGGAAAGCTAGAAGTGGATATGACAAAGCTGCCGATTCGGACGATGGTAGTTGATGACGATCACTTGATGCGTTGTCTGCTGGCCGATCTGCTCGTAAGTGCGGGATTTGAGGTACGTACCGCCGAAAGCTGCAAACAAGCGCTAACGCTGTTTGATGAGTTCACGCCGGATCTGATCGTATGCGACTGGGAATTGCCCGATGCGGCTGGAATCGAACTAGTTCGTCATATTCGTTACGTCCAGAAAGATCGGAACCCGTTCATCTTGATGCTAACGGGCCATGACAGCAGCGTCGCTCAGGAGCAAGCGCTTGGCGCAGGGGCGAACGACTATCTTACGAAGCCGATCAAAAAAGAAGAGTTGCTGGCCCGCGCGGGGAAAGCGCCCTGCGTCCAATACTTAGCGCAGCAACTGCAGATTCTCGACCAGCAGGGGCATCTCACCGTGTCGCTCGGTTACTATTCGCTCTACGCGAGCTGAAACGAGTAACGCCACTCGATCGTCTTGGGAAACGGCATCTGATCGACCGCTGCGTTGATCTCAAAACCAGCGTCGCCAGCTGGGAATTCTGGCGCTGGATAGTGATCAAACACGAACTCGCGGACGAGCATCGTCTTATCGCCGGCGGTCCAACTCCACGTGTAGGGATCGACCGATTTCGGCGAGACCCCTTCCCCCAGCAGACTCGCGTAACGGCTGCTGATTTGCGCCGGATGCATCTTCAAGCGGCACGCGACGTGAAACTCGACGCGCCGCTCTGCGGCGAACGTTTCGACCGTCACTGACCAGTGACTTTTGCCCGCTTGTCCAACGCCCAGAGCGACGGCGCCGTTTTCGCGTTCTTCAATGCTCAATTGCTGAATCGGCGGACTGTCTGGCCATTCTTCTTCGTCGTCCCCTTCGAGCGAGACCATGCACGGGACGATTTCATCGCCGGAAACGATCGAGACGACGTGCCCGAACCGATCGCCGCGGCGCGGAAAGCTGACGAAGAGCCCGCGGCCGTCGGCGTCGATCGCGTCGACGAATTGAATGTCGCTGTCGCTGGACATAATCGAACTTAGTTCCCTTCTTTCTCACCCTGCCCGACGCGCCATCGCAGGAAGGCGTCGAGAAAGCCTTGAATGTCTCCATCCATCACGGCATGGAAGCTGCCGACATAATGGCCAGTTCGCGCGTCTTTCACGCGTTGGTCCGGATGGAGGAAGTAGTTGCGAATCTGCGAGCCGAAGCCGACCTTCGCCTGCGTTTTGTAACGGGCCGCATCTTCCGCTTCCCGCTTTTCTTCTTCAAGTCGCGCTAAACGCGAACGAAGCAACTTCCAGGCCTGCGCCCGGTTCTTATGCTGACTCCGTTCGTTCTGGCATTGCACGACGACTCCGGTCGGCATGTGGGTCAAGCGAATGGCGCTGTCAGTCTTGTTGACGTGTTGCCCGCCGGCGCCGCTGGCGCGGAAGGTGTCGACGCGGACGTCTTCCTCGTCGATCTCCACTTCTTCGCTGTCCGGAATTTCAGGCGAAACGTCGACGGCGGCGAAGCTGGTCTGGCGTTTTCCTTCCGAGTTGAACGGGCTGATCCGCACCAGGCGGTGCATCCCGGTTTCTCCCTTGAGGTAGCCGTAAGCCATGCTGCCGCGAACGGCGAAGGTGGCGCTGTTGATCCCCGCTTCTTCGTTGTCGGAGCGGTCGATCAACTCGACGGTGTAGTCGTTTTGCGCAGCCCAGTGCGAATACATTCGGAGGAGCATTTCGGCCCAGTCGTTCGCGTCGGTCCCGCCGTCGCGAGCGTGGATCGAAACGAGAGCGCCGCAGTTGTCATGCGGGCCATTGAGCAGCGCCTTCAGCTCGAGCTGATCGAGTTCGTGCTCGAGTCGCGCGACTTCCGCTTTCGCTTCGGCGGCGAACGAGTCGTCTTCTTCCGCCATCTCGAGCATCGCGTCGAGATCGCCGACGGCGCTGACGCATTCGTCGAGCGGTTCCAGGATCGACTTCAGCGACTTAAGCTGACCGACGACGGTCTGCGCCTTTTCTTGATTGTCCCAAAAGCCAGGGGCGGCCATCTTTTCTTCGGCCGCTACTAGCTCCGCTTTCTTAGCGGCGTAGTCAAAGACTGTCCTGAAGTTGCGTCAAACGCTGACGTATCGTTTCGGCACGGTCGATCGTATCGCGGTCCATCGTTTCAGTTCGCCCTAAGGGACAACAGCGGGATTTAACAAGCACCGCATTGTACCCGGCGATCGGGAAGAGGACGAGGACCGTTTTCCCGGCGGAATCAGGCCGCAGGAACGTCGCGAACCGCAAACTTGGCCGCCTGACCGCGGATATCGAGCCCGACCGAATCGCTCCAGGCGGTGATCAGATGCTCGAAAACAGGGCCTGGAACGCCGCCGCCGACCGGCCTACCGTTCCAGCGATGACACGGAAGAACGCAAGGAGAAGTGCTGGTCAGCAGGATCTCGTCCGCCTTGGCGACGTCGTCCGGGGTCATCAGACGATGGCTGAACGGAATCCCTTGGCTCTTCGCGAGTTCTTCCAGGGCGGCGATGCTGATTCCGGGAAGGACCAATTCGCGCGGCGGCGCGACCAGGCCCTCGCCGGCAAAATAGACGACCATGTTAGCGGTGGTCGCTTCCATGACGTACCCGTCCATGTCGAGCAGGACGGCGCGGGCTTTCGGCTCGATCTTGCGAGCTTCCAGATCGGCCAGGTAATAGTGAACGCGCGAGCGGACTTTTAGTTGCCGTGGCCAGCACTCGACTGGCGTTTGCCGCGTCGCCGGCACGACGAGCGCTTGCCCCGAAACGAACTTGCCGGCGAAAGTTCCAAACGCAATCGGTCGCGTATGAATGCAGACCATCGGCTGTTGGCCTGGATGTTCCATATTGCCGGGCGTGATGAACATCCCGACTCCCAGGTCATCGCCAGGCGTCAGCAGCGGATGATTGTGGGCGATGATCTCTTGTACCGCTTGCGAGAGATCGGCGTCGGAGAAAGGGATCTCCAGTCCGACAATCGTCAGGCTATCGCGCAGCCGCGCCAAATGCTGTTCGAGGCGAAAGACTTTGCCGCCGAAGGTGCGCAGTTGCTCGACGACCGTCGTCCCCATGACGAAGCCGATGTCGTCGATTGGAACGGTAAGCTCTGACTGGGGGATCCAGCGGCCGGTATGAAATGCGATGGGGCTGGTCATGCCAAATTCTGGGGTTGCGGACTCATGATCTCTACCGCAACTCTAACGATTCCACCAGAAAAGTGGAGTGCCCGTCAGGCAAGATTTTCATCGCACGTAGCCTGACGATAGAACCAGCTACGTCTGCGACGCATGTGGAGGCTGGGACCAAGCCCAGCCTTCCAGCGGCGAAAGCGTTACCAGCCGCCGCCGACAACCTTCCAGGCGACCGCCATCATCATGCCGGCCATCGCCAGCAAGAAGGCCCATTTCACCGCTTCCCGCGTTCGTTGAATTCGCGTTCTGGCATACATGGCTCTGGCTCCCAAATCGAAGACTCGTTGAGACCCCCTCTACAGTTAAGTATAGGAAATCGTAGGCGGTTTGGGAGAGGAAATTCGGCCGTAAATTGCTGGTGGGAAAATCGGCATAACCAGCAAAAACTCGGGGTGAAATCGACGCTTACGGAAGCGAGTTCGCCTCCGCCGCGACGATTGGGGGAGGAGAAATGCTACGTTTGTAAGTAGGCTTTTCACGCGGCAATTCTCGTCGACCCAGGGGACGACCAATGTGGATCTTCGATACCATCTCGACCTGCACCTCGTCCTATTATCGGACGGGCGAC
Source organism: Blastopirellula sediminis (assembly GCF_020966755.1). Lineage (NCBI taxonomy): Bacteria > Pseudomonadati > Planctomycetota > Planctomycetia > Pirellulales > Pirellulaceae > Blastopirellula > Blastopirellula sediminis. The sequence goes on from NZ_JAJKFT010000004.1 coordinate 565,508, forward strand.
TACGGCAGTATTGAAGTGAACACGACCTACGTGCCGCAGCGCAACATCGCCGTCGTCATGTTCAAGTCGATCGTTTCCCTGGCGATGTTGGGGGGCGTCGGCTATTGGATGTTCACCTGGCGGATCTTGCCGCAAGATATCCCTTCCAAGCTGGCGATCATCGTCGGGGTCGAACTGATGTATGTGGCGCTCGCTTTCTTCATCGTTCCTCGCCCCAACTACGACAACATGGGTTACCTCGGCGGATGGATCAACAATCCGTGGAAGTACTCGGACGACTACAATCGCGGCCTCCGAGACTGGAACGTCATTCTGGGGCCAGGACGCTTTATCAGCACGACGCTGCTCGACTGCGCGGCGATGCTCGGCTGGATGACGGCGGATCCGACCGAAGAGGAACGCTTCGCGAAAGAGATGGGAATGGATCTGACCGAAGATTTTCCGGCCACCAGTCTGAGCAGTGCGACGCGGATTGATCTCGATCTGATGGCGCAAGAACCGCCGGCCGCGTCGATGACGAAATGCAAAGTGAATCGCGGCGACTTTGATTAGGCGACCGCGACAATAGTAGCCCGAAGCGCAAGCGAGGGAAATGCGGTCGGGAACAATGTCTAAGGCCTATTGCCTAATGAAAGAGGAAGTCCGCCGAGTACGTATTTGTTGTCGCTGGTTCCTTAATAGACATTAGTGATTTCTTTGCGACCGCATTTCCCTCGCTTGCGCTTCGGGCTACTAAAGAACAGAAAAAACGCCGGCTTTGCGGCCGGCGTTTTCGTCTTTCAAACTTGTCGCGCTAGGAAGCGATTAGTACTCGTCGGTCGCGCCGGTTGCGGCGGTTCCTAGTCCGGACGAACCGGAATAGACTTGGCGAACCTTGCGTTCCACGACTTCCTGCTTCAGCTTGTCGATCGCTTCGGCGACTTTCATCGATCCCAGATCGCCGTCGATACGATCGCGCACGGCGACCGATTCGGTCTCCATTTCGCGTCCGCCGATGATGAACATGTAGGGGATCAAGCCGAGTTGCGCGTCGCGGATCTTGGCGCCAATCTTTTCCGGGCGATAGTCGCCGGTGACGCGGAAGCCGGCCTGTTTCAGTTCGGCTTCGACCTTGCGAGCGTACTCTTCAAACTTCTGGCTGACGACCAGCACGCGGATTTGTTCCGGAGCGAGCCAGAGCGGGAAGGCGCCGGCGAAGTGCTCGATCAACACGCCCATGAACCGTTCGAGCGAGCCGAACGGAGCGCGGTGAATCATCACCGGGCGATGCGGCTGGTTGTCGGCGCCGATGTACTCGAGCGCAAAGCGTTCGGTGCTCGGCAGGTTGTAGTCGAGCTGCACGGTACCAAGCTGCCATTCGCGGCCGAGACAGTCGTTGACGACGAAGTCCGCCTTCGGACCGTAGAAGGCCGCTTCGCCCGCTTCGGCGACGGCGTCGATTCCCATGTTCTTGCAAACCGAGACGAGCGATTGCTCAGCCCGATCCCAGACTTTGGAATCGCCGACGTACTTGCCGCTGTCGGGATCACGGAAACCGAGACGGACGCGGTAGTCGGTCAGGCCGAGACTGTTCAGCACGTACTGAGTCATCTCAATGCACTTGCGGAATTCTTCTTCGACCTGCTCTTCCATGCAGAAGATGTGGGCGTCGTCCTGGCAGAAGCCGCGGACGCGGGTCATGCCGTTCAGTTCGCCCGATTGCTCGTAGCGATAGACGGTGCCGAATTCCGACAAGCGAATCGGCAGCTCGCGATAACTGCGGGGCCGATTCTTGTAGATCATGATGTGATGCGGGCAGTTCATCGGCTTCAGCAGATACTCTTCATCATCAGAGAGATGAATCGGCGGGAACTGGCTATCCTTGTAGTAAGGATAGTGCCCCGAGGTCTTGTAGAGGTCGACCTTGCCGATGTTGGGAGTGAAGACCGATTCGTATTCGTGCTTCTTCAGCTGTTCCGAAACGAAGTCGGTCAGCTGCTGACGAATAATGGCGCCTTTCGGCAGCCACAGGATCAAACCCTGACCGACCATCGGATTGATCGAGAAGAGCTCGAGCTGTTTGCCCAGCACGCGATGATCACGGCGTTTCGCTTCTTCCAACTTCTCCAGGTGAGCCGCGAGGTCTTCCTTGTTGAAGAAGGCGGTCGCATAGACGCGCTGGAGCTGCTTGTTATCGGAACTTCCCTTCCAATAGGCGCCGGCGACCGACAAGAGCTTGAAGGCGCCGATCGACTTCGGATTGGGAACGTGCGGGCCGCGACAAAGGTCAATGAATTCGCCCTGACGGTAGAACGACAAGGTATCGTGCTCGGCCAGGCCGGTTTCGATATGCTCGATCTTGTACTTCTGATCGATATCCTTGACGACGGCGAGCGCCCCTTCGCGCGACTCTTCGATCCGCTCGAACGGCTCGTTCTCTTTGATGATCTTTTTCATCTCGGCTTCGATCGCCGGGAAATCTTCGGCGGTCAGCTTGTGCTCGAGATCAAAGTCGTAGTAGAAGCCCCCCTCGATGGTCGGGCCGAAGGCGAGCTGGACGCCGTCAAACAGACGCATGATGGCGCGGGCCATGATGTGAGCGCAACTATGCCGCATCACGCCCAGCGCTTCTTCATTCTTGTTGGTGAGCAGCCGCAGATTGACCGAGCCTTCGGTCGGCAGCTTGGTATCGAAACCGACGGTTTGCCCGTCGACTTGGGCCGCCAGAGTGGCCTTCGCAAGGCCTGCGCCGATATCGGCGGCGACGTCCATTGGGGTGACTTCGATGTCGTAAGTTTTTACGTTGCCGTCAGGGAGATGAACCTCGAGCATGGACCTGTCATTCTTGAATAACGCGCGTCAGGCGTCGTCGGCCGGCGTCGAAACAAAGGACGTCTGAAAGCCGATGGCGCCGCAGTGCAGCAGTATAGAGATCTGAGGCGACCCCTCCTAGAGCGAGTAGATCGCGCAAGCCCCTAGAAGCGACCGTTTTACGCCGCTAGCAGGTGAAGAAATTCCGCCGCAATTCGAGGGACCCGGCGTTAGAGGCCGGGGTTCGCGGCATAAGGACGGCGGCCGGTCGAATCTTCAATTCGGGGCAACATTTTCATCAAGCGTTCATGATCCGACAAAATCGCTTGATTTGCGGCCGGGTTGGGCGCCTCTTTTTGGCAACGCGCCGACTCTTCAAGCGTGGTCGCAATCTTGTACATCGTTGGGAACCCACACCCGCCGCTGGAGCCACGGAGACGATGCGCCAACAATTCGACCTTTTCCCAATCGGCGTCTTCGGCAGCCGCCAAGATGTCGGCCAGCGTCTCAGGCAGTCCATGGACGAAGAGATCAACCACCGGAGCGAGCATCTCGAGATCTGGGAGAACTTCGCTCGCCAGCGGAGAATCATTTTCCGTCGTCGCTTGATCGTTCTCCTTGGTGGCGGTCGAAGGGGAGGCGGCGTTCGAAGGCTCGATCGACGCTTCGCACGGATTCAAGTTGCGATGGATTGTCGCAAGCAATTGTTCCAACTCCACCGGTTTGCTGATGTAGTCGCTGCACCCGGCCGCCAGGCAATCTTGGCGATCGGACGCCATCGCGTGGGCGGTCATGGCGATGATCGGAACATCGCAACCGGTCGCACGGAGACGTTCGCTTGCCGCGTAACCGTCGAGCACCGGCATTTGCATGTCCATCAAGATCAAATCGAACAGTTGCGGATCGAAGGTTTCCAGCGCCAGCTGACCGTTCTCGACGAACGTCAGCTTGAAGTCGAACGGCTTCAGCATCTTTTCGACCAGCAAGCGGTTGACCGGTCCGTCTTCGGCCACCAGAACCCGCACGTCGCGGAAAGTCTCCGGCGAGTAAGACGAATCGGCGCTGCCGGCGTCGTTGCGAAACCGATCTCGTGCGGAGACCAGATCTTCGGTCGGCGCAGGGGCGGCGATATTCACGGCGAACGTCGTACCGACGCCGACCTGGCTTTGCACCGCGACGTCCCCTCCCAACAGTCGGGCGATTCGCCGGCAAATCGCCAGGCCGAGACCGGTTCCGCCGAAGCGGCGCGTGGTGGTGGTGTCGGCCTGGGTGAACGGGTCGAAAATGACGTCGAGTTTATCCTCCGGAATCCCGATACCCGTGTCGCTGATCTCGAATTTCAGCTCCTGACGCTTGGAGTTCCAACTAGCCTTAATCGACACGCGACCGAATTCGGTGAACTTGATCGCGTTGCCAATCAGGTTCGTCAGCAGTTGCCGCAGGCGAACCGAGTCGGTGACGATCTGATCCGGCACGTCGGTGCGCCAGGCATGTTCCAGCTGCAGACCTTTTTCGTCCGCTTTGACCTTCAAGATCGACACGACTTCGGCGACCACGCTGCGCGGATCGCACGGCAGCGATTCGGTCTCGAGTTTGCCGGCTTCGATCTTCGAAAGATCGAGCAGATCGTTGATCACGTCCAACAAGCTGCGGCCGCTGGTGCGGATGATGTTCAGGTATTCGTCTCGTTTCACAGGATCTTTCGCCGCTCCGCGGATGAGCAAATCGGTAAAGCCAAGCAAGCCGTTGAGCGGGGTCCGAATCTCATGACTCATGTTCGCCAGAAATTCGCTTTTCGCCGCACTGGCGGCTTCGGCGGCGTCTTTGGCGCTGCGAAGATCTTCTTCGTACCGCTTCCGTTCGGTCACGTTGGTTTGCGTGGCGATAAACTGCGTCAGTTGCTGCTGTTCGTCAAATACTGGCTCAATTTCGAGCGCAATCCAGTACTTCTCACCCGATTTCGAATAGTTGACGATCTCGACGCTCACGCTCTCCTGCGCACGTAGTTTCTCGCCGACCAGCGCAATCATTTGCGGATCGGTTTCGGGGCCTTGGAGAATGGCGCCGGGCTTTCGGCCGACTACATCCGCCAACGTGTGCCCGGTCAATTGGGTAAACGCGTCGTTGACCCATTCGATTCGACCGAAGGGGTCAGCGATGATGACCGACTGCCGGGCCTTGGCGGCGACGAGCGAGAGCTTAGAAATCTCGCGATGCGATTTCTCGAGCGCCTCGCGGGCTCGACGTTCTTCGCGAATGTCCTCAATCACGCAAATAAAGTATTCCTCGTCACGCACGACCGAGATGGTCAGGCGAACCCAGATCGGCTCGCCATGTCGGCCGACGTACCGTTTTTCGAAGCACGTCTCTTCAAAGTCGCCCTTGAGGAAGCCTTGCAGTTTCGCGTCGTCCAGATCCTTGTCGTCAGGATGAGAGACGTCGGCGAAAGTCATCCGCTGCAATTCCTGCTCGGTGTAGTCGAGCATGTCGCAGATGCGTTTGTTGGCTCGCAACCAATAGCCGTCAAAGCCGATGTGCGAGACGCCGACCGCCGCGTATTCAAACGTCGCGCGGAAGCGAGCTTCGTTATGTTCGGCGAACCGTTTGGCGATCGCTAAACGCTCCATCGCTAGTTCCGTCTCGGTCGTTTGAACGGCGAGCGCACGAACTTCGGCCAGCCCCTGACGAATGGTGATAATGAGGAAGAGGTCTTCAAACAACACCCAGCCGCTATGTTCGAGCCAACGCCAGGGACCGGCGGTAGCGATGCCGAAGATGCTCTCCGGCCAGAAGAGTCCTCGTATTAGGTGGTCCAGCGCCACGATCAAGGTCGCGGGAATCAAGATGCGAATGTCGCGATAGGCGGCGAGAAACGCAAGCGAACCGAAAACGTAAAAGTGAGTTTCGATTCGGCCGCCGGTTAAATGAATCAGGATCGACACGAAGAACATTTGGCTGCACGCGACGACCATCCGCGTGCTGAATTTGCCAGGTCGATAAATCGCCAAAGCGCAGGGGAAAAGGCAGCATACGCCGCCACCCAGGATCGCCAACCAGACGTGCGGATGAATGTAGCTCGACTGTCCTGCCCACGCAGTTGGAGAAATGAAGATCGTCGCCAGGATCCCGCAGATCCATTGAAACGGCATCAAGACGGCGAACAGGCGATCGGTATTGCGATGATTCGTCGACGTCAGCACTTCGAAGCGACGCCGCACCGCCGCTTCAAACGCCGATGCGTTTACCGAGTTGCGAAGTTCTGCGGTAGACATCCTGGCCCCTATCGTGGCGACATGTGTAGTACGGAGGAAGAAACGGAATTGCCAGACCCTTCGATTGGGCAAGTTTCATCAGGCAGGCAAAGGCGGCAGCCGAAAACCGGAAGCGTCGCGGCCTCTTCAGGCTCCGCGTGATTTCCGGCCAAAGCTTCGGTCAGCGAGACGCGACCCAAGTTGATTCCTTCGTGACCTCGCGACTGGGTAACGCCTCCGGAGTAAAGCAAGTCGCCGGACGGCGCGAACGCCATCACGTGTCCGCTGGAAGCGGCGCCGAACTTCTGCGACTCGCGTCCGCCGACGTCGAACAGGACGCTCGCGCCGGGGAGGCTTTCGCTTTGAGCGATCGTTTTGGTATCCGTCCACTTGGCGTCGTATTGCTCCGGCACGGTCGCGATCACCAGCACGCTGGGGCGAAGCTCGGCCGGCGTCGCCGCAATCGCTTGTTCCAATTCAGTGAGCGAGGCGACGGAACAGGGGCACCGAGGGTGCAAGAATAGCAGGACCGTGGGGCGGTCAGGGGCCAAAGTGAGGTCGGCCTCCTGCGGCCAGGCGTCGATCGGCCGATGCTCGGCGTCGATCTGAAACGAATAGGCGGTCATGCTCCACCAGACCATGCAGATCGCAACGGCCCAGCCAAGGACAAACGTGGATACTGGCCATTTCCAACGTGGCGAATTGGATTTCACGCTCATCGCAAATCATCTCGCAGTAATTCGGCGATCCACAATACTTCCGGCATCGCTTCGTCGAAGGCGTCGACCATATCGGGATCGAAATGTTTCCCCCGCTGCTCACGAATCATCTCGAAGCACTTCAGCGGGGGAATCGGCTCTTTGTAGGGGCGTTTGCTCGTCAACGCATCGAAGACGTCGGCGACGGCGACGACGCGCGCTTCGACCGGGATGTCGGTACCGGCCAGGCCATGCGGATAGCCGGCGCCGTCCCACCGTTCGTGATGGCTCATCGCAATCCGCGAAGCGACGCGGAGCAGATCGGCGTTGGCCTGACCGGTCGTTCCGGTCGTGAGATCCGCAATCACGAAGCCCCACTTCTTTTCGGGTTCGACGATCGACTGGCCCCATTCTGTGTGACGCTGCATCAGGTCTCGTTCGTCTTGCGTCAGGCTTCCCGGCTTGTGCAGAATCGAGTCAGGAACCGCCACCTTGCCGATGTCATGCAATGGCGCCGCGGTCTGAATGATGCGAACGAGTTCCGCCGGCAGTCCGGCGTTGCGTGCGATCAAGCCGGCGTAACGCGCCACGCGCAGGTTATGGTTGCCGGTCAGCTCGTCGCGAAACTCCGCCGCCCGCGCGAGACAGGCGATGATCAACCCTTGCGTCCGTTCCAACTCTTGCGTCCGCTGTTGGACGAGAAGTTCCAGGTGTTGGTTTTGATCGCGGAGCCAGCCTTTGAAATGTTCGGCGCTGAGGACGTTGCGGATACGGGGAATCAGTTCTTCGGCCAGGATCGGCTTTTGCAGAAAATCGGCGGCGCCCAGTTCCAACGCTTCGCGGCGATGGCAAACGTCGGACGAAGCGGTCAGCAAAATCACCGGCGCGAGGAGTTGGTTGTGCGACGAAGCTAGTTGTTTCAAGAAGCCCAAGCCGTCCAAGTGGGGCATCATGAGATCAAGCAGGATGAGATCCGGCGGATCTTTGCGCACTACTTCTAGCGCCAGTCGCGGGTCGGAATAAAACTCGAGCCGCTCGAATCCTTCGTTGCGCAGATAGGCCTCGGCGAGCGCAAGGTTAATCGGCTCGTCATCAATGGCGATGATTCGTTTCTGTCGCAACTCGCGGTCGCTGAACTGCAGATTGCTCGGCACGCTTTGGGATTCCGGCGCTTCCCCTTGTCGTTGCATCGACGGAGGCAAGCCTACCGAAGCGTTCTCAAGTCCAGATAGTATCGATTCCATATTCCAATCAACTTGATCGAGAGTCGAAAACGCGTCTCGCATGGGCGCACGCTCCTCAAGGGAGACCGGCACGATTTGCCAGTTTGGCGCATTTCTATCCTGTCGAAGCGTAGCTCACCCCTTACGAGAGGCCGTTATCCAGAGAGTAGGACGTAAGTTAGGTGACGCTTCCTGTCCCGCGGACAAGCGCACGGGGGATGTGGAAACGCGAAACCGCTTGATGCGGTCGTAGCGAGTATTCCGGCGAGAGCGGGGGGGAGGGGACAAGAAAAAACGCGGCCGTCGCAGGTAGGCTACGACGGCCGCGCGTTTAGATAAGTTGTCTCTAGGTGTGCGGTGGGGGAAGGGAAGGAGTCGCGAAGAGCCGTTGAATCGAGTGGGTTAACCCCTGGGATGTTCTCCGCTTGGCGGCAGCGTCAGAACGAGTGGAGTTGGCATGTGCTAAGTGCAAGCATCGCGCCGAAATGGCCGCGCGCGACGAAAAGCCCATTTCGAGTTGGATAAGTACAAATTGACCCATTCTGGGCCCGTTTCGGGAGGCGACTTGCCTATTCGTCAGGCAGGGCGCGTTGGCTTTGCGCGCGGCGTCGCTAGTCAAGCGAGAGAAGCGATAATTCTCGGCTTCTTTGTCTCTCCTCCGGATGGGAGCCGCATGGCGCCCGCGCATAAAAAAACGCCGCCCAATTGGACGGCGTTTTCAAGTTGGCAATTTCGGCTACTTCCGCTTTTTCTCATCGACCAGGTCGAAGTCAAACCGGTTTGCGCCGGGCTGAACTTGCGCGGTCAGCGTCGTTTCGGCGTGATACTTCTTCGGAAGGAACTCGCGAATGAATTTCGTTTCGCCAGTGTTCTGATCCTCGATCATGTTTTCGGTCGTGATCGCCACGCTGTTGGCGCCGACCAGCGCGCCCCAGGGCTCGCCCATGAAATACAAGGTGTATTCCCCATCGGCGTCCGTCGCGCCGTAGGAGGGACGTCCGACTTCCGGCTGAAAGCGAACTTTGGCGTTCTGTAGCGGTTTCCCGTTCAGCGTCACTTTGCCTTGCACCTCGCCGAAGTCAAGATCAGGCTTGTTGCTATAGCAACCGACGACTGCGACGATGGCCAGCAAGGCCGCATATCTAATCGCCATCAGACCATTCTCCTTGATGAACGTTTCGTGGTTCGGTTCGGTGTGACGATTAGTACTGGCCCAGAACGGCGCCATCGTGGCGATTCGACAAATTGCGGTAGGTCGTCATGTCGATCGTCTGGCTGAGGAAATGAACGCTGCCGTCGACGAAGGCGAACTGCGCTCCGCCGGGATGATTGCTGCGGAACCAGTGCTGGTACTGCCAGTCGGTGATGCCGGCGATATACGGTTCATTCATCGGGAAACCGGTGCAACCGGCGATTTCGAGCGAGCCGCGATAGCCGCTGTCATCTTCTTCGCCGTGCGTGGTCCCGGCCCATTGCGTGCTGTTTTCCTGGGTTGTGCGCGGCATGCTCTGGGTTCGTTCGCCCACGGCCATCGTGTTCGAAGTTCCGTCGACGACGTCGCGGAAGAGGAAGCCCTTTACACGGTCCGAGAAAATGCCGGAAGCGCTGGCCGTGGGGCCTTGGTCGTAGTAGTAGACGCGGGGGCCGTGGCCGTTGACGCCGGGATAGCTCGAACGACCAAGGCGAACGCCGGCGACTGAACGGGCGGTGACGTCCGCCGAGGCAGTATCCGAAGGACAGAGAAAGGCCGGCAAAGCGCGACCTAGCACGGCGGCGCCAGCGGTGGTTTGAGCCGACTGCGTCAGCGACAATTTGCCAACTTGCAGCGTGTCATGTTCGTTACCGAGTTCGAGCATCGGGAGCAGCAACGCGCTCCAAGCCCAAGCCGGATTGACGTCGTTGGGCGAGTCGCCCGATTTGACGATCATCGGCGGCAACGAACCGAACGTGTCGTGATAGTTGTGAAGTCCGAGCCCGATCTGTTTCAGATTGTTCGAGCACGACATGCGGCGAGCCGCTTCGCGGGCTTGTTGCACCGCCGGAAGCAACAGGGCGATCAACACCCCGATGATGGCGATCACCACCAACAGCTCCACCAGCGTAAACGCCGTTCTGCGAGAAACGTTCGTCATCGCGAAAACCTTTGCAAAGTAGAAAACGAAAGAGAATGAAAGATTACTGAATAATAGCAATGCGCGTGCCTTCTTGTGCCTGCGGTATGTTGCGCATTGAAGGCGGTTTTGTGCGCCGCAAATCCCTTTGCGGCAATTTGTTGTGCAAGTCGAAGTTCGCTTGCCGCTTCATTAAGCAAGTAACCATTCTGAAGCCGAATGGTTTCCGCTGCTTTTGAGGGTATTGAGTAAGAAACCGTGAGGCATCGCGGCGGATCGATCGCCCAGCATTTTGGGGACGCGCATGAAAAAGTCGTCACCCGAAGTGGGGGACGACTTGAGCGTGTCGGCGGAAATGCGAGTCGACGAGCTTACGACTTCGTCTTGAGCGAAAAGTCTTGTTGGTTAAGGTTGGAGTCGACCTTCAACTGCAGCGTCGATTTTGTGTTGTAACGCGCTGGGATCGATTCGACGAAGGTCGTTGAGTCTCCCTCGATATTCGTCTTTCCGCCGGGGAGCGGAACTTCTTTGCGAGCCGAGATCTCAACCGACTTGTCGCCGGGGAGCGTCTCTAGTTCGTAGACGCCGTTAACGATTTGCGCTTCGGCGCTGCCGACTTGGCGTGAGGGATCACGCAGCAAGATCGAGCCGGAGGAAATCGGTTGGCCGTCCAGGGTAACGTTCCCCTTTACCGTATAAGTAGCAGGTCCGCCGTCGCCGCACCCGAGGAAGAAGGGGAGCGTCAACAGAACCATGGTCAGCGAAATTCGTAACATGAACGCTTGTTGTCCTTTGATGAACGTTGGATTCCTGTTCGGAAACGTGAATGGAGTCGCTTGGCCTGCGACTAGAATTCGCCCAAGACTTCGCCGCCGGCGCGCGTGCTCAACGATTGCCAGGTGGTCAGGTTGATGGTGTCGGCGATGAAACGGGTCGAACCGTCGCCCAGGCCAACCATTACGCCGCCGGGATGATAGCTGCGAGAGAAGTTTTGCAGTTCGTCCGAAGTGCCGGTCGCCGTGCACGGCGCCTTCTTGAAGGTCGTCGTTTTGCACGAATAGTTGCGGTCAGCGACCGTCGTGTTCGGAGATTCGAGCGTCGTAAAGCCGTAAGCGCCCCAAGCGCCGCCCCCCCAGTAGCCGCCGCTTTCGCCCCATGCGCCGCTGCCGGGACGTTTGATCGTCTCGCCGTACATCAACGTGTTCGACGTTCCGTCGACGATGTCGCGGAATGAAGAAGCGGAGTTGCGATAGAAGAGACCATTCAGCTTGTTGGAGCGATGCATCAGCGCGTTGCCGGTGCAGACGACGTAGTTTCCTTGGAAACCGGTTCCCGAGTTGCCGCCGGTGGCCGTGGCGTTCGCTTCGGACGGGCAGAGCATTTCGTCAATCACAACGCCCTGAATCGTGGCCGGGACGTGCATGATGTACGGCTGCGTATCGGCCTTCAGCAAGTCGGCCAGGTTGTTTTGTTCAATGAACGGCAGGATCGACTGCATCCAGCAAATTCGGCGATGAACGCCCATGTCGACGTCGTCGCCGATGTAGCCGAACGGAAACGAACCATGCGTATCATGGTAGTTGTGCATCGCCAGGCCGAGCTGCTTCACGTTGTTCGAGCATGACATGCGGCGAGCCGCTTCCCGCGCTTGTTGCACAGCCGGCAAAAGCAAGGCGATCAACACGCCGATGATCGCGATAACCACCAAAAGCTCGACCAGCGTGAACGCTTGTCGGCGAATCGAAAGATTCATCAAGAGAGACTCCAGCACCAAAAAAAGAGGAATGAGGAAACCAATTTCGTTTGGTACCTAGTCGCAATCGATGTGCCGGAAGAAGGCGCCCACTTCGTTGCATTGGACGGACCCGAGTGCGCACCATTCCCCGCCAGTCGCGGTACGTTTTGCAACACTAGTGAGAATTGTTGCTGATCTTCTAGGCACGTTGCCGTTGGTGCTAGCGCAAGAAAAAAAGGGCCGCACTTGCATGCGGCCCTTCTTCGTATCGTTACCGGCGGCGACGCTGGTCGCGTCGCCGTGGCGATTAATACATATCGTGATCGCCGCCGTGTCCGCCCTTGGCGTCCTTCTTCGGCTTTTCGGCGATCAGCGCGTCGCTGGTCAGCAGCAAGGTCGCGACGCTGGCCGAGTTGGCCAGGGCGGTCTTGGTGACGCGAGCCGGGTCGATAACGCCGGCCTTGACCAGGTCTTCGTAGGTGTCGGTCAACGCGTTGTAACCGAAGTTGCCTTTCCCTTCGAGAACCTTTTCGCAGACGATGCTGCCGTCTTTACCGGCGTTGTTCGAGATCGTCGTGATCGGAGCGCGGCAAGCGCGGATCACGATGTTGTAGCCGATCTCTTCGTCGTGGGTCAGGTCCTTGGCTTTCACTTCCGAGGAAGCGCGAAGCAGGGCGACGCCGCCGCCCGGCAAGATCCCTTCGGCCGCCGCAGCGCGAGTCGCGTGCAGGGCGTCTTCGACGCGAGCCTTCTTTTCCTTCATTTCGCTTTCGGTCGCGGCGCCAACGTTAACCTTGGCGACGCCGCCGGCCAGCTTGGCCAGACGTTCTTCCAGCTTTTCCTTGTCGTAGTCGCTGGTCGACTTTTCGATTTCGCGACGGATCTGCGTGATGCGATCCTTGATGTTCTGCGTCGAACCGGCGCCTTCGATGATCGTCGTGTTGTCTTTGTCGACGATGACCTTCTTGGCGCGACCCAGTTCGGCCAGGCCCAAGCTTTCCAGCTTAATGCCGAGGCTTTCGAAGATCGCGGTGCCGCCGGTCAGGATGGCGATATCTTCCATCATCGCCTTGCGACGATCGCCGTAGCCCGGCGCCTTGACGGCACAGCACTTGAAGGTGCCGCGGATGCGGTTGATGACCAGGGTCGCCAACGCTTCGCCTTCGATGTCTTCGGCGATGATCAACAGCGGCTTGCTCTGCTGCACGACCGCTTCCAACACCGGAACCAGGTCCTTGATGTTGGTGATCTTCTTTTCGAAGACCAGGACGTAGCAGTCGTCGAGCACGCACTGCATCGTGGTGGTGTCGCTGACGAAGTACGGCGACAGGTAACCGCGATCGAACTGCATACCTTCGACCCATTCGACTTCGGTCGCCAGGCTCTTGCCTTCGTCGACGGTGATGACGCCGTCCTTGCCGACCTTTTCCATCGCGTCGGCCAACAGTTGACCGATTTCACGATCGTTGTTGGCGGCGATGCAGCCGACGTTGGCCATTTCTTCTTTCTTCTTGATCGGAATCGACATGCCGTTCAGCTTGGCGGTGATGTCGGCGACCGCCTTTTCGATCCCGGCCTTCATGTGAATCGGGTTGACGCCCGAGACGACCGCACGCAGACCTTCGTTGAAGATCGCTTCGGCCATCAGCGTGGCGGTGGTGGTGCCGTCGCCGGCGACGTCGCTGGTCTTGCTGGCGACTTCGCGAACCATCTGGGCGCCCATGTTTTCATAGACGTCTTCCAGATCGATTTCTTTGGCGACGGTGACGCCGTCCTTGGTGACGGTCGGGCTGCCGAAGCTCTTCTGCAGAATGACGTTGCGGCCCTTCGGACCCAAGGTCGTCTTTACCGCTTTGGCCAGTTTCGAGACGCCGCGGCGAATCGCTTCGCGGGCTTCCTGGTCAAACGCAATCATTTTCGCCATGGAAAGTTAACTCCTGTGAGGATTTGCTTGTTCGGTTGAGGTTCCGGATGCGGAACTTAGTCCAGCAGGACGGCTTGGATGTCGTCTTCGCGGATCAGAATGACTTCTTCGTCGCCGATCTTGAAGGTGTCGCTGCCGGCGTAGCGGCTGAACACGACGCGATCGCCTTCAACGACTTGCAGCGGAGCGCGAGTGCCGTCATCCAGCAAACGACCATTGCCGACGCTGACGACGATGCCGCGCGAAGGCTTGTCTTGGGCGGCGCCCGGCAGAACGATGCCGCCGGCAGTCATTTCTTCGCTTTCGTCACGCTTAACGACAACTCGGTCGCCAAGGGGCTGCAAACGGGGCTTGGAAGCAGTTTTCTTTTTGGTCGCGGTCGCCATTCGTCGATTTCCTCCGAGAATGATCCTGGTTTGAGGAACATGGGGATATGAGGATGCCGGGCCCCTAGGGGCGCACCGGCTGCCAATCTTGCGGAAATTCAAGATAAAGCCCCATAAGAGCAAGCCGTGTGCCAACAAACTGTCTCGCGTCGTAAGTCGTTGATTAGCAAGCGACTACGAAACTGGCCACTTGGGCGAGGCCCCGATTCGGCCCGCCATCTGCCAAACTGACAGAGGTGGGTGAATGACGAATGCCGAAGCTCGAATGACGAAACTCGGATCCCAAAATCAGCACCGGACCCCGCCGCATTTTTTTTCAACTAGGGTGGCCCGTCCAGTCTCGCAAAGACTGGGCGGGTCGCGCAGCGACAAGATGCCGCGCCATCGGCGCGGCCAACCCATTCATCGCCACCAATGAGTGGACTGGACTCCACGCGAAATTTTTTGCGACATCTTACCTATCCGACCCTAGTGGCAATTTAGGTGGTCTGCGAGTCCGATTTCCTCTCCCAACAGGACTGGACCGCAGCGCGAATTTTTTTCGGGTCGACGGTGGACTGGACTCCGCACAACTTTTTTTGTGTGGATCATCGGACCGGACCGCATCTACCTTCTCAATCGGCCGAGCTTGCTGCCAATTCCTTCGCGCCCAAAACAACAGTGGACTGGACCGCACACTTTTTTCTGCCCGTCCCCATTTTTCGGCTGCCCAAGAAACAGGGGACGCGCGCCGCACATTTGCATCCTCCCGTCAACGGCCGTCGACGGTCGCACGCAATCGTAGGCGTCAGCGCCAATCGGTTTCCGTCGATCGCGACTGGCTCAAGCCTGCACGTAACGTGCAGGCGAACTTGTCAAGCAAAGTCGACGGCGTCAAAACGGGGAGAACGCCACCTAGGTCCTCCCAGACCTGCCGTTTCCCCAGCAGAATCAAGACGCGACTCCCGCGCCTCGGCATCGAGAGAACGGAGAGCCGTTCCCGTTTCACAGCGGCGCTTGCACGCCTGAACATATTTATACTACAAATCGGACCCGCGAGGCAAGAGAGAAATCCGGGTTGGTGCGTCCCGTCTGCCAAAGACTGGGGGGGCGCTTCAGCGACAAGATGCCGCGCCATCCGCTCGGCCAAACCATCTATCGCTGCCAGTGAGCGGACTGGACCGCCGCGTATTTGTTTCGTGATCAGGCCATTCAAAGCAGCTTGGCAGTCGGGGCAAGCTCGCCCACAACCGCCAGCGAACCGAAGCGTTCGCGTCCCGCACTCGATCAGAAATCGGTGCGCTTTGTTAAGCGACAAAGTCGCGCTACGTCCAGACGGACCCTACTTTGGCTGTTTGTCCGAGGGAGCTTCTACGAAAGGTTTCTTGTTTCGATACAACTCGAGACGTTGCTCCAGTTCCTGGCGTGCATCCTTGTCTTCGACAAGTTGGATCGCTTGTTCTTGGCGCTCGATCGCTTGGGGAAAGTTGCCGGCGGCAGCGTAGGCGGCGGCCAGCGTGTCGATCGAAAATCCATTTTTCCAATCGCTGGATTGGCAGTCGAGCGTAGCGACTTCAATCGCGCGTTTGGGGTTGCGGGTTTTCTTGACCGGGCAAGTCGCCAGCAGCCAGGCAAGGTTGTTTTTCGCGTCTGGATAAGCGGGATCGAGGGCGATCGTCTGTTCGTAATCCGCGACGGCGAGGTCATATCTTCCCGCGATTTCGCAAGCGTAGCCGCGATTGTAGTAGAAATACGCGAGGAGCGGATCATTGGGATCGCCGGTCGCTTTGGTCGCGATGTCGATCGCGGTCGCGTAGTCCTTTAGCGCTGCGTCGATGTCGCCAAGGATCGAGTAACAGTTTCCCCGATTTCCGTAAATCGCTGGATTGTTGGAAGTCTTGGCAGCTTCCGTATAGAGCTCAATCGCTTTTTCAAATTCGCCATTGCTGTAGGCGGTCTCCGCCGCGCGATGTGCGTCCGGCGGTCCGCAACCGACAATGGCGGCTACTAACAAGGAAAGGAGCGACAGGTTTCTTGCAGAAAGTGTCATTGGGGTTCCTGAGCCAAAACAGGAGACAATGTTCGAGAATAACTGGGCTCAGTAAAAAAGCAATTTGCGCGATGGAAGTTGTTCCAGCAAAGGCTTGACCTGCATTGGCTTGTCAGATCGAGCGGCTAGCGGCTCCGGCGCACTGGGGCGTTAGACGCTTCGAGAAATCTCGGCCTGACCGTCGGAGATCGACTTGCTGATTAGCGCCGCCAAATCCGATTCCAGGAATTCCGCCGGCATTAGCGACGTCTCGTTAAAGGATTCCCAATGCGAGGGCTTGCCGGTCCAGAATCGTTCGGCTTTGACGCTCACAGCAATTGACAGTTGGTTCGCTGGATCCGCGGGTTCGACTACGGAGATGGTAGCGGTGACCTTCTGCTGTTCCCCGGTCACGGTTCGTTTCGTGGCGAAAGAATAGCGAATGCTCCGCAGCGGATCGTAGTGCGGCTGACGGTTGGAAAAATCTGTGACGGTAATTCCTAACGTCTCCAGTTGCTGCTGGATCGCATTTACCGCGGCGTCGAATTCACGGCAAATCAAATCGAATGAAGCGGGATGGGGCATCGCGTAGTTCGCCGGATCTTTGTTGACGGGTTGCCGTCAAGTCTAGTGCCAGTCGTGACCGCACCACAAGCATTGTTTCGCAACAGGCGTACGTACAAGTCGATGACATTCCGAGCAGCGGTTTTCGAAGATGTCTCCGCGTCGGATTTCCAATACGCGATTCAACGCATTTGCAATTCTTTCCGTGTGAGGCGTCCGAAACGCGGCTAGAACGTCCGCGTCGTCGACTTGGCCGTCCCGTTCTTCAAGAAATTCGTGAAGCATGAGGATTTTGTAGTTTTTGGCATCGCTCAGAATCGGCACGACGTATTCAGTCAAACGCCGTTCCAGCGGAGTCATCCGGTGTCGGAAGTGCTGCGAGACGTAGGCTCGTAACGCAAGGTCGTCATCATAGGTATCGGCGGTCATGGCAACGCCGCAGAATGATATCGGGTGATGCGACATGATGTGTGGCGTAGAAAAGGGGACGGAGCAAGAACAGGTTGATGGGCTTTTCGCCGCAAGTGCACGTACGTGGTGCGTCTCGACGCACCTTGCCTTGGCTAAGTCGGAGTATAGCGGCGGCTATCGCAATGTTGCCTCTAAATTGCGTTTGTCCGCCGCAATTCTCGCCACAGAAGTGAGAGGAACGGCGCCATGCCGACCGTCGTTTATTTGATTTGACGACTTCCCATTAGCACGGCATATTTTCTCCAAACAAATCTTCGCTGGAGCAATAGGATGAACGGTCGGTGGACGCGGCGCGAGTGGTTGGCGGTGGCTGGGGCTTTGGCTTATTCTCCCACCCTCTTTGCCGACAAGCCGGCCAATGCGGATCTGACGCAACTGCTGCAAACCGAATTCAAAAAGCATGGTCTGGCGGCGCTGCTGTGCGGCGTGTGGCGCGGCGAAGAGAACGTGTTGTCGCTCGCGCTCGGCGACACGATGACCGGCGTTCCGGCGACCACCGCGATGCACTTTCGGACCGGCGGCGTGACGCTCAGCAGTGTCTCTTACCTGTTACTGCAACTGGTCGACCAGGGAGTGCTGAAGCTGGACGACCCGATCGGGAAGTGGCTTCCCGATTTGCAGAAGTCGAACGAAGTGACTCTGCGGATGTTGGCCAACTGCACGGCCGGCTACTACGACTACGTCCTGTCGGACAAGTTCGAGAAGGATTGCCTCGATAATCCGTTCCGCCAATGGACGCCGCAAGAGTTGATCGCGATCAGCATGGCCGAGCCGATGCTCTACCAGCCGAACAAGGGTTGGAACTACTCGCACACCAACTTCGTGATCTTGGGCGAAGCGATCCAGAAGGCGACTGGCAAGCCGCTCGGCGAGTTGCTTGACAAGAACTTGATCAAGCCGCTCGGCCTAAAGGGAACGAAATACATTACGACGCCCGAGATCCCGTCGCCGGTGTTGCACGCGTTTACGGCCGAACGCGGGATCTACGAAGACGCGACCTTCTGGAATCCTTCCTGGACTTCGCACTCGGGACAAATGATCTCGACCCTCGGCGAC
The DNA here is from genome assembly GCF_020966755.1 of Blastopirellula sediminis. Taxonomy (NCBI): domain Bacteria; kingdom Pseudomonadati; phylum Planctomycetota; class Planctomycetia; order Pirellulales; family Pirellulaceae; genus Blastopirellula; species Blastopirellula sediminis. The sequence continues at coordinate 583,725 of NZ_JAJKFT010000004.1, forward strand.
TTGGGAACGTTGGCCAATGCGATCGGAACCGGCAAGCTACTCTCGAAAGAGGGACGCAAAGAACTGACCGCGCCGACCGCCGTCGGACTGGGGATGAACACGGAGAATCTCTACTACGGGCTCGGGATCGTCTGTGCGAACGGCTGGCTGTTTCAAAACCCGAAGTTCAACGGCTATAACCTGGCGTTCGGCTATTTGCCGGAGCAGAAGCTGTCGGTCGTCATCTCGTCGATCATGGGACCGAAGTGCGCTCCCGACACCGCCTATGCGACGGCGGTCTTCAAAGAAGTTGTCAAGACGCTGGCGCCGAATCACTTGTTGCCGGACGTGTTGAAATAATCCGGCAACCGATCAGGTTAACGTCCCGATCGGAAGAAGTCGGCCTTCGACCCGTCCCATCCACATTTTGCGCAGGTACGGGGCGTGAACTCATGTTCGCAGTTCGCGTAGCCGTACAAGTGATGTGCGCATTCAGGGCACAGGGCTTCCATGCGGGAAGCGGGTGGGAAAAAGAGCGATTTACACTCGTCGCATGTAATTGCGGCGGGCTCGAGATACTGCCCGACCTTTGACTGCGGCGATTCCGAGACGCCATGGAACGGAATGGACGCATCGGCCGTTCGCTGTGATTCTTGAATTTGAATCGCCCCGTCAAACTCGCCGGGAACGCGTAACGTCAGCACGTCTCCTTTCGTAACGGCAAGTGGCGCTAGTGGGATCAGGCTTCCAAACCACAAGGGCGCTTTATCTGGTTGTATCTTTGACCTCGCGCGAAATCGGAGGTCGACCGCGATTGCTTCGATGCAAACGTCGCCTCTCGCATCAAGCAATGTGCAGTTTGGGTATAGCATCGAAATCTTCGTCGTCTTGGTAGTGTGCTTGTGGACGCACCCTAACTTACATTGGCGTTCGCGCGGTTCCGTTGACAGTGACGTTTTTTTCGGCGTCGATGACAACCTGGTCGCCGACTCTCAAAACGCCGAAGTCTTGATCATTAAGGAGGAAGCGGACCGTCGACGCGTCGACGCTGTCGAGTTGGATCGTAACGTCGTCTCCGAGCGAAAAACGCTTGCGCGCCGTTGAATTTTCGGTATTGATGAGGTCCGCGTCGATTTCACCCTCGGCGCTTGCGCCGCTTGAGTTCGCCTGGACGTGGAAATCAATGCCGAAAGCTTGGGCGGTACCGACCCCTTCCTGATTCGCGACGAAGTCACCGGTGGTTGGAGGGATCGGGGGCGGGGAGCTTCCGCCGCAACCAACGAGTGCAAGCGTCAGGACCGGGAGGAGGTTTTGCATAATGGCGCCTTAGATTTGTCGGAGAAGATGTCGATTCGACGGCGCGTCAAACTCCGCCGATGTTATTGGGGCGACGGAGTCCGACGCGTGCCAATATAACTTCTGAGCTTTGGCCGGCGCCATTCAGTTTTCGAGTCTTGGTAGGGGAGTCTGGAGGCGCCAGTAACCAGCCCGAGGGTGATGCGTTCTTTTTGCGTGGCTACGCAATCGGAGTTGATCGTGCGCCGCAAACGCATTTCACGACGCTCACCCTAATTGGCGGTCGCGCCAAGATCGAAAACTATTTCTTTTCGCATCTTTTGCGAGTCAAAAATCACTTGTCGTGGGGATTGCCGATCGGCATTTGCACTTTCTTCTGTCATCAGCGGCGCAAAACTGTGGCAAGCAACTTGGCGTCGTAGAGAATTGTTTCAGCGCTAAGACAAATTATCCGCCGTCTATGTCCCTATTTTTCAAAGGTTTGGCGAGATAGCGCGCGCGTCGGTCACTTCGGACGGCATAGCAATTGCGTTAGTGAAGGCACATAACCTCTGGCGGTTTCCCGCCGTTATCCTTCCTGATTCTTCTCCTACAGAAGTGACCTACCTATGTCTCGCAGTAGCCAGTCCCGACGTGGTTTCACGTTGGTTGAATTGTTGGTGGTGATCGCCATCATTGGCGTTTTGATCGCATTGTTGCTGCCGGCTGTGCAGCAAGCCCGCGAAGCGGCTCGACGGATGCAGTGCAGCAACAACTTGAAGCAGCAAGGCCTCGCGCTGCACAACTACCACGACGTCTTTCAAAGCTTTCCGCCTGGGTACGTCACTCCGAATCGGATCAGCTGGCAGGCGATGATTTTGCCGCAGTTGGAGCAAACGGGGCTTAACGATCAACTGGCTGCGGCCGGCGCTTTCACGGCGGACAGCGCCGACTCGGCGAAACCGGTTTGGCACAACAACCCGGCGATCGTCTCGGCAGGAGCGACGCCGCTGGCGCAAACCGTAATCCAAGCCTACATCTGCCCCTCCGATCCTTCGGACGAACTGAATACGAAATTGCGATCGGACGACTCGACCAATCCGGGGCAGTATGCGAAGTCGAACTACGTCGGAACGTATACCGCCGCGTTCTACAACAGCGCCGGGACCAAGACGGAAGATCGCAACGCGATGTTCTACGCCAACTCGAAGCGGAATTTCCGCGACATGATTGACGGCACCAGCAATACGCTGGTCGTCGCCGAACGGGGGACCGTTTCCAACTATGTCGGCTCGCTATGGATTGGCTGGCACGATCTTGAGCCGGGCCGAACGACTGGGGATCGTTGGTTCATGGGACATGTCCGGATCAACCGCTTGAGCAATGACACGCAATATCCGATCAATGGCACCATTGGTCACGCCGCGAGCAGTTCGCATCCGGGCGGCGCTCAGTTCTTATTCGGCGACGGGGCGGTTCACTTCATCGGCGAGACTGTCGATGTGCGGACCTATTCGGCCCTGGGGACGATCAACGGCGGCGAAGTGATCGGCGAGTACTAGTCGCCGCCGCGTCTCACGTTGATCTGGAACGAATTCATTCTCTTTTTCGAGGAGCGTCTCGCATGGTGCGCGGACTGTGGGGAGTCGTGTTGTTGTCGGTTTCGTTGATCGCCTTGTCTGGTTGTGGACAAGGCGGGCCGGCGCTGGGACAAGTTACCGGAACGATCACTCAAGATGGGCGACCGCTTCCTGACGCGTTCGTCAGTTTCTATCCGGCGGCAGGCGGTCGATCGTCGCATGGCATGACCGATCAAAGCGGCAAGTATCTGCTCCGCTTCACCGGGATGAAAGATGGCGCGCTCGTTGGAGCGCATACGGTCAAAATCGAAACGGGCGTTCAGCTCTCGGAAAGCGAAACAGGCCCGAAGCCGAAAAAGGTTCCGCAACTGCCGGCTCGTTATAACGCCGAGAGCGAATTAACCGCCGAAGTGGAACGCGGAAACAATACGTTCGACTTCGACGTGCAGGCGAAGTAGGCCATCGGGCAGGCGCGGCCTGCCTTATGTTAGTTCTTCGCCGGCGTTCCGTTCTTGTTGAGTAAGGGCGGCGTCTTACCGGAGACGGGCTTCGTCTCCGCTGGTTTCAGGTGGTCGGTTTCGACGGCCGTTTTGTGCCAGAGCTGCGAAAGTTCCTGGACTACTTTCGGATGTTCTGCGGCGACGTTGTGGAGTTCGGTTCCATCCTTTTCGATGTCGTACAGTTCCCACTGCGATGCGCGGTGGGTGACCAGCTTCCATTTCCCTTGGCGGATCGCGCGGTTGGTGGCGAAGTGGAAGTAGAGGAAGTCGTGCGGCTCGCGGGTCTTTCCCTGGAGGATGGGGAGGAGCGATTTGCCTTGCAGCGGTTCTAGCTTGCGCTCTGGCCACGCGGCGGGATACTCGGTTTGGCCGACGTCGACGCAGGTCGCCATGAAGTCGATCAGGTGAGCCGTTTGGTCGGTGATTGCGCCGGGCTTCGTTTTCAAACCGGCAGGCCAATGAACGATCAGAGGCGACGAGATTCCCCCTTCATGTTGATTCTGCTTGTGCAAACGAAACGGCGTGTTGCCGACATGCGACCAGCCGGTGTCGTAGCACCAGTAGGATCGCGAATCCCACGGCTCGAATTCTTTTCCCTTGGTCCGATCAAACGGACAGGCGCCGTTGTCCGAACAGATCAAGATTAGCGTGTTGTCGAAGACTTCTTTCTGTTTAAGGAACTGGACGAGCTGGCCGGTCGTTTGATCGACGCGGTCGACCATTGCGGCGAAGGCGGCCATGCGCCGGCGTTCCCAGTCGCGATCTTGTGCGGAGAGTTCATCCCACGCCGGGACATGTTCGGGACGGGGCGAAAGAGCCCACTCTTTCGGAATGAGCCCCATTTCGATTTGCCGCTGGTATCGGGCGGCACGCAGTTTGTCCCAACCTTCGCGATAGCGATCTTCGTATTTGCGGAAGTCTTCTTCGCGGGCTTGCAGCGGATAGTGGGGAGCGTTGTGGGCGATGTACAGGAAGAACGGCTTGTCAGGATCTTCGCTGAGCGACTCGCTAAGAAACTTTTCCGCCCACGCGAGGTTCGCATCGGTGGTGTAGAAGTCTTCGTCAAAGTCGTCCCACTTCTCGCCGTTCAAGCGAAACGTGTTGTCGCCGACAAAGTAGTTGGTCGCGCCGGAGAGGTGCCCGAAGTATTTTTGAAAGCCGCGGTCGGTCGGCTCTGCGTGTAGATGCCACTTGCCGACCATCGCGGTGTTGTAGCCCGCTTTACCGAGGACTTCGGCGATCGTCACGCCGCGCGAGAGCGACTCGGCGCCGGCTTGATCGCAGTAGAGCCCGGTCAGAAGCGATACCCGCGACGAATGGCACTTGGCCGTATTGTAGAAGTTGCGGAATCGCAAGCCGCCGTCGGCCAGGGCGTCGATGTTCGGCGTCTCGATCTCGCTGCCGTAGCAACCGAAGTCGGAAAAGCCGAGATCGTCGACCATCATGATGATGACGTTCGGGCGATCCGCGGCAACCGCCGGCGAGGCTGCGAGCAGCGATAGCGCGCAGCAGGAGAGGGCGAAGATCAGAAAGGAAGCGGGGCGACGAGCGGCTGGGGCGTACATGGCAAGCTGCAATGCGGGGGGACATGGGGTTTCGGTCTTAGTATAGACGGAAACCCGACCCGAATTGCAGCGAAACTTTGGCCGCCCTGGCTAGGGCTTTTCGACACGGTCCTTCATTCGCTTCCTTACGGAAGCCGCCGCGTTACGAAGTCAGCGCGAAATCAAAGGTGTTGTCGCCCGGCTGGACTTCCGCTTCGAGTTCGCTCTTGATGTTGTACCGAACCGGGATTTTCGGTTTCCCCGATTTGAACGGCCGCTGGGCCTGGGCGCTGTCTGCGTCCAATTGAGCCTCGGCGGGGGCGTCATCCTCTTCGCTCGGTGCGATTTCAACGCGATTGTGGCCGACCTTGGTTCCACGGGTATTGCGAATGTAGGTCAGCTCGTACTTCCCTTCGGCATCGGTGCGGCCTCGGGCCGGACGTCCGCTATCAGGTTGAAAGACGACGACAATGCCGCTGAGCGGCTTCCCGTCAAACGTGATGGTTCCGCTTACCTGACCCAGGTCAGGCTGATCACTCGCGCCACCACAGCCTGACAGACTCAGTAGCATCACCGACAAGGCCGCGGCCAGGCGACCAGCTTGTTTTGACTTCACTGTATGACTCGTTATGGGGCCTAAAGGATGTTCAAATTTCAATGGAGAGCCGCGCTCCATGATCGGCAGCGCGGCTGGTTTGCGATTCGTTCTGCAGATTAGAACTGGCCGAGGACTTCGCCCTCTGCGCGGGTGCTGAGCCCCTGGTAGGTCGCCATGTCCATGTTTTCCGACAGGAAGCGGACGCTGCCGTCTCCCAAGCAGAAATTGGCGCCGCCGGTGTGCCAACTGCCGGCCGCTTCTTCGGCGCCGCCGTTGATCGGGTCGTTCCCTTCCGCGGCGATCAAGTACTCCGTCATCTCCGTAGGCGGATTGGAGTCGGCGCCGCCGGCGAAGATGGCGTGCCGGTCGCAGCCGGAGCTATAGTGGCCGATCGTTTCGCCGCCGGTGTCGACCACCTCGCTGACGAAGATCGTGTTGGAAAGGCCGTCACGCACATCGGCGAATCGAGTCTTGCTGTCGACGTAGAAAATCCCGTTGCCATTCATGCAGCCCCAGGCTTCCGACCGCATCTGGGCGAGAGTCGAAACGCCGGTGCAAACGCAGTCGTCGTTACCGTTGCCGATCCGGGTGCCCATGTTGCCGTTGTAGTTGGACGGTTGCTCCTTATCCCCATATTTCTGAGGGCCGGGGCTGACGAATTCCTGCGACGGGCACCAGAAGACGTTCACGACGCTCGTCTGAACGACCAACGGCTTCCCGGAAGATGTGCCGCCCGATTCGTTGCCCCAACCGTCCGAGCCTTGGATGGCGTCGAACATCGCACTTTGTTCCAGGAACGACAGGATGTTCGAGTGCCACGTCCAGCCGTGTCCGTAGTATCTGTCGCCAGCGGCGTTCACAATCCCTTGATTACCGGAGGAGAGGCTCTGGTAGGTGTCGTGGTAGTTGTGCAGGGCCAGTCCGATCTGCTTCAGGTTATTCGTGCAATGCATTCTGCGGGCCGCTTCGCGAGCTTGCTGAACGGCGGGCAGGAGCAGCGCGATGAGGACGCCGATGATTGCGATGACCACGAGCAACTCCACCAAGGTGAAGCCACGGCGGCGAGTTTCCAAACGTGAGAAACTACCAAAGCTCATTTAGGTAACTCTTTAGAAATGGGTAAAGAAGTTTGTGTGAATCGCGGCAGCCAATTACTGCTCGCGACTGCCCGAAGGCTGAATTCGAGCAAGTAGAATTGAGCAGGGCGAAAGCTAACAATCGTTGTTAGTGCAATCTCGGGGGAATTCATCGAAACCTAATAAAGCGCGGTGCTCATGTGGTTCATGTGGGGGTTTAACCGGGAGGGAAGCGGAGAGTCGTTTGCGCTAAAGAGAGAAATTAACACGGTCTTTACGTTGCCCGGATGACTGCCCGAGCAGGGGCGTTTGCACCCGGAAATTAGGGGTGAAACGGGCTGGCGCGGTGATGTATTTGCGCGGCTTGTCGACTGACGAGGAACATTCCCTCCAGCGCGATGCCAACGTTCTCTTAGAAGGTTTTTTTTCGTGTAAAACGAATCGATCTACCGCGGACAGGCGTCTTTATGATGAGGGTGTGATTCCCCGTTTTTGGCGTCCCGTTTCCCGTCGCGAGAACTCGTCATGCGAAAACTTATTCTGCCGATCGTGCTCCTCTGTTGCGTGGGAGCGGTGACCATTGCAGTCGCCAAGAATGACAAGAAGGAAAAGGCCCGTCCGCAAGGGACGTTTGAAGTGGAGATGGTCTCCCTGGGCAACGGCCGCTGGGTGGCGATTCGCTACAACCAGGTGACCGGCGAAGCGGTCGAAATGCAGGAAGGCGCCTGGGTGAAGATTGAGCCTTCACGCGATCTGGAAGACCGGACCGGCGCCTACCGCGTCAAGCTGATGCAGACGCAACCCGGGCGTTATGCGGCGATCCTGTTTGACGAGGACGATGGTCAGTCGTGGCATCTGAACCAGGGGCGTTGGCTGCCGATCGCCGGTTCCTAACGAACGTAGGGCAGGCCGTGCCTGCCGAAATGCGAACGGTTGAACCTCGGCAGGCACGGCCTGCCCTACGATGAGGACGCCGCTTCCAGAAACAAAAGAGGACCGCCGTAACTGGCGGTCCTCTTCTTTTGGTTCTAGCTGGTTGCGGCTGACGTTCCGCTTATTGGGGAAGCGCGGGGGCTCCTCCGGGCATCAGGAACGAGGCGATGATGTTGATCACGACCATCGCGGTCCAGATTCCCATAATCTGCCGGGCGCCAAGTTTGTCCGCTTTCACCCAGCCCATGATAAAGGCAATCAAAAAGCCCAGAAGTGCGCAAGGGATAGTCGCCAGGCAAACGATCGCCAGCGTCGCTTCGTCGTTTTGAAACATCTTGATGATGATCATGATGAAGCAGCCTAGTTGAATAATCCCGCAAACGCCTAGCGCGAACAACAAAATCATTGCGAACATTTTGGTCCCCCCAAAGCAAATGTTGTAAACCCCTGTTACTGTCGCTCAATATATCGGGGGGAGATTCGACCGCCTAGCGAAAAATGAACGATTGCCCGGCAAAATGCAGGTTGGGAGGCCTAGTTGGACGCTGGCTGAGGATCTGGAGAAACGGGGATTAGTTTACGGTTTTTTCCCATACGCTTCGGCCGGATCGACCAGGCGGTCGCCGACGATCTTCGTCTCTTCCGGCGTGATCTGGCGGAAGAAGCAAGTCCGGTAGCCTTCGTGGCACGCGGCGCCTTCCTGGCGAACTTTCAACAGGACGCAATCGGCGTCGCAGTCGACAAAGATGCTGACGACCGTCTGCACGTGCCCGCTTTCTTCTCCTTTCCGCCACAGTTTGCCGCGGCTGCGGCTGAAGTAGACGGCGCGGCCGGTGGCGAGCGTTTCGGCGAACGCCTCTGGATTCATCCAGGCCATCATCAGCACCTCGCCGTTGTCGGCGTCTTGGGCGATCGCAGGGACCAGACCGCCGGCCTTGGCGAAGTCAGGTTCTCGGGGGAGTGAAATGGGCATGGCGCCACAGCTCTTGGAAAGGTGGTAGGGACTTGTTCAGTTTGCGGGGGGAGTGCGGGGTTGGTCAAGTCGGTCTGGGACCGTAGGTGGGTGTTGGCGCCATGCTCTTGCGGCGACTTCGCCGGATGAGCATGTCTTCAATGCTTTTTGCCTGGGCGAAGACATGCTCTTCTCGCGAAGACGCGATAAGAGCATGGCGCCAGATGCACCCCGCTCGTGATTTCCCCTTTGCAACTGTCACAACCCGACTTTGCGGCACGAACGCACTAAGCACACTCGTGGCGGGGAGATTGAAAAAGGCCAGCGCTTCCGCCGATCTTTCCCAATGTGGGTGCTATCACGCCGATTTGGCCTGAAAGTGCGCCTATAGGCGGACCAATCCCGGAATTGCGGTCGCCCCGTGCCGACTCGAGTGAAAAGAGGTGAGACGTTGGACAAGTCGCTGAGCCTAATCATGCCGGTTCACAACGCGCAGCAGTGGCTGGCGCGCGACGTCGAACGTCTGCTCGACGTGTTGCCGGAATTGACCGATCAGTTTGAGTTGGTGATCATCGACGACGGTTCGACCGACCATACCGAAGAAGCCGCCAGAGAGCTCTGCGATCGCTACCCGCAGGTCAAATTGCACCGCCACGCGCGCTGCCGCGGGATCGCGTCGGCCGTCGATACCGGCAGCCAACACGCCGAAGGGGACGTGGTGCTGATTCATGACGCCCGCCGGCCGGTCAACGAAGCCGACCTGGTGGGGATGTGGCAAATGCACCAAGAGAATGCGGCCCGTCCGGCCGTTGCGCAAGCGCCGTCGGTCCCCAATAACCCGGGACTGGGGCTTGATCAGAGCCTGCTGGAACGGCTGATGCAGTGGGGTTCGGATGTGAAAAAGGAACGTCCGGCGCACTCGCCCGATCTGCTGCCGCGGCCGAATTTCCTGCGGAAGATCGGCAATTTCGCACTAGGCGAATAATTTCAACAAAAAAAGTAACAGCAGGATCGCCAGCGCTAGATGTCAACTTGTGGCATCAATTTGAAAATAGCTGATTAATATTTCTTGAAATGGATAGCGAACTCCGTTAGAATCCAAAGTCGCCAATGAGGACTTCCAGGTCCATTCTTCCTAAAAGAGGCACTTTCGGATTTATTTCGTGCCTGGAGGGTATCTCAAGGCGTCCCATCACTTTCTGGGGTCGTACAGGGTTTTCAGAGAACCTTGCTCATCAAAAGCGGCCGCAGAAAAAACTAGACGTCGGATACGCAATCAAGTCGGCTCAGGACAGTTGGCTTGCGTAGCGGCGGGTTAGCGGAACAGAGTTCGATTTCCTTATCTCGTAGGCAATTCTTCCCAACCCGACTCGTTCGGAACGGCTTTGCTGCGCGGTTGGAAACTTGCATCTTTGCCTTCGCTCCCAATTCGGCGTCACCGGAACATAGGGAGGACAGATTATGGCAACGGTTCCTTTCGAACTGACTCGCGGTTCGTTGGCCTTTGTATCTCCGCGCATTCGGACGCAGCCTTCGAGGCCGCTGCATCGAATTCGAGAGGTACGTAAAGAACAAGGCGTATCGCTCCGCACGGCAGCTCGGCGACTGGGCATCACCTCGTCGCAAGTTCGTGATGAAGAAGAAGAGACGTCCGATTTGCTCCTGAGCCAACTTTATCGTTGGAGTCAGGCATTGGATGTCCCCGTGCAAGATTTGTTGGAAGAGCCGGAGTGCGATCTATCCGCTCCGATTCGCGAACGGGCTCAATTGGTTCGCGTGATGAAGACCGCCAAGGCGATCCTCGAACGGGCCAAAGAGCCGAGCATTCGCATCATGGCCGAAACCCTCATCAATCAGCTGAACGACATTATGCCGGAGCTGAACGAGGTGAACGCCTGGAATAACGTCGGCCAGCGCCGCTCGCTGGACGATCTCGGGCGCACCGCCCAACGCAGCTTCTCGGATGATTCAATCCTGCGGGCGATGCGCGACTAACAGGAAAAGTCAACGTTTGCGCGGCATCGTCGCCTGGCCGACTGCCGCGCTAAGAGGAAATCGGCGGAGAAAGCTGCCGACGAAGAAGTGCCCGACGTATTTGCCGTCGGCGCCCATTTCCAATCGATGAAAGACGTGCGGCGACAAACTGCCGTCGTCTCGCCGGATCCAATACCATTGGCCCGAAACGAACCCGAGCTTCTCGGCGAGCTTTCGCTCGTCGGCGGAGATCGGGTTTTCTTCGTTTCTGCGGGGCATTGTTGGAGCGACTTAAGGCATTTGCTAATGGGTGGCACTGCTGGCTTGTCCAGCAGTGTGAACCCTGTACTCGCTTCGCACTGCTGGACAAGCCAGCAGTGCCACCCAAGCGTCTCTTATTCTTTGCGTAGTGTTCTTAGCGCCCGGTGGACAATTCTCGCCGTTTGCGGCGTTTTTGACTCGCTTTGCCAGCGGTCGCATGTCTTGATCACCCAGTCGGGCTGCGACTTGCTGGCGTCATTCAGCCAGTTGGCGACCGAATCTTGCACGTACTTCGTCTCGTCGCTATTGCACGCGTCGAGTAGTTCGATCATCGGCGTCGGGTCTTCTTTCAGCCGCTTGAGATGGGCGCACCACACGCCGCAAGGTCGGGTCACTTCGATCGCAAAGCGACGGACATAGGCGTGCTTGTCGTTGGCCCACGGCTGAAGACGATGGACTTCGTCAATGAGCGCGTCGGGCGCCGGGCTGCGAACCGCCATCCAGGCGATCTCGCGCACGCCGGCGTTCGAGTCGATCGCGAATTTGCGGACCCGTTTCAGCCGCTGCACAAAGGTGAACTTCGGATTGGCGGCGTCGGCAAAGGCGCCCCAGATCCGCACCACGTCGCTCGCGTGCGCCGCCATTTTGTCGTAGACCACGTCCGCTTCTTTGCCGCCGCCGAGCGCCGCATGAAACGCGGCGCCGATCCCGGTGCAGCGCTGCATGATGCCGGCTTCGTTTAATTCGCGAGCCGCTTTTAATAGCGACTTTTGCGCGGCAGCGTCGGTCACGCCGATTTCGGGCAAGATCGCTTTGAGGAGCTTGGCCTGGTCGATGATCAGCCATTCGACCAGGTTACGCGACTCAATCTGGCCGGCGTTCATCGCTTTCAGAACGTCGGCCGGAACTTCGCTCCGGCGGCGGGCCGGCTTGCGGGCGTTCAGCTCTGCGATCGTGCGCGGCACGGCGGATCGCCTTACTCAGGGCTAACGGTCGAGTCGAAGACGCGAACCTTCGCCCAACCTTCTTTGTTGTTGGCGATGAACTCGAGGTGCCGCTCGGCGGTCTGGTAGGCGTTCTGCGCTTCGAGCGAATCGAAGATGACGTGCAGCGCGACGTCGAAATCGCGGTCATTGACCGGGCGATCGAGTTCCGGGGTGAGCAGACCGGCCGAGTAATAGAGGCAGCCGGGATGTCCCGACAGATATTTATTGCACTCGGCGACCAGCTTTTCTTTCGCTTCGACCGACTGGTCTTTCAAAGTGAAGAAAACGTTGTGGGCGATGTGCTTACGCTGGGACATGGGGACTCTCTTCTCGGATCAAACGGTCGTCAGGAAAAACGTACTCTAACGGGACTTGGCCCAGTCGGCAATCGGCGGCTATTGGTAGCCGTGGCTGCGATAGAAGGCGACGGCGGGCCCCCAGGTCAAGAGAGTTTCGGCCGAAAGCTGCCGAACGCCGTGATCCCAGGCAGATTGTTCCAGCGTCGTTAGAAGTGCTGTGGCAACTTGCTTTCGTCGAGCGTTTGGGGCGACCATCAGCCAATGAATGCGACCGATGTCGCGAGCAATTTCGAGCGTCACAACGCCATTTGGCTGTTGCGATGTGAGGTCGATGCTCCACCACATCCGCTGCGGCGAGAACCAGGAGCGAGTCGTCAATTCGCGTTCAAAGCGCGAAACGCTCCAGCGGTCACGACGGGCGAGAAAGATCTCGCCGTGCAGGCAAATCCAGTCGTCTGCGGAGGGTTGCTCGGCGAAGGTGACGATTGTCGTCACGGCGTTCGCTGCCGCGGCCGGGCGCTCTATCAGCTGTTTACGGAGAATCAACGGTAGAGGCATCGCAAGGCCGGCGGTGCAGGGGGGCGAACTGGGTGAGCTCCATCATAAAAGCTGCCATGGTCGGATCGTGGCGGCTGTACCAAAGATTTGCCCTCGTCCAATGACAGAATCCCGCCAAGCCGATTTGGCCGTTTTTGGCCATTCTGGCGATTCTAGCGGTCATTTCGGCGTTATTCTTTGACTGAAGTCCCTAGATTAAAACGCGTAAGTGTTGCTAGCATCTGCGGTTGCGCCAATATGAGCGTTCTGTGAACGCAAATTTTCCGAGTTTGAAAGAATTCTTGCAGGGGCTGATTGTTTTTCGTCAAATAGGGATGCATAATCTAGGTCGAGTAAAGAAAGACGATAAACTGCTAACCTTCAGGAACTCCAGATATGCAAGCGGACGTGCGGAGAGCACGACTGTTAGAGCTGGTGCGGTCGCGAGGATTCGCCTCGCTGCCGGATCTGGCCAGCGAGCTGGAAGTTTCGGAATCGACGGTTCGCCGTGACCTAGATTCTTTAGAGGACCTCGGTTCGGCCAAACGGACGCATGGCGGCGTCTTTTACACCGGACCGGCCCCCAATCTCCCGCACTTCGAGCTGCGACAGGAAATGCAGTGGGAGAAGAAACGGCAAATCGCTCGAGCGGCGAGCGCGCTGATCGAAGATGGAGACACGGTGCTCTTGGATGGCGGAAGCACGACCTACGAGCTGGCTCAGCTGTTGGTCGGACGGACGCTGCAAGTGGTCACCAACTCGCTGCCGGTCGCGAACCTGTTTATGGCCAGCAGCACGACCGATTTGATTTTCGTCGGCGGTTACGTTCACAACCGAACGGGAGTTTCGGTTGGTCCCTACGCCACGGAGATGATCGCGAAATTAAACGCTCGGCGAGCGGTCCTCAGTACGGCCGGCATCACCGAGCAAGGACTGTACAACAGCAACTTGTTGTTGGTCGAAACCGAACAAGCGATGGTCCGCGCCGCCGGCGAAGTGATCATCGTCGCCGATAGTACGAAATTCGGGCGACAGAGCCTGGCTCACCAATGTCCGCTCGATGAGATCGACCGCCTGGTGGTCGACGACCAGATTACGCCTGAGTGGCTGGAAGTTTTGCAGAACGCGGGGATCGACACGATCATCGCCGACAGCACGACGCCGCCAGACGCCGTACGCTAAACCCTCCGCATGCCTGTCGATTAAGAACGCCCCCCAATGACGCAAGCTCCGACTCTCGATCGCTCGACGATCGAACGAATCGTTCGCCAGATTGTCGCCGGCAACTCGGCTCCGGCCGCCGCTGCAGCTCCGGCTGCCGGCGCGGCGCCCAAGCTGGTCGTCAGCATCTCGGCGCGTCACGTTCACCTGACCGACGCCGACGTCGAAACTCTGTTTGGTCCGGGTCACACGCTGACCCCGATGAAGGACCTCTATCAAGACGGCTTTTACGCCGCCGAAGAGACGGTGATGGTGGTTGGTCCGCGTCGCCGCATGCTGGAAAAGGTTCGCATCCTGGGACCGACTCGCGACTACAGCCAAGTCGAGCTCGCGTTCACCGACGCGATCTCGCTGGGGATCGACGCGCCGGTTCGCGCCAGCGGCAAGATCGCCGGCACGCCGGGCTGCGTGCTGGTTGGTCCACGCGGCGTGGTCGACCTGCGAGAAGGGGTGATTCGCGCCGAACGCCATGTCCACATGAACAACACCGACGCGAAGTTCTACGGAGTCGCCAACGGCGATCGGGTGAACTTGCGAATCGTCTCGGGGGGCTGCACGACGACGTTTGAGGATCTGCTCGTGCGAGCCGACGACGTCAGCAAGCTGGAAGTTCACCTCGATACGGATGAGGGGAACGCGTGCAATCTGGATGCGGCGACCGAAATCAAGCTGGTCAAGCAAGAGCCGTGCGGCTGCAAAACGCACTAAGGCTCGCTTGCGTCCGGCGACGCGAATCGAACACGTCCGCGCCGGCCCTTTGAGACTGCACCATGACGAGGTTGGTCGGTCGCGGACGCTTTACTTTGAGATCAAGTTGAATGTGACGCCGCCAAGCGAATGCGGACGCGGCAATTTTGAAATTTCGTTTCCTGTTTTTTGTATCGGGAGAGACACCCCATGGCGAAGGCAATGGAAGCGTTGGGCATGATCGAAACGAAGGGTTTTATCACCCTCGTTGAGGCGACCGACGCGATGATGAAAGCTGCGAACGTGAAGTTCGTCGGCTGGGACAAAATTGGCAGCGGTTTGGTTTCGGTCTTCGTGACGGGCGACGTCGCCGCCGTCAAAGCCGCCACCGACGCTGGCGTTGCGGCCGCTGGTCGCGTTGGCGAAGTGGTCGCCGTTCAAGTGATTCCGCGTCCGCACGACGACCTGACGGTCGTGTTGCCCCCTTCGGTCAACTACGGCGGCGGTTCGGCTGGCTAGTCTCTCCCCCTACAACGAACATTCCCAACAGGAATTGAAAACGATGCAAACTGCAATTGGCATGATTGAAACCAAGGGATTGGTCGGTCTGGTCGAAGCGACCGACGCGATGGCGAAGGCCGCCAACGTCAAGATCTCGAAGCGCGTCAACATCGGCGGCGCCTACATCACGGCTGTCGTCACCGGCGACGTCGGTAGCGTTCGCGCTGCGGTCGAAGCGGGCGCCGCTGCGGCTCAGCAAGTTGGCGGCCTGGTCGGCAGCCACGTGATTCCGCGTCCGGCTGACGGTTTGGTGGACGCCTACTTCAGCTAGTAGCGAGAAGTTCGACATTCGTTTGTTTCCCCGGTACGCACAGGAAGGAGCCTCTACGCCATGAAGGTTTTGGTAGCCAATCTCGGTTCGACCAGCTTCAAGTACCGCCTATACGACATGGAGAGCGAGACGCAGTTGGCCCGCGGCGGCATTGACCGCATCGGCGGCAGCGAAAGCTCGTGCTCGGTCGAGATCGGCGACTGGAAGGAAAATCGAACCGCGCATGTTCCGGATCACGCCGTTGCAGTGCAGCAATGCCTGTCGCAGCTGACCGACCCGGAGCATGGTTGTCTGAAATCGGCGGACGAAGTCGCTGCGATTGGATTCAAGGCGGTCCACGGCGGACGCGTGTCGGGCGTGCAGCGAGTCACGCCGGACGTGCTGGATGCGATGGCGGAAATGAGCCCCGTCGCGCCGGCCCACAATCCTCCTTACATCAACGCGATGCGTTTGTTGGGAGAGAAGCTTCCCGAGATTCCGTTGGTAGCGGCATTTGAAACCGGCTTTCATCAGACCATTCCGAATCGGCTTCGTTACTATGCGATTCCGAAAGGTTGGTCGGACGAATACCAGATCAAACGCTGGGGTTTTCATGGAGCGAGCCACCGATACATCGGCGTTCGCTCGGCCGAGCTATTGGGACGCGACGACCTCCGCGTGATCTCATGCCATCTCGGCGGCAGCAGCAGCTTGTGCGCGATCCGCAACAAGCGAAGCGCCGCGACGACGATGGGAATGAGCCCGCAAACGGGGCTGCCGCAAAACAATCGGGTCGGCGACTTTGACGCCTACTTCTTACCGATGCTGATGGAGAAGACCGGCAAGTCGCTGGAAGAACTGCTCGCTTATCTCGGCAGCCAGGGCGGCTTGCTGGGAATCAGCGGCGGGATCAGCGGCGACATGCGCGATTTGGAAGAAGCGGCCGCCGGCGGCAACGCCGACGCGCAGCTGGCCATCGACGTTTACATCAGCGAAATCCGCCGCTACCTGGGCGGAATGCTGATCGAACTCGGCGGCGTCGACGCGATCGTCTTCACCGGTGGAATCGGGGAGAACGGCAAGCAAGTGCGAGCCGACGTTTGTGCGAACTTGAGCGAACTTGGAATTGAACTGGACGCGGCGAAAAACGACGCGGCCAAAGGCGAGTCGGCCATTCACGCCGACGGCGGCAAAACGCAGATCTGGGTCATCCCGACCAACGAAGAGTTGATCGTGGCCCGGCAAACCAAGCAACTGTTGGAGAGCTGATCGATGTTCATCGCGAAAGTGACCGGCTCGGTCATCGCCACGCAAAAAGTGGACTCGATGGTCGGCAATAAGTTGCTGGTCGTCGAGCCGTACCGCTTGGAACCGAAAGATCGCAAGACGCTGGTCACGACCGGACGTACGTTCATTGCGGTCGATATGCTCGGTTCAGGCGTTGGCGACTTCGTGTTGATCACCCAGGGCTCCAGCGCTCGTTTGACGCCGGAGACCAAGAGCTTGCCGATTGATTGCGTGGTGGTCGGAATCGTCGACCAGGCTCACATCGATCAAGCTTGCGTCTATTCGCGAGAAGACGCCCCGGCGGAAGAGCAGCCGCCGGTGGAAGTAAAGCCTCCGGTTGAAGCGAAGAAGGCGAAGCCGAAGGCGGCGCCCAAACCGAAGCCGGAACCGGAAGCGGAACCGACTCCGGAAGGCGAACCCGAAACGGACGCCGACGCGACCGAATAGTTTCCCCCAAACAGCGACACCCCGCGCGGCTTGACCGCGCACCACGATAACGAAAGTTTTCGCCATGCAAATCGACGAATCCTTGATCCGAAGCGTCGTCGCTCAGGTGCTGGCCGAAGTTGGTTCGGCGCCTGCGGCCACAAGCGGTTTCACTGGTCGCCGCGGCATTTTTGAATGTGCCCACGAAGCGGTCAGCGCCGCTCGCGAAGCGTTCGAGCGACTTTCCGAGCGAACCGTCGCCGATCGCAAGCAGGTCATCGACATCATCCGCAAGATTGCGATGGACCAAAAGGTCGAGCTCGGCACGATGGAGATGAACGAAACGCAGATCGGTCGCTTGGCGCACAAGATCGAGAAGCTCGAAACGTTGGGCAAAATGACCCCCGGCGTCGAGTTCCTCGAAAGCAAGGTCTACAGCGGCGACCATGGTCTGGCCGTGATCGAACACGCTCCGTTCGGCGTCATCGGCTGCATCACTCCGGTCACCCACTCGCTGCCGACCATCACCGGTAACGCGATCAACATGATCGCCGGCGGCAACACGCTGGTCGTCAATCCGCATCCGAGCGGTAAGCGGGTCGCGGTCGAAGGGGTGCGTCGCTACAACGAAGCGATCTTCCGCGCCCTGGGAATCGACAACCTGATCTGCGTGATCGCCGAACCGACGCTGGAAACGGCCGATGTGATCTTCCATCACCGCGACGTGGCGATGATCTGCGTCACCGGCGGTCCGGCCGTCGCCAAAGCGGCCCTCAACTCGGGCAAACGCGCCGTCGTCGCCGGGCCGGGAAATCCGCCGGTTGTGGTCGACGAAACGGCCGACTTGGATCGTGCGGCTCGCTGCATCATTCAAGGCGCCTCGTACGACAACAACTTGCTCTGCATCGCCGAGAAGGAAGTCTTTGTCGTCAACTCGGTCTTCGACGACCTGATGAAGGCGATGGAACGAGCCGGCGCCGTCCGTTTGAACTCGAACGAAATTGATCGCCTGACCAAGGTGGCGATTTCGGAAGTCGAGATGAACGGCAAGAAGAAGATGGTCGCCCACAAGGACTTCATCGGCAAAGACGCCGCCGTGTTGGCCAAGGCCGCCGGCAAGAGCATCAACCCGAACGTCGAATTGATCTTCGGCGAAACCGACGAGCACAACCCGTTCGTTCCGGTCGAACAGATGATGCCGTTCGTCCCGTTCGTTCGCTGCCACGATGTGGAAGAAGCGATCGATAAGGCGAAATACTATGAACACGGCTTCCGTCACACGGCGATCATTCACTCGAACAACGTCCGCAACATGACTCGCATGGGTCGTGCGATGGATACGACGCTGTTCGTCAAGAACGGCCCCTGCATGGCGTCGCTTGGCTTGGGAGGCGAGGGTTACATCTCGTTCTCGATCGCCACGCCGACCGGCGAAGGGGTGACGACGCCGCTCACGTTTACGCGTGAACGCCGTTGCTCGCTGATTGACGACTTGTGCATCCTCGGTCACCCGGGCAAGAGATAAGCGATGAATCTGGCGAAGGTAGTCGGTACGGCGACCAGCACGGTCAAGCATCCGTCGATGCAGGGCTGGAAGCTGCTTGTCGTGCAGCCGCAACTGATCGACGGCGGGCCTGATGGGCATCCGCTGTTGGCGGTCGATGCGGTCGGCGCCGGGCCAGGCGAAACGGTCATGATCACCAGCGACGGCCAGGCGACCCGCGAACTGTTGGGTTTTCCGAAGACGCCGGTTCGCTGGACCGTGATCGGGATCGCAGACGAATAAACGAGACGCTTCGAGACGGTCATGCAACTGAGCCCGGAACAAATCGATCGCATTGTGCGGCTGGTAGTCCAGCAGGTACGTGCGCTGGAGAAGAGTTCCGCGGCGACGACGGTGCAACTGGCTCCGAGCGTCGAAATTTCGACCGACGGCAGCGAAGTGGCGCTGGCCGACCGGATCGTGACGATCGAGACGCTGGAAGGAAAGATCGGCGGCGCCAAGTCGCTGGTCGTTTCTCCGCAAGCGATCGTGACTCCGGCGGCTCGCGACGCCCTACGTGATCGCGGCGTGAAACTGCTTCGCGACAGCGAAGCGGCGAAGCGAGCGAAGAAGCCGGTCGAAGTGCTGGCCTTTAACGCCAACGGCGTCACGTCGTGGCGCGAACGAGGACCAGTCGGCGTCTTTATCGATTTGACGTCGACGGTCAAGCAAGCGGCCTTGGCCGCGAAACAAGACAAGATTGTGATTCTGCTGACCGAGTCGCCGGAGGCGGCTTGCTGTGCGGCGAATCGCGATGCGGAAATTCGGGCGGCGTCGGTCGATTCGATCGACGCGCTCAATCGCGTCCTGCCGCAAACGGCGGCCAACGTGATTGCGGTCGATCCGGGCAAAATTGCTCGCGAGAAAATCGCCGAATTTATCGAAACGATTCACTTGCATCAGACGGTCGCCGCACCGGCGGCCCTGACGCAAAAGTAACCGCTTGGGATTTGTGACTCATGCGTATCGCAGAAATCGTCGGCAAGGTGACGCTCGGCAGAGTTCACCCCACGTTGCAGGGCGCCCAGCTCAAACTGGCCGTCCCTTTGACGCTGGAGCATTTGCGCGGCGAGAAAGATCCGCTCGATGATGAGTTCCTGGTGGTTTACGACCCTTTTTCGACGGGCGTCGGCGAGCAGATCGCGCTCAGCGAAGGGGGCGAAGCGGCCCAGCCGTTTTATCCCGAACTGAAGCCGGTCGACGCGTACAACGCGGCGATCCTCGATTCCGTCCACTTACGTGACCAATAACGGACTAGTCGCCCCGCAATCGACTAGCGACCCTGTCTCCTAACCAAGCGAGCAGACAAGCGATGACCAACGTTCACCGTATCAAGCAAGACATTTGTGAAATCGGCCGCCGAATCTACAACAAGGGATTCGCCGCCGCGAACGACGGTAACATTACCGTCCGCATCAGCGAGAACGAAATCCTCTGCACGCCGACGATGCAGTCGAAAGGCTTCCTGAAGCCGGAAGACATCGCCACGATCGACATGACCGGCAAGCAGATCGCCGGCAGCAAGCCGCGT